>NZ_JBIRTX010000002.1:0-775894 GCF_044334895.1 Streptomyces sp. NPDC020681 | reverse complement strand
GGAACCACGACCATCCGAAGATGGACGGGGTATCAACATATCTGGCGTTGACTTTTGGCACGCTGTTGAGTTCTCAAGGAACGGACGCTTCCTTCGTACTCACCCTCACGGGCTTTCCTCCGGGCGCTTCCCTTCGGTCTTGCGTTTCCGACTCTATCAGACTCTTTCGTGTCCGATTCCCGGCCGGCGGGTTTCGCTTTCCAGCCTTTCGGCTTTCCGGCGGTGCCGACTCTATCAGAACCTTTCGGGCCTGATTCCCGGTCGAACTCGGGTTGTCATTCCGGCCCTTGAGCCGTTCCGACGCCCAAACTCTAGCGGATTTCCCGGGCGACTCATAATCGAGTCTTCGAAATGTATTTCGGCATGCCGAAATACATCCCGGCTGGGAGTCCGTGCAGAGTTGGATGCCGCATTTCGCGGCGGGAGTTGGCCGTCGCAGAACCGTTCCGGCCCCGTGACAACTCGAAGAACCTTACGGACGGATGAAGGGTGTGTCAACTTCACCCCACGCGGGGGCTCACGCGCGCGCCCGCACCCGCACTCGGGCCCGCCCTAGTCCAGGTCCGTGAGCCGTCCGCCCGCGTCCGGCTGTGCGTGCTCCACCCGGCGCAGGACGCGGATCAGGAGTTCGCCGAGCACTCCCCGTTCGTCTGCCGAGAGGTCCTGGAGCAGGTCCTCCTCGAAGTGCGTGGCCATGCGCATCGCCTCGAGCCACTTCGTACGGCCCTCGTCCGTCAGCTCCACGATCACGCGTACCCGGTTGTTCTCGTCGCGGTCGCGGGTGACCAGGCCCTCGCTCGCCATGCGGTCGATGCGGTGGGTCATCGCGGCCGGTGTGAGGCCGAGGCGCTTGGCGAGTTCGCCGGGGCCCATCCGGTACGGGGCGCCGGCGAGGACCAGGCTCTTCAGGACCTCCCACTCGGCGTTGCTGATGCCGAGGGTGGCGAGCTGGCGGCCGTACGCGACGTTCATGCGGCGGTTGAGCCGGCCGAGTGCCGAGACGACCTCCTCGACCTGCGGATCCAGGTCGCCGAACTCTCGCTGATAGGCCGCGATCTGCTCGTCGAGGCTCGGCTCCTGGAGGGCGGGGCCCGGCGGTTCGGGGACCTCAGGGGTCGCGGTCGGCATGCGTCGAAGTATCGCATGGTACGCGTTGGCGTCTAAGTCCTTCACTGTGTATTGTTGAGGTTCTAACTTTACGTCTGAAGTCTTCAGGCTTCAGTACTTAGGACTCCTTCGGGTCCCTTCGGTTCTTCGACATCTCGAGGCAGGTGAGTGGTGAGCAGGGTGATGGGTGCAGCGATGCGCCGGATCCAGGCAGGAAACGCGCTGAGCGCGTTCGGACTCGGTTTCACGGTTCCGTATCTCTACGTCTACGTGGCGCAGGTGCGGGATCTGGGCGCGACGACGGCAGGTGCCGTCCTCGCGGTCTTCGCAATGGCAGCGCTTGTCGCCCTCCCCTTTACCGGGCGGGTCATCGACCGGCGGGGGCCGCTGCCCGTGCTGGTCGGGGCCGCGCTGCTGGCCGCCGCGGGCGCCGCGTCGATGGGGCTGTCGGGCAGTGTGCCGACCGTCGTGATGTCCGCGGCGCTGCTCGGGGCCGGTACGGCCGTGATGCAGCCGGCGCTCGCCACGATGATCGTCTGGTCCTCGGACGCTTCGACGCGTACCCGCGCGTTCGCCACCCAGTTCTTTCTGCAGAACCTGGGGCTCGGCATCGGCGGTCTGATCGGCGGGCACATCGTCGACGAGAGCCGGCCCGGCAGCTTCCTGCTGCTGTTCGGCATCGAGGCCGCCATGTTCCTGGTGCTCGCCGGGATCGCGCTGACTGTGCGGCTGCCGCGTGCGCTCACGCTCCAGGAGTCACGGCCCGCGAACGACGAGGCCAAGGCCAGGGGCGGGATGCGCGCGATCCTCGGAAACCGGGCGATGGTCCAGCTGTGCGTGCTGGGGTTCGTGCTGTTCTTCGCCTGTTACGGACAGTTCGAGTCCGGGCTTGCCGCGTACGGCACGGAGGCCGCCGGGATCGAGCCCTCGACCCTCGGTACGGCGCTGGCCGCCAACACCGCGGTGATTGTGGTCGCGCAGTTCGTGGTGCTGAAATTCGTGGAGCGGCGCAGCCGGACCAAGGTGATCGCCGCGGTCGGGCTGATCTGGACCGTGGCGTGGCTCGCCGCGGGTTACGCGGGCCTCGGGCACGGCAGCCAGGCGATGGCGACGGCCGCGTTCATCTCGACGTACGCGCTCTTCGGGCTCGGCGAGGCGATGCTGTCGCCGACCGTCGCGCCGCTGGTCGCCGATCTGGCGCCGGAGTCGATGGTCGGGCAGTACAACTCGGCATTCGCTCTGGTCAAGCAGCTCGCGCTGGCGGTCGGTCCGGCCGTCGGCGGGCCGATGGGAGCCGCGCTGCACGGTCCGTACATCGTGACGTTTGTGCTCTTCTCGCTCGGCATCACCGTGCTCGCGCTGCGTCTGGGCAAGCGGCTCACGCCCGTACAGGACAAGCCGTCGCTCGTGTCGAGGTCGCGGGTCGTGGCCAGGCACCAGCCGACGGAACAGCTGGAGACCGCTGCCTAAAGCGGGCAGCGGCCGGCTAGGCCGGTAGCTGGTCCGGCAGGGCGAACTCGCACCAGACAGCTTTGCCGCCGCCCGGAGTGCGGCGGCTCCCCCAGGACGAGGCGATCGTCGCGACGATGGAAATCCCGCGGCCCGCCTCGTCCTCTGTTTCCGCGCGACGGCGGCGCGGGAGATGGTCGTCGCCGTCGGTGACCTCGATGATCAGCCGGCGATCGGTACGGCGGAGCCTCAGGCGCATGGGCGGAGTGCCGTGCTGGAGGGAGTTGGCGACCAGTTCGCTGGCGGCCAGTACGCCGAGGTCGTGCAGCTCGGGCGAGAAGCGCCAGGAGGCGAGGACTCCGGAGGCGAACGCGCGGGCGCGGGGTGCGGCTTCGACGCCGCCGAGCAGGTCGAGCGCGGCGTTGTGGAAGAGCTCGGCCGCCCCGCCCGTACGCGTGGGGTGTTGGACGACGAGGACGGCGACGTCGTCGTCGTGCTCCGCGGTCACTCCCAGGGAGCGGATGAGCCGGTCGCAGACGACCTGGGGCATGCCGCTCGCTCCGGACAGCGCGCGCTCCAGGGCTGCCACTCCTTCGTCGATGTCCTCGCCGCGGCGCTCGACCAGACCGTCCGTGTAGAGGACAGCACTGGAGCCGGGCGGGAGGGCGATGGTCTCGGAGGTGTGGAGCCAACCGCCGGTGCCGAGCGGTGGGCCCGTCGGGTCCGCGGCGCGGCGGACCGTGCCGTCCGCGTCGCGCACGAGGATCGGAAGGTGGCCCGCGGAGGCGTAGACGAGCCGGCCCTCGTTCGGGTCGTGGACGGCGTAGACGCAGGTGGCGATCTGGCTGGCGTCGATCTCGGCGGCCAGCCCGTCGAGCAGCTGGAGCACTTCGTGCGGCGGCAGGTCGAGCCTGGCGTAGGCCCGTACGGCGGTGCGGAGCTGGCCCATGACGGCGGCGGCGCGCACGCCACGGCCCATGACGTCGCCGATGACGAGCGCGGTACGGCCCGCGCCGAGAGTGATGACGTCGTACCAGTCGCCGCCGACCGCGGCGTCCGTGCCGCCCGGTTGGTACGTCGCGGCGATGCGCAGATCGTCCGGCTGCTCCAACCCCTGCGGAAGCAGGGACCGCTGGAGGGTCACGGCGGTCTCGCGGTGGCGGCGCTCGCTGGCGCGCAGCCGCTCTGCGGCCTCGGCGTGATCGGTGACGTCGGCGGCGAAGACGAGGACTCCGCCGCCTTCCTTGGGGCTCTCCGCGGGCAGGCAGGTGACGGTGTACGAGCCGCCGCCACGGACCTTGCGGGATTTCACGGTGCGCGGCTTGCCGCTGCGCAGCACCTGGTCCATGAGCGGGAACAGGCCAAGTTCGGTGAGCTCGGGGCACGTGTCGGCGGCGCGGGCGCCGGCCGGGCGGGGGCCGAAGGCACCGGCGTACGCGTCGTTGACATACGCGATGCGGTGCTCGGTGCCGTATACGAGAGCGACCAGGGCGGGCAGCCGGCCGAGGATCTCGCGGACCGGGAAGTCCTCGAGGTCGGGCGCGTCGGGCAGGGTCTCCGGCTGCTGTCCGTACTCACCGCGCGCCGCGGGCACCGAGCCTTCACCCCGCTGTGCCGGGGAGATCCCGTGGCCGGTCCTCCGCGCTGCGGCTCGACGTTGCGTACCGGGGAGCCTTGAGCTCCAACGCGTGAAGTTCACTGACTTTCTAGCCTCAATGGTTGTCGCCAAGGGTCACTCTGTGCAGGTGTGAGCCCACCTATGGTCACACGTCCAGTGTGACCGACCGGACTGACAGTCCTCGTTGTCTACTTCCCTCTGGGGCTCTCGTCAGGCCCGCTGACCGGCCTGTGCCTGGGTCCGCCGTCGGGACCGTGACCGGGACGCTTGCCGCCTGCGGCGAGTTCGAATTCCGCGCGCGGATGCTCCAGCGAGCCGAGGGAGACGATCTCGCGTTTGAACAGTCCGGCCAGCGTCCACTCGGCGAGCACCCGGGCCTTGCGGTTGAAGGTGGGCACGCGGCTCAGGTGGTACGTGCGGTGCATCAGCCAGGCCGGATAGCCCTTGAGCTTACGGCCGTAGACATGCGCGACGCCCTTGTGGAGGCCGAGGGACGCCACGGAGCCGACGTACTTGTGGGCGTACTCCTTGAGCGGTTCGCCGCGCAGCGAGGCCACGATGTTCTCGGCGAGCACCTTCGTCTGGCGCACCGCGTGCTGCGCGTTGGGCGCGGTCTCCTTGCCCGGCTCGCCGGACGTGACGTCCGGGACCCCAGCGGCGTCACCGGCCGCCCAGGCGTGGTCGACGCCCGCGACGGTGAGCAGCGCGGTGCACTTGAGGCGGCCGCGTTCGGTGAGCGGCAGGTCGGTGGCGCCGAGGATGGGAGCGGGTTTGACGCCCGCGGTCCACACGACGGTCCGGGTCGGGAAGCGGCTGCCGTCGCTCAGCACGGCGACCCGGTCCTCGCAGGAGTCCAGCCGGGTGTCGAGGCGTACGTCGATGTTGCGTGAACGCAGTTCGCGGATGGCGTACTTGCCCATCTCCTCGCCGACCTCGGGGAGGATGCGGTTACTGGCCTCGACGAGGATCCACTTCAGGTCGGCGGGCTTGATGTTGTGGTAGTAGCGCGCCGTGTAGCGGGCCATGTCCTCGAGTTCGGCGAGTGCCTCGACGCCCGCGTAGCCGCCGCCGACGAAGACGAAGGTCAGGGCCGCGTCGCGGATCGCGGGGTCGCGGGTGGAGGAGGCGATGTCCATCTGCTCGATGACGTGGTTGCGCAGGCCGATGGCCTCTTCGACCGTCTTGAAGCCGATGGCGTACTCCGCGAGGCCCGGGACCGGGAGGGTGCGGGAGATCGATCCGGGCGCGATGACCAGTTCGTCGTAGGTGATCTCGACCGGGCCCGTGCCCTCTTCCTCGGTGGCGAGGGTGGTGACCGTCGCGGTGCGCTTGGCGTGGTCGACGGACCTCGCCTCGCCGATGAGGATCTTGCACTTGTCGAGTACCCGCCGCAGCGGAACCACGACATGGCGCGGTGAGATGGATCCGGCGGCCGCTTCCGGGAGGAAGGGCTGATAGGTCATGTACGGGTCAGGGGTGATCACCTGGATCTCCACCTGGCCGCGTGCCAGCTCCTGTTTCAGTTTTCGCTGGAGACGCAGTGCCGTGTACATCCCGACGTAGCCGCCGCCGACGACGAGAATGCGCGTGCTCGGCGGGGTGCCGGGGGTCGTCCCCCGGGAGTTAGCAGCCTTCACCATCCCATGACGCAACGCCCTCAGGCGTTTGTCCACAGCCCCGGCAAATTGTGTGACCGGAGGCTTTGCCGTGCCCGGTGTCGACCGGCTCACGAGCGAGGCGGAAGGTTTGCAGGTCAGGGCAGGCGAGGGGGGTGGTACGAGGGGGCGTAATCGGGAACCTTCCGGTCCTTGCTCCGATCGGAGGACTCACCGTGCGGAACTACCCCCTTCTGAATTGACCCTGGCTCAACTATGTTCGTACCTCGTCGGGGTGCCCGGTCAAGGCACGCCCGGCGGACCATGTGGGGAGGTCTCCGGGGGGAGACACAGTGACCGGGGGAACGCGTATGACCATTCAGGATTCGCATTGGCAGGCCGCCGTCTCTTCGGCTTCGGCTACGGACGGGCACGGCGGGCACGTGGGCAGCGGTGGTAACGGGCGGGCGGGATCGGGCACGGTCAGCCGCTCGGCGCCGCTGCGGGTGGACGCGCAGCGCAATCTCGAGCATGTGCTCAGGGCCGCTCGCGAGGTGTTCGGCGAGCTGGGTTACGGGGCGCCGATGGAGGACGTGGCGCGCCGGGCCAGGGTCGGCGTCGGGACGGTGTACCGCCGCTTCCCGAGCAAGGACGTGCTGGTGCGCCGGATAGCCGAGGAGGAGACCTCCCGGCTGACCGAGCAGGCGCGTACTGCGCTGGGGCAGGAGGAGGAGCCGTGGTCGGCCCTCTCCCGCTTCCTGCGTACGTCGGTGGCTTCGGGCGCGGGCCGGCTGCTGCCGCCGCAAGTGCTGCGGGTGGGCGTGGAGTCCGACGAGTCGACGGTGGTGGCACGGGACGACGTGTCGCGGGTGCCGCATCAGCGCACCGGCGCACCGCCCGAGCTGCGGGTCGTCGGCCAGCGTCCGGCTCCGGCGGACGAGCAGGAGGGCACGGGAGCGGAGGATCTGCTGGAGGTCGTGGGCCAGCTGGTCGACCGCGCGCGGGCGGCCGGTGAGCTGCGCGGGGATGTGACCGTGGCGGATGTGCTGCTGGTGATAGCCACGGCCGCGCCCTCGCTGCCGGATGCTGCGCAGCAGGCGGCGGCTTCGGCACGGCTGCTGGACATCCTGCTGGAGGGTCTGCGGCCGCGGTCGGCGTGAGGGCCACCCTCTCGCCATGGCCGTCGCCTTTGTGACCACTTCATCTGCACCGCCAACTGACTCCGGCGTAAGGTTCGTTGAATCTTCCCCAATCGAGTGATGGATCGCGCTCGGATTCGGGTCGGATTCGCGAATGTCTCCTCGGATGAGTGGTTGGGGCAGATGAGGGTTTGGTGTGCAGTTGCTCTGTGGCACGCTTGCCCGGTGTTCGGGTCTGAAGGTGCTGACGGGGGCTTCCGCGATGAGCGGTGACGGACGAGGCGCACGGGACGCACGGGACGAGTCACTCGGCGGTGCGGAGGCTGCCGGGCTGCCCTCTCGGCAGGTGCCGAGCCAGGGCGGACCGAGCGGTTCGTCGAGCGGGAGAGGCGTTCCGGGATCGCGTGGCGCCGCTGCGGGCGCGGGTGGTGCGGGCGTCCCTGCGGTGCCGCCGCAGCGCGAGGGCGGCTCAGGCTCATCCGCACTTCCGCCGGCCCGCGAACTGCCGCAGTCGGACGCCCAGTTGATCCAGCGGATGCGGGACGGCGAGGACAGCGCCTACGAGGAGTTGTTCCGCCGCCACTCGGACGCCGTCCGCCGGTATGCGCGCACCTGCTGCCGGGATGCGCACACCGCCGACGACCTGACGGCCGAGGTGTTCACGAGGACGCTGCAGGCCGTGCGCGGCGGTTCCGGGCCCGAGCAGGCGGTGCGGGCGTATCTGCTCACGACAGTACGGCGGGTCGCCGCAGCCTGGACGAAAACGGCAAAGCGGGAGCAACTGGTCGATGACTTCGCGGTGTTCGCCGCGCAGTCCGCCCGCAGCACCGACACCGCGACCGACGACACCCTCGATCTGGGCGCCGATGTCCGCGCGATGCACGAGGCGGAGCAGTCGCTCGCCATGCAGGCCTTCCGTTCGCTGCCCGCGCGCTGGCAGGCCGTGCTGTGGCACACCACCGTGGAGGAGGAGTCGCCGAGCGAGGTCGCGCCGCTGTTCGGGCTGACCGCCAACGCGACGGCGGTGCTGGCCAGTCGGGCCCGTGAGGGCCTCAAGCAGGCCTATTTGCAGGCCCATGTGAGCACCTCGCTCACCTCGGGAGGCGACTGCGCGCGGTACGCCGACCGGCTGGGCGCGTATGCCCGCGGCGGCCTGCGGATGCGCGCCGAGCGGGGACTTCGCGCCCACCTGGAGGAGTGCGCCAAGTGCCGGCTGGCCGCGGGCGAGCTGGCCCATGTCAACGCCGGGATTCCGGCCCTGCTGCCGGTCGCCGTCATCGGCTGGTTCGCCGCCGGTTACTCGCTCAAAGCCGCCGGGATCGTCGCGGGCGGCGCCGCGGGAGCGGCCGGAGCCGGTGCGGCCGCCGCTGCCACGGGCAGTTCGTCGGGTGCCTCCGGAAGTACGGCCGGTGGGGCCGCGGCGTCGGAGGGACTCGGCGCGCCCGCGAAGGCCGCCATCGCGGCGGCATTTGCCGCCGCCGCGGCCGCCGGGCTGGTGTGGGCACTCTCCGGCGACCCCAAGGACGCGCCGAAACCACAGGCCAAGCCGCCGGCCGCACAGCCCGTCGTGCCGCAGCAGCCCGCGCCGTCGCAGGAGCCGGAGCCGCCGGCCCCGCCCGCGGCCCAGCCGCCTGCGCCGGCGAACTCGCCCTCGCCGCAGCCGACGCCGACGCCGACGCCGACGACACCGGAGGCCACTCCCACGCCGCCGCCGTCTCAGACGCCCGCCGAGCCCCAGCCTCCGGCCCCGCCCGTCCCCACGCCGAAGCCGACGCCGCCCGCGCCCAGCACGACGCCGACGCGTGCGCCTGAGCCGCGGATCTACCAGATCAACCGGCTGGAATACAGCGTGTTCGGCGACCACACCGGGCCCGAGATGCGCCTCGGCGAGAGCAGTTGGCTCTGGCAGCGATGGGGCATGTCGATCGACGGCACGCGGTACGGGCACGGGGTGACCGTGCGCGCCAGGTCGTCGGTCACCATCGACCTCAATCGCCGGTGCTCCTCGTATGACGCGATGGCCGGGATCGACGACCTGACACTGGGCCGGGGCGCGGCGCGGTTCTCCGTGTACGGGGACGGGACGCGGCTGTGGCGTTCACCGGTGCTGCGCGGAGGCGACGCGGCGGTGCCGGTGCATGTCCCGATCGCGGGCCGGGAGACGATCCGGCTGGTGGTGGAGCCGTATACGCCGTCCGACTCGGTGGCGCTCGGCGACTGGGCGCAGTCGCAGATCAGCTGCGGATGACGGCGGCCGGTTCGAAAGGACAGACCCGGGGGCCGGCCTTCTGCTGCTGCAACGGCGGCCTCGGCTCCTACAGTTGCAACGCACCTCGGCTCCTACGGCTGCAACGTCGGCCGCGGCGGCACCCCGCCCGCGACCGCCCGCTGCCGAGGGGCCGCCGAGCCCGTCCAGCAGGTGCCGCGGCGGGACAGCAGCCGCCGTAGCCACAGTTCCGTCGAGATCAGGTCCGCGAGGCCGTCCAGCGGGACCGGTTCGCCCTCCGACGCCGCCCTGAGCGCCTTGCGCACCACCCGTGCCTCCACCAGGCCCGCGTCCGCCAGCAGTGGCGCGTCGAAGAGGGCCATCAGATGCGGGAGCGCGGCCCGCAGGCCCTTGCGTGTCGTCGCCGTCGTGGACGCGTGGGTCGTCGCGCCCCAGCCCGGCGGCAGGTCATGGATGCCCGCGCCCGCGAGCACGGTACGAAGGATCTCCGCGCGGGCGCCCGGCCGCACCCGCAGCGATTCGGGCAGGTCGCGGCAGGCCCGTACGACCTGGTTGTCGAGAAAGGGAGCGTGCAGGCGCTGGCTTCGGATCTCCGCTGCCTGTTCCAGAATCCGCTGGTCCGCCGCCCGCCGGCCCAGCGCCGCCCGGGCCCGGGCCTCGCCCGGCCGCAGCACGGACGTGGGCCGCGTCGCCGCCTCCGCCAGGCGAACCGATACTTCAGCAAGCGCCTCGCCCGTGAGCCAGCGTGCCGCCGGGCCCGGCCGCGACCAGGTGAGGGCGGCCAGGGACGCCCGCACGGGCCCTTCGCCGTTCCGGGGCGCACCCAGCCGGTTCGCCTCCAGCAACCGGTCGGCCGCGGTCTCGAGACCTGTGCGGTACGGCGTACGGGCCAGTCGGCGCGCCGCCCGGTACACCGTCAGCGGAATGAACAGCGACTGCGGCGACGGCCCTTCCGCCCTCGCCAGCGCCGTGACCGGACGCAGCAGATGCCGTCTGCGCCGGTCCAGCAGCAGATCCGCGAGCCGTGCCGGATGCGCGTCGAGCACTTCCCGCGCGCCCGCGCCCGTGAAGTGGTCCGCGCTTCCGGCTGACAGTCGCCCGCGGTGGCGTTCCGACGTGACCAGCGAGGGCGCCGGTTCGTCGGTCAGGGGCCCGGCGTCCAGGCTCGCGTACGGCAGCCCTTCCTCACCGGCCGCGACCACCACATGGTGCAACCGCGGGTTCTCGGCGATGGCTCGCGCCCGCTCCAGTTCGGCCTCCCGGCCGTCCTCGGTCAGGTCGTTGAAGGTGACGGCGAGCAGCCGCTCGCCCGCGCCCGTGCCATGGCCGAGCACCGTGCCGGGCGCTCCCGGCAGCCCGGCGGCCAGCAGCGCGATCGTGCCGGACGCGCTGCCGCCGGAGAGGTCCGCGCCGATGCCCGGCGCGGGCCCGGCCCGGCCGCCGCCGCGGGCCGCACGGCGCTCCGCGGGCCCCATCCCCGGCACCGGCCCCGGATCCGTCGGTGGCATCTCCGGTGCGTGCCGCGGCGCGGTGAGCCTGGCCCGTACCGCGTCGATCAGCGCGTCCCGTACGCCGTCCATCGCACGCTCCGCCTCGATCTGCGGCGCGGCGACGGCGAGCGAGGCCACCGGCTCGTACCCGGTGATCTCCCGCGAGCCTTCGCGCAGGATCAGCGCGTGACCGGGCGGGATGCGCTTCACGCCTTCGTACGGGGTCGAGTTGGCGAGCGCCTCCGGCGTCTCCGGGCAGGCGAGCAGGGCCGCCAAGTGCCCGATGTCCAGCTGCGCTTCGATCAGGTCGGCGAGCGGCAGTGCGGCGGTGGCGTACGCGGTGCCGTTCGCCCACGGGGTGTAGAAGACGGGTCTCGCTCCGGCGAGATCGCCGACGATCGTGACGCGCCGGCCGATCTGCGCGACCGCGGTATAGCTGCCGGCCCAGGCCGTCAGATGCCGCAACGCGCCGCCGCGGGCCGCGAACAGGCCCACCCGCAGTTCCTCGTCGCTGGCGGCGCAGCAGCCGAGTACGGCGAGCTTGGTGAAGGGGTCGACGGTGACGACGCGCACTTCGTCGGGCCGCCAGTCGCCGACCGCCCAGAGCGGATCGGGGTCGCCCCACAGGAGTTGGGATCCGACGGGGTGCACGGTGCGGCCCTCTTCGGAGGCGCCGACGGCTCCGGCCGTACCGAAATTCGCGGCGACACTGCTCCATCCCACCAACCAGCGCATCGCCGCCTCCACAGGCTGTGGACAAACCAGGACCACCCAAGGTCCCCGGCCGTTCGGCTACATGCTGCCACGAAGGCGGCGCACAGGAGGGGCTCCGGGTAGCGCGCGCAAAAATGTGAACGCGCCCCTGGCATTGGCGATTTGGCGACAGATCAACGTGTGGCCGGATGAGCCGCCCCTACCCAAACACCAACAAACGGAACTCAACAGACAGGCGTCATTCAGCCAATCTCCGGCGCCGGGGAGGCTCGCGAAGAGCATGCGAAGGGGCGACGGAAGGGGCAAAAGGGCCTCGCGGAGGGGCCCGGAGCAGTCAAACGACGGCCCGGGAGGCGCTGTTCGCCTCCCGGACCGGTCCGCCACCCGCGGGGATTGAAGGCGGCGGTGTCCCCCAGCCCACTGGTTCCAGTACGCAGTGGGCCGACCCACGCAGCACTCATGGAAGCGCTCCCCCAAGTGGCCTGCCAGAGCGCACGGACGGGCGCACAGCCACACAGCGGGAGCACAATGACGAGGTGCCATCCGCAGTCCGTCTGGTTAGACACACAACAATCTCGCCATACGGAACACCGCCTCTTAACGGTCGGGATGCGGCGAACTACGCTGTGTTTACTGATGTTCTCCACGGGCGCGCATATTCCGCAGGGCACGGCCAGGAGCTTTTGCAGCCGGGATCCGGAAGCTGTTCACCTGGGAGGACACAGCACGAATGCCGTGCGCCGGGCAGCGACGCGGCGGCCGTCTGTGTGTCGAGGGGTGGCGCATGTCCAGGGAGCAACGCGGGCCGAACGAAAAGCTCGGCACCGTTCTCGCCCTCGCGGGAATCAGCAACGCCGGTCTCGCCCGGCGGGTCAACGACCTCGGAGCTCAGCGCGGTCTGACCCTTCGCTACGACAAGACGTCCGTCGCGCGGTGGGTGTCGAAGGGCATGGTGCCGCAGGGCGCCGCGCCCCATCTCATCGCCGCGGCGATCGGCGCCAAGCTCGGCCGGCCCGTGCCGCTGCACGAGATCGGCCTGGCGGACGCGGATCCGGCCCCCGAGGTCGGGCTCGCCTTCCCGCGCGATGTGGGCGAGGCGGTGAAATCGGCCACCGATCTGTACCGCCTGGATCTTGCGGGGCGGCGGGCCGGCGGCGGTGGCATCTGGCAGTCGCTGGCCGGTTCCTTCGCAGTGAGCGCTTACGCGACTCCCGCGTCCCGCTGGCTGATAACGCCCGCCGACTCCTCGGTCGAGCGGGCTCCGTCGCCGGACGCCGCGGACGCCTCCGACGAGACGCCCGCGCGGGTCGGCCACAGCGATGTGGCCAAGCTGCGGGAGGCGGCGGAGGACGCGCGCCGCTGGGACTCCAAGTACGGCGGTGGGGACTGGCGTTCGTCGATGGTGCCGGAGTGCCTTCGGGTGGACGCGGCCCCGCTGCTGCTCGGGGCGTACTCCGACGAGGTGGGCCGGGCGCTGTTCGGCGCGACCTCGGAGCTGACCAGGCTGGCCGGGTGGATGGCCTTCGACACCGGCCAGCAGGAGGCGGCGCAGCGGTACTACATCCAGGCGCTGCGTCTGGCACGTGCCGCGGCCGATGTCCCATTAGGGGGATATGTACTGGCCTCGATGTCACTCCAAGCGACCTACCGCGGCTTCGCCGACGAAGGCGTCGACCTGGCGCAGGCGGCGCTGGAGCGCAACCGCGGCCTCGCCACCGCCCGCACCATGAGCTTCTTCCGGCTGGTGGAGGCGCGGGCGCATGCGAAGGCGAACGACGCGGCCGCGGCCGGCGGCGCGCTCAAGGCGGCGGAAGGCTGGCTGGAGCGCTCCCGGGACGGCGACCCGGACCCGACCTGGCTCGGCTTCTACTCCTACGACCGCTTCGCCGCGGACGCCGCCGAGTGCTACCGCGACCTGAAGGCGCCGCGCCAGGTACGCCGCTTCACCGAGCAGGCGCTGTCGCGGCCGACGGAGGAGTTCGTGCGCTCGCACGGACTGCGGCTTGTCGTGAGCGCGGTCGCCGAACTGGAGTCGGGGAATCTGGACGCGGCATGCGCGGCGGGCACCCGCGCGGTCGAGGTCGCGGGCCGTATCTCCTCGGCGCGGACCACGGAGTACGTGCGGGATCTGCTGCACCGGCTCGAGCCGTACGGCGACGAACCGCGGGTCGTTGAGCTGCGTGAGCGGGCCCGTCCGCTGCTGGTGGCACCGGCGTAGTCGGGTCGGCGGGCATGTCTCGGAGTGCACACCCCTGTTTCAGCTGGTTTAACTGCATTGTCAGTGGGCCACTGCACTATCGGGGTGGGAGGTGACGCGGTGACGGCATTCGGGCAGGGCCACGGCGGCGCGGGCTTCGACTGCGACGTGCTCGTGATCGGCGGCGGGATCATCGGGCTGTCTACGGCCTATGCCCTCACGCGCGCGGCTCCCGGCACACATGTCACGGTCCTGGAGAAGGAGCGGCACACCGCGCGCCACCAGACCGGGCGGAACAGCGGAGTGATCCACAGCGGGATCTACTACCGGCCCGGCTCGCTCAAGGCCCGGTTCGCGGTGCGCGGCGCCGCCGAGATGGTCAAGTTCTGCGCGGAGTACGGCATCGCGCACCAGGTCACCGGAAAGCTGATCGTCGCCACCGGGCGGGGCGAGCTGCAGCGGCTGCACACCCTGGTCCAGCGCGGCCGGGAGAACGGGATTCCGGTGCGGGAGCTGGGCCCGGCGCAGATCATGGAGTACGAGCCGGAGGTGCGCGGCCTCGCGGCGATCCGGGTCGGCACGACCGGCGTGTGCGACTTCGGGGCGGTGGCGGCGCAGCTGGCTGCCGCGTCCGGGGCGGACATCCGGTGCGGCGAGGAGGTCACGGTCATCGACCGCCGGCCCTGGGGCGTGGCGGTGCGTACGGCCGCGGGGACGGTGCTGCGGGCGCGGGCGCTGGTGAACTGCGCGGGGCTGCACTGCGACCGGATCGCGCGGCTCGCGGGCGACGACCCGGGCATGCGGATCGTGCCGTTCCGCGGTGAGTACTACGAGCTGACCGACCCCTCGCTGGTGCGCGGCCTGGTCTATCCGGTGCCCGACCCGGCCTTCCCGTTCCTCGGCGTCCATCTGACGCGCGGCATCGACGGCGGCGTCCACGTCGGTCCGAACGCGGTCCCGGCACTCGCCCGCGAGGGCTACGGCTGGTCGGCGATCCGGCCCAGGGAGCTGGCGCAGACGCTGACCTGGCCCGGCACCTGGCACATGGCGCGCAGCCACTGGCGGTACGGAGCGGGCGAACTGCACCGCTCACTGTCGAAGCGCGCGTTCGCGACGGCGGTACAGCGGCTGCTGCCGGCGGTGACCGAGTCCGGCCTGCGGCGGGCCGCGTCGGGCGTACGGGCGCAGGCGGTGCTGCGGGACGGGACACTGGCGGACGACTTCCTGATCCGCGAGGCGCCCAGGACGGTCCATGTGCTGAACGCGCCGTCGCCGGCCGCGACGGCCTCGCTCCCGATCGGCCGCGAGGTGGCCCGCCGGGTCCTGGCGTCGCTGCCGAACGAGTCGCCGGTCCGCTGACCGGAGGGTCGCCCACGACGCGTATCCGGAGGTCGCCGGTTCGCTGACCGGAGCGGCCCGAGCGCGGGCCCGCTGGCTCCGCAGGCCGCTGCCCCCGCAGGCGCCGACCGGACCGCCCGCGCCTCCGGTCCCCGTAGAATCGGACGCACTGTGTCTGAGTTTTCGCATCCCATCCGCGCCAAGAGCGAGCCCCGCTTCCCCGGTGGCCCCGTCGCCGACCCCGCCGGGTCGCATCATGAGCGACGCATCCGCAGCTTCCAGCCCCGCCGCAGCCGGGTGACCGCCGGGCAGGGCGACGCGCTGAAGCGGCTGTGGCCCGTCTGGGGATTCGACATCGACGGACGCGGCGTCCTCGATCTGGAGGAGATGTTCGGCGGGCTGCCCGTCGTCCTCGAGATCGGGTTCGGGATGGGCGAGGCCACCGCGCAGATGGCCGCCGCCGACCCGGACACCGGCATACTCGCCGTCGACGTCCACACTCCCGGCCAGGGCAATCTGCTCGGTCTCGCGGAGCGCAACGGACTGTCCAACGTCCGGGTCGCCAACGGCGACGCGATCATCCTTCTCCGCGAGATGCTCGCCCCGGACTCGCTCGACGGCCTGCGCGTGTACTTTCCCGACCCCTGGCCCAAGAAGCGGCACCACAAGCGGCGGCTGATCCAGCCCGAGTTCCTGACGCTCGCCGCCCGGTGCTTGAAGCCGGGCGCGCTGCTGCACTGCGCGACCGACTGGGAGCCGTACGCCGAGCAGATGCTCGAGGTGCTCTCCGCACATCCGGACTTCGAGAACACCCAGCAGGACGGCGGTTTCGCACCCCGTCCCGCCTTCCGTCCGCTGACCAGGTTCGAGGGCCAGGGCCTGGTCAAGGGCCACAAGGTGCACGACCTGCTGTTCCGCCGCGCCTCCGAGTCCGGTCAGAACGTGCACGGCGGCTCGTAACCGTCGCCGGTCTGTGGACACCGTCGCCAGGTGTCAGTGGTCCTCGTTAGGGTCGTCGGGTGTCCGAGTCGTCGCAGCACCCCGCACCGCATCCGGCGGTCCCGGCGTTCGAGCAGCATCGCCTTGACGAGCTGCTCGCCGCCGTGCCGGAGCGTGCCCGCTGGCGGTACAAGCCTCGCAACGCATCCCGGCTCTGGCACAGCAAGGTCCTCCGGGCCGGGGTGCTGATCACGCTCCTCGCGCTCTCCGGGCTCGTCATCCTCGCTCTCGTCCGCGAACAGACCGGCACGCACGGCTTCCTCGTCGGTATCGGCCTCGCCACCCTGCCCGTGCCGCTGCTCACCGCGGCCTTCCGCTGGCTCGACCGGGTCGAGCCGGGCCCCTGGCGGAATCTGCTGTTCGCGTTCGCCTGGGGCGCGTTCGCCGCCGCGCTCGTCGCGATCCTCGCGAACTCCTTCGCGACCCGCTGGATAGCCACCGCCACCGCCGACCCGGCGAGCGCGGACACCCTCGGCGCGACGGTGATAGCGCCGATCGTCGAGGAGAGCGCGAAGGCCGCCGCGATCCTGCTGATCTTCGTCTTCCGCAGACGGGACTTCACGGGCATCGTCGACGGCGTCGTGGTGGCGGGCTTCACCGCGACCGGTTTCGCCTTCACCGAGAACATCCTGTATCTGGGCAACGCCTTCGGCGAGGACCAGGAGATGGGCTTCTCCGGTCTGGCCTCGGTGACCGCGGCGACGTTCTTCGTGCGCATCGTCATGTCGCCGTTCGCGCATCCGCTCTTCACGGTGCTGACCGGCCTGGGCTTCGGGGCCGCCGCACTCGCCGCGCGGCACCAGAAGATACGCCGGGTCGCGCTGCCGCTGCTCGGCCTCGCGCTCGCGATGGGCATGCACGCGCTGTGGAACGGCTCGACGTCGCTGTTCGGCCCGTGGGGCTTCTATGCGGTGTACGGGGCGTTCATGGTGCCGGTCTTCGGGCTGCTGACCTGGCTGACGATCTGGAGCCGGCAGCGCGAACTGCGCACGATATCCACCGAACTGCCCGCATACGCAGCGGCCGGCTGGCTCTCGGACGCGGAGCCGTGCGCGCTCTCCTCGATGCGGGCGCGCACGATGGCCCGCGATGTCGCCCTGCGTGCGCACGGACCGGCCGCCGCGCACGCCGTGTCGGAGTACGAGCGGTTCGCGACGTCGCTGGCGTTTCTGCGCCACCGGGCCCACCGCGGCACGGCAGGCCCGGACTTCGTGGCGCGCGAGCAGGAGCTGCTGCACCACATGTGGCAGCGCAAGGAGGTGGCCGGCCCGGCTCTGACGTACGCGGCACGGGCGACAGGCCGGGTGTGGACGCCGCCGCCGCATCGCGACTACGGCGGCTACAACCCGTACCGCGGCTAGTACCGCGGCCAGGGCCTGATCCAGACGACAGGCCCTAGCGCATGACTTGACTCAGACCGTCAGGCCCTTGCCCCGCAGCCAGGCCATCGGGTCGATGTCCGAGCCGCCCGCCGTGTGGACCTCGAGGTGCAGATGCGCGCCCGTCACATTGCCCGTCGCGCCGACGCGGCCGATGGTCTGGCCGGTGGTCACCTTCTGCCCGACGCTGACCGAGATCGAGGACTGGTGGGCGTACCAGACCTCCGTGCCGTCCTCGAGCTCCAGCACCGTGCGGTAGCCGTACGAACCGGACCAGCCCGCGGACTTGATGGTGCCGCCGTGCACCGCCTTGATCGGGGTGCCGGACGGCGCGGCGAAGTCCAGGCCGGTGTGGTAGCCGGAGGACCAGAGAGAGCCGGCCTCGCCGAAGGTGGAGGTGATCGTGTACGAGGAGGTCGGCAGCGCGTAGCTCTTCGCCAGCTCGGCGAGGCGCGCCGCCTCGGCCTTGGCCCTGGCCTCAGCCTCGGCCTTCTCCTTCGCGGCCTGGGCCGCCGCCTCGGCAGCCGTCTGCTGCTTCAGCGCCTCGGCCGCGGCCTTCTCGGCGGCGAGCTTCTCCGCTGCCGCCTTCGCCTCGGCGTCGACCGTGGCCTGCTGCTGCTCGGCCTGCTGGAGGATCCTGGCGCGCAGTGCCTCACCGGCGCCGTTCTCTTCCTCGGCGGAGCCGGTCTCGGAGGCCAGGCCCATCGCCGACAGCGAGGAGGCCGTCTGCTCGTCCGTCGGCGCCGACTCGTCGGAGTCGGACATGAAGGAGCCGACGCCGGGAAGGGACTGGGCGTCGGGCAGTTTGTCCGAGATGGCGTCGGGCAGCGAGATGGACACGGGCGGCTTGTCCTGCGCGGTGGCGATGCCGCCCGCGCCGACCGCGGCGATCACGCCGACGCCGAGCACCGTGGAGCTGCGGGCGAGCCCGCCGCGCTGCTTGATGACGCGGTGCTTGCCGCGCACCGGACGGACGGAGTCCTCGGTGGGGTTCCACTCCTCGTACGACCGCTCCGCCCCCTCTTCGCCGAAGAAGTCAGACGTGAAGGGTGCTTCTGGGGCAGGCCTGTTGGACGCCACTGAGGCGTACTCCTTTCCTTCCTTCTCGCCTACCGGGTTAGCTGACGGGTTCGGAGCAGGAAGGTCTCCTACGGGCGCTACTGCCGCGACCAGTGCGACAGGAGGTACCCGATTCACCCCAAGTGGTGGTTCCCCGGTTCCCTTGCGGGATTCGGCGCGTGCGCACGGTGCCGTCTCTTGCGACGGTTGTGACGACCGCGCTGCGTTATCGAACGTTAATAGACACGGGGTCTGGATTCCAAGCTGTTCCGGATGATCGTTAACGACTTCCGCCGGGACCAACTAGGACACAAGCAGCCGGAATCGGGCGACTTGATCGGCCCTCAGACTTGGTCACATTTCTGACGGTGCATCAAATGTTATGCGGAGGGCTCCACTCCGACTACACACAGTGCAGGTCACCCCACCAGTCCTCGCACAACTACTCCGCATCCGCCTTGACCACCGGCACCGTCCGGCGCCGCTCCGGCTGTCCCTCCGCGGGCCGGCAGACGGCCAGCAGCGCCATGTCGTCCCTCGATCCGCCGCCCGTATACCGCCGTACGTCGTCGACCAGAGCGTCCAGCAGCTCCTCCGGCCCCGGAAACAACCGCCCGCCGAGCCGCTCGCCCGGGTCGTAGAACACCCCCGCCGGATTGCGCGCCTCGGAGAGGCCGTCCGTGTAGAGCAGCAGCGTCGCCCCGTCCGGCAGCGGATGCTCCTGCGCCCGGTCCGGCCAGCTGCCCAGATCGCCCATGCCCAGCGGCAGCGAGGCCTCGGCCGGCTCCAGGAAGTCCAGGTCGCCGTCGGCGTACAGCATCAGCGGGTCCGGATGGCCGCGGTTCACCAGCCGCACCACCCCGCCGCCACGCGGGATCTCGCCGAGCACGGCGGTGGTGAACCCCTCGACGGCGTCCAGGGTGTCCCGCCGGGTGCCTTCGCGCGCGAGCGCCCGCTCCAACCGCTCCGCGACACCCTCCAGCGAGCTCTCCTGCTCGGCGGCCTCGCGGAAAGCGCCGATGACCACGGCCACCGCCTCGACGGCCTCGAGCCCCTTGCCCCGCACGTCCCCGACCACCAGCCGCACGCCGTGCGGCGTGTCCTGCACGGCGAAGAGGTCGCCGCCGATGAACGCGTCCGCGAGCGCCGCCTCGTACCGCGCGGCGACCTGCAGTCCGCCGATCCGCTCGGCCGGCGTGGGCAGCACGGCGCGCTGCGCGGTCTCCGCGATGACGCGCGCGGAGGCGAGCCGCTCACCGCTGCGCCGGATGACGGTGTTGATGAAGAGCGCGAGACCGGCGACGGTCAGCACGGTGGCGGTCTCGGTGTAGGACGTGATCTCGCCGATCGAGCTGTTGTAGAAGTGCAGCCCGACCACGCCCAGCGAAGCGGCGATGCCGGTCAGCAGAGTGGCGAGCCAGGAGAAGAACGGAGCGGCGAGCAGCGGCGCGGCCGCGAACATCGGCACGGCCGTGAACCGGTCCGGAGTCGTGAGATCGAAGAGCAGACCGCCCAGGATCATCAGCGCGGGCAGCGCACGGACGACTCGGCGGGCCACGAAGCCGCCCTGCTGCTCTCCGGTCGCCAATGGTGCTCTCCTGCCCGGTCCGCCCACGGCTGCGGACGGTACCGCGCCCTTCCCAGGCTGGCCGTAACCGCGCCGGGCGGCGAATCGCCATCGGCCAACCGGGCGATGCGGCGGCCGACGAAGGCATACGACAGTGGCCCGGCACTCTTGCGAGTGCCGGGCCACTGTCTTCAGTAGCGGGGACAGGATTTGAACCTGCGACCTCTGGGTTATGAGCCCAGCGAGCTACCGAGCTGCTCCACCCCGCGTCGATGAACACAACCTTACGCCATCCGGAGCAAGATCCACTCCACATTTACGGGGAGTGCCTCGCAGCCGGTGCGCCGACGGGTCCGGCGGGCCGGTCGGACCCGCCGGACCCGGTGTCTCAGCGGCGGCGCAGACGCACCGCGGTGAGCACACCGCCGGCCGCGATCAGGGCGAGGGCGGCGGCCGCGTACCAGGTGGCGCTGGAGGAGCCGGTGCTGGCGAGCGCGCCGGTCGTGGTGGTCGGCGTGCTCCCGCCCGTCGCAGCAGTGGCCGAGGCCGACGGAGTGGCGGACGGCGTGGCGGTCGGCGGGGTGGTGCCGCGCTCGGGAGCGACGGTGATCCGGCCCGCGGCCGCGAGGAACGGCGTGGTGTTGCACTCCGTGAGCGACGTCGAAGCCCGCAGCCCCGGTGAGACGGACGGCGCCCGCCCCGAACCGCCGGTCCATGTCCTTCCGGATCTCGTCGGTGGCGACAAGGAGCAGCACATCCACCGCGTTGTGTACGTCGCTCATGCCCGCCCTGAGGAGGTTCGGCGGCACATCGCCGCCCAACTGCTCGGAGACCTTGCGGAGTTGGGCCTTGGCGTACGTGGCGGTCGTCAGACACAGCGGACCGCCCCACGCCTTGCGGATCTCCCGCTGGTGACGGGCAGGATCCCCGGTGAACCGCGCATTGACGAGGGCCCGGTCCTTGTCCTTGGTGCCGATCGCGCTGATCCAGCTGCCCGCGTAGTCGGCCTCACGCTTCACCAGTTCAAGGGCGCGCGTGTAGTCCTCATTGCGGGTCTTCGACGGATCGGCGTCCTGCCAACCGTCCTTGGGAGCCTTGCACGGCTGCGAGAGGTCGAGCACGTCGTCCTTGGTGGGACTGGTCCTGCCCTTGGCGTCCCCGGGCTTCGCGGGCTCGGTGAGAGTGAAGCGTTTGCCGTCCCATGTCCCGGTGACGAGATACGAGCCCCAGGTCACGTCCCGAACAGTCTCCGACTTCACCGAGCCCCAGTCCCACCCGCCGGCACATCTGAGGACCGTGCTCGGCGTTCTGCAGAACGGTCATGGTGCCTTCGCAGCGCTGCGGCTGCGGAGCGGTACGGGCGACTTCGGAAGGAAGATCGCCCTCTGGATCACCCGTCGGTGAGGTTCCGCTCCGCGTACACCTTCATCGCGTCCCGGACGAAGACCGCGGTCCCCACACCGTTCCGGTCGTACGTAGCGGTGAAGCGCGGGTCGGCGACATACATCTCGCCGAGTCCGACGAAGTACGACTTCGTGGGCGTGACCGTCGCCGACAGCCACTCGTAGTGCCGCTGCGTGATCGTCTGCGCCTCGTCGCCGTCTGCCGCCTTCCCGTCCTTCAGCGCCTGCGCGTATGCCTTCGCGATCGAGATCTGCTCCTGCTGGAACTCGCGCTTCTCCTCCTCGCTGAGCGAGCGCCACCAGCGGTCGCCCTGCTCGTACGCCTCGCGGCCCCAGCGCTCGGTCACCTCCTGCTCGTACTGCGTGTGGTCGAAGCCGTCGAAAACTTCCTCGGCCATGAGTTCCTCTCCTGTCTCGGTCTTGTGGAGAGTGGTCCGCACGGAGGCGATCTGCCGTCCGATGCGTTCGCGCTCCTGCTCCAGCAGCGCCAGATGCGTGCGCAGCGCGGCAGCCGTGTCGCGCTGCCCTTCGAGCACCTCGGCGATCGCCGGCAGACCGAGGCCGAGCTCGCGCAGCAGCAGAATGCGCTGAAGCCGTACGAGCTGGTCAGGGCCGTAGTAGCGGTAGCCGTTGCTGCCTACGCGACTGGGCTCGAGCAGCCCGAGCTCGCCGTAGTGCCGCAGGGTGCGGCTCGTCGTCCCGGCCTGCCGGGCAATCTCCTGGATCGACCACTCCATGACCTGAACGCTAAATCTTGACGTTGCGTAAAGGTCAAGCGGAAAACGGGCGGGCCGGGGCAGCGGGTCGCGGGACGGCCGCCGCGGACCGACACTGAGACCGTCCAGTCACACACTGGAGGCGGTCATGGCGTACGACGAAGGACTGGCTCAGCGCATCCGCGACCATCTGGACCGGCATCCCGGGATCACCGAGAAGCACATGTTCGGCGGCCTGTCGTTCCTGTACCACGGCAACATGGCGGTCGGCGTGATCGGCGACGAGATGATCGTCCGGGTCGGCCCGGAGGCGACGGACGCGGCCCTGGCCAGACCGGGCGCGCGGGTCTTCGACTTCACGAGCAGGCCGATGCGCGGCTGGATCACGGTCGGCGCCGGGGGCCTGGCGGACGACGGGGCGCTGTGCACATGGGTCGACGAGGGTCATGCGTTCGCGGCGAGTCTCCCCCCGAAGTAGCCCGGGCCAGGGCCTACGCCAGCCGTGCGGCCCGCGTCTGCAGATAGCGCGCCTCGGGAACGCTGAGCGTGCGCTGCGCCGCCTGCTGATACGCGGCCCGCGCGCCTTCCCTGTCGCCCGCCCTCTCCAGCAGATGCGCCCGTACGGCGTCGAGCCGGTGATGGCCCGCCAACTGGTCCTCCAGCTTGGCGACTTCGACGAGCCCGGCCTCCGGCCCGTGCACCATCGCCACGGCCACGGCCCTGCCGAGCTCCGCCATCGGCTCGGGAGCCAGCCGTACGAGCAGGTCGTACAGAGCAAGAATCTGCGGCCAGTCGGTGTCCTCGGCGACGTCCGCCTCGTCGTGCAGCGCCGCGATCGCCGCCTGCAACTGGTAGGCCCCGGCCGGGCCCTGCGACAACGCCTCCTCGACCAGCGCCGCGCCTTCGCGGATCGTCTCGCGGTCCCAGCGGGTGCGGTCCTGCTCGTCGAGCGGGATCAGTTCGCCGTGCGGGCCGGTGCGCGCGGCGCTGCGGGCGTCGGTGAGCAGCATCAGCGCCAGCAGCCCGGTCACGGCGCCGTCCCGCGGCAGCAGCCGGCGTACGGCACGGGTCAGCCGGATCGCCTCGCGGGCGAGATCGGATCGGTGCAGCGCGCTGCCGGAGGTGGCCGTATAGCCCTCGTTGAATATCAGGTACAGCACCTGCAGGACGACGGCGAGCCGCTGATCCCGGTCCGCCGGCCCGGGCTGCCGGAACGGCACGCCCTTGATCCTCTGCTTGGCGCGGCTGACCCGCTGCGCCATCGTCGCCTCGGGCACAAGATGGGCCCGGGCGATCTCGGCGGTGGTCAGACCGCCGACGGCGCGCAGCGTCAGCGCGATCTGCGCGGCCGGCGCGAGGTCGGGATGACAGCAGAGGAAGAGCAGGGTGAGCGTGTCGTCCTCGGAGGGCGCACGACTCTCGCCGGGCGGAGGAGCGGTGAAGGCGTCGCGCGGGGTGAGCGTCGCGGCCGTCTCCTCCCTCCTGCGCCGGGCTTCCTCGCTGCGCAGCAGGTCGGTCAGCCGCCGGGATGCGACCTTGATCAGCCAGCCGCGCGGATTGTCCGGAACGCCCTTCTCCGGCCACTGCTCGGCGGCGGCGAGCAGCGCCTCCTGTACGGAGTCCTCGGCCAGGTCGAAGTGTCCGTACCGGCGCACCAGCGCACCGAGGACCTGCGGCGCGTTCTTGCGCAGCAGGTCCTCGGTCTCCTCAGTCCCGGTCGTACGTCTCACACATCGCCTCCGCCGGCGTCCTGGATGGGCCGGATGACGACGGGGTAGTCGGTGACGCCCTCGGGAACCGGGCAGAGGGCGACCCGGGCGGCGATCTCCGTGACCCGCTCCAGGCTCGCGCAGTCGAGCACCCAGTAGCCGGCGAGCAGCTCCTTGGTCTCGCTGTAGGGCCCGTCCGTGATCACCGGCCGGCCGTCCTTGCCCGCGGCGACCAGCCGGGTCTGCGCGGGCTCGGTCAGCCCCTGCGCGTCCACGAGCTCACCGGACTCGGCGAGATCGTTGTTGACCGACTGCATGAAGGCGAACATGGCAGCCAGGTCCTTCTCGCTCCAAGCAGGGCTGTGGGCGTTGCCCTTGCCCGACATGGCCTCGTAGTCGGCCTGGGTGCCCTGAACCATCACCAGATACTTCATGACTTCGCTCCTTCGGATGCGCTGTCACCCTTGTGGGCAACTTTCACAGGGGACGTCGGAGCGGGCGACCGGTTCTCGACACCCCGCGGAAAAAACTTCCAAGATCTTTTCGGGGCCGTCCGGGAAGAAGGGTGGGTATCGCCTACTGAACGGAACCGAGGACCTGGGTCACGGGCGCCAGGGCGCCGGTGACCTGGCCCAGCTCGTTGAGCTTGTCGAGCTGGCTGAGGGAGTTGGGGGCCTGCGTCACGGGGCCGGTGCCGACCGCGGCGCTCGCACCTGGGGCGGCCAGAGCGGAGGCTCCGGCGGCGAGGGCGACGGCGGCGAGGATGCGCTGTGTCTTCGTCATGCCGGGGACAACGGCGGAGGCGATCGGTGGTCACGGGATCGCGCCAGGTACGACCCGTATGCAATACGCGGGGTCACCCCACCTGTTGAATCGCATGTTGGAACGGAACCCGGTGGGTATGACCATGGAAGGGACTTGAGAACCTCACGGAACCTCAGGGACCTTGGCGGCGGCCGGTTCACAAACCCACGTCTGGAGGACTTATGGCATCACCCATGTCCGCCGACCGATTACTGAAGGCGCTGCGGGACGAGGGCCTCGCCGTCGTCGAGGTCGGCAGCTGGCGTACGAACAACCGCAACCACAAAGGCCCTTGGGGCCCGGTGCACGGCGTGATGATCCACCACACGGTCACATCCGGCACCGCGAACACGGTGTCCCTCTGCTACAACGGCCACTCCGCGCTGCCCGGCCCGCTGTGCCACGGCGTCATCGACAAGGCTGGCAAGGTCCACCTCGTCGGCAACGGCCGCGCGAACCACGCGGGCCTCGGTGACGACGACGTACTGCGCGCGGTCGTCGCGGAGACGGCGCTTCCCGCGGACAACGAGGCCAACACGGACGGCAATCGCGCGTTCTACGGCTTCGAGTGCATCAACCTCGGCGACGGCAAGGACCCGTGGCCGGCGGCCCAACTGGAAGCAATCGAGAAGGCGTCCGCCGCGCTCTGCCGCGTACACGGCTGGTCGCAGCGCTCGGTGATCGGCCATCTCGAATGGCAACCGGGCAAGGTCGATCCGCGCGGCTTCACGATGTCATCGATGCGATCGCGAATCGGCGCGCGTCTCGCCGGACCCCCTGAGGAGGAAGACATGACCCCGGAGCAGGCGCGTCAGCTGAAGGAGCTGCACGAGCAGCGGCGGGTCGCGCCGTGGACGTACAAGGGCAAGACACAACCGACGCGTGACGCCTTCGACTTCCTGGTCGACACGGACACGACGGTGAAGGAGATCGCGAGCAGGGTCTCGGGCGCGAGCTCTGTGGAACTCACCGACGCTCAGGTGGCGGCGATAGCGGACAGGCTGGCGGAGCATCCGACGTTCGCGTCGAAGATCGCGGAACAGGTGGCGGAGAGGCTGGCGGCGGCTCGGGCGGAGGACTAGTCCCGGGGAGGTGTGGCCCGGCGCCGTGGCCCTAGCGCTGCTGCGGCGCCTGCCAGCCGCCGTGCTGCTGGCCCGTGTACGGCTGCTGGGCCGGCGGCGGGGGCACGTAAGGAGACTGCTGCGAGGCGGCGGCGCCCCGCGTCCGGTCCAGTACTCCGCAGGCAACCGCGCCGATCATCAACCCGATGCCGAGGTGGGAGCTGGCCTCGCGGATCTGCTGGAAGTTCTCTCTGGTCACAGCAGTTCCCGTTGACGTCTTTGCTCGCGCTGCCTGATCCGCCTGCGCACGTACTCAGCAGGAGCCGTCAGCAACCCACCGCCGATGACACCGGCAGCCTGGAACCCCTCCTTCGTTCCCGTCAATACGATCGCGCCCACGAGCAACACGCCGCCCAGCACGTACACAGCAAGGACCGCAATCAGCTCGGCGTGCAACTTCACCAGCCCGCGGGCGCGATGGGCCGACACCGTCCCCACCAGCACTCCCAGCCGGGCAGCCACCTCGGCACGGGGCAGCTGCTGTTCCACCGTCCCCTCCACCGCGCCCCGCTGCAGCGACGTCAGCCGATCCTTGGCAGCGGCGATCTCGGCCGCCGTCTCCTGCCGCAGCACTTCACGTTCGACCGGCGAGTCCCATTCCTGCTCAAGCGCGGTCGCGTACTCGTCCGCCGACTCGTCTGATGCATCGGTGACCGGGGAGGAGAGGTCGAACCTGTCGCCCTGGCAGGCAGCCCGGAGGATCAGATGCCGGGCCACCGTGTAGGCGTAGCGGTCTGCCCACAGGATGGGTTTCGTGGCGGTGTGCAGCTCAACCCAGGTGGCCTGGACGACATCGTCCGCGTCCAGCCGACCTGCCGGGACGTCGTGCCGCCGCAACTGCCGCTCGGCGTAACGGTGCAGCCGCGACTCCCAGACCGCCCAGTCACGGTCCAGTTCCTCCACCGTCAAACCGTCTCCCGGCTGGGCGCGGCCGTGTGCATCAGAGGTCATCGCCGGTCTCCGCCCCGATCGTCGCGCCACCTCGGACGCGGACGAACCACATCGTGCCGTCCTTCCGTCTCCCGCCCAGCTCAGCCCCTGCGGGCAGCCGGACCGCAGCGTTGGCCAGCCGAGCCCGCGCCCGCAGCACCCAGACCTCGGCCGCCGCCGCACCCAGGCGAGCCACCAGCGGCAGGCCCGCGCCCAGGAGCAGAAGGAGTAAGGGGTCAATCATCACGGGCGCCTCCCGATCGGACAGCCGCTTCCGGATGATGCGGCGTACGACGAGTACGGGCGTGATGGGTACCGGATCCGTTACACGGGAGCCCAATGCAATTCACAGGTGCGGCACTCATCAGGCATCGGCGCCACAACGACGAAGCGCCCCGCCCGGTCGGAACCGGGCGGGGCGCTCCACTGCAGGCGACACCCTGCTCTGCAACACGTAGGCCGTGTGGGACTCGAACCCACAACCAACGGATTAAAAGTCCGCTGCTCTGCCAATTGAGCTAACGGCCCTCGGCACAACACCCCCGAGCATAGCCGGACGGAACCGGTGAGCCGATCGGGTATCGGATCACCGGCCCGTCGCCGGTCGGAGAGCCGGAGGCGTCGCCGGTCAGGACAGCGACTTGTACATCTGCCAGCCGGGGCCGATCCTCACCCGGGCGGCGAAGGTGCCCGCGCCTGTGCCGTTGTAGCGCCAGAGCACACCGGCCGCGTCACGGGCGACCAGGTCCGCCTTGCCGTCGCCGGTGATGTCGCCGACGCCGGTCACCGAGTTGTAGATCTGCCAGCCGGAGCCGACCTTCACCCGGGCCTTCAGCGTGCCCTTGCCCGTGCCGTCGTACCGCCACAGCACACCGGCCGCGTCCCGGGCGAGCAGATCACCGACCTCGTCACCGTTCAGGTCACCCACACCCACGACCGTGTTGAAGATCTGCCAGCCGGGGCCGATCTTCACCCTGCCCTTCAGCTTGCCCACGCCATCGTCCGCGTACAGATACAGCTCACCGGCCGGTGTGCGCGCCAGCAGGTCGGCCCGCCCGTCGCCGGTCAGGTCGCCGGGCGAGGTCAGCGTGTTGTAGATGTTCCAGCCGGAGCCGATCACGAGCTTCGGGCCGCTCGGCGAGAACGCCTTGCCGCAGCTGCCGTCGTGCCGGGCCAGCACTCCGGACGAGTTCCGTACGAGGAGGTCGTTGCACTTGTCCCCGGACAGATCCCCGAGCGGGACGATCAGCGACGAGGACGGCCAGCCGGTCGCCGAGACACCGGTTGCGAGCCCGCCGGTGCCGGTCCCGGTACGCACGGCGAGCGTTCCGCCCGAAGTGAGGGCGAGCAGGTCGCCCCTGCCGTCGCCACTGAAGTCTCGCCACTTCGGCAGCGGCTTGGGGGCGACGGGTGCGGTGGTGGCGGCGCGGAGCTGGGTGGTGAAACTGCCGGTGGACTGCTGCCACACGGCGACGGGGCGGTTGTTGGCATCGGCGGTGATCTGGCCCAGGGCGTAGCCGTCGGTGTTGGTGCTCAGCGCCTGCGGCGCGGTCCAGGTGCCGTTCACCCGGGAGGCGGTCATCAACTTCCGCTGCTCATCGCCCTGCGTCCAGACGGCGTGCGCGGAACCGTCCGCGCCGATCGCCAGGTCGAACTGGTCGTCGGGCACATAGCCCGTGGACAGCGTCTTCACGGGAGACCAGGTGCCGGTGGCCGCGGACCGGGTCGCGGTACGGGCTCCGAATCCAGTGGCGTCGTTGTAGTCGACCCAGAGCAGGGTGACATCCCCCTCCGGGCCGACGGCGACCTCCGCCCCCCTGGAGACCCCGCCTTCACTGCCGCCGACCTGCTCCGGAGCCCCCCACGTCCCGCTGCCTACAGGCCGGTGCGCGGATGCCCAGCCGTAGCCGCCCCCGTTGAGGTGGTGCCACGTCCATACCAGCGTTGCCCCACCGTCCTGTCCGAGCGCCAGAGTCGCGGCTCCGGAACTGACCTCCGGGTCGGAGACCGTAACCGGCTCTGTCCAGCCTTCGCCGCCGGCAGCCCGTTCGACGACCTTCAGCAGGCCTCCATCAGGCCCGTACTGCGAGAAGGCCACCGTCGCGGTTCCCTCGCTCGAGTAGACGAGCTGCGGGTCAGAGTCGACCGACTCCGTCAGGCCGTCGTCCAGCCGGGTCGGCTCCGCCCAGGCTGCGTCCGGCGCCGTACGGACAGACGAATAGATCTCGGACGACTGTCCCGAGGAGTGCCGCCAGACGGCGACAAGTGTTCCGGACGGCGAACCGGCGAGCCCACCGCCCTGGATGTTGTCCGGCGAGGTCACGATGTCGGCCGGGGCGGACCACGTCGTGGCACCGGCCGCGAGCACGGACATCCGGAAGGTGGCCCCGGGCTTCTCGTCGTACGGAGCGACGTCGTTCGGGTACTCCACCCACGCGGCCATGACAGACCCGTCGGCGGCGGTGACGAGCTGAGCGTTGCCGCGCTCGTTCGGGGTGGTGGCCAGGATCTGCGGTGCGCCCCAGGCGGCACTGCCCGCCTGGCGCACCACGGCGACGAGTTCACGCTTGCTGTGGTCGGTCGGCTTACGGTTCCAGAGGGCGACGACGGCTCCGTTCTTGGCCGTTTTCACGTCGAGCATGTTCTGGATGGTCGTGCCGTCCGTCAGCGGGACGGAGGCCGACCAAGGGTCGATGGCGGCGGCGGTGACCACGGCAGAGGCCGGGGCCGCGAAGGCGGACGCGGCACCCGTCCCTACGATGCCGAGCCCGAGAACGGGCACGAGTGCGCCGAGAATCCGGCGGAGGGTGGGTCTGCGGAGGTGAACGCGCTGAGTCACGGTGTCTCCATGGCTGAGTGTGGGCGCATGGAGAGGACGCGGCATCGTTGTGCCGCGGTCGACGCCTAAGTCGTGTGCCCCCCCAGGGCAGTACTCCCCATGCGGGACGGGAGCCTAACAGCCCCAACGTCCCCCACAGACGCGAGTTTCCGCACCTTCCGCCGCAGGTGGAAGGTGCGGAAACCCCAACCGCTCTAGAACAGCCGGTAGCCCTGCCAACCGGCGCCGATCCGCACACTGCCCGCGAACGTCCCGGCACCCGTGCCGTTGTGCCGGTACAGGCCTCCGGCCGCGTCCCGCGCCACCAGATCCGCCTTGCCGTCACCCGTGATGTCGCCGACGCCCACAATCACGTTGTAGCCGCGGCCCCAGCCGGAGAAGAGCCGCACGCCCGCCTTGAACGTCCCGCTGCCGGTGCCGTCGTAGCGCCACAGCCCGCCGGTCGCGTCGTGTGCCAGCAGGTCGGGCCGGCCGTCGCCGGTGATGTCACCGACGCCGAGAACCTTCGTGTACGCCTTCCAGTTCGTGCCGATGCGCACCCGGGCCCCGAAGCCTCCGTCGCCCAGGCCCGAGTAGAAGTAGATGTCGCCGGTGGTCTTCTGACGGGCCACCAGGTCGGCGCGGCCGTCGCCGTTCATGTCGCCGGTCGACGTCAGGACGTCGTACTGGCCCCAGCCCGTGCCGACGCGTGTGAACGGTGTCTGGGCGTTCAACGGGTCGCCGCAGCCGGGCCGGTAGGTTCGCAGCTCGCCCGTGCCAAGACGGATCAGCACGTCGTTGCACCGGTCGCCGTTGACATCACCGAAGGGGACCGCCAGCGCGGAGGTGGACCAGCCGCTGCCGGTCGTCTTGCCGGAGAACGTCCCGGAACCGCCGTGGTGGAAGGTGAAGGCTCCGGTCCCGCTGAGGGTGAGCACATCACCGACGCCGTCCGGGAAGATGCCGACGTGGTCGTGGCGCGTCGGAGCGCCCTTCCGCAGGGCGACCGGCCCCGACGCGGTGAACGCCGGGCCCTGACCGTCGGCCGGCGCGGCAGACATTGCAAACGTGTAGCCACCGTTGGGCAGGTACCCGCCCGTGGCCTTGCGACCGTCCCAGTACGCCTCGATCACGCCCTTGGGCGCGGTGCCCGACAGAGTCCGTACGACCTTGCCGCTCGCGTCCCGCACGGTCACCTGCCAGCCCGACACCGGCTTGGACACCATCCAGCGCCCGCTCCAGCTCGCGCCGCCCACCGTCACCAGCGTGGACGCGGTGGCCTCGACGGCCGAGACCCGCTCGGTGGGAACACCACTCGGCGCGAGATGGATTCGCTTGTCCTCGGCCACATACGCGACCGGGCCGCCGAACTTGTCGACGGTCCAGGTGACACCCCGCTTGTTCACCGCGGTGCCGGGCAGGTCGCCGACGGTCCGGGGCGCGTCGGCCGTGCCGTCCTGGAAGGCGGTGAGCAGCAACTTGCTCGCCGTCTTGTCGTGGCGTACGAGATAGCCGTCGCCGATCAGCGCTTCGCCGGAGGGCACGGCGATGTTCTTGCGAGCCGTACGGTCCCACACGCCAGCCTGGCCGGTGGGCCCGCAGTTCCAGTAGATCCAACGACCCACCGCCTGAAGCTCCTTGGCGACGCACGGAGCACCGGTGGCGAGGGTCGACTTGGACCCGGTCTGCAGGTTCTCGGCCGTAAGCACCCCTGCGGTGGCCGAGGGCGCCCACAGGGTGTGGCCCCAGACGGAGGCTGCGGTGACGGGGCGGGTGCGGATGGGCTTGAGGTCGTAGTAGACGCCGAGGTCGCCGACGTACTGCGCTACGGGGTCGGTGCCATTGACGATGGCGTACCGACCGGTCGTGTCCAGGACGGTGACCTGCTGGGACGGGGTTCTGAAGTAACCCGCGTCGTCGTCATTGTCGAGCGAATCGATGGACATGCCGTCCGGGGTCCGGAAGATCCTCACGGCCCGGCCGTTGCCCGTCGACCACGGTCCGTTCGAAGGACCGTCGGAGAAGCTCGGCCAGGCAGGAGCACCGGGGACCAGCGCCGTACCCTGCGTCGTGATCGGCCGGGTGACATACCTGGGACCCGTGGAGCTGTCGACCTCGTCCGTGGCCAGCGTGCCGTTGGCCAGGGAGATGCGGCGGACCTGTGCCGCCTCGGGCGCGATGCCGACCAACTGACGCCACACGCCTGAGTCTTCGAACATCTGGTGTACGGCCCAGTGCGAGGCGTCCGGCCCGCCCGTCGCCAGCAGATGCCCATTCGGGTCCGTGACCAGTTCATTGTCGGCGCGCGCCAGCAGCGTCCTGACGGACTGGCCGCTCCGGGGAACGGCCACCAGCGGCAGACCGCGCAAAGAATAGGGATCGGTGGTTCCGGCGACAGCCTCGCGCGTCACGACCACCCAGTCACCGGCGATGGCGAGTGACGAGACCTTGCCCTCCTCCGCCGCCGGCATCGTGCGCGTCTCGGGCTCCGTCGCGGGGTCGTCGAGCGGGGCGATACGGATCGGCTGCCCGGTTGCGTACCAGGCCAGGCGGTCCTTCCCCACCGCGGCGATCACCTCGTCCACCTCGTCCACGGGCACCTCCGGTCCCGGGGTGAAGGTCCCGCGGTCGATGGAGAGCAGTCCGAGGCGAGGGCCGGTCGACGCGTCCACGTACCGGAAGACGACCGTGTGGGCGTCCGCGGCGAGAGGTTCCCGCCGGATCCGGGCGCCGAGCGGCGTCGCGATCTGCTGGACGAGGACCGATCCGTCGGCGTCGAACCGGTGCAGTCGCAGGTCCCCGATCTCCCCGCCGGAGCCTGATTCGCCGAAGGTGACGGCCGTCTGTCCGTACGTCCCGAGGTACGTGCCGGTGCCGAGCGGCAGTTGGCGGACCGTGCCGTCGGCCATCCCCCGCAGCTCGACGGCTCCCGACTGTGGGACAGCCACGGTGTCGGATCCCGCGCCCGCGTATCCCGGGTACCCCAGGATGCTGCTCAGGCCGGGGACCGCAGTGGTCGCCCCGTCGGAGTACCGGGTCCACAGGAAGCCCTGCGTCCCGTCCACCTGGCGGAGGTACCCCTGCGTGCCGGCGGAGATCAGCGAACTGCCGCGCGGTACATAGCGGTCGGCTTGGAACACGGTGTGTGCGGGCGTGGGCGGGGGATCCGCCGCCGCTGCCGCTGGACCGTTGGGTCCCAGTCCCGATGTCACACCGATGGCAACGACCATGGCGGCTCCGCGCGCGAGCGCACGACGATTCAACGAAGTCCCTCCCCAGAAACCCGAAAGCGCCGTGACCCCCCACGGACGTGCGCGGATCGTAACAGCAGCCCCACAACACAACAGGGCCCGTACGCCTCCGAAGAGTCGTACGGGCCCTGTCAGTCAGACCGTCAGGTCAAGCCACGTCAGCCGTTGCGCTTCCAGCGCGGCTTGTCGTCCCGGCGCCCGAAGGAGCCGGTGTTCGTGCCGGTGCCGGTCGTGCCACCGCGGTGGTCGTCGCGGCGGCCGTACGGGCGGTCCGACGAGCCGGAGCGGAAGCCGCCCGAGGGGCGGTCGTCGCGGCGGTCGCGGTTGAACGGGCGGTCGCTGCCACGGTGGCCGCCGGAGGGGCGGTCGTCGCGGCGGAAGCCGCCTCGGTCGTCACGGTCACGGTTGAAGGCGGGGCGGTCGTCACGACGGATGCCACCCGACGGGCGGTCGTCGCGGCGGAAGCCACCCGAGGGGCGGTCGTCGCGGCGGTCGAACGAACGGCCACCACGGTCGTCGCGACGGTCATCGCGGCGGAAGCCACCGGACGGACGGTCGTCGCGGCGGTCGAACGAACGGCCACCACGGTCGCCACCGCGGTCGTCGCGGCGGAAGCCACCCGACGGACGCTCGTCACGACGGTCGAACGAACGGCCACCACGGTCGCCACCGCGATCGTCGCGGCGGAAACCACCCGACGGACGCTCGTCACGACGGTCACGGCGGTCGAAGTTGCCCCGGTCGTCGCGGCGTTCCGACTGCTGCTCCGGTACCGAAGCCGCGGCCTCGGCAGCGACCTCCGCCTCGGCGACGGCCGTCACCTCGGCGATCGCCGTCTCCGGGTCGTCACCGCGCTCACGGGCCGCGCGCGCCACCAGGCGGTCGGCCTCCTCGCGGAGTTCGGCCGCGCGGCGCTGGATGCGCTCGAGCTGCTTGGTGAGGTCGGCGACCTCACGCTCCGCCTGCTTGGCGGCGTTGTTCGCGGAGTCGGCCTGGACCTCGGTGAGCGAACGCGCACCGGTGATCTCGGCGACCTCCGGGTCGAACGCGCCGGAGCCGCCGACGATGTGGCGCGAGGCGTCGACGCCCGCGTCCTCCATCAGGCGGAAGATCTGGCGGCGCTGGTGCGGCAGGGACAGCGAGACCACCACACCGGACTTGCCGGCGCGGGCGGTACGGCCCGAGCGGTGCAGGTAGTCCTTGTGGTCGCCGGCCGGGTCCACGTTCAGGACCAGGTCGATGCCGTCGACGTGGATGCCGCGGGCGGCGACGTCGGTCGCGACGAGCGCGTTGACGTAGCCCTTCTTGAAGTCTTCGAGGACGCGCGTACGGGCGCCCTGCGTCATGCCGCCGTGCAGTGCGTCGGCCTTGACGCCCGAGTCCTGAAGCTGCTCGGCGATCCGGTCCGCGCCCAGCTGGGTGCGGACGAAGATGATGGTGCGGCCCTTGCGGGCGGCGATCGCCGCGGTGACCGGGGCCTTGTCCTTCGGCTTCACGACGAGCACGTGGTGCGTCATCGTCGTGACGTTGCCCTGCGCGCTGTCGACCTCGTGGCTGACCGGGTTGGTCAGGTAGCGCTTGACCAGCGTGCTGATCTCGTTCTCCATCGTCGCGGAGAAGAGCATGCGCTGGCCGCCGGCCGGCACCTGGTCGAGCAGCTCGGTGACCTCGGGCAGGAAGCCCAGGTCGGACATCTGGTCGGCCTCGTCGAGGACGGCCACCTGGACGTTCTCGAGCGAGCAGGCGCCGCGGTTGATGATGTCGCGCAGTCGGCCCGGGGTGGCGACGAGGACGTCGACGCCGCGCTCGAGCGCGTAGATCTGGTTGCCCATGGACGTACCGCCGCAGACGACCTTCATCTTGAGGCCGAGTACGTCGCCGTACGGCTGCAGCGCGTCCGCGACCTGCATCGCGAGCTCACGGGTCGGAGTGAGGATGACCGCGCGGGGCTTCTTCTTCTCGGTGTGGCCGCCGGCCAGCGTGGCCAGGGTCGGCAGGCCGAAGGAAAGGGTCTTGCCGGAGCCGGTGCGGCCTCGGCCGAGGATGTCCTTGCCGGCCAGGGCGTCCGGGATGGTCGCGGCCTGGATCGGGAAGGGCGTCGTGACGCCGTTCTGCGCGAGCTTGCGGACGACGCCCTCGGGCAGACCGAGCTCCTCGAAGGTGATCTCGGGAGTCTCGGGGGCCTCGGGGGCGGTGGGCTCGACAGCCTCGGTGACGATCTCGATGGACTCGTTCTCGGGCATGACGGCGTGATCAGTACTGAAAGTGGACATGCGAAATGCGAAACCTTCCGGAGTCTCGGCACGCGCCCAAACTCCGTGATTTCGCAATTCGACCGCCTCTATGCGGTCAGCCACGGCTAGGGAGAGTACGCGCCACGCGGCGCTCTTCCTTTTCGGCGCCGGGCAATGGGATCAAACGATCTACCACCATACGCACCCTCCCCCAGTCAAGGCAAACCACATCGACGTGACGCCGGGCACATGGCGGCTGCATGACGTCTTACATGGGCCCCACCTGCGGTGATGCCGTCGGCTCCATAGCCATCCCCGGCTCCTGTCCCTGCCCGTCGGCCACCCTCATCGCCCCGGCGTGCACCTCCGGCGCCGACGACGCCGACGGCGGATCCGTCGGCTCGCTCGGCTGCGGCGACGGGTCCACCGGCGGTGGCTCGGAGAGTGAGGGCTGAGGCGACGAAGGCTGTACGGAAGGTGAGCTTCCGCCTCCCGTCGGCTCCGGGCCCTTCGGCGGCTGCGGCGGCTGTCCGCCCTTCGTCGGCGCCGCGGTCGGCGCGACCGAGCCGCTCGCGCTCGGCGACGCGGACGCGCCCTCGCCGTCCTTGCCGCCGGCCTTTCCCGTGCCGCTGTGCCCGCCGTCGGCGTGTCCTCCGCCGACGCCGTGCCCGCCGTCCGGTTCGGCCACCGCGCCTCGCCGGTTCGTGGACGTACTGGGCGCCGGCTTTCCGCCCTTGTCCTCGCTCACGCTCATACAGCCTGCCGAGGCTGCGACCGCCAGCGTGGCGACGATCGCGACAGCCAAACGGCCGGGGGCGGACAACTGGCGCACGGGCGGCACCTCCGGGGCACAGGACGCGGGTTTCACTGCCCAACTCCGTGCGCCCCACAAGGGACACGCCCCCGGGGCATACAAGAGCACCATGGGAACACCCCCCTGTACGCCCTAGCCGGCCAGTCCGCGCGCCAACTCCTCACCCAGGAACACCGATCCGAGCCCCACCAGCACGGACGCGGCCACATTCGCGGCCGCCAGGAAGCGCCGGCCGCGCTCGGCCAGCCGCAGTGTCTCGTAGGAGAAGGTCGAGTACGTCGTGAGCGCACCGCACAGCCCCGTACCGAGCAGCGCGTACGTCCCCGAGGACACCGTCGCTCCGGCGACCGCGCCCAGCACCATGCTCCCGGCCGCGTTGACCACAAAAGTCCCCCACGGGAACACCGAGTCGTGCCGCGCCTGGACCGCACGGTCCGTCAGATAGCGCAGTGGAGCGCCGAATGCCGCGCCCACCGCGACCAGCAGCCAGTTCACACAACCACCGACCTGCGAAGCACCGCCCGGGTCACCGAGGCGCCGAGCCACACCGCGCCGACGGCGCCGACGACCGTGCCGCCCGCGTACGCCAGCGCGAGGCCCGCCTCCTCGCGCTCCAGCAGATCGGTGAAGTCCAGTGCGTACGTGGAGAAGGTGGTGAACCCGCCGAGCACGCCGACTCCGAGGAACGGCCGCACCAGCGGATGCGCGCTCCGGCCGCCCTCGCTGACCAGTGCCATCAGCACGCCGATCAGCGCACAGCCCAGCACATTGACCGAGAAGGTCGCCCACGGAAAGGTGCCGTCGGCCGTGGGCCAGGCCCGCGAAGCGGCGTACCGCGACAGCGAACCGGCCACTCCGCCCGCCGAGATCGCGGCCAGCACCGGCCACTTGTGTCCGCCCGCTGTCTCGGCGCGCTGCGCGGGCACATGGAGATCGACATCAGGATCGATCGCCTCCGGAACCTCCGGGACCTCCAGCCCACCGGACGCCGGCCCGGTCACCCGTACCCCAGAGCGTGCAGCCGCTCGTCGTCGATCCCGAAGTGGTGCGCGATCTCGTGGACCACGGTGATCTCGGTCTCCTCGACCACGTCCTCGCGGGTCTCGCACATCCGCAGCGTGGGCCCCCGGTAGATGGTGATCCGGTCCGGCAGCACCCCGGCGTACCACTCACCGCGGTCGGTCAGCGGAGTCCCCTCGTAGAGCCCGAGCAGCTCGGGATCGTCGGCGGCCGGTTCGTCCTCCACGAACACCGCGACGTTGTCCATCAGCCGCGTCAGCTCGGGCGGGATCCTGTCCAGGGCCTCCGCGACCAGTTCCTCGAACTCCTCGCGCGTCATCTCCAGCACGTGGCCATTGTCACGTACGAGGTGCGGCGGGTCTCCCCGGAGGGCCCCCTGTGGACATCGGTCCTGCCCCACCCGCGGACGTCCGTTCGGCCCGCATGGCCGGCCGTCCCGATGGGCATACGGGACCAATGGCACGCGTACGCGAAGCCCCGGCACCGATCCGAGCCACGCTGACCCGCCTCCGCCGCCTCTATCGCTCGCGCCACACCGGCCCCACCAGCATCCTTGTCCACACCCCGCACCCGTGGACCCGCGCGCTCGGCCTCATCGCCGTCGTCCTGCTCGGCGCCTGGCTCGGCCTGCTGATCGTCGGCAGCGTCCGTACGCCCGTCGGCCCGATGGACACGAGCATGACCCTGCGCCCGAACCTCACCGGCGGCACCAAGATCAATGTGTCCCCGCTCGGCGCGCTGGAGCTCGACTCCCATGTCGCGCCCATCCGTCTCGACGTCGACGTCGACCGGCTCGACCCGGAGCGCTCCCAGGCCCTGGTCGACCACCCGGAACGGCTCTCCGGCCTCCAGGACGAGGTCGCCCGCGACGTGGCGGACGGCACCACCGAGCTGGCCGTGCGCTCCTGCGTCGCCGTCGTCTCCGGCGCGACCGCACTAGGCCTCGCCGTCTACCGCCGGCCACGGCGCGCCCTGGCGGCCGGCGGCCTGGCCCTGGCGCTGCTCGCCGCCTCCGGCACCTCCGCGTACGCCACCTGGAACCCCAAGTCCGTGCTGGAGCCGAAGTTCTCCGGACTGCTCGCGAGCGCCCCGTCCGTCGTCGGCGACGCCCGCTCGATCGTCACCGAATTCGACGTCTACCAGAAGGAGTTGGCTCGCCTGGTCACCAATGTGACCAAGCTGTACGACGCGACGTCCACCCTCCCGACATACCGGCCGGACCCGCTCACCATGCGCGTGCTGCATGTCTCCGACATCCATCTCAACCCGGCGGCGTGGCACATCATCGGCTCGCTCGTGGAGCAGTACGGAATCGACGTGATCATCGACTCCGGCGACACGATGGACCACGGAGCCGCGGCCGAGAACGGCTTTCTCGACCCGATCCCGGACCTGGGCGCGCCGTATGTGTGGGTGCGCGGCAACCACGACTCCGGCATCACCCAGGCGTATCTCTCCGGCCTCAAGAACGTGCACGTCCTCGACAACGGCAGGGCCGTCACCATCGCGGGCCTGCGCATCGCCGGCACCGGCGACCCCCAGTTCACCCCCGACCGCTCGGTGGTCGCCCAGGGCGACCCGGCCGAACGCATGGCCGGCATCCGCCTCGCCTCCGCCCTGCGCGACCAGGCACGGGCCGGTACGCCGGTGGACATCGCGGTCGCCCACAACCCGGTCGCTGCGCGCGAGGCCGACGGCGAGGTGCCGCTCGTCCTGGCCGGCCATGTCCACCACAGAGAGACGGAGGTACTGCCGCTCGGCACCCGCCTGAAGGTCGAGGGCTCGACCGGCGGCGGAGGGCTGCGCGCGGTGCAGAACGAGAAGCCGGAGAAGGTACGGGCGTCGGTGCTGTATCTGGACCGCACCACGCGGCGGCTGCAGGCGTGGGACGAGATCACGCTGGGCGGCCTGGGCCTGACGACGGCAGAGGTCAGCCGCCATCTGCCGGAGGAGAACCAGCCGGGCGCGACCCCGTCCCCGAGCGCCCCTTCGCCGTCCCCCTGACCGGCGCCCTAAACCGTTTTGGCGATCCCTCCCTGCATCCCATATGCTTCTCACGTCCCCGACGCGCTGCGAAGCGCCCAGGCGGGCCTCTTAGCCCTCATCGTCTAGTGGCCCAGGACGCCGCCCTTTCAAGGCGGTAGCACGGGTTCGAATCCCGTTGGGGGCACGCAAAATCGTGTGCGAGACTTGTGCTCGCACATTGCTTGGTCCTGTGGAGCAGTTTGGAGTGCTCGCCACCCTGTCAAGGTGGAGGCCGCGGGTTCAAATCCCGTCAGGACCGCTGTGGTCATGTATGTGACCGCGTGGCTGGGTAGCTCAGTTGGTACGAGCGATCGCCTGAAAAGCGATAGGTCGCCGGTTCGACCCCGGCCCCAGCCACCAACCGAAGGCCCCGTCCGCTGGACGGGGCCTTCGTCGTCCCCCGAACGAAATGCGTTCGCCAGTGCTTTCCCGGGGGTGCGATCCTGGCATCCGTATGTCTACTTCCTTCGCCGACCTTCAGACCCTGCTGGCCGGGGTGTCGCTGCGCGACGCCCACCGGCTCGGCCGGCGTGTCGAAGGCGCCCGCCGCATCCGCAAGCCCGAGGCGCGGCAGGCCGTGCTCGACGAGATCGCCACCGAGGCAGGCAGGGCCAAGGAGCGGCTCGATCTGCGTGCCGCGCGTGCGCCCGAGGTCAGCTACCCGGAGCAGCTACCGGTCAGCCAGAAGAAGGACGAGATCCTCGAGGCGATACGGGACCACCAGGTGGTGATCGTCGCGGGTGAGACCGGCTCCGGCAAGACGACCCAGATCCCCAAGATCTGTATGGAGCTGGGCCGGGGCGTACGCGGCATGATCGGCCATACGCAGCCGCGACGGATCGCCGCCCGTACCGTCGCGGAACGCGTCGCGGAGGAACTCCGCACCCCGCTGGGCGAGGCCGTCGGCTGGAAGGTCCGGTTCACCGACCAGGTCAACCAGGACGCGACGTTCCTCAAGCTGATGACGGACGGCATCCTGCTCGCCGAGATCCAGACGGACCGCGAGCTGCGCGCCTACGACACGATCATCATCGACGAGGCCCACGAGCGGTCTCTCAACATCGACTTCCTGCTCGGCTATCTCGCCCAGCTCCTGCCCAAGCGGCCGGACCTGAAGGTGGTCATCACCTCCGCGACCATCGACCCGGAGCGCTTCTCGCGCCACTTCGGCGACGCGCCGATCGTCGAGGTCAGCGGCCGTACGTACCCGGTCGAAGTGCGATACCGGCCCCTCCTCGAGGACGAGAGCGAGGAGAGCGACCGCGACCAGATCACCGCGATCTGCGACGCCGTCGAGGAGCTTCAGGGCGAGGGCAAGGGCGACATCCTGGTCTTTCTCTCCGGAGAGCGCGAGATCCGCGACACGGCGGACGCGCTGAACAAGAAGGCGTACCGATTCACCGAGGTGCTGCCGCTGTACGCGCGGCTCTCGCACGCCGAGCAGAACCGTGTCTTCCAGCCCCACACCGGCCGCCGGGTCGTCCTCGCCACCAACGTCGCCGAGACCTCCCTCACCGTCCCCGGCATCAAGTACGTGATCGACCCCGGCACCGCCCGTATCTCCCGCTACAGCCATCGCACCAAGGTCCAGCGGCTGCCGATCGAGCGGATCAGCCAGGCCAGCGCCAACCAGCGCAAGGGCCGCTGTGGCCGTACGTCCGACGGCATCTGCGTCCGGCTCTACGCCGAGGACGACTTCGAGGCCCGCCCGGAGTTCACGGACGCCGAGATCCTCCGTACGAACCTGGCCTCCGTCATCCTGCAGATGACCGCGGCCGGGCTCGGCGACATCGAGAAGTTCCCCTTCATCGACCCGCCGGACCACCGCAACATCCGCGACGGCGTCCAACTCCTCCAGGAACTGGGCGCGTTCGACCCGGCGCAGAAGGATCCGAAGAAGAAGCTCACCCCGCTCGGCCGCAAGCTCGCGCAGCTGCCGGTCGACCCGCGCCTCGCCCGTATGGTCATCGAGGCCGACAAGAACGGCTGCGTACGCGAGGTCATGGTGATCGCGGCCGCGCTCTCCATCCAGGACCCGCGTGAGCGGCCGGCGGACAAGCAGACACAGGCCGACCAGCAGCACGCCCGGTTCAAGGACGAGACCTCCGACTTCCTCGCCTTCCTGAACCTCTGGCGGTACGTCCGCGAGCAGCAGAAGGAACGCGGATCGTCCAGCTTCCGCCGGATGTGCAAGCAGGAGTATCTGAACTTCCTGCGCATTCGCGAATGGCAGGACATCTACGCCCAGCTGCGCCAGGTCGCCAAGACCATGGGCATCCACATCAACGAGGACGACGCCCCGGAGACAAGCGTCCACACCTCGCTTCTCGCGGGGCTCCTCAGCCACATCGGGCTCAAGGACACCGACAAGAACGAGTACCTGGGCGCGCGCAGCGCCAAGTTCGCGATCTTCCCCGGCTCGGCGCTGTTCAAGAAGCCGCCGCGCTTCATCATGTCCGCCGAGCTCGTCGAGACGTCCCGGCTGTGGGCCCGGGTCAACGCCAAGGTCGAGCCGGAGTGGATCGAGCCGGTCGCGCAGCACCTGCTCAAGCGCACCTACAGCGAGCCGCACTGGGAGAAGGACCAGGCGGCGGTGATGGCGTACGAGAAGGTCACGCTGTACGGCGTGCCGATCGTCGCCCAGCGCAAGGTGAACTACGGCCGGATCGACCCGGAGATCTCGCGCGAGCTTTTCATCCGCAACGCGCTGGTCGAGGGCGACTGGCGCACACACCACAAGTTCTTCTCGGACAACCGCAGACTCCTCACCGAGGTCGAGGAGCTGGAGCACCGGGCCCGTCGCCGCGACATCCTCGTGGACGACGAGACACTCTTCGACTTCTACGACCAGCGGGTGCCCGAACACGTGGTGTCCGGCGCGCACTTCGACTCCTGGTGGAAGCACAAGCGCCACGAGGAGCCCGAACTCCTCGACTTCGAGCGCGAGATGCTCATCAACGAGAAGGCCGGCGCGGTCACCAAGGACGACTATCCGGACGCCTGGCGGCAGGGCGAGCTGAAATTCAGGGTCACGTACCAGTTCGAGCCCGGCGCCGACGCGGACGGCGTCACCGTCCACGTCCCGCTCCAGGTGCTCAACCAGGTCACGGACGAGGGCTTCGACTGGCAGATCCCCGGCCTGCGCGAAGAGGTCGTCATCGAGCTGATCCGCTCGCTGCCGAAGCCGATCCGCCGCCACTACGTCCCGGCGCCGAACTACGCGAAGGCGTTCCTGGAGCGGGCCGTGCCCCTGCAGGAGCCGCTGCCGGTCACGATGGCCCGCGAGCTCCAGCGGATGGTCGGCGTGCCGGTCACCGCGGACGACTTCGATCTCGCGAAGGTCCCGGACCACTTGAAGATCACGTTCCGGATCGTCGACGAGCGCCGCAAGAAGCTCGCCGAGGACAAGGACCTCGAGGCGCTGAGTCTCCGGCTGAAGCCCAAGGCGCGCCAGGCCCTCTCCAAGGCCGCGGCCGCCGCCACGACCGGCCCGTCCGGCTCCGGCCAGTCGCTGGAGCGCTCGGGCCTCACGGACTGGACGATCGGCACGCTCACCCGCGTCTTCGAGACCCGGCGGGCCGGCCAGCCCGTCAAGGCGTACCCGGCGCTGGTCGACGACGGCGAGACCGTCTCCGTACGGCTCTTCGACACCGAGGCCGAGCAGCAGCAGGCGATGTGGCGCGGCACCCGGAAGCTGATCCTGCTGGGGATCCCGGTGAACCCTGCCAAGTTCGCCTCGGACCGGCTCAGCAACCAGCAGAAGCTCGCGCTGTCCCGCAATCCGCACGGCTCGGTCCAGGCGCTCTTCGACGACTGCGCGTCGGCCGCCGCGGACAAGCTGATCGCCGACCACGGCGGACCGGCCTGGGACGAGGAGTCCTACCGGAAGCTGTACGACAAGGTGCGCGCGGATCTCGTGGACGCGACCGTACGCACGGTGGGCCAGGTGCAGCAGATCCTCGCGGCGTGGCAGGCCTGTGAACGCCGTCTCAAGGCGACGAACAGCCTGACGCTCGTCAACAACGTCCAGGACGTACGGGAGCAGCTGGCGGCGCTGATGCCGGCGGGCTTCGTCACCAGGACGGGACTGCGGCGGCTGCCGGACCTGATGCGCTATCTGGTCGCCGTGGACCGCCGGCTCCAGCAGATGCCGACGGGGGTCCAGCGGGACACCACACGCATGGAGAAGGTCCAGGAGATGCAGGACGAGTACGCCTGGCTCCTGGAGCAGCTGCCCCAGGGCCGGCCGGTCCCGCAGGAGGTCCTGGACATCCGCTGGATGATCGAGGAGCTGCGGGTCAGCTACTTCGCGCACGCGCTGGGCACGGCGCATCCGGTCTCCGACAAGCGCATCGTGAAGGCGATCGACGCGGCGGCGCCCTGACCCGGCGGGGCGCCTTGCATCGAGTTCGACCGCACCCACTGACCTGCTGTACAGTCTCTCTCGCAGCCAGGCGCACGCAGTGACAACTTGCGAGCGTGGGCATGCGAAAACCTGGTCCTGTGGAGCAGTTTGGAGTGCTCGCCACCCTGTCAAGGTGGAGGCCGCGGGTTCAAATCCCGTCAGGACCGCGCGTAGGAATCGAAGGCCCGCACCTCAAGAGGTGCGGGCCTTCGGCGTTTCCCGCCCTTGACGGCGTCATCTGCCACCGGTACCCAATGACTAGGGCCTGCCTTTCCACAAGACAGGCCCTACGGGACGGCACACACCGGAGGTGACGTGCATGGCGGCGTCCGCAGCGAGGCAGCACGAGACCAGAGCGCTTCTGCGCGCCCATCTGAAGGCCGCGTCCGGCTATCGGCATCTGACCCGCCACTGCCCCATCTGCCATCGCCTCCTACGGCTCGCCATGGAGCCCTCGGCCGAGCCGGCCGCCGAGCCACCCGCCGCCGAGGACCCGGGTCACGCCGCCAAGTGAGTCGGTGGCAGGCCCGACTTGCGCAAGGGTTGTGCAGTGTGACGGGAGTCACCGCACGGGTTTTCAGAAGTGGGGAATTTACCCCCTCCCTACAACCAACCAATTTAATATGTGCAATTGCACCACCCTCTGAGCACCACCGCGGCCTCCCGACCGCCCCTCCCCGGGGCGCAAACCGGGGCACACACCAGGGCACAAAAAGATCGCGCTGGACCCGGCGGAGTCCAGCGCGATCGATGCCGTTCGATGATGACGTCAGTTGGGGCTGACGCCCGTCATGTGGAGCTATAAGGGGGTTAACCGGGATAGGGGTCCCGGAATCGCCCGATCAACGGGGTGTGTCAGGCCTCGCTGCGCTGCTGCGGAATGCCCGCAAGCAGTGCGCGGACCTCTGCCTCGCGGTACCGGCGATGTCCACCGAGCGTGCGGATGGACGTGAGCTTGCCAGCCTTGGCCCAACGGGTGACCGTCTTCGGGTCCACGCGGAACATCGTGGCAACCTCAGCCGGGGTCAGCAGCGGCTCGGCATCAGGGGTGCGAGCGGTCATGAGCGGCCTCCTCGGGAGAACCGAACCTTCTCGGTTCTTTCCTCTAAATTCTGCACCTTGACCCGCGTTGCCCGAAATGGGCGGACGCGGGCCGAGTCGGTTATAGGACGAACGGCTTGTCCTCGGCACTACAACTACACCATCTGTCCAGCCACGTCGGCCAAACCGACGGAATTGCCCTCTGAGGTGTTCATCAACGGCGGAAGTCCGATGGACCATGCCATAACGGACAGTCACGCCACAGTGACGATCAGTCACAGAGCGATCAGGAGTCATCAGACCCCCCATAGAGCGCAATGCCGAGTATTCCACCCATACTTGGACGGAAGGAGTCCTCCCCGGACTCCTTGTCCTATTTTGACACGAGGGTAGGCGATGGGCGCAAGGGCCTGGTTAGTGCCGTCCGTCACGCTTGAGGCAAAGGCCCGGATCGGGACCTACGTCCTGGACCGAGGACCTCGAGGGTTGTCATCGAGGACCTCAATGGTCGTCAAGGACCCACACAATCGCTCAGTTGGCGAACTGAAGGTCTCTCACAGCACGCCACCGTTCCACAAGCCTGGCGTACGCCTCACCCGCGCCCTCGCTGTCGCCGGCCCGCAGCGCGCCGATGCCGGCCGCCACGTCCGCCGCCGAGTGGTCCTCCGCGAGCTGGGGCGCGCTCAGCGCGTGCACCAGCCCGCCGTAGTCCAGCTCGACCAGCGAACGCGGATGGAACTCCTCCAGCCACCGCCCGACGTCCACCAGGCCCTCGGCAAGACCGCCCTCGTCCACCGAGTCCCGCAGCGTCTTCAGCGCCCGCGCCACCCGGCGCCTGGCCTGCACCATGGGCGTGCGGTAGCGCAGCACGGCCGCCGCCGGCCCGGCCGGCTCGTACTCGCGCTCGGAGTCCGAGAAGAGCACGAACCAGCGCACCGGCACCTGCCAGACCGCCGTCCTGATCCACGGCCGCGCGTCCGGGTTGCGCTCGCGCCACTGCTCGTAGTCCGCGGCAGCCTGTCCGCGCACCACCGGCGGCAGCACCGCGTCCAGCAGCGGCGTCGGCAGCTGGTCCGCCAGCGACTCCAGCGCCAGCCAGCCGCGCAGCCGGGTCCGCCACGGGCAGACGCAGACCACCTCGTCCACCTCGGTCACGAACGCGTCGCCGCTCTCGTGGACCGGCACCGGCACCGGCGGCGTCGGGAGCAAGTCCGCCAGCGAGCGCCGGAGTTCGTCCTGAGCGGTGGGTGTGGACTCGCGCCGGGCGTACCGCGCCCAGTGGCTGCGTTCAGGCTCCGGGAATGCCGCCAGCGGCTCGTAGACCCGCAGGTAGGCCGCGTAAGGAACGAGGACCGAGGACAGCGCTGGCATGTCGCGAATCCTTCCACGCCAGTACTCCGCCAGGGGGTGATCCTCAGCACCTCGTCGGATCTACGCTGGCGTAGCACTTACCCTCGTGCCCAACTGGGACTTCCCCACCCGCAGGAAGTCCTTCATCCCGCCGCTTCGTACTTGGGAGTCACCACCGTGACCGATGTGACCGACGGCGTCCTGCACACCCTGTTCCACTCCGACCAGGGCGGCCACGAACAAGTCGTGCTGTGCCAGGACCGCGCCTCAGGCCTGAAGGCCGTCATCGCCATCCACTCGACCGCTCTGGGCCCCGCCCTCGGCGGCACCCGCTTCTATCCGTACGTCTCCGAGGAGGAGGCCGTCGCGGACGCGCTGAACCTCTCGCGCGGGATGTCGTACAAGAACGCCATGGCCGGCCTCGACCACGGCGGCGGCAAGGCCGTGATCATCGGCGACCCGGAGAGGATCAAGAGCGAGGAGCTGCTCCTCGCCTACGGCCGGTTCGTCGACTCCCTCGGCGGCCGCTATGTGACGGCCTGTGACGTCGGCACGTACGTCGCCGACATGGACGTCGTCGCACGCGAGACCCGCTGGGCCACCGGCCGCTCGCCGGAGAACGGCGGCGCCGGCGACTCCTCCGTCCTCACCGCTTACGGCGTCTTCCAGGGCATGCGCGCCTCGGCCCAGCACCTGTGGGGCGACCCGACGCTGCGCGGCCGCAAGGTCGGCGTCGCGGGCGTCGGCAAGGTCGGCCACCACCTGGTCGAGCACCTGCTCCAGGACGGCGCGGAGGTCGTCATCACCGATGTGCGCGAGGAGTCCGTACGCCGGATTCTCGACAAGCACCCGCAGATCATCGCCGTCGCGGACACGGACGCGCTGATCCGCACCGAGGGCCTGGACGTCTACGCGCCCTGTGCGCTCGGCGGCGCCCTGAACGACGACTCCGTGCCCGCGCTCACCGCCACGGTGGTCTGCGGAGCGGCCAACAACCAGCTCGCGCACCCGGGCGTCGAGAAGGACCTCGCCGACCGCGGGATCCTCTACGCGCCCGACTACGTGGTGAACGCCGGTGGCGTGATCCAGGTCGCCGACGAGCTGCACGGCTTCGACTTCGACCGCTGCAAGGCGAAGGCGTCGAAGATCTTCGACACCACGCTGGCAATATTCGCACGTGCGAAGGAAGACGGGATTCCGCCGGCCGCCGCGGCCGACCGGATCGCCGAGCACCGCATGGCGGAAGCCCGCAAGCGCTGACGTCGCCGGGCCGGCCCGCCGCCCCCGAGAGGGCCCTGGGAGACAAGACTCACCCGGAGTCGGCGGGTCGGCTGCCAAGAAGAGGTTAAAATCGCAGTTGACCAGCGGGGACAGGGCTCCCCGCGGGTCCTGCCAAGTGGCGCGTCATGCGGGCGGCGTACCGTATGGCCGCGGAAGCAGGTACCGTTGAAGCCCTACGGACCGGTCTCTCCGCGGAGAGCCCGTTCCGAATCATGAACGCGTGTCAAGACTCTGGGGCCGTCGAGCCCCGTCACCGAGGGGGTCGAGCCATGGGGCGCGGCCGGGCCAAGGCCAAGCAGACAAAGGTCGCCCGCCAGCTGAAGTACAACAGCGGCGGGACTGACCTGTCGCGTCTGGCCAACGAGCTGGGCGCTTCGACTTCGAGTCAGCCTCCGAACGGCGAGCCGTTCGAGGACGACGACGAGGAAGACGACCCGTACGCACAGTACGCGGATCTGTACAACGACGACGATGACGAGGACGACGAGTCCGGTCCGTCGTCACAGCGCCGCGGCGCTTGACGTTGTACTGAGCCGTTTCACTAGGCACACACCGACCCGGTCCGGGATGCACCCCGGACCGGGTTCTGTGCTGTTCAGCTTGCGACGGCGGTCAACTTGAGTACGTGCCGGTCAGCGCCGCACCTGTGGTGTGCTCGCCGCGGTCGGTGATCTCGCCGGCCACCCAGGCGTCGACGCCGCGGTCCGCGAGCGTGGCCAGCGCCACGTCCACCGACTCCTCGGGGACGACGGCGATCATGCCGACGCCCATGTTCAGCGTCTTCTCCAGTTCGAGCTGCTCGACCTGGCCCGTCCTGCCGACGAGATCGAAGACCGGGCCCGGAGTCCAGGTCGAACGGTCGACGATCGCGTGCAGTCCGTCCGGAACGACCCGCGCCAGGTTGCTGGCGAGACCGCCGCCGGTGATGTGGCTGAAGGCGTGCACCTCACAGGTCCGGGTCAGCGCCAGGCAGTCCAGCGAGTAGATCTTCGTGGGCTCGAGGAGTTCCTCGCCCAGCGTCCGGCCGAACTCCTCGACCTGCTGCTCCAGCGCCAGCTTCGCGCGGTCGAACAGCACGTGCCGGACCAGCGAATACCCGTTGGAGTGAAGGCCGGAGGACGCCATGGCGATGACCGCGTCACCCGTACGGATACGATCCGCGCCCAGCAGACGGTCGGCCTCGACCACTCCCGTACCGGCGCCGGCGACATCGAAGTCGTCCTCGCCGAGCAGGCCCGGGTGCTCGGCGGTCTCGCCGCCGACCAGCGCGCAGCCGGCCAGCACACAGCCCTCGGCGATGCCCTTCACGATGGCGGCGACGCGCTCGGGGTGGACCTTGCCGACGCAGATGTAGTCGGTCATGAACAGCGGCTCGGCGCCGCAGACCACCAGGTCGTCGACGACCATGCCGACGAGGTCGTGACCGATCGTGTCGTAGACGCCCATCCGGCGGGCGAGGTCGACCTTCGTGCCGACGCCGTCGGTGGCGGAGGCGAGCAGCGGACGCTCATAGCGCTTGAGGGCGGAGGCGTCGAAGAGACCGGCGAAACCGCCGAGGCCGCCGAGGACCTCGGGGCGCTGTGTCTTCTTGACCCACTCCTTCATCAGCTCGACGGCGCGGTCACCCGCTTCGATGTCGACGCCCGCGGCTGCGTAGCTGGCACCGGTTGTCTCAGGCATGGCTGGGAGCTTTCGTGTCGTACTGCAGGGGTTACGGACGACGGAGCGCGTCGGCGGCGTCGGCGCCGCCCGCCAGCTCGGTCTCCAGAAGCTGCTTACCGAGCAGCTCGGGGTCGGGAAGGTCCATCGGGTACTCGCCGTCGAAGCAGGCGCGGCAGAGATTCGGCTTGGCGATGGTGGTCGCCTCGATCATGCCGTCGAGGGAGATGTACGAGAGCGAGTCGGCGCCCAGCGACGTGCCGATCTCCTCGATCGTCATGCCGTTGGCGATCAGCTCGGCGCGGGTCGCGAAGTCGATGCCGAAGAAGCACGGCCACTTCACCGGCGGGGAAGAGATCCGGATGTGGACCTCGGCGGCGCCGGCCTCGCGGAGCATCTTGACCAGGGCGCGCTGGGTGTTTCCGCGGACGATCGAGTCGTCGACGACGACCAGGCGCTTGCCGCGGATGACTTCCTTGAGGGGGTTCAGCTTCAGGCGGATGCCGAGCTGACGGATGGTCTGCGACGGCTGGATGAAGGTGCGGCCGACATAGGCGTTCTTCACCAGGCCGGAGCCGTACGGGATGCCGCTGGCCTCGGCGTAGCCGATCGCGGCGGGGGTGCCGGACTCCGGCGTCGCTATCACCAGATCGGCGTCGACCGGGGCTTCCTTGGCAAGCCTGCGGCCCATCTCGACACGGGAGAGATAGACGTTCCGGCCGGCGATGTCGGTGTCCGGACGGGCGAGATAGACGTACTCGAAGACACAGCCCTTGGGCTTCGCTTCCGCGAAGCGGGAGGTGCGGAGACCATTCTCGTCGATGGCGATCATCTCGCCGGGCTCGATCTCGCGGACATAGCTCGCACCGCAGATGTCGAGTGCGGCGGACTCGCTCGCGACGACCCAGCCGCGGTCGAGGCGGCCGAGGACGAGCGGGCGGATGCCCTGCGGGTCGCGGGCGGCGTACAGCGTGCCCTCGTCCATGAAGACCAGCGAGAACGCGCCCAGGACCTCCGGGAGGACCTTGGCGGCCGCTTCCTCTATCGTCAGCGGCTTGCCGTCGCCGTCGACCTGGCCCGCGAGGAGCGCGGTGACGAGGTCGGTGTCATTGGTGGCGGCGACCTGGGTGGCGCGGCCGTCCTGGCGCGGGAGGTCGGCGACCATCTCGGCGAGCTGGGCGGTATTGACCAGATTGCCGTTGTGGCCGAGCGCGATCGAGCCGTGGGCGGTGGCCCGGAAGGTCGGCTGAGCGTTCTCCCACACGGAGGCGCCGGTGGTCGAGTAGCGGGCATGACCGACCGCGATATGGCCCCGGAGAGAGCCGAGCGAAGTCTCGTCGAAGACCTGGGAGACAAGGCCCATGTCCTTGAAGACAAGGATCTGCGAGCCGTTGCTCACCGCGATTCCCGCGGATTCCTGGCCGCGATGCTGGAGGGCGTAGAGCCCAAAATAAGTGAGCTTTGCGACCTCTTCGCCGGGAGCCCAGACACCGAAGACGCCACAAGCGTCCTGGGGGCCTTTCTCACCGGGGAGCAGATCGTGATTGAGTCGACCGTCACCACGTGGCACGGCACCGAGTGTAGGCGAGATCGACCACTGGTCCGAATTGGGGATGGTGGATCACCCCTCAGAGGGCACTCCGGGCCACCGGCAAACGGCCCGGCCGGTCACTTCACAGGGGCCGCCGTCGCGGACACTCCCGTGCCGTTAGGGCCGGTGAGGGACAGTCCGCGGTGCTCCACCTTGTACGTCACATTTCCTTCCAGCACCTTCAGCAGATGGCTCTCGAGCGTCATCGCCGTGCCCGCGCACATACGCCGCGTCGTCGCGAGACGGCCGAAGGTGATCGTGTCGCCGGAGATCTTTGCCGTGCTCGTGAAGTTGTTGCAGCCGAGGTTGCCGCGCACGGAACCGTCCTTGCCGAAGGTCAGATGCGCGTTCTTCTCCGTGCCGGCCGGCAGCGAGGCCGCGACCTCGCCGGTGACCAGCGAGTTCACCGTCCACTTGGTGCCGACCAGTGGGGCCGCGGGCTCAGAGGTGAGTGTGATCGAGTCGCCCTTCTCGGTGGTCAGGGTGAGCTTCTTCTCGGCGTCGGCGAGTTTCGCCTTGAGCTTGCCGGTGAACGTGTCGCGCAGTGCGTTCTCGAAGCCCTGGACGTCCTCGGCGCAGGCCATCTCGGTCATCTCGCCGGGGCCGACGGTGATCGTGTCGCCGTCGACGGTGACGTCCGCGCCGAAGTGGTTGCAGCCGTAGTTGCCCTGCGCACGGCCCTTCTCGGTGATCTCGACATGCGCACCACCGGGTGCCGCGGACTTCTTTCCGTCGACGGTCACGCTGTCGACGGTCCAGTGCACGCCGGTGAGCGGCAGATCGGTCGCCACGGAGCCGCCGGAATCGGCGCCGGACCCGGAATCCGATCCCGATTCCGTGCCGCACGCGGCGAGCGCGAGGAGGGCCAGGGCGGTGAAAGGAATGCTCAGCTGGTTACGCATACCCATGGGACGGGGCGGGTGAGGCTCCGGTTCCACCCTGCAAACACCGCTACGACAGGCCTTAGCCGAGGATCGGCAGCAGCGGTCCGAGGTCCGCGCGCTCCCCGCTCGCGCTGACCTTCGCCGCGTCCAGCGCCTCGGCCCAGCCCGTACGCCCGGTGGCCAGCCGGATCCAGGTCAGCGGATCGGTCTCGACGACATTGGGCGGGGTGCCGCGGGTGTGCCGGGGGCCCTCGACGCACTGCACGACGGCGTACGGCGGCACACGCACCTCGACCGAGCCGCCGGGCGCCTTCATCGCGAGCGCGTCGGCCAGCAGCCGGGTGCAGGCCGCCAGCGCCTGACGGTCGTACGGGACGGCGAGGCCGGTCGCCTCGTTCAGATCGTCGGTGTGGACGATCAGCTCGACCGTTCGCGTCACCAGGAAGTCCGCAAGGCGCATGCCTCCGAAACGCGTTGGCACCAGACGGTCGTCCGACGCCCCGGGCAAGAGCTCCTGTATGCGAGCCCCCGTGCTCGCATACAGCTTGCCGATGTCCCAGCGCGCCGCGACGGCCCTGGTGTCCTCGTCGACCCGCCCGGCGGCCGTGGCGGTGGCGAACGGCCAGTCCAGCAGCGCGACTTCCTGTTTCTGGGCCTCGGGAAGTCCCAGGTACCTGCCGACGACCCCGACGGCCGTGGCGAGATGCACGGTCAGTTCGCGCACGGTCCAGTCCCCGAGGCGCGTCGGCAGCTCGAACTGCTCGGGCGCGAGTGTGCCGACCGCTTTCCGTACGTGTTCGAACTGCGCGAGAACGGCCGTGCGGGTCTTGGCGGAGTCATAACTGCGGAGGCGTTTCTTGGCCGGAGGCATGTGCCCGAGATTAGTCAGTCCCGCCGCATGGCAGGGGTCCCTTACTCGGCGGAAGATAAAAAGGGGCGGAGTGGCAAAGGGAAGGAAATGACCATGGGTGAGCACCCGGACAGCGCCCTGGTGCGCCGGGGCTACGAAGCATTCAGCAAAGGAGACATGGACACACTCGGCACGCTGATGACGACGGACTGTGTTCATCACTCCCCGGGATCGAGTCAGGTCTCCGGGCACTTCAAGGGCCGGGACAACGTCCTGGACATGTACCGGCGGATGGGCGAACTCACCGAGGGAACCATGCGTGTCAAGCTGGAAACCGTTCTGGCGGACGGGCGCGGGCACGCGATGTCGGTCCACAAGTTCTATGCCGAGCGAGGCGATCGCGGCATCGAAATGAAAGGCGGGCTGTTCTTCACCATCGTCGGCGGCAAGATCAGCGATATCGACGAATGCAGTGAGGACATCGACGAAGAGGACGCCTTCTGGGGCGCAGGCTGACGTCGGCCACCTGGGGACGGCCCTCCCGCTGCCCTCCTGATGCGTTCAGGAGGGCAGCTGACGCGTTCGGGAGGGCAGCGTCTGCTCCGCCGCCGTGAACGACTCACCGTTCGCGGGCACGCCTATGTTCCGCCAGCGGAACGGGATGCCTCGCGCGGTGTCGACATCCGGCCCGTCCATCAGCTGGAAGTGGACATGCGGCTCGGTGGAGTTGCCCGAGTTCCCGCAGCGGGCCACCTGCTGACCCGCACGCACCCGGTCGCCGACCCGGACTTCGAGCGAGCCGTGCCGCAGATGCGCGTACATCGCGTACGTACCGTCGCCGAGGTCGAGGACCAGGTGATTGCCGGTGACCCAGCCCGCGCCGCCCAGAGCCCGGACGGCGCTCTCTATCAGCAGCAAGTAGAGCAGCGCGAGCAGTGAATTGCGGCTCAGATGGTCGCGCCTGCTGTCGTCCGCGCGCACGACCGTGGCATCGGCGACGGCGAGCAGTGGGGCGTCGAAGGCCGGGAAGTCCTGGCTGCGGCGGGCGATCGGCCAGAGCCAGGCGAACGCCGGGCGTATGCCCTCCTCCGGCTCGGCCACGATGTCGATCGCGTACGTCTGCCCGTACTGGTGCGTGCCATGGCTCGGCACCCTGTCGGTGGGGCTGTTCAAGGCGGACCACCGGCCGGTGACCGGAGCTTCGGTCACAACCGGCTCCCGAGTCCCGCCGGCGAACCGCCGCCGGTCGGCACGGGCCAGCGCGACGGTGATGGCGATCGCGCCCAGCGCGGGCAGCCAGCCCAGCCACCAGTTGTACGGCAGGTCCACAAAGACTGAAGCGAGCGCCTGCAGGCCGAACACCAGCCACAGCACGCGGTTCACGATGACCGCGGTCTTGCGGTCCGACGCCTTACGAACAGACATGGAATTCCCCCTATGGACGGCCCGCGGCCAGCACCACGAGCAGCGGCACGACACGCGCGCCCGGCACCTCGTAGCGGCCACGGCTCGTGGTGTGCAGCCAGCCCGCGCCGGTCAGCTGGCGCAGATGGTGGTAGATCTGGCCGGTGGTGCCGAGGCCTTCGAGCTCGGTGAGCTCGGCCGCGGTGCGCCGGCCGCCGAGTATCTCGCGCAGCAGCCGCAACCGGACCGGATGGCCGAGCGCGGCGAAGGAGTCGGCGGCATCGGACCAGTCGTCGTCGAGCAGCCCGTCCGTGAGCGCGCCGTACTGCCATTCGTACCGCTCCTGCGTCGGCAGGCGTACGGCTCCGGTGAACAGCACGCCGCCGTCGGGCGCCTCGACCTCGGCGAGCTGAGACTTGAGCCCTTCCAGCGCCCAGAAGTCACCCTCGACCAGCTTCGGACCCCCGCGGTCCTCCTTCACCAGCGCAGCGAGCCGGCGTTCCAGCTCGGTGACGCGTTCCTCCAGATCCATGACCACCAATATACGTAACTACGTAATCTCGCACAATGGATGTGGACAGGAGACCTGGGCGAGCGATGTGGACAAGCAAAGAGCCCCTGCCCGGAAAAGACCCGGGCAGGGGCTCAAACAGCGGAACGGCTCAGACCAGCAGGCCCGGGATCGTCGCCTCGTGCGCCGTGCGCAGCTCGCTCAGCGCGACGCTGAACTCGCCCTGCACGTCCACGGAGTCACCGTCCACGACACCGATCCGGGTCACCGGCAGCCCGCGCGCCCCGCACATGTCGGTGAAGCGAAGCTCCTCGCTGCGCGGCACCGCCACGACCGCGCGCCCCGCCGACTCGCTGAACAGGAAGGTGAAGGCGTCAAGACCGTCCGGCACGACCAGCCGCGCGCCCGTGCCGCCGCGCAGGCAGGACTCGACGACCGCCTGGATCAGACCGCCGTCCGACAGGTCGTGCGCCGCGTCGATCATGCCGTCGCGCGAGGCCGAGATCAGGATCTCGCCCAGCAGCTTCTCGCGGTCCAGGTCCACGGCGGGCGGCAGTCCGCCGAGGTGGTCGTGGATCACCTGGGACCAGGCCGAGCCGCCGAACTCCTCCTTGGTGTCACCCAGCAGGTAGAGCAGCTGGCCCTCCTCGCGGAAGGCGATCGGCGTACGGCGGTTGACGTCGTCGATCACACCGAGGACCGCCACGACCGGCGTCGGGTGGATCGCCGTCTCGCCGGTCTGGTTGTACAGCGAGACATTGCCGCCGGTCACCGGCGTGCCGAGCTGCAGGCAGCCGTCCGCGAGACCGCGCGTGGCCTCGGCGAACTGCCACATGACGGCCGGGTCCTCGGGCGAACCGAAGTTCAGGCAGTCCGAGATGGCGAGCGGCTTGGCGCCGGAGGCGGCGACATTGCGGTACGCCTCCGCCAGCGCGAGCTGCGCGCCCATGTACGGGTCGAGCTTCGCGTACCGGCCGTTGCCGTCGGTCGCCATGGCCACGCCCAGATTCGACTCCTCGTCGATCCGGACCATGCCCGCGTCCTCCGGCTGCGCCAGCACGGTGTTGCCCTGCACAAAGCGGTCGTACTGGTCGGTGATCCACGCCTTCGACGCCTGGTTCGGCGATGCGACCAGCTTCAGCACCTGCTCGCGCAGCTCGGCCGAAGTCGCGGGCCGGGCAAGCTTGTTGGCGTCGTCGGCCTGGAGCGCGTCCTGCCACTCCGGACGGGCGTACGGACGGTGGTAGACCGGGCCCTCGTGGGCGACGGTCCGCGGCGGTACGTCGACGATCTGCTCGCCGTGCCAGAAGATCTCCAGCCGCTCGCCCTCGGTCACCTCACCGATCACGGTGGCGATGACGTCCCACTTCTCGCAGATCTCCATGAACCGGTCGACCTTGTCCGGCTCGACGATCGCGCACATGCGCTCCTGCGACTCGCTCATGAGGATCTCCTCGGGCGAGAGCGTCGCATCGCGCAGCGGCACCGTGTCGAGCTCGATGCGCATGCCGCCGGAACCGGCCGACGCCAGCTCGCTCGTGGCGCAGGACAGGCCCGCACCTCCGAGGTCCTGGATGCCCGCGACCAGCTTCTCCTTGAAGATCTCGAGCGTGCACTCGATAAGGAGCTTCTCCTGGAACGGGTCGCCGACCTGGACCGCCGGCCGCTTGGCCGGACCGGTCGACTCGAAGGTCTCGGACGCGAGGACCGAGACGCCGCCGATGCCGTCGCCGCCGGTGCGGGCGCCGTACAGGATGACCTTGTTGCCGGGGCCCGACGCCTGCGCGAGGTGGATGTCCTCGTGCTTCATCACGCCGATGCAGCCGGCGTTGACCAGCGGGTTGCCCTGGTAGCACTCGTCGAAGACGACCTCGCCGCCGATGTTCGGCAGGCCGAGGCAGTTGCCGTAGCCGCCGATGCCCGCGACGACGCCCGGCAGCACGCGCTTGGTGTCCGGGTGGTCGGCCGCGCCGAAGCGCAGCGGGTCGACGACGGCGACCGGTCGGGCGCCCATGGCGAGGATGTCGCGGACGATGCCGCCGACGCCGGTGGCCGCGCCCTGGTAGGGCTCGATGTACGACGGGTGGTTGTGCGACTCGACCTTGAAGGTGACCGCGTAGCCCTGGCCGACGTCGACGACGCCCGCGTTCTCGCCGATCCCGACGAGCATGGCGTCGTTCTCGGGGACCTTCTCGCCGAACTGCTTCAGATGGACCTTGCTGCTCTTGTACGAGCAGTGCTCGGACCACATGACGGAGTACATGGCGAGCTCGGCGCCGGTGGGACGGCGGTCGAGGATCTCGCGGATGCGCGCGTACTCGTCCTGCTTGAGGCCGAGTTCCTTCCACGGCTGCTCGACGTCCGGGGTCCCCGTCGCGTGCTTGACAGTGTCCAGAGTCATGAGCTGACCAGCTTCTTGAGGATCGAGGTGAAGAAGGCGAGGCCGTCCGTGCGGCCGGTGCCGATCAGGGGCTCGACGGCATGCTCGGGGTGCGGCATCAGGCCGACGACATTGCCGACGGCGTTGGTGATGCCCGCGATGTCACGGAGCGAGCCGTTCGGGTTCCCGTCGAGATAGCGGAAGGCGACCCGGCCCTCGGCCTCGAGCTCGTCCAGCACCCGCTCGTCAGCGACGTACCGGCCGTCGATGTTCTTCAGCGGTACGGAGATCTCCTGGCCCTGTTCGTAGTCGGCGGTCCAGGCGGTGTCCGCGTTCTCCACCCGCAGCTTCTGGTCGCGGCAGATGAAGTGCAGATGGTTGTTGCGGAGCATCGCGCCGGGCAGCAGATGCGACTCGGTGAGGATCTGGAAGCCGTTGCAGATGCCGAGAACCGGCAGGCCCGCCTTCGCCCCGTCGATGATCGTCTCCATCACCGGGGAGAACCGCGAGATGGCTCCGGCCCGCAGATAGTCGCCGTACGAGAAGCCGCCGGCGAGGACCACCGCGTCGACCTGCTTGAGGTCCTTGTCGCGGTGCCAGAGCAATACGGGCTCGGCGCCGGCGAGACGTACGGCCCGCAGGCTGTCCCGGTCGTCGAGCGTGCCGGGGAAGGTGACGACGCCGATGCGAGCCGTCACGACTCCACCTTCACGACGAAGTCCTCGATGACGGTGTTGGCGAGGAACGTTTCGGCCATCTCATGGATGCGGGCGAGGGCGGCGTCGTCGACCGGGCCCTCCACCTCGAGCTCGAAGCGCTTTCCCTGACGTACGTCCGCGATCCCGTCGAATCCGAGGCGGGGCAGTGCGCGCTGCACCGCTTGTCCCTGGGGGTCGAGGATCTCGGGCTTGAGCATGACGTCGACTACGACGCGTGCCACGGGCACTCCCGGTGGTGTGTTGCGATGGCGGTTCCATCAGCGTACCCGGCTGGAAAATCTACGCGGGTAGATATCTGGCGAACGTCTGGCGTAACGTTCGGAGAAAATCCGGGAAAAAATTACCGCCTGCCATTGCCAAGGACACGCGCATGCAATTGCATGGGCTTCACAATGCGGCGCAACTCGCTGTACAAAGGAATACAGAGGAAAGCAGCATTGCCCCTCAGCAGCCGGAAAGCCGGTATCGCCCCATGTCAGAACCGGTGATACCGCAGGAAAGGACCGAGATCCGTGGCTCAGCGAGTAGTGGTCACACTCTCCGACGACATCGACGGCGGAGAAGCGGCGGAAACGGTCACGTTCGCCCTGGACGGGAAGTCGTACGAGATCGACCTCAATCCCGCCAATGCAAAGAAACTGCGCAAGACCCTGGCGCCGTACATGGCCGCCGGCCGAAAGCAGACAAACGCCGGGAAGCGCGACAAGTCCCGCATCACCTACCGGCACACCGCGGTTGAGCCCGCGCCCGCGGCCGTTCGAGCCTGGGCGCAGTCCAACAAGATGGACGTGCCGGCCCGCGGCCGCATCCCCAAGGCGGTCTACGAGGCGTTCCGCGAGGCCAGTTGAGAAGCGGCCGAGAGACGCGCGCCGATCCGAGTTGCACTGCACCCCCGCTGGTCGGCTAGAGTCTGCAGCACGCCGAGGGGCGAGGCCGCAAGGTCCGGCCTCACGCAGCGTGCGGGTGTAGTTCAGTAGTAGAACATCCCCCTTCCAGGGGGAAGGCGCAGTGTGCAATTCCTGTCACCCGCTCTCATCGCTTTACCGGGCCACTGAAGTGGATCAGGTAGAGTGGTGCTCGCACCGCCCAGTGAGAGCTGAGCGGCAGCAATGCGGACGTGGCTCAGTTGGTAGAGCATCACCTTGCCAAGGTGAGGGTCGCGAGTTCGAATCTCGTCGTCCGCTCCACAGAATGAAGGCTCTGGTCGAGAAGACCGGGGCCTTCTTCGTTTGTCTCCCCCGTCTCCCCTCTTCTCCACGGCCCCGTGTCCCATGACATTTGTCATGGACGCCGATGACAGCACGCACTGCCCGGTTCTCCCGGTCGGCGGAAGCCTTGAAGCATGACCACTCACGAGTATGTGATCGAGGCCGAGGCGCTGCGGCGGCGCTACGCCGGCGGCTTCGAAGCGCTGGCCGGGATCTCCTTCGCCGTCGCCCGCGGCGAGATCTTCGCGCTGCTGGGCACGAACGGCGCGGGCAAGACCTCCACGGTCGAACTGCTGGAAGGCCTCACCGCTCCGGACGGCGGCCGGGTACGAGTGCTGGGCCACGACCCGTATCGCGAGCGGGCCGCCGTGCGCCCCCGGATCGGCGTGATGCTCCAGGAGGGCGGCTTCCCGTCCGATCTCACCGTCGCCGAGACCGCACGGATGTGGGCGGGCTGCACCACTGGCGCGCGCCCGACCCGTCAGGCGCTGGAGCTGGTCGGTCTCGCGGAACGGTCCGGCGTACGGGTCAAACAGCTGTCCGGCGGCGAGCGGCGGCGGCTCGATCTGGCGCTGGCGCTGCTCGGCAGGCCCGAGGTGCTCTTCCTCGACGAGCCGACGACCGGCCTCGACGCGGAAGGACGGCGCGACACCTGGCGGTTGGTGCGTGCGCTGCAGGAGGGCGGCACCACCGTGCTGCTGACCACGCACTATCTGGAGGAGGCCGAATCGCTGGCCGACCGGCTGGCGATCATGCACCGGGGGCGGATCGTCACCGCGGGCACACCGGCGGAGGTGACGGCCGAGCGGCCGGCCCGGATCCGTTTCGCGCTGCCCGAAGAGGTGCCGCCGGGGCGGCTGCCGCTGTCCCTGAAGGCCGCGGCGGAGGGGCGGCGGATCGAGATCCGTACGCACCGGCTGCAGGAGTCGCTGGGCGAACTGCTGTTGTGGGCGCGGGAGTCGGACGTACGGCTCGAAGGGCTCGACGCGCGCTCGGCCTCCCTCGAAGAGGCCTTTCTCGACATCGCAATCGCGCAGACCGAGACGGCAGGGGTGTGACATGACTGCGATGACCGGACGGCTGACCGCTCTGGGGCGGGCCGAACTGACGCTGCTCGTACGGAACCGGACCGCGCTCGCCGTGGCGCTGGCGATGCCCGCGTTCATGGTGGTGCCGTTGATGTCGGCGCTGGACGGGATGGATCTCTCCGACGCCGGGATGAGCGTCGGCGAAGCGGTGATGACCGGCGGTTTCGGGATCGTGCTGATCCTGGTGGTCCATCTCAACCTCGTCTCGGCCTATGTGGCGCGGCGCGAGGAACTGGTGCTGAAGCGGCTGCGTACGGGCGAGGTGCCGGACCACGAGATCCTCGTCGGGACGGCGCTGCCCGCCGCCGGGGTCGCGCTCGTGCAGTGCGTCCTGCTGGTGGTGGCCGGGGTCGCGTTTTTGGACCTGGACGCGCCTCGGCGGCCCGAACTGCTGGTGCTGGGCGTGCTGCTGGGGATGGTGCTGATGGCCGCGCTTGCGGCGGCCACGGCGAGCCTGACCCGGACCGTGGAGAGCGCGCAGCTCACCACGATGCCGATGTTCCTGATCTCGCTTCCGGGCTCCGGGCTGGTCGTCCCGCTGGAAGTGCTGCCGGAGCGGATGGCGTCGGTGTGCGAACTGCTTCCGCTGACCGGTGTGATGACGCTCGTACGCGCCGGATGGCTGGGCGGCGCCGGCGCCATGGACGTGCTGGGCGCCGCGCTGACCGCCCTGGCCTGGACCGTGATCTCGGTGTTTGCTGTGCAGCGGTGGTTCCGCTGGGAGCCGCGCCGCTGAGCACGCAGGCACGAGGGAGTACGCGGATGGCTGTGCGGGTGAAGGGCTGGAGCGGCCGCAGCGGACTGGCCAAGGTGGACCTGTACACGCGCGGCACGCTCTATCTGATCGTGTGGGCGGCGGTCCTCGGGCTGGCACTGCTGCTGATGGCCCTGCCGGTCCGCGAGGACTGGCAGCTGGTTCTGGTCGGGACCGCCTCGCTGCTGGCCGTCGCGGAGGGCCTGCTCTGCGGGAAGCTCGCCCGGCACGCGATGGACGCGTATCTGGGGCAGGGTCAGGTGCCGCGGAAGCTGCTGCTGTGGGCGGCGGGGGCGACGGTGGCGGAGGCGTCCGCCGTGACGGTGCTCGCGGCGGCGGTCGACGAGGGCGGGCTGCTGCCGACGATGCTGGCGGCCGCGCTGGTGCCGTTCCTGATCGTGCACTGTCTGCTCGTACGCAATCGCACCACGGTTCTGGTGCAGGCGGCCGTGCTGGCCGTGGTGTGCGCTCTGGTCGCGCTGACCGGCCGCCCGGCGGACGAGGTGCTGGTCGCCCTGGTGTCCGTCGGTTTCCTGACCGGGTGGATGGCCTTCACCGCGCGGGCGTCGATGTGGATGCTCGCGGTGATGTGGGAGCTGCGGTCGGCGCGCGACGTACAGGCGCGGCTCGCGGTCGCGGAGGAACGGCTGAGGTTCGGCCGCGACCTGCACGATGTGCTGGGCCGCAACCTCGCCGTCATCGCGCTGAAGAGCGAACTGGCGGTGCAACTGGCCCGGCGCGGCCGGACCGAGGCGGTCGACCAGATGACCGAGGTCCAGCGCATCGCGCAGGAGTCGCAGCGCGAGGTGCGCGACGTGGTGCGCGGCTACCGGGAGGCGGACCTGCAGGTGGAACTGGAGGGCGCTCGGGGCGTGTTGGCGGCTGCCGGGATCGACTGCGCAGTCGAGTCAAGTGGCGCGGAACTGCCCGGCGATGTGCAGTCGGCACTGGGTTGGGTGGTCCGGGAGGCCACCACGAACGTACTGCGGCACGGGGACGCGCGGCGCTGCACGATCTCGGTGAACGCGGCGGACGGCACGGTGGTCCTGGTCGTCGAGAACGACGGAGCGGACGGAGCCGCCGGGACCGATGGGAGCTCTCCGGGCTCGGGCCTGGCGGGCCTGCGGGAACGGCTGTCCGCGGTGTCCGGCACGCTCGACGCGGCACCGTCCGCCGGCGGACGCTTCCGCCTGACCGCGCGGGTCCCCCTCGGCCAGGGCATCCGCCGGGACATCAAGGAGGCGGTGTGACCGTACGCGTGCTCCTCGCCGACGACGAGCATCTGATCCGCGGCGCACTCGCCGCGCTGCTCGCGCTCGAAGACGATCTTGTGGTGGTCGCCGAGGCGGCCTCCGGCACCGAGGCGCTCGCCATGGCCCGGGCACACCGGCCCGATGTCGCGGTGCTCGATCTGCAGATGCCGGGGGCCGATGGTGTGAGTGTGGCCACATCGCTGCGTGCCGAACTGCCCGAGTGCCGGACGATGATCGTCACCAGTCATGGGCTGCCGGGCCATCTCAAAAGGGCGCTGACGGCGGGTGTGCGGGGCTTCGTCCCGAAGACCGTCAGCGCTAGGCGGCTGGCGGAGATCATCCGTACCGTGCACGCCGGAAACCGCTATGTGGACCCGGAGTTGGCGGCCGACGCGATCTCCGCCGGGGACTCGCCGCTGACCGCGCGGGAGACGGAAGTACTGGAGCTGGCGGCGGACGGGGCACCGGTCGCGGAGATCGCGGAGCGGGCCTCGCTGTCGCAGGGGACGGTGCGGAACTATCTCTCGTCGGCCGTCTCCAAGCTGGGTGCGGAGAACCGTCATACGGCGGCCCGTCTCGCACGCCAGCGAGGTTGGGTATAGTGGTCTCCGCGCTACGGCGCATGCGGACGTAGCTCAGTTGGTAGAGCGCAACCTTGCCAAGGTTGAGGTCGCCAGTTCGAACCTGGTCGTCCGCTCAGAAAAAAGGCCCCGGTCCTTGTGACCGGGGCCTTTTTCGTGTCCCGCTGCGGACACGACCTAGGACCAGGTCGCGCCAGTCAGCAGCTCGTACGCCTCCAGGTACTTGGCCCGGGTCGCCTCGACGATCTCCTGCGGAAGCGCGGGCGGCGGCTGCTCGCTCGCGCGGTCCCAGCCGGAGGCCGGCGAGGTCAGCCAGTCGCGGACGTACTGCTTGTCGTACGAGGGCTGGGGCCGGCCCGGCTCCCAGCTCCCGGCGGGCCAGAAGCGCGAGGAGTCCGGAGTCAGCACCTCGTCCGCGATCACCAGCTCGTCACCGTCGAAACCGAACTCGAACTTGGTGTCCGCGAGGATGATGCCGCGTTCGCGGGCGATGTCGCGGGCCCGGCTGTAGACGGCGAGCGTCGCCTGGCGCAGCTGCGCGGCGGTCTCGGCGCCGATCTGGCGGGCGACTTCCTCGTACGACACGTTCTCGTCGTGCTCTCCGACGGCGGCCTTGGTGGCGGGCGTGAAGATCGGTGCCGGGAGTTCGGAGCCGTCGGTCAGCCCTTCGGGCAGCGCCAGGCCGCAGACCGTACGGGACTGGTTGTACTCGGCCAGCCCCGAGCCGGTGAGATAGCCGCGGGCGACGCACTCGACGGGGACCATGCGCAGCGACTTGCAGACGAGCGTCCGGCCCGCCCAGTCCGCGGGCGCTCCGTCGGGGAGGTCGGTGCTCAGGACGTGGTTCGGGACGATGTCCTCCAGGCGCTCGAACCACCAGAGCGAGAGCTGGGTGAGGACCCGCCCCTTGTCCGGGATCTCGGTGGGCAGCACCCAGTCGTAGGCGGACATGCGGTCGCTGGCGACCATGACGAGGTCGCCCGCCTCGTTCTGGTACAGGTCGCGCACCTTGCCGGTGTGCAGATGCACCAGGCCCGGCACCTGGAGCGGCTCGGGCTTTTCGACGAATCCGGACACGGTTCCTCCCCGTCATGATGTCCAACGGCACCGATTGTCCCGTACGCCGGGAGCGCGGGCCTGGCCAGGGGGCCGGTGAGGCGTCTCTTCGCGCTTCCGGTGTCCAGGGCCTAGGCCTAGTCCCGTTTGCAGATGCGGTCAAGGAGGTTGGCGGTCGCGCGCTGGATCCGGGTGTCGACATGGCCCGGCCGGTCGAGCGCCGGGGACCAGGCGAAGGTGCCTGACGCGAAGACCAGGGCGCCGGAGGGCGCGCGGTACAGGGAGGTCTCCTGATGGCGCTGGGCGCCTTCGCCGTCCTGGTACGGGGAGTGGGCGAGCAGGATCCGGCCCTGGTGCTCGGGGAGCGCCGTGCGCGGGAAGTACCGGTCGGCCTCGCCCGCGACCATGCCCGCGAGTTCGTCGCCCTCGCCGGCGCCGCTGGCCTCCCAGAGCCAGTGGTCCGCGTTCCGTACGACCAGGGGGTGCGGCTCGGGGACGTGGCCCGCGTATTGGATGCCGAGGAGCTGCTGCTCGGCACGGTCGATCTCGCGCCACAGGGCGGGCTTCCCGGGGCCGCGGCGTTTTCGGCAGGTGAGCAGGCGGTCGGCGACGCCGGAAGGCGAGGGGCCGAGGTCGACCTGCCAGTACATGGTGTTGGCGGAGAGGAAGACGAGCGAGGTGCCGTGGTCGCGGGCGAGCTCGACCGTACGGCGCATGGGGGCCGACCAGTACTCGTCGTGGCCCGGGAAGACCAGCCCGCGGTAGCGGGTGGGGTCGACGCGGCCCGCGTGCAGATCGCGGGCGTCGGCGTAGGCGATGTCGTAGCCGTACCGCTCGGCCCAGCGGATGAAGTCGTAGGCGTGCCCGACATGGAGCGGCAGGCCGGCACCTGCGTACGGACGGTCGAAGGAGACCGTGACGGCCGCGTCCCGCTCGCCCAGGAGACGGCCCGCCTCGTCCCAGGCGTGATAGAGACTGGCGCCCGTCCGGCCGTCCTCCGGGTAGAGGTTGTACGCCTGCCAGGTGATGTCCGGCAGGAGGAGCAGCAGGTCGGCGGGATGGTCGTGGCGGACGGTGAAGGGGATGTGCGAGCGGTATCCGTCGGCGGTGGTCAGGACCGCGACGTACGCCCCGATCGACCAGTAGGTGGGGACCTGCAGTCGCCAGGACAGCCACCAGTGGTGGCAGGAGACCGTGCGGTCCGCGGTGAGCGGCGACGGCTGGACGATGCCGGCGAGACGCGGGCTGGTGGTGATCTTCGAGGCGCCGTCGCCCGCGTAGTGCCCGATCCGGTAGATGTCGACGGAGAACTGCTGGGGCGGGTCCACGGTGATGTGGAAGTCGATCGCCTCACCGGGAGCGACGGCGCCGGTGGAGGTGAAGCCCTTGATCTGGCGTCGTACGTCGTCGGCGGTGCGCGGTCCGCGGGCGCTCCTGCCGCGGTCCGGGTCCGCGTACCAGGGCACGACCTGGCCGGTGTCGTCGAAGTAGTGCTCGCTGCCGCGGAGCCAGGGGAGTGGGCCCTGGCCGAAAGGGTCCGTCACGGCGTGGGCGAGGGCGCCCGATTCCCACCGCCTGATCTGCTCCGCCCCCATGCCGCGCCCTCCCTCGATGCCCCGGGACAACTCTGAAGCGCCGACTGTTCAGCGCCGGTCTCCAGCACATCACATAACGCATGCACTCCGTCACCGTTCGTCGTGAATTGACGTGAACGGAACCGCAGATTCCGGGATGAGCCGGACGAGATTCGAGCGAGACTCGAGCGGAGCCGGGCTTTGGCTAGACGAGACGGACCGGCTTCTCCGGGCGCACACCGATCGTTGTCAGCCATGTCTGGAGCGGGGCCGGGTCGCCGTCCTCCGTGAGGGTGAGGACGCGGGTCGCCAGATCCACGCAGCGGTCGCCCTTGATCAGCAGGGCCGGACCGTCGAGCCAGTCGAGACCCGGGGCCGCACCGGCGGTGTCCACCGCGGCGCAGCAGACCATCGCGGTCACATGGTCGGCGAGCAGCTCGCGGCCGGTGCGCGGCGGCTGGAGCGGGAAGAGCGGGAGCGGGTCCGCGCCCCAGCCGTTCAGCGCGTCGCCCGGGCTCTTGACGACGGGCGGGGCCGCCGCGTCCTCGCGGGCCACCTCCGCGCTGATCCCGGCCGCCAGACGGTCGCCGGTGGCGGTGCCACGGCCGGCGAGATGGCCGATCACACGCGCCAGCGTCGGGCCGTCGGGCCCCGCGGACGGCGGTACGCCGAGATCGTCGAGGACCCGGTGGAGCCGGGCCGCTTCGGTGCGCCACTTACGGTCGACGACCTCTTCCGGATACTGCTGCCAGTCGACCGGCAGCCAGTCCGGGGTCCGCTCGGCGGGGCCGCCGTGGAAGAGACGCGCGGCCAGCAGCGACGCGGCCTCGTCGACCGCGCCGGGCTCTTCGAGCAGGTCACAGGCGGGGCGCTCGCCGAGCCTGGAGGTGAAGCCCTCGGCGAGGCGGTCGCGGCGGGAGAGCTCGGTCAGCGCGGAGACGACGCCCGCGTCGAGCCGGGACGGCCAGCGGCCCATGCGCCAGGCGGGCAGCGCGACCCGGGTCAGCAGCCGGTCCCAGCCCGCGTACGCGAGCCCGACCTGCTCCTGGGCGACGATCCGCAGGCCGTAGTCCACAGCCTGTGCACGCTCCGATGCGGCGGATGCGACGCCGCGTTCCATCTCGGCGGCATGCGCCCGGCAGCTGCGCAGCAGCAGCCGGGCGATCCGGCCGACGAAGCCGAGCGCGGCCCTGCGTATCGCACCCTGCCCGGGGCTGTCGGCGTCCGCGACCGCGGCGTCCAGGCCCCGTACGAAACGGCGGGCCGCGGCTATGTCCGGGTGTGCGGACGAAGCGGTGCCGGACACGACCGGCGCGAGCAGCGCCCGCAGCTCGGCGACCCGCATCCACCACAGGAACGGCGACCCGATGACCAGCACGGGCGCCTCGGTCGTACGCCGTCTGCGGCCGCCTCGTATCGCATGGGCCGGGTGCGTACGGTCCTCGAGCCAGCTGTCGCAGTCCGGGGTGAGCGCCAGCGCGGAGGGCGCGGGCACTTCGAGGCGTTCGGCGAGATCTCTGACCAGCCGGTACAGGTCGGGCGCCGCGCGCTCGGAGAGCTCGACGGTGGGGCTGAGAGCGGGCGAGGCCCGTGCGATCACGGCCGCGACCGCCGCGGCGAGCAGCAGCACGACCACCGCGCAGACGGTCGCGATCCACCGAGCGGTGTCCCAACTACCGCCGCTGATACGGCCGGTGACACCGCCGGCGAGCAGCACGACAGCGACCGCCGCGGGCAGCAGCGCCACGGCCAGTGCCCGGCTGCGGACCCGGAGCACGGCCAGCGCGCGCGAGCGCGCCGCCTGAGCGCCGATCGACTCACCGATACCGGTACCGGACACGGTCGGTTCTCACCCCCTCTGCCCTGCGACGGTGTAGGTCACTCCCCCACTGTGGCACCCGCCAGTGACATCGCAATGGCTGGTGGGCCAAGTGCCGGAACGCTTGCGCCGCACCCTAGTTGGGGCGTCGGCGGGCGTCATCCGGATGGCTCAGCCGTCACCCGATGGAATGGCTCTGGGCAAAGGTGATGACGGAAGAAAGCGATTACGGGTTCACTTCGGGCGCCGCTCAGGTCGCGAACGGCCCGTTTGGCCCGTACCGCTTGCTCACCGGCCGACTACTCCCCGGCCGCTTACTCCCCTGCCGACTACTCCCCGGCCGCCTTGAGCGCGATGTCCGTGCGGTGCTGTGAACCGTCGAGGCTGATGCGGGCCACCGCGCTGTAGGCGCGTTCCCGCGCCTGACGGAGATCCTTGCCGGTCGCGGTGACCGAGAGCACCCGGCCGCCCGCGCTCACGACCGCGTCGCCGTCCTGCTTGGTCCCGGCGTGCAGGACATACGCATGGGGCGCATCCTTCGCCGCGACCTCGTCCAGGCCGTCGATCGGATCGCCGGTACGCGGGGTGTCCGGGTAGTTGTGCGAGGCGACGACGACGGTGACGGCGGCCTCGTCGCGCCAGCGCAGTGGCGGCTCGACGTCGAGGGTGCCGTTGGCGGCGTTGAGCAGCACGCTCGCGATCGGGGTGCGCAGCCGGGCCAGTACGACCTGGGTCTCCGGGTCGCCGAAGCGGGCGTTGAACTCGATGACCCGTACGCCGCGGCTGGTGATCGCGAGGCCCGCGTACAGCAGGCCGGAGAACGGCGTACCGCGGCGGCGAAGCTCGTCGACGGTCGGCTGCAGGACGGTCGCCATGACCTCGTCGACCAGCTTGGCATCGGCCCACGGGAGCGGTGAGTACGCGCCCATGCCGCCGGTGTTGGGGCCTTCGTCGCCGTCGAGGGCGCGCTTGAAGTCCTGGGCAGGAGTCAGCGGAAGCACGGTCTCGCCGTCGGTGATGGCGAAGAGCGAGACCTCGGGGCCGTCGAGGAACTCCTCGATGACCACCCGGCCGCAGGCGAGCGCGTGCTCGCGGGCCTTCTTGAGGTCGCTCGTCACGACGACGCCCTTGCCGGCGGCGAGGCCGTCGTCCTTCACGACGTACGGAGCGCCGAAGGCGTCGAGGGCCTCGTCGATCTCCTCGGCGGTCGTGCACACATAGCTGCGGGCCGTGGGCACTTGGGCCGAGGCCATCACGTCCTTGGCGAACGCCTTGGAGCCCTCCAGCTCGGCGGCCTCCCGGGACGGGCCGAAGCAGGGGATGCCGGCGGCCCGTACGGCGTCGGCGACCCCGGCGACGAGCGGGGCCTCCGGGCCGACGACGACCAGGCCGGCCGCCAGCTCGGTGGCGAGCCGGGCGACGGCAGCGCCGTCCATCGCGTCGACCGGGTGCAGCTCGGCGATCTCGCCGATGCCGGCGTTTCCGGGCGCGCAGTGCACTGCGGTGACGTCGGGGTCGAGGGAGAGGGAACGGCACAGGGCGTGTTCGCGGGCGCCGCCGCCGATGACAAGGACCTTCACGGCAGCCAGCCTAACCGCCGTGGCGTGCCGTTCTTCACGGGCGTCCTGTACGGGTGTCCGAGGCGGGGCCCGCTACTCGTTCGTATATTCCTCCACGACCGTCGCGCCGAGCTCGCGCACGATCAGGTCGTGGCCCGAGAGCGCGGAGTCGACGAGGTCGGGATCGTCCTCCTCCGGTACGTCGTCCTCCGGTGCGACCGGGGGCGGGGCGTGGACCGGGGCGGGGCGGGCGGACTCGCGCGCGGATGCTTCGGGCGCGGCCGGGGGCCAAGGTGCGCTTGTGGGCGCGGGGGCCTGTGGTGCGGCGGCCGGGGCCTGTCGCGTCGGAGCCTGGGGTGCGGCGGCCTGGGGCGGCCTGCCGCCGAAGCCGCCGGAGGGGGGCTGGGGCGAGCCGCCTCCGCCCGGGCCGTTGCCCGGACCGCTGCCGGGGCCGCCGCCCGGGCCGCCCGTGCCGCCCGAGGGATCGATGATCGCCTCGACCTTCCACTGCATGTTGAACTGCTCGGAGAGCGCCTGCCTCAGCACCTCCTCGCTGCCGCTGCTCGCGAAGTTGTCCCGCGCGCCGGCGTTGATGAAGCCGAGCTGGAGCGTGGTGCCGTCGAAGCCCGCGACCTGGGCATTCTGACTGAGCAGGATCCAGGTGAAGCGGCGGCGGTTCTTCACGGCCTCCAGGATGTCCGGCCACATGTTCCGTACCTGCGCGGCGCCTTGGGCCATGCCGGGGGCGGGGGCCGAAGGGGCGGGGGCGGGAGCGGTGGGGGCGGTGGGGGCGGGCGCGGCCGGGGCAGCGGGCTGAGGACCGCTCGCGGGTGCCGCGGCGGTGGGCCAGCCGCCGGGACGCCGACCGCTCTCGGGTGCGGCCGCGCTCGGCCAGGCGCCGGGGCGGGATCCGGCGGGCGGCTGCTCGGTGGGCTGGGGGGCAGGGGCTTGCGGCGCGGGGGCCTGGGCAGCGGGGGCCGGCGCGGGAGCTTCCGGTACGGGCCCCTGGGCAGCAGCAGCCGCGCGGGCCGCGGCCGGACCGCCGCCCTGCTGCACCGGCGGTACGGCCTGACCGGACTGACCGGACTGAGGGGCCCGGCCGGGCATGTGCTCCGGCATGTGCGCCGCGGCCTCGGGCCCCGGCACGTATCCCATCGCGGGTCCGGGACCACTGACCGAAACCGTCGCGCCCCGCTCCAGCCGGTCCAGCCTGGCCTGCACCGAGCGCTCGTCGTCGAAGGCGGCGGGCAGCAGCACGCGCGCGCAGATCAGCTCCAGCTGCAGCCGCGGCGAAGTCGCCCCACGCATCTCCGTGAGCCCCGTATTGACCAGGTCCGCAGCCCGGCTCAGCTCGGCCGCACCGAAGACCTGGGCCTGCGCCCGCATCCGATCGACCACATCGGCCGGGGCATCGATGAGCCCCTTCTCACCGGCGTCCGGCACCGCGGCCAGGATCACCAGATCCCGCAGCCGCTCCAGGAGATCGGCGACAAAGCGCCGCGGGTCGTTGCCGCCCTCGATGACCCGGTCCACAACCTCGAAGGCCGCGGCCCCGTCGCCCGCCGCGAAGGCGTCCACGACGGAGTCGAGCAGCGACCCGTCCGTATAACCGAGGAGACCGGTGGCCATGGCATACGTCACACCGTCCTCGGCCGCACCGGCGAGCAACTGGTCCATGACGGACATCGAGTCCCGCACGGACCCGCCGCCGGAACGCACGACGAGCGGCAGCACACCGTCCGCGACCGGGATGTTCTCCTTGCCGCACACCTCGCCAAGGTAGTCACGCAGCGTCCCCGGGGGCACCAGCCGGAAGGGATAGTGGTGCGTACGCGACCGGATGGTGCCGATGACCTTCTCCGGCTCGGTGGTCGCAAAGATGAACTTCAGATGCTCCGGCGGCTCCTCGACCACCTTCAGCAGAGCGTTGAAGCCCTGCGGGGTGACCATGTGGGCCTCGTCGATGATGTAGATCTTGTACCGGCTGCTGGCCGGCCCGAAGAACGCCTTCTCCCGCAGGTCACGGGCGTCGTCCACACCACCGTGGGAGGCGGCGTCGATCTCGATGACATCGATCGACCCCGGCCCGTTGCGCGCCAGGTCCTTGCAGGACTGACACTCACCGCAGGGCGTCGGCGTCGGCCCCTGCGCACAGTTCAGACAACGGGCGAGGATGCGCGCACTGGTCGTCTTCCCACAGCCGCGCGGCCCGCTGAACAGGTACGCGTGATTGACCCGGTTGTTCCGCAGGGCCTGCTGCAACGGGTCGGTGACATGCTCCTGCCCAATGACCTCGGCGAAGGACTCGGGACGATAGCGGCGGTACAGCGCAAGGGACGACACGCCTACGAGGTTATCGGGGCCCACTGACAACCGGGGCCGCCGTCACCACACCGCCAAAACCGCCGGCGCCGGGGCCGCGGTCACCACAAAGCAAACGCCCCCCACGTACCCGCCAGAGCCAACCTACCCTTGCTGCCTTCCGGCCCTGGGGGAGTTCAGTCAGATAGCGCCACGTGAGGGGCTCCGCACAGAGTACCTGATGGCGGGGGTCGGGAACGAGTTCGCTAGCACTCCTCAACGTCTTGTATTGTTTGCGGCGGAGGATTCGCCTAGTGGCCTAGGGCGCACGCTTGGAAAGCGTGTTGGGGGCAACCCCTCACGAGTTCGAATCTCGTATCCTCCGCCATTGCTCTCACCGGGCAATACGTTGAAGGGCCCCACCGTTCGCGGTGGGGCCCTTCGGCGTTGTCCGTCTCGGTTTCCGTCTCAGCTGGCCTGCGGCGGCTCCCAGAGCATGTCGCCGACCTGCTGGGCGACCTTCCGGAGCATGGGCCCAGTGATGTGCATGTACCGAGCGCGCATCCGTGCCGCTCCCCCGGGCTCCCAGCCCATGATCGAGTCGATCACGACGTCCGGGACGCCGAGGAGCAGGAGCACTGTTGCGGCGGTGTGGCGAGCGTCATGCAGTCGCCCATCCCGTACACCAGCGTCCCGAAGCAGCCGCTTCCACACGTGATAGTCGGTGTTCGGACTCAGCGGCCCACCGAGCGGTGACGCAAGGACGTATCCCGGTGCCGCCAGAACTCACCGCTCCCACGAGGATCCACCGCATCGGCTGCCACGCGATCTACGACTACTGCTAAGCCTCCCAACTGAAGGGTCAGTGCCGTGCCCTGTCGCCCCGCTGCCGACCGTGAACGAAGCCGAGCCGGAGCCTCAGGGCCCTTGTGCGGTTCAGCGTGCGATGCCCAGGCCGTCCAGGAATTCCTGGAACAGGTCCTCGACGAACGGGTCGGACCGCTTCGACAGGACCTCGGCGAGCGCCTCTGGCAAGGGGGTCAGGCCAGCCGCCCGGGCCCACTCCACAGCGTTCTCCGCAGCCTCCTCCGGGCCCAGGAACCATTCGTCAACGGACTGGCCGCTCTCCGCCATGTAGGCGGACATGGCCGTCCGGTCGAGACAGGTGCGCCAGGTGGCCCGGTCCTTGGTCCGGCCCTCCAGCACGATGCAGTTACTGTCCATCACGAACCCGACGAGGACCGGCCCGCCGGTGGTCTCTACCAGCCCGGCGAGATCCTCGTCGTCGAGGGAGCCCTGCCCCTCCAGCGACCACATCCGCCAGTCACCGGCGCGCTTCTGGAGAAGCACCACGCGCTGTCCGCCAGCGAAGGCAGGCGTCCCGCTCGGCGGCTGCGGGTGGTTGACGAGGATGAGGGAACCCCAGTACCCCATGTGCGTACTCCTACACCAGGACTGCCGGGTGGCGGCGGCTCGCCGCCACCCGGTGTGCCTTGGATTGTGGCGATCTTACGGTGTGGTGCCGACGGTCCTACAGGGTGGCGCCGACGGCGGCACCGGCGATTCCGAGCACCGCCACCACGGCGATTCCGACGCCCGTGGCGATGCCCTTGCCGATCTCACCGGCGGTGTCCCAGTCGACTTCCAGGTCGCTCACCCAGCCGTCGGCGTCGACTTACGTGCCGCACAGTTTCCGCCGCGACCCTCCAGCCGGGCCAGCTCTAACGCGGCTGTCGGGCCAGGTGCGTTGTCGTTCGCTGGATGGAGTCCATGACCGCGGCCCACGGGAGCTCTCGGACTGGTGGGCCTTCTCGGGGTTCGTGCAACGGCCAGACCTCGGGCCCGTAGATGAGCTCCACGCCCGCCTTGCGCAGGGACTCGATGTGCCGCTCCCACGCAGGGTGCCGGGCGTGCGCGGCGTTGATCCGAGGGAAGAGCACCACCGGGACGCCGATGGTGCCGATGGCCTCGCTGACCTGCGTGAGGGCTTGGTTGTCGGCGATGCCGGTCGCGAGCTTGGCCACGTAATTCGCGCTGGCGGGGGCGACGACGTAACAGTCAGCTACGGGATGCGGGCGGGGCTCGCTCGGCAGGCGAGGAGTGTCCCGTACCGGCAGGCCGGTCACAGCCTCAAGGCGCTCGAACTCACCGTTCGCGTGCAGCCATTGGCCGGCAGTCGGGGTCAGCGTCACGGCGACCCGCCAGCCGAGAGCGAGGGCAGGTTCCACGAGGCCCGTACGCAGTGTCTCGACTCCGTCGGTCGCCGTACCCACCACGCCGAGCACTCCGCGACGGCCCACGCTCACTCCCCGATCAACCCGTATCGTCCTGAACCCAGTGCCACCAGTATTCGCAACGAGGCGGTCACCGCCTGCCACTACGATCAACTGCGTGCAGACCCAGACCCAGACCGAGACCGAGACCGAGCAATGGACCGCGTATCACTTCTCCCAGGCCAATCCGGCCGGACCGGGATGCGACAGCGCGCCCGCACTGCTGCGCCGGGTCGCCGACAGTATCGAGGACCTGGGCCCGGCGGAGATCCAGGACATCGTGGTGCACTCGGAAGTCACCGAGCACGGTAACTGGCTCTCGGCGACGGTGTACTACCACCTGCCGGAGGATTGATCGGCCGCCGACGCGAGGAGACTCGGTCTCAGTTGCGCTTCGGTCGCTCGGGATGAGCAGAAGCCGACCGGTGCCTAGCTGAAGCCGTTGAGGCCCCACCACCGTCGCCGACCGCGATCAGGCAGCTTGCCGGTGGACGCCTCGCGGGCGTAGAGGTCCTCGCGGCCGTCGACGGCGAGCTCTGCGCGTCGGCACGAGAGTGAGCCGGGACGGAAATGAGCCGCCCCTTCAACGCCCTGGCGGTTTCAGCCCGTTGAGCAGCGCCCGCAGCACCGCAAGCCGCTGCGCCGCCTCCCGCGCCGGCGAAGGCCTCAGCGCCTTGCGCGCCGCGTGTGCGGTCAGCACTCCGAGGAGCAGCCGGACCAGCGCGCCGCTGGCGGCGACAGCGGCCAGCACCCACGCGGCCATACCCATCGTGATGGTGAGCATCATCGATCACCCTTCTGAAGTCGGCAGATCTCTGGTTTAGCCGGGTCACCCGCGCCACCGCCTCCCCGCAGCCGCGCGGAGTCGGCCGGCCCGCGCTCCCCCGAACTCCGCGCAGCTGCGCCCCTGTTGGCCGCGCGAGAGCCGCGGAAGTATGCGCGCATGGACGACATCGATGAGCCGCGCGGGCCCCGGGGGAAGCGGGATCTGCCGTTCCCGTACAACCAGGATCTGTCCGGGGTCCTCCGCAATCTCAACCGCCGTACTCGCTGGGGCCGCGACCGGCTCGCGAACGACAAGGTCACCGCAGCCTTGCTGGCCGCGGGCATGCGGCTGCTCGTACGGCATCTCGGTCCCGGCGCACAGCAGCGCGTCAGCAGCGAGCGGCTGCTCCTCGGGTCACTGTCGCAGCGCAGGGTCGCCGAGGAGTTCGCCGGGAACCCGCGGCCCTTCGCGCGGCACGGCAACGGGGTGTCGATGCTGCGGGACCGCTGGAGCCCGCACTCGGACTTCGTCACCGACCTGATCACCTTCGCGGTGTGGCGGGAGAACTACCGGCCCGAATACCGCGAGCAGCGGGCCGCCAACATCAAACGCCTGGTGCACGGGCCGGACTTCGTGGGCGCCGTGCACGACATCGCGTACCGGCACACCGCCGAAGGTGTCGAACTGCCCTCCGTACGGCTCGGTCTCGCCCTCATGACGGCGGCCGAGGGGGACGACGAGGTCACACGGATCATTTCCACCGTGTACGAGGACTATCTGGGCTCGTGGAAGAAGCTGTACTCCGCCGTCATACGGGAGCGGGGCCTGCGGCTGCGCAAGGGCCTCACCCTCGACGACCTGGCCAACGCGCTGTCCACGGCCACCGACGGCATGACGCTGCGGGCCATCGGCGACCCGGCCGCCGGCGTCGTCGATCACGACAACAAGCGCTCCCTCATGGGCACGGTCGCGCTGGCCGTGATCCATTCGTTCCTCGAGCCGGACGACGACGCGAGCGGGCTCACGCTGGAGCAGGCCGTCGCGGCGAGGTTCGACACACGGGCGTACTGACCCCTCCCTCTCCGGCCCCTAGGGAAAGGCCCCACCACTTCCCGGCTCCCGTCTGAGGGTTGCCCTGGCATCGCTGCCCGGGTGTCCGCCCTCCTCGGCGACGATCCGGCGCGGACGGTTGATCACCAGGATGGGTCCCGTTCCCAACACCCGTTCCAGGAGAGGCAGTTGTCCATGCGCATCGGTCCCAAGACCCGCACCGCTCTCGTCGCCGTATCCGCCCTCAGTGTCTTCGGGCTGACCGCCGGGGCCCTGGCCGTCCCCGCGCAAGCCGATTCGCCCGCGCAGGCCGCGACACAGGCCCGCACGCCGGCCCGCACGCATCCGCAGGCCGACGAGCTACGGGCCGCTCTCGCCGGGCTGCCGGACGACTTCGCCACCTCCGCCGTCCTCCACGCCGGGGGCCATGACGGACGCTGGGAGGGGAGCGCCGGAGTGCGGGATGTGCGGACGCAGCGGCCGGTGCTCGCCGACGGGCGGGTCCGCGCCGGGTCCGTGACGAAGGTGGTGACGGCCTCCGTGGTGCTGAGACTCGCCGCCGACGGCAAGGTCGGCCTCGACGCACCCGTGCAGCGCTATTTGCCGGGGCTGCTGACGGCGGAGTTCGAGCCCGTCACCGTACGGCAGTTGCTCAACCACACCAGCGGCATCCAGAACGGGAACGGCTGGGGAGAGACCTTTGAGGAGCAGTACGCGCACCGGTTCGACACCCTCACGCCCGAGGACGACGTGGCAACGGCGGTCGCGAAAGGGCCGGAGTTCCGGCCCGGTGAGCGGCAGCACTATCTGAACATCAACTACACGATCCTCGCGATGCTCGTGGAGAAGGTGACCGGCCGGAGCTTCGAGAGCGAGGCCGCCCGGCTCGTCTTCCGCCCGGCGGGCATGCGGCACAGCTATTTCCCCGGCACCGAGCTCGGCATCCGCGGCCCGCACAACCGCGGCTACCAGGCCATCGACGGCAAGCTGGTGGATGTCACGGTGTGGACGGTCGCGGACCGCTGGGCGGCCGGCGACATGATCTCGACCGTCGGCGACATGGAACGGCTGATGACCGCGCTGTTCCGCGGCCGGATCGTGCCGGGGCCGCAGCTGGAGGAGATGTTCACGCTGCCTGCGGGCGTGCCGGGCGCCACCAGGAGCGCCGGTCTTGAACGTCTGCAGGCCGACGGCATCGAGGTGTGGGGCAAGACGGGCTCGCGCCCCGGCTACAACACCGCGATTGCCGCCACCCGCGACCTTTCCCGCACGGTCGTGTACGCGGTCACCGCCACCGACGCGAAAAACGTGGGCGGGGCCACCGCCGCGCGGTTCGGAATCCCGGCGCTGATGCGCTGAGATCGAAGCGCTCGTCATGACGCAGAGCTTGCGAGTGGGCAGCTTCATCGCGGCTTCACTGCGGTTTCACTCGGCGTCGCGGGCGAAACCGGGCTGGTGCCGGGCCTTCGGAACCGGACCGGCGGCAGCGGAACCCGGGGCCTGAAGAGGCAGCTCGCGCCGGTTGCGCACCGGCGAGAGCAGCACCGGCAGGAACGCCGTCGCCAGGCAGCAGCCTCCCACCCACAGCGCCGTGTGCACTCCGGCGAACTCGCCGATCACGCCTGCCGCCGCGGAGCCGACCGCGAGCGCGCCGGTGAGCATGAAGCGGAAAGTGGCGTTCATCCGGCCGAGGAGCGGGTCGGGTGTCAGCCGCTGGCGCAGGCTCACACCGAGGACGTTGTCCATGCCCATCTTGAAGGTGGCGAGCACCCAGCCAGCGCCGGCCAGCCAGAGCCACGGGCCACGGTCGATCAGCGGGATGAGCAGGGCCGCCGGTGCGAGGCAGAGGCCGGCGATGCCGAGGGCGCGGCCGTGGCCGAGGCGGTGGGCGATCGGGCGGGCGCAGCGGGCGCCGAGGAAGATGCCGACGCCGCCGGCCGCCCAGTACAGGCCCAGTACGCCTGCGGACAGGCCGAGTTCGCGGGTGAACAGGACCGGGAGCAGCGTGTTGATGATCTGGGCGCCGAGATTGTTCAGCGAGGCGGTGAGCGCCAGCGCGCGCAGTTCCCTGTTGCCGAGGACATGGCGCAGGCCCTCGGCGATCTGGGCCCGCAGCCCGCCCTGTTGCCGCCGCTCCTCGGTGACCGGCGCACGGCGGATGCCGATGAGCCGCACTGCCGAGGCGAGATGGAGGACCGCCATGGCCACCACGGCCACCGGCGCGGTGAGCAGCTGGACGAGCCCGCCGCCCGCGCCCCGCCCCGCCACACTGCCCGCCGCCTGGAGGCTGACCACCGCCGCGTTCGCCTGCACCAGCCCGTCGCGGCCGACCAGTTGGGGCAGAAAGCTCTGCGAGCCGATGTCGAAGAAGACCGTGGCGCAGCCGTTCAGCAGCACCACCGCGTACAGCTGCCCGAGCGTGAGAGCGTCGAGCGACCAGGCCACGGGCACCGAGGTGAACAGCGCAGCCCGCGTCAGATCCGCGGCGATCAGCACCCGGCGGTGCCGCATCCGGTCCACCCAGGCGCCGGCCGGCAGTCCGATCAGCAGGAACGCGGCGGTGCTCAGCGCGGCCAGCAGCCCGACCTGGCCGGGGCTCGCGTCGAGCGCGGTCACCGCGATCAGCGGGACGGCGACATAGCCGATGTTGATGCCCAGTTGGCTGAGCGCGGTGGCCGTGAACAGGATGCGGAAGTCGGCGATTTGCCAGGGGCTCTTTGTGGGCATGACCCGTACGGTGCCGAGCGGCCGGATCCGCCACCAATGATTTAGCCTCGGCTGAATGATGGTGCAGATCGAGTTCTCGGCCGAGGACGTGGCCCGTACCCGCTTCGCCGTCTCACCGCTCTGGGAAGTCGTGGCCAGCGTGCGGGTGCTCAAAGGCGCGGACGAACAGGGCCTGCACCGCCGCTGGGCCGAGCAGGTGCGACCGCTGCTCGCCGCGGCGAAGCTGGACCTCACGCCGCTGTCGTCGCTGATCACCGTGCCGACGACCGGCATCCCCGGCTTCCTGGTGCCGCCGCCCACCACCCCGCAGCCGTCTCTGGAGGTGGAGCTCGCGACGCTGCGGGCCACGCCGCACGAACGGCTGCGGACCACAACAACCGGCGCGCAGGCCGCGGTCGCCGCGCTGCGCGAGGATCCGGAACGCGGGCTCGGCCGGCTGGCGGAGGTGATCGAGGCGTACTGGGAGGTGGCGCTCGCGCCGCACTGGCCGCGGATCCTCACCCTCCTCGACGGCGACATCATGCACCGGGCCAAGCGCTTCGCCGAGGGCGGCGCCCGGCGGCTGTTCGACGATCTCGATCCGCAGCTGACCTGGGACTCCGGCTCGTTGCAGATGGTCTCCCGCTGCGTCCGCGGAATGCGGCGGCTGGACGGCAGAGGCCTGCTGCTCAGCCCCTCCGCCTTCGTCTGGCCGCGGATCTTCTCCACGCTCGGCAGCGACGAGCCGAAGCCGACGCTGCGCTATCCGCCGCGCGGCGTCGGCACCTTGTGGGAGCCGCGCGCCGAGCCGTGCTCCGACGCGCTGGCCGGAGTGCTCGGCCGCACCCGCGCAACGCTGCTCGCCGAACTCGCCGCGCCCGCCTCCACCACGGACCTGGCCCGCCGCATCGGGCTGACGCCGGGCGGGGTTTCGCAGCATCTGACGGCGCTGCGCGCGGCGGGTCTGGTGAGCGCGCACCGTACGGGACGGGTGGTGCTGTACGCGCGGACCGGCGTGGGAGAGGCGCTGGCAGGCCCCCGCTGATCCACGTTCTCCAGCGGAACCGGCCTACATCGGAGCCCGCGCCGGCTCGATGTTCTGGTTCGCGTGGAAGAGGTTGTAAGGGTCGTACGACCGCTTGACGCCCGCGAGCCGGCCGTAGTGCCCGCGGTAGGTCGCCTCCACCCGATCCTGGCCTTCATCCGCGCCGAGGAAGTTGATGTACGAGCCTCCCATGGAGGTCGGGTGCAGCTCGTCCAGATAGTCCTTGGCCCACTGGGTGATCGTCGCGGCGTTGGCCGGGTCGGGGTCGATGCCGCCGACGACGCCGGACCAGACCGCGTCGCGGTAGGCCCATGCCGTGTCCATCGGTCCCACGCGGTGCGCGGCCCCGTCGACCGGATACAGGTGCATGGTCGACAGGTCGCTCGGCACGCCCTCCGCGTACTTGGCGTGCACGCCGATCGCCTCGTCCGTGATCCGGTCGAAGAAGTCACCGCGCCAGTACCACTGGAGGCCCTTGGGGATCAGCCCGTCGAACATGGTCTGCAACGCGGGATACGGCATGGGCGCCGCGAAGTGGAATGCGGGCGGGGCCGGGCGGGACACCGGGGCGAACGCCTCGTCGATGCGGTCCAGGTCGCCGGTCCAGCACCACACCACGCCGCACATCTTCTGGCCGTGGATCTCTTCGGGGAACGGCGGTCCCGGCGGCACGGTGAGTACGGCGAAGAAGCCGTACAGGTCCTCGGACGCGTGGGGCTGGAACTCCCGGTACCACTCCAGTACTTCGCGGATGTGGTCGAGCGTCCACACGGTGACGGCCACACCCACGGTGTGCACGGGGTGGAGCTGGTAGGTGAAGGAGGTGACGACGCCGAAGTTCCCGCCGCCGCCGCGCAGCGCCCAGAACAGATCCTGGTGCTCCTTCTCGTTCGCGGTGACGAAGCTGCCGTCGGCGAGCACGACGTCCGCGGAGAGGAGGCTGTCGATCGTCAGGCCGTACTTACGGGTCAGATAGCCGTGCCCGCCGCCGAGCGTGAGGCCGCCGACGCCGGTCGTCGACATGATGCCGGCGGGCACGGCCAGGCCGAAGGCGTGCGTGGCATGGTCGAGGTCGCCGAGCGTGCTGCCGCCGCCGACCTGCGCGGTCTTGGTGGCCGGGTCGACGCGCACCCAGCGCATCGGCGACAGGTCGACGGTGACACCGTCGTCCACCAGGCCGAGCCCTGGGCCGCTGTGCCCGCCGCCGAGTACCGCGAGTTCGAGACCGTGGTCGCGGACGAAGTCGACCGCGTTCATCACGTCCGCCGCGTCCGAGCACCGTACGAAGGCGGCCGGACGCCGGTCGATCATCGCGTTGTAGATCTGACGGGCCTCGGAGTACTCCGGGTCCTGCGGAGCGATCACCGGACCGCGCAGTGTGGTCCGCATCGCCTCCAAAGGGGTTTTGTCCATGACATCTCCTTGCCGGGGCAACGGCCGCGCTTTCGATACCTCCAGCGTCTCGCCGCTCGCGATGGCCCGCAATTTCCCCATATGAGAGTGCCGAGGACCCGCCCGGAGGCGCACCATGGGTTCATGGACGGTCGTCGCAGCGGCGATATCGCCGGCATCAGCGCACCGGGGCGGATCGCCGGGCCCGCGGAAGGCATCAGCCCGGAGGAACTCGCGCTCGCCGCCCGTAACCACGGAATGCCGCTGGAAGCGCTGAGCTACGACCTCACACCGGCCGGACTGCACTATGTCCTCGTCCACTACGACATTCCCGCCGCGGCGGGAGACACCGGCGCCTGGACGCTCTCCGTGGACGGCCGGGTCCGTACGCCGCTGACGCTGGACCTGGCCGCCCTGCGGTCCTTCCCGGCCGTCACGCACCGGGTGACCATGGAATGCGCGGGCAACGGCCGGGCCCGGCTCAAGCCGCGGCCCGTCAGCCAGCCGTGGCTGGTCGAGGCCGTCGGCACCGCCGAGTGGACCGGAGTGCCGCTCCGCATCCTGCTCGCCGAGTGCGGTGTGCAGCCGGACGCCGTCGAGGCCGTCTTCACCGGCGCCGACCACGGTGTGGAGCGCGGGGTCGAGCAGGACTACCAGCGCAGCCTGCCGGTGGCGGACGCCACCAGCGGCGATCCAGAGGTGCTGGTGGCGTACGGGATGAACGGCGGGCCGCTGCCGCCGCAGCACGGCTGTCCGCTGCGTCTTGTGGTGCCCGGCTGGTACGGCATGGCGCATGTGAAGTGGCTGCGCGGGATCACGCTCGTCGACACCCCGTTCGAGGGCTTCCAGCAGAAGGTCGCCTACCGCTACAAGCAGTCGGCCGACGACCCCGGCGTGCCGGTCACCAGGATCGCGCCACGGGCCCTGATGATCCCGCCCGGCTTCCCGGACTTCATGTCCCGCACCCGTGTCGTACGCCCAGGTCCGGTGCACCTGGAGGGCCGGGCCTGGTCGGGCCGCGCGCCGGTCACCAGGGTCGACGTGAGCTGGGACGAAGGGGACTCCTGGCACGAGGCCGGCCTGGACCCGCCGGACGGTCACGACTGGGCGTGGCGGCGCTGGCGGGCGACCTGGACGGCCGAGCCCGGCAGCCATGTGCTGAGCGCACGCGCCACCGATGCGAGCGGGGACGCGCAGCCCGTCGACCAGCCGTGGAACCGCGGCGGCTTCGGGAACAACCTGGTGCAGCGCGTCGCGGTCCACTGCCTGCCGGCGGACGACGCCTCCGTTTGACGGCCGGGACGGCGTGGACTACGCGCCCGGCGGCCTGACCTCTCCCAGCACACCCCGGTTCGCGGCCTGCAGGCCCGCCTGGAAGCGGGTGCGTGCGCCGAGGAGGTTCATGATCCGGCGCATCCGGCGCTCCACGGTGCGCTGCGCGACGCCGAGGCGGCGGGCGATGGCCTGGTCCGTGAGGCCCGACGCGGACAGGGCCAGGAGTTGTTCGTCGTCGTAGGAGAACTCGCGTTCGTCGGCCGGCGAGCGCTCACCCGTCGCCCACAGCGGTACGGCGCGCCCCCAGAGCATCTCGAAGAAGACCACCAGCGCGTCCAGCAGCGCGGAGGCCTGAAGCACCATCACCTCCCGCTCGGTCGGCAGCACGAACGGCACCAGGGCGACCCGGCGGTCGGCGATGACCAGTTTGAGCGGGATCTCGGCCAGGACCCGGCTCTCCTCTCCGCGGTGGGCCAACTCGCGGCAGACCGCGAGCTGTTCGGGCGACTCCAGCGAGCGGTGGTCGTAGATCGTGCGGTAGCGCACGCCGCGCTCCAGCAGCCGGCACTGGACCGCGATCTGCTTGTCGATCGGCTCCGCGACATACGGCGGGCGGTCGAGGATCAGCACCTCGTGCCGGGTGGACTGCTGGGTCTGGAAGAAGCGCTGGGCTATCGCCTCGCGTCCGCTGAGCACCTGGACCGGCGGGCCGCCTTCGGCGTGCCGGCCCGAGTGGAACTCCTCGGTGAGCGAGGCCGCCACGAGCCGCGCGCGTTCGATCTCCTCCTGGCGCTGGAGCGCAAGCACCTCGATCGCCACGTCCGGAGGGGCCGGTGTGAAGCGCACGGGGCGGCTCGGGACGCGCGTGAGCATGCCCCGTTTCTCCAGCGAGCGGGTGCGGCGGCGGACGCGGGCCGTGTCCCAGCCGGTGGCGGCGGCGAGTTCGGCGACGGTGGCGCCGGGCCGGGCGAGCAGAGCGCGGTAGAGCAGTTCGTCGTCGGCGGCGACTCCCAGCGCGGCGAGCCGGCGTTCGCGGCCTCCGGGCGGGTCGTCCGCTGCCAGGTGCGGGCCCCTGCCCATCGTTCCGCCCTCCCCGCGCTGCCGTCGGGACACCGACACGACGGTAGGCGGACTGCGGCGAATGGTCCAGACCTCTATTCACTCGCGGCGACCACGGCGGAATGCCGACAGCGACGGGAAGCCGCCCCTCCAAGGCCTTCCGTATTGGTCCAGACCAGCTAGCTTCAAGGGTTAAGCACGGCCCCCCACCCCACTCAGGGAGAGCCATGTTCACCAGTCGATCCAGGCGGACCAGACGATTCGGACGAACCAGTCGAACCAGACGCACAGCCGCCGTTCTGCTCGCCGTACTGCTGCTGCCGCTGGCCCTGCTCACCGGCCTCGCGGCCCCGGCGCACGCGGCCGGCACGCTCACCGCCGCCTTCTCCGTCCAGGACAACGGCTCCTGGTGGAAAGGCACCTACATCGTCCGCAACAGCGGAACGGCCCCGGTCACCGGCTGGCAGCTCGAGTTCGACCTCCCCGCCGGCGTCACCATCAGCCAGCACTACAACGGCGAGGCGACCGTCAACGGCCGCCATGTGACGGTCAAGAACGCGTACTACAACGCCACCGTCGCGGCGAACTCCAGCACCGAGCCGTACAGCTACTGGTTCGTCGCAAGCGGGCCCATGAGCCCGCCCACCGGCTGCACGGTCAACGGCGACAAGTGCGACGGCACCCCGGACAAGCCGCCCACCGCTCCGGGCACCCCGGCGGCCACCTCGGTCACCGCCCGTACCGTCGCGCTGAGTTGGCCGGCGGCAGCCGCCGGCGACCATCCGGTGGCCTCGTACGAGGTGGTCAGCGGCGGCAGCACGGTCGCGAGTTCCACCACCACCAGCGCGACCGTCACCGGACTCACCCCGGCGACCAGCTACACCTTCACCGTCCGCGCCAAGGACACCCGCGGGAACACCGGTCCCGCGAGCGCGCCGGTGACCGTGAAGACCGTGGACCCGGCGACCGACCCGACGCCGCCGAGCGCGCCCGGCAATCTGCGCTCCACCGGCAAGACGGCCGCCAGCGTGAGCCTGGCCTGGAACGCGTCCACGGACAATGCAGGGGTCGCGGCGTACGACGTCTACCGGGGCACCGCGCTCGCGAAGACCGTGCCGGCCCCCGCCACGACCGCCACCGTCGACGGCCTCTCGCCCGCCACCGCCTACACCTTCACGGTCAAGGCGCGCGACACCGCGGACAACGCGTCGGCCGCCTCCAACGCGCTGACCGTGACCACCGACGACGTGGCGGGTCCCGGAAACCATCTCAAGGTCGGCTACTTCACGCAGTGGGGCATCTACGGACGCCAGTACTTCGTGAAGAACCTCGACACCTCAGGAGCCGCGGCCAAGCTCGATGTCATCAACTACGCCTTCGAGAACGTCGACCCGGTCAATCTGACCTGCCAGGCCGGCGTCACCAAGGGCGTCTCCGGAAATCCGCAGGACCCGGACGAAGGCACCGGCGCCGGTGACGCGGACGCGGACTACGGGCGGGCCTTCCCGGCGTCCCAGTCGGTGGACGGTGTCGCCGACGACGGATTCGCCAAACTCCGCGGCAACCTCAACCAGTTGAAGAAGCTCAAGGCCAAGCATCCGCATCTGAAGGTGGTGGTCTCGCTCGGCGGCTGGACCTTCTCCAAGTTCTTCTCCGACGCGGCGGCGACCCAGGCCTCGCGCGAGAAGTTCGTCAAGTCCTGCGTCGATGTGTGGATCACTGGCAATCTGCCCGTCTACAACGGTGCGGGCGGCCCCGGCACCGGCGCCGGAGTCTTCGACGGCATCGACATCGACTGGGAGTGGCCGGGCGCGGAAGGCCACCCGGGCAATCACTGGGGCGCGGCCGACAAGGACAATCTGACCGCGCTGCTCGCCGAGTTCCGCAAGCAACTGGACGCGCTCGGCGGCGAGCACCGGCTGCTCACCGCGTTCACCCCGGCCGACCCGGCGAAGATCCAGGCGGGCTGGGACCTGTCGAAGATCTTCGGCTATCTCGACTTCGCCAATGTGCAGGGCTACGACTTCCACGGCGCGGGCAGCGACAACTCCTGGGAGCCCAAGCGCACGGGCCACGGCTCCAACCTCCACCGGGACGCACAGGACCCGTACGCCTTCGACTTCAGCATCGAGACGGCGATCAAGACCTACCTCGACACCGGAGTCAGCCCGCGCAAGCTGACCATCGGCTTCCCGTTCTACGGACGCGGCTGGAAGGAGGTCGCGAGCGGCGGCGTCAACGGCGAATGGCAGACGGCCAACGGCGCGGCACCGGGCCAGTTCCCGGAGGAGGCAGGCACCAGGGGCTACCACAACCTGATCACCACCGTCCCGAACCTGACGGTCCACCACGACGAACAGTCCATCTCCACCTACGGCTACACGGGCGAGGGCGGCCAGTGGTGGAGCTTCGACGACACCTGGTCGATCGGCAAGAAGACGGAGTGGATCAGATCGAAGGGCCTGCTGGGCGCGATGATCTGGGAAATGTCCGGTGACACACCGACCGGCACGCTGATGGGAGCGCTGGACACCGGCCTGAATTAGCCGGTCTGAACCAGGCAGACAGCTGAGGGCTTCGTCCCTTCGGGGCGGGGCCCTAGCCCAGCCGCGTTCTCAGGTTCGCCACGAGAGCCCGCCGCTCCGCGTCGAGCACCACGATCCTCCCGCTCGCGTCATGCAGCGTGACCAGCTCCCCGAACGCACGCAGCCGCAAGCCGGCCCCGCCCGGGAACGTGACGCTCGCCCACCGGCGCCCGCCCGGCGGCTCGTCGAGCCGGACCGTGCGGCTGTTCTCCGCCGCCACCACCGCCGCCGTCACATCCCCGTCGTACAGCACGTCGACCGTGTCGGCGGGCAGCCGGGGATCCCGCAGCGGGCTCCGGCTCCGCAGCGTGACCGACGGCAGCTCCCACCGCCACACCTCACGCGTCGTCGCACGCCCCGGCACCGCGGACGGCGCGAGGACCACGGCGGTCAGCGAGTCGCCCGTCCGCTCGAGCCGCTCCACGCGGTGGTCGCGGTCGAGTTCGCGCCACAGCGCCCGTGGCTGCTCCGAGCGCGTCTCGACGAAGGCGATGCCGTCCTCGTCGACCACGGTGAGCAGACTTCCGTCGTACGAGGACGCCAGCTCGCGCACCCGCAGGGCCGTCCAGCGCCGGACCCGCCGCGTGGACAGGTCGAGCCGCCAGATGTCCCGTACGTCTGCGTGCTCGGCGACCAGCAGCGCCGTGCCGCCGTGGTCCGCGACGACCAGCCGGTGCGCGGGCACGTCCCAGCGGGCCCTGACCCGGCCGTCCCGCCCGAGCAGCCGTACGCCCAGCTCGCCGTGGGCGGTGAGCAGCGCGTTCGGCGAGAGCGCGACCGCGTCCTCGACCGGAAGGCGGCCCGGCTCGCTCTCGGCGCTCAGATGCAGCGTCGGCCGCTCGCCGAGGTGCGGCAGCTGGGCCAGGTCGGCGCCGAGCAGCGGATCGGCGTGCTTGCGCAGCGACTTGACCAGCTGCGCACGCGCCGCCTTGTCGGTCTCGTGCCGGGCTCCGCGCAGTACGGCACGGAGGGCCGCGCTGCTCAACTCACGTTTCAGGCCCGGCGTTTCCGGCTCGGTGACGCACAGCGTCCGGGCGAAGACGCGCTGGGCGCGCCAGTCCGCCTCGTCCGGGTGCGTGATGGCGAGCAGGGCGCGCGCCTCGTCGAGGTGCGCCGGGTCCGGCCGTCTGGCCAGGGCGTACGCGAGCAGGGCCGGACGGCCCGGAGCCTCGCTGTCCAGCCCCTGGCGGGCCAGCGACACCGCGCCCGGCCGCAGCTCCGGCTCCGGCCAGGCCGCCTCGACCGCGCCCAGGTGGTCGCCCGCCGCATACCGGTCGGCCGACCACGCGAGCCGCAGCCGGAGCGCGTCCCGCTGGTCGAGCGGCCCGAGCCGGTCGATCGCGGCGGCGAAGGCACCGCGCGCCCGGGCCACCTCCAGCGCCCGCTCCCGCTGCCCGGCCCGCCACCACAGCCGTACGACGAGAGCCGGGTCGAGCCCACGTCCGTCGGCCAGTTCGGCCGCCGCCCGTATCCGTCCGTGCCGTTCCAGCAGCGCCGCGGCGTCCTCGGGCAGACCGAGCAGATCGGCCAGCACAAAGGCGGCCTCCTGGATCCGGCCCTCCTTCTCCAGACTCTCCGCGGCCTCGCGGTAGAGGCGTTGCAGATGCCCGTACGAGGAGGAGCCGTACTGGATCACGCCGCCGCCGGAGGTGACGGAGTTGGCCGGCCGCAGCGGGCCCGTCCGGTGGCCGGGCAGCCGCAGTGTCGTACGGCCGCCGGCTCCAGAGCCGGCGAGTGCGACGGCGTCCCGCAGCGCCCGGTCCCAGCTGCGGTCCTCGAACTGCCGGGTGAGCTGCTGGAGATAGCGCTCATGGCGGCCGCGCAGCCAGCCCGCAAGCGGAGAGCGCAGCGCGAGCTGCACCAGCAGGCCGTCGACCGGCTCGTGCCTGTCGTCGGCCGGAGTCGTCATGCCCGCCCGCAGCCGCTGCGCGGACGCGGAGGTCTCGCCGACACCGGCCGTCGCGCGCAGATCGGGCGCGGCTGCGGGCGCGGGCGGCGGCAGCACGACGGCGGGCGCCGGCTCGGGCGGCTCCAGCGGACTGAGCGCGTGGACGGCGTAGTCGTCGAGGTCCAGCCACTGCGCCGGGTCGATCTCGGGCAGCGCGTCCGTGTCGTACGTCCGCGTCTCTCCTGCCCGCGGCACCTCGATCCGGCCCGTCGGCCCGGCGGCGAGCGGCAGGCCGGGCGCGTGCTCGGCGCGCAGGGACATCGGCTCGGCGAAGAGCAGCAGCCAGTCGCCGTCCGGGAGCAGCCGTACGGTCGTGCCGGGCCGCCACAGCTCCAGCACACGGGCGCGCGCCTCCGCCTCGCCGAGCAGAGCGGCGGCGAGCACCAGCGCACGGGCCTCGACACGGCCCCGGAAAGCAGCCGTCACAGCTCGCTCCGCAGCGTCAGCAGCCGGTCGCCGCTCTCCAGGTCGGCCACGTCCACGGTGCCGTTGTCGCGCACGACGGCGAGCAGCGGAAGGCCGGGATGCAGGGCCGGCGGATGCGGAGTGCCGGACCATTTGGTGAGCACCGTGTTGCGTACGGGACCGCGGACACGCAGGAGTTGACCGGCCGCCGAGCGGGTGACCAGATGCGCCTGGCCCTCCAGGACGACGACGCCGAGCGGCTCCTCGCCCTTGTCCGTGCGCTGTACGCAGGTGGCCGGTCCGGTCGGACCGGCGAACCGCCATACGTGACCGGCCCGCGACCTCGCATGCGCACTCCCGGGTCCGAGCACCGCGTGCTCGTCGGTGAAGTCCCTTTCGCCGTCCGGCAGATGGGGCAGAGTCAGTCCGCCCGGTCGCCGCTCCAGCAGCGGTCCGCCGGGCAGCGCGGAGACGATCTCAAGGGCGTCGACGGGCAGATCGTGCCAGGGCAGCCGGTACCACTGGCCGCGCAGGCGGCACAGCATGCCTGCCTCGTCGGCGACGAGCGGCGCGATCGGTTCGCCGGCGAGACCTTCGACATCGGCCGCCCGCTCGATGCCGATGCTCGCGGCCGGCATGCGGTACTCGGCGGCGACCTGCCACGGCTTGCCGATGACATGCGCGTACAGCATGTCTCCGATGAGGCACAGACCGATCAGCCTGCGGTGGTGGTAGCCGACGGCCAGCACCGGCCCCGGGAACTGATGCCTCTTGGGCGGCGCGTTCTCCCGGCCGGGCGCGCTCGGCACCCGTACGGACAGCAGCTCGGCGGGAGACTCCGACCGCATCACCAGCCGGCGGGCGACACCGGGAAAGGCGATATGGCGTACGCCCCGGCCCGTGACGGTGACGGGCGCGGAGGGCCCGCTGCGCCGCCAGCCGCGGCCACGCAGGATCCGTACGGCCGCTTCCGGATCCGGCAGGGCCAGCCGAGCCGTGCGTCCGGCCGCGGTCACCGCGACCTCGGCGGCGCCCTCGTCCGACCAGCCGCTCTCGCGGGTGACCAGCACACGGTGGCGGGTCCTGGTCCGGGCGGCGAGCTGCTCGCTCGCCAGCACCCAGGCCTCGTCCGGGGCGTCGAGCGTCCCGGTCCAGGCATCGATGTCGACGGGGTCGGGCTCTTCGGCGCCGCGTCCGGAGAGCCAGAACTGCAGCAGCTCCGGCAGTTCGCCGTCGCGCCACTGACCGGGCGGTGTGCCGAGCAGACCGAGCAGCAGCCCGGTGCCGCGGGCGGCGGCCCGCCGGTGGGCCACGACGAGCGCGGCGAGCTGCACCAGGCGGGCGGCGCCGAGCTGCGAAGGGCCGGTGTCGGCCAGTACGGCGATCCGGCCGCGGCGTTGTGGCGCACGCCGGGCGGGCGCGAGATGCAGCAGCTCGCGCTGGGCCGCCCGGCGCAGAAACTCCTCGGGCGCCTCCTCCGCCAGCAGCCACTGAGACATCAGCAGACGGTCGGGCGCACCGGCCCTGCTCAGGCCGTCATAGCCGTCGAAGTCCCCCAGGCCGCGGCCGTCTCGGTCGTCGCCGCCGAGCAGCGCGTCGAGGCCGCGGACGAACGGGCCCAGCGCGGTGGCACACCCGAGGTCGAGGACTTCGAGTTCGGCGGCCCAGGGCGCGAGATGCGTCGGAAGGTCCTTGACTGTCACGCCAGTTGCTCCTTCCGTACGGGCCGCCGCGGCACGGGCGCGGACAGCAGATGCCCGGGAAGCAGGGCGAGGAGGGTGTGCGTGTCCGGCACACGGCGGGCGACGGCGTGCGCCACGAGCGCGGCGTCGGGACGGACGGCGAGATGTGCGGGCAGCAGCAGGCCGGAGTCCATGCCGAGCCAGTGAACGCCGTCGGCCCACGGCAGATCGGCTCCGGCCGGGTCGTCGGACAGCACGATCAGCCAGCCGTCGTCCGCGCGCGCGGCACGCAGCCGGGACGTACGGCCGTCGTCCAGACCGTCGCGCACGGCATCGGCGAGAGCACGGGCGGCGGCTCCCTGCGCGGCGGCGGCGACGGCCGGGAGCGGCGGCTCACGCGGGGTCCAACGAGGGGCGAACGCGGCGTCGTTCACGGTGAGGCGACCGCGGCGACCAGCAACTCCCGCACCACACGCAGCCGCTCCGGCAGGCCGTCGGCCGCGAACGACGCGTCGATCTCGCGCAGCGTCGCCTCCAGCCGCAGCCGCTCGTCCCGCGGATGCGGCGGCAGGCCGAGCCCGGCGAGAAGGGTGCCGCCGGTGCGCGCGAGCCGTTCGGCGCGGGCGAGCGGGCCACGGCTGAGCTCCTCGGCGGCGTGCAGCAGGCTCTGGTTGCGCGAGGTGCCGAGCAGGTCGACGAGGGTGTCGCGGGCCAGCGCCTGAGTGTCCGCGGTGGGCGCGACGAGCGGCAGCACCCACAGATCGGCCTCGGTGGCGGCGTCCCGGCCGTCGAGCACGGCCGCGGCGGCGACCAGCCGCTGGCTGCGTACGGCACGGCGGTCAGTGAGCGGCACACCGGCCGCGCGCAGCCTGCGTACGGCGGTGGCGAGAGAGGGACGTATCGCCGTCAGATCGCAGCCGCGCGCGGCGGCCGCGAGCCGGTCGATCACCGGCAGGAGGTTCCCGGGCGTTCCGGCGGATTTGCCGATGCCGCCCCAGCCGGACTCCAGCAGCTCTTCGAGCCGGGCGTCGGCGACGGGCTCGACGAAGACACGGGCCAGGAACCGGTCGGCGAAGGCTTCGAGGGCCGGGTCGTCGGGGAGGGTGTTGGCCGCGCCGACACAGACCCGCAGCGGCACGTCGACGGCGGTGCTGCCACGCCGGAAGGACCGTTCGTTCAACAGCCCCAGCAGCGTGTTGAGAATGGCGGTGGAGCCGAGGAACACCTCGTCCAGGAAGGCGACATCGGCCTCCGGCAGCATTCCGGAGGTCTCCACCTCGACGACGCCCTCGCGCAGCCTGCGCAGGTCGATCGGCCCGAACAGCTCGTTGGGCTCGGTGAAGCGCCCGAGGATGTACTCGAAGAGCCGCCCGCCGAGCCGGTGCGAGACCCGGCGTACGGCCTCCGACTTGGCTGTGCCGGGAGGCCCGATCACCAGCAGATGCTCGCCCGCCACCGCGCAGAGGACGACGGCCTCGGTGACGATCTCGCGATCGACGAGCCCGGCACGGGCGGCGGCGGCGGCCTCGCGGACAGCCTGGGCGTCCTCCTGCACGAGTGCCGGAAGGGGCGAAAGGGTCTCTTCGATCACATGCGCGAGTGTATGAGCGGGACAATGCCCGGAGCACCTGGATTCTCCGGGCTTCCCGCTCCCAGGACGCCCCTTTCACTGGCGGCGCACCCACCGCCGCGCGATCATCGTGGCATGGCCACGATTCATCTCGCCCAGCAGTCCGAGGCCGACGAACTGCTCGGCCGCAGTCCGCTCGCCGCGCTCGTCGGGATGCTGCTCGACCAGCAGGTGCCCATGGAGTGGGCGTTCTCCGGGCCCTACACCATCGCGCAGCGGATGGGCAGCGACGATCTGGACGCCGCCGCGATCGCCGCGTACGACCCCGACGCCTTCGCCGAGGTGCTGAAAGAGAAGCCCGCCGTCCACCGCTACCCGGGCAACATGGCCAAGCGCGTGCAGGTGCTGTGTCAGTACCTGGTCGACGAGTACGGCGGTGACGCGAGCGCCGTGTGGCGGGATGTGGCCGACGGCAAGGAGCTGCTGGCGCGGCTGAAGGCGCTGCCCGGGTTCGGCGAGCAGAAGGCGAAGATCTTTCTGGCGCTGCTGGGCAAGCAGTTCGACGTGCAGCCGGAGGGCTGGCGGGAGGCGGCGGGGGCGTACGGCGAAAAGGGCTCGTTCCGGTCGGCCGCCGACATCACCGGGCCCGAGTCGCTGGCCAAGGTGCGGGCGCACAAGCAGGAGATGAAGCGGGCGGCGAAGGCGGAGAAAGGCGGCTGACCTCGGCGAGGGTGCTCGGCGCGGCGCTCGGTGTGGGCGCTCGGCGTGTTGAAGTGGAGTGATCACGTCCTGGTGTCAATGCGATGAAATGCGGCGTGAGTTGCGGCACAACCGTTCACAGAAGTCTGGGACATCGCTAACTTCCCCTCAACCTCGTTCACACCGGGAAGGAACTCTGTGAAGGCAACCCGTCGCAGAGCCGTGGCCACTCTGGCCGCAGCCGCAATCGCCACCCCGCTCCTGCTGGCATCCGCCTCCCCTGCCGCCGCCCACCGCCCCGCTCCTGGTGAGCAAGCGGCGAAAGATGCGTCGAAGCTGGCGAAGAAGCTGGTCGGCAAGGCGTCCGCCACGGACGCACACAAGCACCTGAAGAAGTTCCAGCAGATAGCCGACTCGACCGGCGGCAACCGCGCCGCCGGCACCCTCGGACACGACGCCTCCGCCGCGTACGTCTACCAGCAGCTGAAGAAGTACGGCTACAACGTCTCGTACCAGCAGTTCGACTTCATCTACACCGAGACGCTGGCCGAGAAGCTCTCCGTGATCACGCCCGCGCCGCGCGATGTCGAGATCAAGGCGATGACGTACACCAAGTCCACTCCGGTGGGCGGCATCAAGGCCGACCTGGCCGCCGTGCCGGTGGACGCCACCCCGGGCTGCGAGCCCACCGACTACGCCACCGGGAACTTCACCGGCAAGATCGCGCTGATCAAGCGCGGCGGCTGCACCTTCGCCGCGAAGCAGGACGCCGCGGCAGTCGCGGGCGCGGTCGGCGCGGTCATCTACAACAACACCGACGGCGCGCTCTCCGGCACCCTCGGCGACCCGGCCGCCGGCAAGATACCCACCGGCGGAGTCACCCTGGCCGAGGGCAACAAGCTCGCAGCGGACGTCGCCGCCGGTCCGGTCAACATCTCGTTCGAGATTCGCGAGCTGCAGCAGAAGCGCTCCACCAACAACGTCATCGCGGAGACCCGCGGCGGCAACGCCGCCAACACCGTGATGCTCGGCTCGCACCTCGACTCGGTCGTCGCGGGCCCCGGCATCAACGACAACGGCTCCGGCTCCGCCGGTCTGCTGGAGGTCGCCGAGGAGCTGGCCAAGGCGGAGAAGCGGCCGGCCAACAAGGTCCGCTTCGCCTGGTGGTCGGCGGAGGAGCTGGGCCTGCTCGGCTCGGAGCACTACGTCGCGAACATGAGCAGCCTCGACCGCAAAGAGGTGAAGCTCTATCTCAACTTCGACATGATCGCCTCGCCGAACTACGGGCTCTTCGTCTACGACGGCGACGACTCGGACGGCGTCGGCGCGGGCCCCGGCCCGGCCGGCTCGGCACAACTCGAGCGCGACATCAACGAGTTCCTCGACAAGCGGGGCACGCCGCACGAGGGCACTGACTTCACCGGCCGCTCCGACTACGGCCCGTTCATCGAGGTCGGCATCCCGTCCGGCGGCACGTTCACCGGCGCGGAGGGCATCAAGACGGCGGCCCAGGCGGCGAAGTTCGGCGGCACGGCGGGAGTCGCGTACGACGTGAACTACCACGCGGCCGGCGACAACCTGAGCAACATCAACATGACGGCGTTCACCGCCAACATCGGCATCATCGCCAACGCGGTGGGCACCTACACCCACGACCTCAGTTCGCTGAACAAGCCCGTTGTCACCGTCCCGACGGACGGCGACGCGGGCAGCGGCGGCGGCCTGCACGACGGCCACGACCACGAAGTGACCGAGTAGTTCCGCGCCAGGCCCGCCGCCGGAGCTATCTCCGGCGGCGGGCCGTGCCGAAGAGCGAGCGGGAGATCTCGCGGCCGACCTGCGTGCCGATCGAGCGCGCCAGCGACTTGAAGATCCCGCTGCCCATCACCTGCTCCGCCAGCGACTCGTCCTTCCGGGCAGCCCCGGCAGGACGCGCAGGCTCGGCCTCCCGCGCGGCGGCCTCGGAAGCCGCGGCGGCCTCCGCCGTGAGCTTCTCGTACGCCGACTCGCGGTCCACCGCCTCGGCATAGCGCCCGTGCAGCTCCGACGCCTTCACCGCGGCCTCCAGCTCCGCCGCGTCGATCGGCCCCATCAAGGACTGCGGCGCGCGCAGCCTCGTCGCAGCGACCGGCGTCGGCGCGCCCGTGTCGCTCAGCACGGTGATCACCGCCTCGCCGGTCCCGAGCCCGGTCAGCACCTCTTCCAGGTCGTACGGCGAGTTCGGGAAGGTCTTCACCGTCGCCTTCAGCGCCTTGGCGTCGTCCGGCGTGAACGCGCGCAGCGCGTGCTGCACCCGGTTGCCGAGCTGCGCCAGCACATCGGACGGCACGTCCTTCGGCGTCTGCGTGACGAAGAACCCGCCGACCCCTTTCGAGCGAATCAGCCGCACGGTCTGGGTGATCGAGTCCAGGAACGCCTTCGACGCCCCGTTGAAGAGCAGATGCGCCTCGTCGAAGAAGAAGACCAGCTTCGGCTTCTCCACATCGCCGACCTCCGGCAGATCGCCGAAGAGGTCCGCCAGCAGCCACATCAGGAACGTCGAGAACAGCTGCGGCTTGTCCTGCACGGCCGGCAGTTCCAGTACGGACACGAGCCCGCGCCCGTCCGGCGCCGTACGCAGCAGCTCAGCCGTGTCGAACTCCGGCTCGCCGAAGAAACCGCTCACGCCCTGCTGCTCGAAGGCGGTGATCGACCGCAGGATCACCCCCGCCGTCGCGGTCGAGAGGCCGCCGACGTTCTTCAGCTCCGCCTTGCCGGTGTCGGACACCAGGAAGGCCACCACGGCCCGCAGATCCTTGAGATCCACCAGCTCGAGGCCCTTGGAGTCGGCGTAGTGGAAGATCAGCCCGAGCGACTGCTCCTGCGTCTGGTTGAGCTGGAGCACCTTGGACAGGAGCACGGGTCCGAAGCTGGTGACGGTCGCGCGGACCGGGATTCCGGGGCCGATGCCGCCGAGCCCGTAGAACTCGCACGGAAAGCCTTTGGCCTCCCACTCCTGGCCGACCTGCCCGGCCCGCTCCTGGACCTTTTCGTTCGCCCGGCCGGGCGCCGAGATCCCGGACACGTCGCCCTTGATGTCGGCGAGAAAGACGGGCACGCCGTTCGTGGAGAGCTGTTCGGCGATCAGCTGCAGCGTCTTGGTCTTTCCGGTGCCGGTCGCGCCGGCGACCAGGCCGTGCCGGTTGAGCATGGACAGCGGGATACGGATCTTCGCGTCGGGATGGCACTGACCGTCCCAGAGCAATGCGCCGAGGTCGAGAGCCGCGCCGGTGAGGGCGTATCCGGAGGCGATCTCCTGCGCGGGCTGCGGCAACCGCTCGGCCATAAGAGTCCCCTGGTTTCCGGTTTGCGTAATTTTGCCCAGAATCGCACTCGCTCGCCATGGCTGCGCCCGGAGCCGCTTGACCGGTAGGCTTTCCGTGTGATCTTCAAGCGCATCGGTAACGGGCGGCCGTATCCCGACCACGGCCGGGAAAGCACCCGGCAGTGGGCGGATGTCGCGCCGCGCCCGGTCCGCCTCGATCAGCTCGTCACCACCAAGGGCCAGCTCGATCTCGAAACGCTGCTCGCCGAGGACTCCACGTTCTACGGCGACCTCTTCGCGCATGTCGTGAAGTGGCAGGGCGACCTCTATCTGGAGGACGGTCTGCACCGCGCCGTGCGCGCCGCGCTGCAGCAGCGCCAGGTGCTGCACGCCCGGGTGCTCGAGCTGGGCTGAGCGGCCACCACGGACTTCCGCGTCGCACTCCCCGAACGACCCTTCACTGACCCGTTCGGGCACATTCACGGCCGTACGGACGCAATCGGTTGATCGTTTAGTAGTGCTTGGCACTGGGTCGCATTACGCTGCGCCCATGAGCATGCTGACTCCCCCCGGCATGGGCGGAAAGTACCGCATCACGGGCTCCAAGTACCCGCGGATGCGACGCCCTCGCAACCGCCGCAGGATCGTATTTGCGGTGATCGCCGCGGCGGTCGCACTCAGCCTGGCCGGCTGGGGAACACTGCAGCTCATCGACGTCTTCACCGGCGACGAGAAGCAGACGACAGCCGCCGGCAAGACGGACTGCAAGCCCGCGCCGAAGCCCTCGGCCGTGCCTCTGGTGACGCTGAAGCCGAGCCAGATCACGGTGAACGTCTACAACGCGACTCCGCGCGGCGGACTCGCCAAGGCCGCGGCCGACGAACTGAAGAAACGTGGCTTCGCAATCGGCAAGGTCGGCAACGCGCCGGCCGCGTACGACAAGAAGGTCGCGGGCCCCGGAATGCTGCTCGGCGCGCCGTCGGCGTCCAAGGGACCGTTCTCGGTTCTGGGAACGCAGCTGAAGGGCGCCACGACCAAGACGGACGCACGCAAGACCGCGGACGTGGACCTGATCCTCGGCACCGCGTTCACCGCGCTGACGGCAAAGCCGGACGCGGACGCCGCACTCGCGATCCTCGCGCGCCCGGCACCCGCGCCTTCCGGAAAGTGCTGAACCTCGGGTAAGGGGGCTGCGCGGGTGCTACTCCGCCGCGCCGTACATGCGGTCGCCCGCGTCGCCCAGGCCCGGGACGATGTAGCCGCGCTCGTTCAGGCGCTCGTCGACCGCCGCCGTGACGACCGTGACCGGCGTCCCCGCCAGTTCGCGCTCCATCACCTCGACGCCCTCCGGCGCCGCAAGCAGCACGACCGCGGTCACATCGTCCGCGCCGCGCTTGATCAGCTCGCGGATCGCCGCGACCAGCGTGCCGCCGGTGGCCAGCATCGGGTCCAGGACGTACACCTGGCGGCCGGAGAGGTCCTCCGGCATCCGGGTCGCGTACGTCGAGGCCTCCAGCGTCTCCTCGTTGCGGATCATGCCGAGGAAGCCCACTTCGGCGGTCGGCAGCAGCCGCACCATGCCGTCGAGCATGCCGAGGCCGGCCCGCAGGATCGGTACGACCAGCGGCCGCGGGTGCGAGAGCTTGACGCCCGTCGTCCCGGTCACCGGGGTCTTGATGTCCACCAGTTCGGTGCGCACGTCCCTGGTGGCCTCGTAGGCGAGCAGGGTGACCAGCTCGTCGGCGAGGCGCCGGAAGGTCGGGGAGTCGGTGCGCTGATCGCGCAGCGTGGTGAGTTTGTGCGCCACCAGAGGGTGGTCGACAACGTGGATCCGCATGCGCTCAACAGTAGCCCGGGGTGGCATCGGGAACGGTTCCGGAGGGAAGGTAGGTGCGTACGGATCCTTGGGGTGGTGTGGCGATGCCGGAGCCCGAGCAGTACGAGATAGCGAGCGAAACCGAGAGCGATGCGGAGCGCAGGCGCCGCCGCGCCCAGTTCCTCCGCGAACTCAATGAGGCGAAGGCGCTGCGCGACCGCGTACAGCCCCGCAGGGCCCGGGCGGCAAGGATGCGCCAGCAGATGCGCATGCGGACCTTCCGCTGGTAGCGGGCACCTCGTAAAAGGTCCTTGTAAGAACTGATGGCCGACGCAACGACGGAAGACCTCTCGCAAAGCCCTGGTTTCTGCCACGATTCCGAGTGGGCGGGGCACAGAGCAGCGCACCGCCGGTCGTCACACCTCTGATCAGTGGGAGAGTCACGGTGTACTTCGCCGCACTGCTCGCGCGCACTCATGACGGGTGGCTAGCGAGCGACACAGAGCTCGACGATGTGGAGACCTTGTCGGATCTGACCGACCTGGCCCGCGAAGCCTCGGTGGACGAGGACACGGTGCTCGTCTTCATCGAGCAGGAGGACGCCTGGTTCGGCGTCGTCCGCGTGGAGGGCGAGGAGGATCCTCGTATCTACGTCTCGGACGCGGCCGCGGCCGCACGCTCCTCGTACGGGGAGATCCTCACCAACGAACTGCTCGGCAGGGACGATGACGACCCGGCCGACGACCTCGACACGCTGGACCTCGACGGCACCGAAGACGGGGAGCCGGACGACGACAGCGACGACGAGGACGCCGACTCCGGCACGGCCGCCGAGACGGTGCCCGCAGGCCCGGTCGGCGACCGGGACATCCTGATGGATCTCGGCCTCTCGGAGAAGGAGCTGCTGGCACTGGACACCGACGCACTGCTGGAGATCGCGGACGCGCTGGGCGCCGCCGACGTGCTGGAGACCGTCCGCTAGTGACGGGAACGGCATCCGGTCGCGTACCGCCGGCCCATGGGCACGACCCGGTACGCGACCCCTGGGAGGCGCCGATGCGTCTCGCCCTGGCGGAGGCGGAGCGCGCGGCGCTGTCCGGCGATGTGCCGGTCGGTGCCGTCGTGCTGGCGCGCGACGGCACGGTGCTCGCCTCGGGGCACAACGAACGCGAGGCGACCGGCGACCCGACGGCGCATGCCGAGGTGCTGGCGATCCGCAGGGCGGCGGCGGAGCTCGGCAGTTGGCGGCTGACCGGCTGCACACTCGTCGTCACGCTGGAGCCGTGCACGATGTGCGCCGGCGCGATCGTGCAGTCCCGGGTGGACCGGGTGGTCTACGGCGCGCGGGACGAGAAGGCGGGCGCGGCCGGCTCCGTGTGGGACGTCATACGGGACCGGCGGCTCAACCACCGGCCGGAGGTCGTCCTCGGCGTGCTGGAGCAGGAGTGCGCGAGGATGCTGACGGCCTTCTTCCGCGAGCGCTGATACGGATTTCATCGCATGGCCCACCTTGGGCTAAGCTCTCTCCCGGTAGCGTGTCCGAGCGGCCGAAGGAGCTCGCCTCGAAAGCGAGTGTGGCGCAAGTCACCGAGGGTTCAAATCCCTCCGCTACCGCTCTTGTGGAAGGGCCCCGGCGCATCGCGCCGGGGCCCTTCCGCTTGTCCGCAGACTGTCCGCAGACTGTCCTGGGGCACGCGAAGAAGAAGCGGAGAAGAAGCTCCGCAAAAGGCCCCGATGGCCGGGCCCTTGGCCGTCAAGGGCTCGGTTAGACTCACGCCCGCCTGCACGATCGAGCCACAGGGGCCAAGAATCGCAGGGGAGGCAGGGGCTGATGGTGCAAACGAAGAAGATAGCTCTCTATGTGGTCGTCGTCTTCGTGCTGTACACGATCATCACGTCCCCGGCCAAGGCCGCCGACCTGGTCCAGATAGGGTTCGAGGGCATATCGAGCGCCGCTCAGGGCGTCGGCGAGTTCATGACCGAGATCGTCAATTAGCAGCGGGAGCACCCCCTTGATCCGCCATCTGGTCCTCTTGAAGCTCAACGAGGGTGTCGAGCGCGACGAGCCGCGTGTGGTCGCCGGCGCGCAGGCCTTCCGGGAGCTCGACGGGCTCGTGCCCGAGCTGGAGTTCTGGGAGTGCGCCTGGAACATCACGGACCGGCCGATCGCGTACGACTTCGCGATCAACTCCGCGGTCGCCGACCGCGATGCGCTGCAGCGGTATCTGGAGCATCCGGCCCATCAGGCGGCCGCGGCACAGTGGCGCGAGTTCGCCACGTGGGTGATCGCGGACTACGAGTTCTGACAGCCCCGCCCCCTGTTCTTCCGGCCCCTCGCCACTACGGCGGGGGGTTTTTGAGGTTTATGGCTCAACTTGCCTTCAACACGGAGTTATCAGGTGCTTGCACACAGTGGACATGTCTTGTGATGCTATGACCGCTTTTGACGGATGAGTGGACCGAAGTTGACCGCGTTGACCGCGAAGGGGTGGCGTGACCGTGCCGGCCAGTACTGCGCCTCAGGTGCCGCCCCAGAACGAGCGGCCGGACGACCCTCCTGCGAACGCCGCCAGACCACAGAGCCGAGGCGCCGACACCCGGGCGCTCACCCAGGTGCTCTTCGGTGAGCTCAAGGCGCTCGAGCCGGGCACCAAGGAACACTCCCGGGTGCGTGGGGCGCTGATCGAAGCCAACCTGCCGCTGGTGCGTTACGCCGCCGCCCGCTTCCGCTCCCGCAACGAGCCGATGGAGGATGTGGTCCAGGTCGGCACGATCGGGCTCATCAACGCGATCGACCGCTTCGACCCGGACCGCGGGGTCCAGTTCCCGACGTTTGCGATGCCAACGGTCGTCGGAGAGATCAAACGGTACTTCCGGGACAACGTACGGACCGTCCATGTGCCGCGCCGGCTGCACGAGCTGTGGGTGCAGGTCAACGGCGCGACCGAGGATCTGACGACGGCTCACGGCCGCTCCCCGACGACCGCCGAGATCGCCGAGCGGCTGAAGATCGGCGAGGACGAGGTACTGGCCTGCATCGAGGCCGGCCGTTCGTACCACGCGACGTCACTGGAGGCGGCCCAGGAGGGCGACGGGCTGCCGGGGCTGCTGGACCGGCTCGGCTACGAGGACCCGGCGCTGGCCGGAGTCGAGCACCGCGATCTCGTACGCCATCTCCTCGTGCAGCTGCCCGAAAGGGAGCAACGGATCCTGATGCTGCGCTACTACAGCAATCTGACGCAGTCACAGATCAGCCAGGAGCTGGGTGTCTCGCAGATGCATGTGTCAAGACTTCTGGCGAGAAGCTTCGCCCGATTGCGATCCGCAAACAGGATCGAGGCGTAGCTGGAACGGGTAGACCTCGAACGGCCCATTTCAGCGCGCCAAAAACCGCACACCCCCAGATTCCTGGGCAGTTTGGCCCGATACTTGTCGACATGTCACTACAGCGTGTTGCCGACATGTGACATTCTGCCGGAGGCGCGTTTGCCGCAGCCTCGCGGCCGGTATTTCAGGTGCAGGCTGCGTTCCTCCGATGGTCGCGGCCACCGCGACCGTCCGCGAACCTCAAGGGGGTGGCATGTCCGCAGAACAGGGCAGCTCGAAGGTGCTTACGCTCACCAAGAGCGCTCCCGCACCTGTCACGCCTGACAGCTCGGAAGCCATCGACACGCGCACTCTTTCCCGCTCCCTGTTCCTGCGGCTCCGCGCGCTGGACGACCAAGGGACCGGCGACAGCCCGGAGCGCACCTATGTGCGCGACACCCTCATCGAGCTCAATCTGCCTCTCGTCCGGTACGCAGCGGCCCGGTTCCGCAGCCGGAACGAGCCGATGGAGGACATCATCCAGGTCGGCACGATCGGCCTGATCAAGGCGATCGACCGGTTCGACTGCGAACGGGGCGTGGAATTCCCGACGTTCGCGATGCCGACGGTCGTCGGCGAGATCAAGCGCTTCTTCCGCGACACCTCATGGTCGGTGCGCGTGCCGCGCCGGCTCCAGGAGCTGCGGCTCGCGCTCACCAAGGCCAGCGACGAGCTGGCGCAGCGCCTCGACCGCTCGCCGACCGTGCCCGAACTGGCGGTGGTGCTCGGGGTGTCCGAGGAGGACGTGGTCGACGGACTCGCCGTCGGCAATGCCTATACGGCCTCCTCGCTGGACTCCCCGTCGCCCGAGGACGACGGCGGCGAGGGCTCCCTGGCGGACCGTCTGGGGTACGAGGACAGTGCGCTGGAGGGCGTGGAGTACCGCGAGTCGCTCAAGCCGCTGCTGGCCAAACTCCCGCCCCGCGAGCGGCAGATCATCATGCTCCGCTTCTTCGCCAACATGACGCAGTCGCAGATCGGCGAGGAGGTCGGCATCTCGCAGATGCATGTCTCCCGCCTGCTGACCCGTACGCTCGCGCAGCTGCGGGACGGCCTGATCGCGGACTGAGCCCGGTAGCCCCGGCCTGATCCGACCGACACCCCTGCGGCCGGGGTTCCTTATTGACGATGCGTCAGACACACTGGCGCGATGCGACGACGTCAAGGAGCAGCGGCTCTCGCGGCGGCGGCACTCTGCTTCGGCGGGGCGCTGACCGCGTGCGGGAGCGGTGGCGGCGACGGCTATGTGGCGGTCGGCGCCGCCGGGTCGGGGCCCGAGGAGGCTCCTACGGCCGCGGTACCGCCGAAGGGCAAAGTAGTCCTCGTGCCGCTGGACGGCGCCGCGCCGCCCGACGGCCCGGCGGGGAGGCCGTCGGGCAGCGGCACGACTGCGCCGGGAGGCGAGCTGCCGGCTGTCCCCGGCGGCGGCGGTACGAGTGGTGGTACGGGATCCACGGCCGGCGGGACGGGAGGCTCGGGCGGCGGGTCGGAGGGCTCGGACGGTTCGGGCACCACCGGCGGCTCGGGCGGCACACCCGCCACGCCGACCACACCCGGCACCGGCACCACACCGACGACACCGCCCGCGCAGACTCCCGGGCAACCGCCCGCCGGACCGGCGCTTCTCACTCTCACCGAGCCGATCCGGTCCGCGCTGGAACAGCGCTGGTGCGAGAAGGTGACCGTGGAGTTCCGCAACACCGGCGGTTCGCCCGTGACTTCGGGCACCGTCACGTTCGCGACGCACATCATCGGCCTGCTCGGCATCGACTGGGCGACCGTCGAGTCCGCTCAGCCGCTGCCCGCGCCGATCCCCGCGGGATCGGCGAAGAAGCAGGCGTACACCGTGTGCGTGGACGCCTGGCGCGTACCCCTGGGCATGCACATCGAGACCCAGGACGTCAGCGCCGTCTGGAAGTGATCCGCCCTACGGGACGGGCGAGGCTCAGGAGAGAGCGAGCCAGGCGACCGCGCCGAGGATCGCGATGACCGCGACGACTCCGACGATCAGCCCGACGCGCGGACCGGACTGCGCGGGGGCCGCCGCGGCCCGGCCGCTCTGCTGGGGCGCGCCTTCGTCGACGAAGGCGCGGAACATCTGGGTGCTGCCCGCCGGGTCGTAGTTGCCCTCGGGGCCCTGACCTTGGGGAGCGTGGGGGTTGTGTGCCATGGGTCAGGACCCTAGCGAACCGGGGTGCACGGCCCAACCCCCGGTAGGCAGCAGATGACCCCGGTAGCGCGCCATGACCGGAGGCATGCGAAGCCTTTTGGGTTCCTTTACTACTGCAAGCCCGCTTTTCGTTTGCCTTCAGCAACCAACGGCTTTTATGGTTGCCCTAAGCAACAAGATGCTGGGAGGGACAGGCCGTGGCGGCAAGAAGTCAGTACGCGGAACTGGCCCGTCAGCTCAGCGCGATCGGCGCGGTGAAACGCGGGCTCGCCCGGATGCTGCCCGCCGAGTGCCCGTCCGGCTCGGCAGCCGTACTCACCCTGCTCGACCGGAACGGCGAGATGCGCATCAGCAGGCTCGCCGAGCTGCTCTCCGTCGACATGTCCGTGACCAGCAGGCATGTCGCCCATGCGGCGGAGCGCGGCTGGATCGAGCGGCTGCCGGACCCGGGCGACAAGCGCTCCCGCATCCTGCGGCTGACCCCCGCGGGCCTCGACATGCTCGACGAGCTCGCGCGGCGGACGACCGACATGTTCGCCCGCAACCTCAAGGACTGGTCCGACGACGAAGTCGGACAGCTGATCGTGATGCTCGCCCGCCTGCGGGAGTCCTTCGGAGACTGCCGGGCGCACCACCACGAAGAGCCGCACCCCCACTCCCGTACACCCGCGACACCCGCGCAATGACACGTAAGAAAAGGATGGACATGGCTACAACCACACCAGCAGGTGTGCGGGGCGGCCACGCCAAGCACGGAGGCGCGTCGGGCGCCGCCGCCGGCGATACGCCGATGACCCACCGTCAGATCATGGAGGCGCTGTCCGGGCTGCTGCTCGGCATGTTCGTCGCCATTCTGTCGTCCACCATCGTCTCCAACGCCCTGCCGGAGATCATCACCGATCTCGACGGCGGGCAGAGCGCCTACACCTGGGTCGTCACCGCGGCCCTTCTCGCGATGACGGCGACCACCCCGTTGTGGGGCAAGCTCGCGGACCAGTTCAACAAGAAGCTGCTGGTCCAGATCGCGCTGGTCATCTATGTGGCGGGCTCGGTCGTCGCCGGCCTGTCGCAGAACACCGGCATGCTGATCGCCTGCCGCGTCGTGCAGGGCATCGGCGTCGGCGGACTCACCGCTCTCGCGCAGATCATCATGGCCGCGATGATCGCGCCGCGGGAGCGCGGCCGGTACAGCGGCTACCTCGGTGCGACGTTCGCCGTCGCAACGGTCGGCGGCCCGCTGCTCGGCGGCGTCATCACCGACACCGAGTGGCTCGGCTGGCGCTGGTGCTTCTACGTCGGCGTCCCGTTCGCGCTCATCGCGCTGATCGTGCTGCAGAAGACGCTGAAGCTGCCGGTCGTGAAGCGGCAGGTCAAGGTCGACTGGTCGGGCGCGTTCTTCATCAGCGCCGCCGTGTCGCTGCTGCTGGTCTGGGTGACCTTCGCGGGCGACAAGTACGACTGGGCGTCCTGGCAGACCTACGCCATGGTCGGCGGCGCGGTCGCGCTCGGCGGGCTCTTCCTGCTCATCGAGTCCAGGGCGAGCGAACCGATCATCCCGCTGCGGCTGTTCCGCAACCGCACCATCACGCTGGCCTCGCTCGCCTCGCTATTCGTCGGCGTCGCGATGTTCGCCGGCACTGTCTTCTTCAGCCAGTACTTCCAGCTGGCGCGCGACAAGTCGCCGACCATGTCCGGCGTCATGACCATCCCGATGATCGCGGGCCTGTTCCTGTCCTCCACGGTCTCGGGCCAGTTCATCACCAAGACGGGCCGCTGGAAGGCCTGGCTGGTAAGCGGTGGTGTGCTGGTGACGGCGGGCCTCGGACTGCTCGGCACGATCCGGTACGACACGGAGTACTGGCACATCGCCGTCTACATGGCGGTCATGGGCCTCGGCCTCGGCATGATGATGCAGAACCTGGTGCTCTGCACGCAGAACCAGGTCGCTCCGGAGGACCTCGGCTCGGCCTCGTCCGTGGTCACGTTCTTCCGTTCGCTCGGCGGCGCGATCGGCGTCTCGGCGCTCGGCGCGGTGATGGCGAACCGGGTCACGCACTACGTCAAGGACGGGCTCGCCGAACTCGGCCCGCAGGGCGCGGCGCTGGGCCACGGCGGCACGGCGGGCGGCGGGATTCCGGACCTGGACAAGCTGCCCGCGCCGATCCGTACGGTGATGGAGAGCGCGTACGGACACGGGGTCGGCGACATCTTCCTCTACTCGGCGCCGTTCGCGCTGCTCGCGTTCCTGGTGACGCTGTTCATCAAGGAAGTGGCGCTGAAGAGCAACAAGCTGGAGCCGGCCGCGCAGGTTTCCGAGACCGTCGAGGTGCCGGAAGCCGTGCCGGAGGCCGTGGAGACCGCCGTGGTCGCGACGTCCGGCGGCACTCCGGTACGCGGTGTGGTGCGCGGCTCCGAAGGCGCGCCGGTCCCCGGAGCCACGGTCACGCTGATCTCGCCGGCCGGACGGCAGTTCGGCCGCTCGGTCGTCCAGCAGGACGGCGGTTACGCACTGGAGGTGCCGGGCGCCGGCACGTATGTGCTGATCGCCGCCGCCGACGGCTTCCAGCCCCAGGCTTCCACGGTGCTCGTGGGTGACGAGCCGCTGGCGTACGACATCCTCCTCTCCGGCACCAGCGGTCTTGCCGGGACCGTGCGGGCCGCGGCGAGCGGGACGCCGGTCGAGGGCGCGATGGTGATCGTCACGGATGTCCGCGGCGATGTGCTGGCCACCGGAAAGTCCGCGGAGGACGGCTGGTTCGCCTTCACGGACCTGGTGCCGGGACCGGTCACCGTCGCCGTGAACGCGTCCGGTCACCGCCCGCTGGCCCGCACGGTGGAGATCGCCGGCCACGGCATCACGCGGATCGAGGCGGTCCTGCAGTCAGGAGCGCTGGTCCGCGGCACCGTACGAGGCGGCCCGGACCACAGGCCGCTGGCCGACGCCCGGGTCACGCTCGTGGACACCGCGGGCCATGTGGTCGCCACGGCGACGACCGGGGACGACGGGGCGTACGCCTTCGCCGACCTGGACGCGGGGGAGTACACGGTCATCGCGACCGGGTACCCGCCGGTGGCCGGCGCGCTGACAGTCGCCGGTCGCGGAGTGGACGACCACGACATCGAACTCGCCCACCCGGGCGAGTAGTCGAGACTCCGGGCCGCGCGCTTCGAGCGGAGGCGGGCGGCCCGGACACGGGGCGGCAGGCAGGGACGGCCTGCCGCCCCGCCGATCGCTGTCCGCGCGACGGCGTCGCTGAGCCGGGAGGACTTCGCGATGAACTACAACCAGGTGGTGCAGACGGGTATCTCGGCGATCGGCACGACGCTGAAGGTCGAGCTGACGATCCAGGCGGTTCAGGAGCGCGAGGTCTAGGCTTCGACGCATGGCACCCAACATCGCCACCAATACCGCGGTGGAACTGGACGAGTTGCTGTCTTTCGTACGCCCCCGTCACCGGGCGATCCTCCTCACCCGACGCGCTGACGGCACGCCTCAGGGCTCACCGCTCACCTGCGGCGTCGACGACTCGGGGCGCATCGTGGTCTCGACGTATCCCGAGCGCGCGAAGACCCGCAACGCGAAGCGGGACCCACACGTCAGCGTGATCGTCCTGTCGGACGACTGGGACGGCCCCTGGGTCCAGATCGACGGCGAGGCGGAGGTCCTGGACGCGCCGGAGTCGGTGGAACCGCTGGTGGAGTACTTCCGGAACATCCGCGGTGAGCACCCGGACTGGGCTGAGTACCGCGAAGCCATGCTCAAGCAGGGCAAGTCGATCATCCGCGTCACGCCGGTGAGATGGGGTCCGGTGGCGACGGGCGGCTTCCCGCCGGGACGCAGCCCTTCCTGAGCGGTGGGGTGCCTGGGCCACGGGCCTGAGCACCCTTACGCGCGGGCCACCATGGCTTCGATGCCCGCGACCAGGAGCTCGAGCGCGAACTCGAAGTCCCGCTCCCTCATCTCCTCCACCGTCGACCCGCCCCTCGCCTCCATCGCCTCCGTCGCGGTCGCCAGCATCTCCCTGAACTCGGGCCGTTCGCTCACCGTCCCCATCGCGTCCCGGAAGTACTCGTCCTGGCTCACTCCCGCCGCCGCGCAGCGCTGGATGAAGTGCCCCTCGATCGTGCCGAAGCCGTACACGAACTGGAACACCGCCGACAGGCCGCCCATCCGACCGTGCGGCGGAAGACCCGTGTTGCGCATGACCTGTTGGACCGCGAGCGAGAACGCCATCGAGTTCGGGCCGATGTTCAGGAACGTGCCGATCAGCGGGGACACCCAGGGATGGCGTACCAGCACCGCCCGGTACTCCACCGCCAGCTCGCGCAGCTGTTCGCGCCACTGGGCCCCCGCGCCGACGTCCGGCAGGCGGACCTCGCCGAACACCGCGTCCAGCGCCAGTTCCAGCAGGTCGTCCTTGGTGTCCACGTACCAGTAGACCGACATCGCGGTGACGTTCAGCTCCGCCGCGAGCCGGCGCATCGAGAACTTCGCCGCGCCCTCCGCGTCCAGCAGCCGTACCGTCGCTTCGATGATCTTGGTGCGGTCGAGGCCCGCGGGCTGACCCCCGGGGCCGGACTTACGGCCGCGGTCCGCCGCCTTGCCCTCCAGCCACACACTGGTCCGCGCCGCGCTCACCATCCCGCATCCTCCTCGGTTCGCCCCCGTTCCCGATGCTATGCCGCTGTCCTGAGTGAGTCTGCCCGCTCCGCCCTGCGCAGCAGCATCGCGGCCAGCAGCCCGCCGGCCAGCACCGCCACCGCGCCGACCAGCTGGCTTGTCTCCAGTCCGGAGGCGAAGGCGTCGGAGATCCTGGCGCGGTCCGCCGGTCCGTCCGCCGCCGCGAGCGCCGCCGGGAGAGAGGCCGCGCCGACGACCGCCGGTACGAGCGAGGCGAAGCGCGAGTTCAGCACCGCGCCGAGGACGGCGACGCCGAGGCCGTTGCCGAACTCGGCGAGCGTGCCGTTCACCCCGGCCCCCACGCCCGCCTTCTCCGGCGGAATCGCGCTCATGATCGCGTTGGCCATCGCAGGCATGGACAGGGCCACACCCGCGCCCATCACGACCAGCCCGAGCAGCATCCCGGAGTACGCGTCGCCGCCCAGCAGCGCGATGGTGGCGAGGCCCGCGGACACCAGCGCCATACCGGCCGCGATGGTTCCCGGCGTGCCGAGCTTCGGCAGCAGCCGCGCGCCGACACCGGTCAGATTGAGCGCGACGACGGTCAGCGCGAGCGGCGCCGTACGCAGACCCGCGTCCAGCGGCCCGTAACCGAGCACGAACTGCAGATGCTGCGTGAGCAGGAAGAGCGAGCCGCCCATCCCGAAGGCGACGAGGACCGCGCCCGCGACCGCGCCGATGAAGCGCTGGTTGCGGAAGAAGTGCATGTCCAGCATGGGGTGGGGGATTCGCAGCTCCCACAGCACGAAGACGCCCAGGACCAGAACACCGACCGCCGCCGACGCCAGGACCTGCGTCGAGGTCCAGCCGTGCTGCGGGCCCGAGATGATCGCGTACACGACTGCCGTCATGCCGATGGTGGAGAGCAGCGCGCCGAGCAGATCGGGCCGGTCGCCCTGCGGGTTGCTGGATTCCGGTACGAGCGCGACGACCGCGAACAGGCCGATCACCGCCACCGGGATGTTCACCAGGAAGATCGCGCCCCACCAGAAGTGGTCGAGCATGACCCCGCCGATCAGCGGACCGGCCGCGAAGCCGAGCGAGTTGACGGTGGACCAGAGGCCGATCGCCCTGACCCGCTCGGTGTCGTCGAAGATCTGGACGACGACCGCGAGCGTCGTGGTCATCAGCAGCGCGCCGCCGACGCCCATGCCCGCGCGCGCGGCGATCAACTGGGTTGCGGACTGGGCGAGTCCGGCCGCGAGTGAGCCGATGCCGAAGAGCACGAGCCCGGCTATCAGCATCTTCCTGCGGCCGTAGCGGTCGGCCGCGTTGCCGGCCGTGAGCAGCAGTCCCGACTGGACCAGCGAGTACGCGTTGATCATCCACTGGATGTCGGCGGTGGAGGCGTCGAGCTCCCTGGTCAGCGACGGGATCGCGACGCTGAGGACGGTGTTGTCGAGGAGCACGGTCAGCTGGGCGAGACAGATGACGCCGAGGATCAGCCAGCGCTGCGGATGGCGACCGGCAGGACCAGTGCTGGGGGCCGTCTCGGCAGTCGTTGCCGTCATGCATGCTCCTTGTACGGTGTACGAGATGGCGTCCCGTACACCGTACAAGAGTTTCTCGTACGCCGTATAGCGCTGCTGTTCGGCCAGGTCGCGGGCTACTTCTCGGCGGTCAGGTCGTACAGCGTGGTGCCGTCCACCGTGACCGCGGTGAAGTTCTCCGCCACCCAGGTCGTGATCGCAGAACTGCCACCGCCGCCGGGGCCGCCGCCCATGCCGCCGCCTCCGATGAAGTAGTGCACCTTTCCGTCCGCCACGTACTGCTTGAACTGCGCGAGCGTCGGCGACGGATCGCTGCCGTTGAAGCCGCCGATCGACATCACCGGCTTCTCGGTGGCCAGTTGGTAGCTGGCCGCGTTCTGGGAGCCGATGGCCGCGGCGGCCCAGGTGTAGTCGTCGGCGTTCTCCTTGAGCTTGGCCTCGACTTCGGAGTTGACGTTCGCGCCGTTGAGGAGTCCGCCCATGCCGCCGGCGCCGCCTTCGCGGCCGCCCGTGCCACCGGGCATCTGGCCCTGAGCGCCCTGACCCGGAGCCTGGCCCTGTGCCTGGCCTTGACCCTGGCCTTGGCCCTGGCCCTGGCCCTGGCCCTGGCCCGGGAAGCCGTTCGGCGGCTGACCCTGACCCTGGCCGCCCTGACCCGGAGCCTGTCCCTGCCCCTGTCCCTGCTGACCGGTCGGCGGCTGCATCCCGCCACGGCCGTCGTCACCGCCGCCGCCCGGACCGCCGCCCGGACCGCCACGGCCACCGGCCACCGCCGGCCCCGCCGTCACGATCGAGCCCGCGTGCCCTTCGCTCACCGTGGTCAGCGAGTACGCCACCGGCCCGGCCACCGACGCGGCCAGCGCCAACACCGCGGCGCCGAGCGCCAGTCGGCGCCCCGGACGTCCGGCCCTGCCCGCGAGCAGCAGGCCGGCCGCTGCCGCCAGGCCGCCGATCAGCACCGCCCAGCGCAGCCACGGCAGATAGTCCGTGCTCCGGCCCAGCAGTGTGTACGACCAGTACGCCGTCACCGCGACGGTCCCGGCCAGCGCCGCCGACGCCGCCAACGACCGCCGTTCCTCCCACAGCACCGTCGCGCCCATGCCGACGAGCGCCGCGATGTACGGCGCCAGCGCCACCGTGTAGTACTCGTGGAAGATCCCCGCCATGAAGCTGAAGATCGCCACGGTGATCAGCAGCGACCCGCCCCAGACCAGGAATGCGGCCCGGGCCGTGTCCGTACGCTTCGCGCGCCAGGTGACCGCGAGTCCCGCGACGAGCAGCAGCAGTGCCGCGGGCAGCAGCCAGCCGATCTGGCCGCCGATGGTGTCGTTGAACATCCGGCCGATGCCGGTCTCGCCCCAGCCGCCTCCGCCACCGCCGCCACCGCCTCCTCCGACGCTGCCGGTCTCGTTGCCGTTGATCCGGCCGAGGCCGTTGTAGCCGAAGGTGAGCTCCAGGAAGCTGTTGTTCTGCGAGCCGCCGATGTACGGACGCGACGAGGCGGGCCACAGTTCGACGATGGCCACCCACCAGCCGCCCGCGACGACCATCGTGAGCCCGGCGACGGCGAGTTGGCCGAGCCGGCGTCGCAGCGTGGTCGGCGCGCAGACCGCGTACACCAGCGCCAGCGGCGGCAGGATCAGAAACGCCTGGAGCGTCTTGGTCAGAAACGCGAACCCGACCGCCACGCCCGCCCAGACCAGCCACTTGGTGCGCGCGTCCTCCAGCGCCCGCAGCACGCAGTACACGGTCACCGTCATCAGCAGCGCGAGCAGCGCGTCCGGGTTGTTGAAGCGGAACATCAGCGCGGCGACCGGCGTCACGGCCAGGACCGCGCCCGCGATCAGACCGGCCGCGGGAGTGAAGCGCCGGCGCACCGCCGCGTACACGACGCCGACCGTCGCGACACCCATGAGCACCTCGGGCAGCAGGATCTGCCAGGAGCCGAGGCCGAAGAGCCGTACGGACAGGGCCATCGGCCAGAGCGCGGCCGGCGGCTTGTCGACGGTGATGGAGTTCGCAGCGTCGGAGGAGCCGAAGAAGAAGGCCTTCCAGCTCTCGCTGCCGGCCTGGGCGGCGGCGGAGTAGAAGGAGTTGGCATAGCCGGACGCGCTCAGGTTGTAGACGTAGAGGAGCGCGGTGGCGAGCAGCAGCGCGAGAAAGGCGGGACGCACCCATGGCGCGTCCTCGGGCCGTCCGCGCCACAGGCGCCCGGCGCGTGTGCCCCGGGCACGCGCGTGCGTGCGCGGAGCCGGGCCGGTCGTGAGCACCTCGGGCACGGCCGCGGTCTGCTGTGCGTGGTCGTCGGGAGCCAGGGTCATCGTGCGTTCCTCGTGTCGTGGTCCTGCGGGATGCGGTGCAGCTGCACGGTCACGTCCCAGGTGTGGTCCGCGGCACCATCGCCGGCGGTTGTGGTCGTGGGCAGGTACGGATACGGATCCTGGGGAGCGGGAGCAGACGCTTCGCGTCGCTCCGGGAACACCCAGGCCCTGAAGAGCAGGAACCGCAGCACCGTCGCCGCCAGGTTCGCCGTGATCAGGACCGCAAGCTCGGTGCCGTGCGACGCGTTCCCCGCGGCCGCGTCGAGGGCCGCGAGCGAGCCGCTTGTCAGGGCGAGCCCGATGCCGAACACGACCAGGCCCTGGGCCTGATGGCGTACGGCGCGGTCCCGGCCGCGCACTCCGAAGGTGAGGCGGCGGTTGGCCGCCGTGTTGGCGACGGCGGACAGCAGCAGCGCGAACGCGTTGGCGGCCTGCGGCCCGACGCCCGCCCGGAAGACGGAGTACAGCAGCAGATACAGCAGCGTGGAGAGCGCGCCGACGACGCAGAACCCGACGAGCTGGCGGGCCAGCCCGCCCGGCACTCCGGTCAGCTGCCGGTCCCGCGGATCGTCGCCGAACGGCCGCGCCAGCCGGTCCAGCGGCAGCGCGCCGACCGCCAGCGCCCTGCCGACCCGCCACACGCCCTTCAGGTCCTCGGTCGCGGTGCTCACGATGTGCACGGTCGAGTCCGGGTCGTCGACCCAGTCCACCGGCACCTCGTGGATGCGCAGTCCGGCGCGCTCGGCCAGCACCAGCAGCTCGGTGTCGAAGAACCATCCGGTGTCCTCGACCATCGGCAGCAGCCGCTCGGCGACCTCGCGGCGTATCGCCTTGAACCCGCACTGGGCGTCGGAGAACCGCGCGGCCAGCGACCCGCGCAGAATCAGGTTGTAGGCCCGCGAGATGAACTCCCGCTTCGGGCCGCGCACCACGCGCGACGAGCGGGCGAGCCTGGAGCCGATGGCCAGGTCCGAGTGCCCGCTGATGAGCGGCGCTACCAGCGGCAGCAGCGCGTTGAGGTCGGTGGACAGATCCACGTCCATATAGGCGAGGACGGGGACGTCGGAGTGCGACCACACCGTGCGCAGCGCGCGCCCGCGCCCCTTCTCCTCCAGCCGGAACGACCGCACTTCGGCGATCGAGGCCGCGAGGCGGGCCGCGACCTGAGGGGTGCGGTCGGTGCTCGCGTTGTCGGCGACAGTGATGCGGAAGCCGTACGGGAAGGTCCGCGCGAGATGCTCGTGCAGCCGCAGCACACACCTCTCGAGGTCGTCCTCCTCGTTGTAGACCGGGATCACCACATCGAGTACGGGCAGGTCGGCCGAGTCGGCGAGCAGATGCTCCCGGGCCGGCAGAGTCCCTATTGGGGTGTCGGTTCGCATGGAACGACACTCGGCGGGCGCGCTGTCACGGCTGTGTGATGTGCCTGTGCTCCGTCTGTGAGTCGTACGCGAAGCTCTGCCGTGGGCCCTGCTGCATGCCTTGCTGCGTGCCTTGCTCCATGCCTTGCTGCATGTCCTGCTGCGGCTGGAACGCGGCGTTCCACGCGGGCAGTTGCACGCCGAAGACCGTGCGCCCCGGCTCGGAGCGCACTCCGACCCGGCCGCCGTGCGCGGTCACGACCGCGTCCACGATCGCCAGGCCGAGGCCGGTGGATCCGGCGTGCCGGGACCTGGACGCGTCGCCGCGGGCGAACCGTTCGAAGATATGCGGAAGCAGCGCCGGCGGGATGCCGGGACCGTCGTCCTCGATCTCCAGCACGACCGCCGGGCCGCCGCAGCGCACACGGGCGGTGACGGTCGTGCCGGGAGGTGTGTGCGTGCGGGCGTTCGCCAGCAGATTGACCAGAACCTGATGCAGCCGGGCCGCGTCGCCGGGCACCGTCGCCGGTTCCACGGGCAGTTCGAGCCGCCACTTGTGGTCCTGGCCCGCCGCCCGCGCGTCGCTGACCGCGTCCACGACCAGCGGCGAGAGATCAGTGCTCTCGTACGAGAGCGGGCGTCCGGCGTCCAGCCGCGCCAACAGCAGCAGATCCTCCACCAGGCCCGTCATCCGGGTCGCCTCGGCCTCGATCCGGCCGAGGGCATGCCGGGTGTCGGGACCGGCATCGTCCCGGCCGCCGCGCCGCGTCAGCTCCGCGTAGCCGCGGATCGACGCCAGCGGCGTACGCAGCTCATGGCTGGCGTCCGCGACGAACTGCCGCACCCGCGTCTCGCTCTCCTGCCGCACCGCGAGCGCCGAACCGACATGCCCCAGCATCCGGTTGAGTGCCGCGCCCACCTGCCCGACCTCGGTCCGCGGATCAGCCTCGGCGTCCGGCACGCGCTCGTGCAGCGCCACCTCGCCGCTGTGCAGCGGCAGTTCGGAGACCCGGGTCGCGGTCGCGGCGACCCGCCGCAGCGGCCGCAGGGCGACTCCGACGAGGACCGTTCCGGCGATTCCGGCGGCGACGAGGCCGGCGGCGGCGACACAGATCTCGACGACGATCAGGGTGCTCAGCGCGTCCTCGACCTCGCCGGTCGGAATGCCGACGAGCACGTCCGGACCGGTCGCCGTGTGCACGGCGACCACGTGATAGCCGCCGAGCCCGGGGAGTTCGGCACTGTGCACCTCTCCGTCGAGCGGCACCTGCGCGAGCGCCTTCTCCTGTGCAGCGCTGAGCGGCGTCGTGTCGTCCTCGCGGACCGGGGTGGTGTTCTCCACGGTCCGGCTCGCCTCGGTCACCTCACCGCCGTCGGAGACCACGGCGCCGACCGTGCCGAACGGCTGGCCGCCACGGCCGAGGAACTCCAGCGGCTCGGGTTCGGGACCGCTCAGCCCCGGCAGGCCGGGCGGAGGATCGGCCCGTACCGAGATGCTGCGCAGCTGATCATCGAGCTTGCCGTACATATAGCTGTCGAACGCGATCGTCGTGACCGCGCCGATCACCGCCGCCACCACCGCGATCAGCGCCACCGCCGAGACCACCAGCCGGGTCCGCAACGACCATCGACGGCCTCTGCCCCGCACGCCCGCCACTATTCACCGGGCTTGATCAGATATCCGGCCCCGCGCCGGGTGTGGATCATCGGCGTACGCCCCGCGTCGATCTTCTTGCGCAGATACGAGACATACAGCTCGACGACATTGGCCTGGCCGCCGAAGTCGTACGACCACACCCGGTCCAGGATCTGCGCCTTGCTGAGCACCCGCCGCGGATTGCGCATGAGATAGCGCAGCAGCTCGAACTCCGTCGCCGTCAGATGGATCGAATCGCCGCCGCGGCACACCTCGTGGCTGTCCTCGTCCAGCGTCAGATCGCCGACCGCCAGCAGTGACTCGCTGCGCTCGGTCGCCGCGCCGGACCGCCGGATCAGCCCGCGCAGCCTGGCCACGACCTCCTCCAGCGAGAAGGGCTTGGTGACATAGTCGTCGCCGCCCGCCGTCAGCCCGGCGATCCGGTCCTCGACCGCGTCCCGCGCGGTCAGAAAGAGCACCGGCACAGCGGGCTGCTCGCGGCGCAGCCGCCCGAGGACGGCGAGGCCGTCCATGTCGGGCAGCATCACATCGAGCACCACCGCGTCGGGCCGGAAGTCGCGCGCGGAACGGACAGCGCCCGCGCCGTCGCCCGCGCTGCGCACTTCCCAGCCCTCGTAGCGCAGCGCCATCGACAGCAGCTCGCTCAGCGCCGTCTCGTCGTCCACGACGAGCACCCGCACGGGGCTGCCGTCCGGCCTGAGCATTTCGGTACGCCCCTGGGGCGAGGTCGCGGTCATGCTGGTCACCCTGCGACCCCGCCCTGAGAACGGCCTTGCGCGTTCCTGTGAATTCCCTGAGAAAGAGCTAGTGGGTCCGCCGGAGCAGCCGCGCCCCGTTCTCGTAACAGACCGCCCGCAGCCAGTCGTCGCCGAGCCCCAGCCGCTCCAGCGACCGCAGCTGGTGGACGTACGGATACGGAATGTTCGGGAAGTCGGTCCCCAGCACGATCCGGTCTCCGAGTGCCGCGAGCCGCGCCCGGTACCGCTCGGGGAAGGGCGCGAACCGCTCGCTGAAGTCGGTGAACGCCATCGTCGTGTCCAGCCGGACCTCTCCGTACCGCTCCGCCAGATCGAGAAAGTCCGCGTACTCCGGCATCCCCATGTGCGCGACCACCAGCCGCAGCCGCGGATGCCGCGCCAGCAGCCGGCCCACCGGCTCGGGCCCGGTGTGCTTGCCGGGCGCGGGCCCGGAGCCGCAGTGCATCACGACCGGCACGGCGGCCTCGGCGAGCAGTCCCCACACGGGATCCAGCAGCGCGTCATTGGGGTCGTACGCCCCGACCTGGAGGTGCGACTTGAAGATCCGGGCCCCGCTCTCGACGGCCTCGCGCACATAGCGCTCCACGCCGTCCTCCGGGAAGAGGGTCGCGGTGTGCGCGCAGTCGGGGGTGCGGGCGGCGAAGTCCGCGGCCCAGCCGTTGAGCCAGTCGGCCATGCCCGCCTTGTGCGGATAGAGCATCGAGGTGAAAGAGCGGACCCCGAACTCCCGGAGCAGCGCGACCCGTTGCTCCTCCTCGTGCCGGTAGGCGATCGGCCACTCCAGACCGGTCAGCGGCCCGACGGCGTCGAAGTAGGCCCACACCTTGCGCAGCACCTGCTCCGGCATGAAGTGGCTGTGCACATCGACGAGCCCCGGCAGCCCGAGCCTGCCCCAGAACTCCCGTACGTCCTCGGCCTCTTGTTCACTCGCGCTCAAAACCATGGCTCCGCTCGACCTTGCCGACATGGAGGCTGTAGCTCGCGTACCACTCCGCCCGCCCGCGTCGCTGCGCGGCCTGATGCTCCAGATCACGCTGCCAGGCGGCGATGGCGTCCTCGTCCTTGAAGTATCCGACGCTGATCCCGAGCCCGCCGGGCGCCCGCGCGGACTCGTATCCGAGGAAGCCCGGTATCTCCTTCACCAGCTGCATCATGCGCTCGGCGGTCTCGGCGTAGCCCTCGGTCGTCTCCGTCTGCACGGAGGTGAAGACAGCGGTGTAGTACGGCGGTTCAAAAGCGGGGACAGGCCTGATCGTCTGATTGCTCATGACCACCACCCTCCGTTCCAGGTCACGGAGGTGTCCAGCCTCATTGCCATAAGGGATCCGAACGGGATCCAAGCCTTTGCCAACGGGCTCAGAAGAGCCCGTCCTGGACGGCCCCCGGCCCGACATCGGCCGTCGGCACGGTCACCCCGGCCCTCGCGTCCGCGCCGATCAGCGACCACCCGCTCATCAGCCGGGTGTCGAGCACCACGACCCCGTCACCCGCGGTCAGCAGATGCAGATCAGGCCCCGCGGCCGCCAGCAGCGTGCCCGCCACCGCACCGCCGTCCACCAGCGCGCGCACCACCGAGGTCGCGGGCGGCAGCCCGTCGAGCCCGAAGACCTCGGCATGGTCGACGGCCTCGAAGCCCAGCGGCTCCAGCGACTCGGCCCAGCCGGCCAGGCCCAGCGCGCGCCGGTGCAGGTCCTCGATCTCGGCGGCCCGCTCGGCCTGCGCCGGCAGTTCGGCCCGTGCCGCCCGCTTGTCGGCGTAGGGAATCCGGTCCGGCACACCCAGCGCGCTGCGCAGCAGCTCCTCCGTCCGCCGCGCCGCCATCAGCGGCCCGCGTCCGAGCCAGCTGAAGACGACGGCCCCCTGCTCCAGCAGCCGCGCGGACTCGCGCTCCTCCGCGGTGATGCCGACCTTGACCATCCCGGGCCCGAACCAGGCCAGATAGACGCGGTACGTGCGCGGGTCGTCGGCGATCGTGTCGGCGGCCACCGAGTGCGCCCGGTCCAGCCGCGCACACTCGGCACACCGCGCCTGCGTCGCACGCCCCGCCACGACGGCCCCGAGCGGACACACGTTCCCGCGCGCACCGACACACTGCCGCAGGCCCTCGGCCCGGAACCCCAGCGCTTTCCCGGCGGTCAGCGGACTGACGCGCCCGCCTTCCCACCGCAGCACGGCCATCCGCGCCCCGCGGGGCCAGCCGAGCCCCGCGCACCGCCATGCCATACACACCTCCGGCCGAAAACGGGGAGGCTACCGGAGCCCACAGACACCGGCCGCCCGCCTACGCCGAGTTCCAGCCGCGCGCCAGACACTCCACAAGACGCGCGCCCAGAGTCCCGTCGGGGTCGAGTCGCGGGTTGAAGATGGCGATGTCGAACCCGACGGCCCGCTCGTCCCCGAGCGCGGTCTCCAGTACGGCCTCCAGCTCGGCCCAGCTCAGTCCGCCGGGAATGCGGTAGTCGACGGCGGGCATGACGGCGTCGTCCAGCACATCCACATCGAGATGCACCCAGTACCCGCCGATCCCCGCGAGCCGCCCGACCGCCCGCCGCGCCGCTTCCCGGGCCCCAACAGCCCGTACACCCGCCAGATCGACGGCCTCCAGCCCCGCCGGCAACGGCTGCATCCCGGCCTCCGCGGACTCCTCCGCGTCCCTGAACCCGAAGGCGACGACGTCCTCGTCCCGCACGAGCGGCCCAAGCCCCTCAAGATCACTCAACACCCGCGGCCCCCGCCCGGTCGCCAGCGCGAGCTCCATGGAAGCGGCCTCCCCGTTCGGCTCGGCGGCCGGCTGATAGAAGTCGCTGTGCCCGTCGAGGAACAACAGCCCGTGCCGCCCGCGCCGTCTGAGGGCAAGAAGGTTGCCGAGCAGGATGCTGCAGTCCCCGCCGAGTACGACGGGAAACAGCCCCTGATCGAGTACGCCCGAGACGACATCGGCGAGCCGGCCGGAGTACCGCGCGATCCCGGCGGCATTGAGCACGCCGCTGTCGGGATCCCGCACAGGGTCATACGCAGCAGCCTCAACCCGCCCCGCGCTCACGGCCCCCAACCGCTCCGCAAGCCCGGCCCCGAGCAGCGCCCCGGGCAACTCCTCGACCCCGGACGGCCGCAGCCCGAGAATGGACGGGGCTTCGATGATCGCGATCTGCCGCATGCCGATCCCTTTGCGCCGGAGAACACCGTGAACGCAAGAGGCCCTCCGGATCTCTCCGAGGGGCCTCTCAACGGTGCACTCGGCAGGATTCGAACCTGCAACCCTCTGACCCGTAGGATCGGGCACCGCCTCGCCAGGGGCCCCGGAGGCCTCCTGTTCTGGTCGCCCAGGTTAGCGATCACGAGCGTCTGTGTGCCGTCGTCGCCGTCACGACTGCCGTCAGTGTTGCGGCCTGGCCCGAGAGCGTTGCTTCGGCGGGGGTGTTACCAGGCAGACCGCGGATCCCGGCGGTCTATCGGGGTCTGCTCAGGCAGGTCATGGCCCTGGTCCGTCCGGAGCAGGTATCCCGGGTCCGGCGGAAACTCCTCGGTGGGCGGAGCCGGTTGATGGAAGCGCTCTGTGCGCGGAAGAGGTACCTCCACCAGCATGCCGTCCTGGATCATCCATAGCCCGAAGCAGTCGTCGTCCTGATCGTGGATCAGGACCTGCACGCTTTCCGGGCGAGGCCACGGGAGTGACTCCAAGTGCCGCAGCAGTCCACACCGCGATCGCATACGTTCGAACTCCGTGGCCCAACCGATGCCAAAGGAACCGAGCCACTGGCTCTGTATCGGCACGAATCGACCTCGCCAGGTCCGCTGCTCGTCATCACGGGTGAGCGGCTCCATAACCTCGTCAGCGCCCAGGGCCAACACGATGACCTCTGCGAATGTGCTCATGCCGGAGTATCGGCGCGCGCCCTGAGTCTGCTGCAATCGATTTCCTAGAAAGTCCGCGCCAGCCCACGGTCACATCACGACGACAACGGGTTCAAGATCGCTGACTGGGCTGACTCGCCCATTGAGACTCCACCGACCTCGACACGTCGCCCGCGCTCACTGGCCCACCTGTCCCCTACCGGCCGTTCGAGTTCTCCAGTAGGCCATGGCCTCTGCGCCGAAGCCGGCCACGACGAACATGCCCGCCACCCAGAAGAGCGACGTTCGCTGCCACTCCAAGGCACCAAGCAGCGCGGCCACACCGAGGGAAGGCAGGAAGACCGCGAGTGCGGTCCACCACTCGCCCTTGCAGGCTTGGAAAATGGCAGAGGCCGACGCGAGCACGAAGAGCAGCATCGTCACTGCCACTGGTATCCACACAGCGGCAGTCTGCCGTGTCCTTGTCCGTCGCATGCCCATGCCCCGCCAATGAAGACATGGTGTGCCCCTGCCTCGAGGCCTACGCCGAAGCGAGCGAGGATGCTGTACGCCCGGCGATCGGCAGGCTGTCCGACGCGCTGGGCAGTACCAGCTGAAGCAGCGCGCTGCCCGAGCAACGTGAAAGCCCCTCTGGCCTTGATGCAGAGGGGCTCACACTCGTTGGCAGTCGGCGTAGCAATACCGCCACGTCCGCACTCGATTGTGGCCGCCGTCACTCCACAGCCACGGCGACGTCGCTAGATGGGGCGCGGGTCATCCACCGAAACGCGCCGCATCGACGCGACCCATTGGACGCTTACGAGCGCGATGATCGCGACGACCAACCAAGTGGCTTGCCGCAGCACGCCAGTCAAGCTGTCGCCGTTGATCACACAACTCACGATGACTGCCAGCGTGACCACGAGATTGCCACCGCGCGTGTCCCGTGCGACAGTCCACGGTGCACGTCCAGCCCAGCGAGTGAGCGGGACGTGGAGGGCCAGGTTGCCCATGTATTGCTCCCTTGGTTCTCGGCGGCGGCACTCGTTCCCTTCCCTCAAAGATCGCGGGTGCCCCGCACAGCTTCGGCCTGCGAATGCCCTCAACCCCGCAGCACAGAAGGGTTGTTGGGGAGCCAAATGCGGCTCGCCGGCTATCTTGAAGGTCCCACCGGGTATCCGCCACTGAGGGGAAACTTCGTTTCCCTTACTTTTCTGCAGTGCTCTTGAGCTGGGGGCGAGCCTGCCAGCACTCAGCCCGCCGCCCAGTGAGGTCACGCAGGTGCTTGAGCTGAAGGCGTCCGTTGACGGTTGCTGCCGCCCGGGGGATGTGGACGGCAAAGTGCACCGATCGGCATCGTTGCTGTACTTCGCTGCTGTACGGCCCAACGCAAGAGGCCCCCGGATATCTCCGGGGGCCTCTGAGCTGTGTGCACTCGGCAGGATTCGAACCTGCAACCTTCTGATCCGTAGTCAGATGCTCTATCCGTTAAGCTACGAGTGCTTGGCTGGCCGGGCTTTTCTGCCCGGTCGGCGTTGCGGGAACAACATTACATGACCTGCGCCGCCAGGTGAAATCCGTTAAGCACATCTGGTCTGACCTGCGAAAACACCGCAGAAACGGCGCGGAAACGCACGCCGCACAGCCTGCTTCACAGCCCCCGGAACGACCGAAGCCCCGACCGTATGGCGGGGCTTCGGTGATCAACTGGCGGAGGCGGAGGGATTTGAACCCTCGATGGGCTTTAAGACCCAAACCGCATTAGCAGTGCGGCGCCATAGACCGGACTAGGCGACGCCTCCAGCACACCCGCGCGGGCACGAGTGGTGCGTGCAGATGATGACACAGCCGAGCGGGGTGTCACCAATCGCCGTCCACGGTACTAGGCGCGCGGGCCGCAGGGCAAAGCCGTTCCGACCTGGGGGGCGGCCGAAGATCCGCGGATGCCCCTCGGGTGTCCCTCTAAGAGCGCGGTCCGGTTGCGCAACGCCCCCGCGCAAGGAGCGTTAGAGATGCCGGGGCACCGCCCCGGCATCTCTCGTGACTCTCAGCACCAGGAGCACCCATGCTGCGCCGCCTCGTCCTCACCCTCTCCGTGTCCGCCGCCGCGCTGGCCGGCGCCGTGCCCGTCGCCGCCGCCTCTCCCTTTCCCTTCCCGCTGCCGCTGCCCCTGCTGTCCTCGCCGGACACGCAGGACCGGCTGACCGTGACCGTCGCCGAGACCGGGAACGCCCGGACCGAGGGACGCTTCGAGCTGGAGTGCGGTCCGAGCGGCGGTACGCACCCGTCCGCCGACGCCGCCTGTGCCCGGCTCGACGAGCTCGCGCAGGAAGGAAGAGACCCCTTCGCTCCTGTCCCCGAGGGTCAGATGTGCACGCAGCAGATGGGCGGCTCCGAGACCGCGCACATCACCGGAACGTGGCGCGGGCGCCAGGTGGACGCCACCTTCAGCCGGACGAACGGCTGTGAAATCTCGCGCTGGCAGACCATCGAGCCGGTGCTGCCGAACACCAGGTCATAGACCTGAGGGGTACGCCATGTGCACACAACCTTGGTGAGAGCTCCCCCTCATCCGCCGTCCCCGCCGCATCCACTGCCTTTAGACTCCCTCCAGTGACAGGCTGAGGTCCGAGAGGCAAGATGGGACCGGCCGTCCGCACTGTGCAGTAGGTCAGGGAGGAACCGTCGTCGTGAGCAGCAGGCCATCCCGAGGCGCTGCTCGCCTTGCAGCCATACTCGACGCGCTCCCCGACGGGCTCGTCCTCGTCAACTGCAACGGCACGGTCGTCAACGCCAACACCATCGCCCTCGAACTCTTCGAGACCCCCGGCACCGCCCTCGTCGGACGCGGGCTGCTCGATCTGCTGCCCTCCTTCGACTCGCGGCTGATCCCCGGCTCCATGCGCAGGCCCGAGGCCGCGGACGAGCGCGGTCGCACCAAGCCCGCCCGGATGGTGGCGCGGCGTACGGACGGCAGCGAGTTCCCGGTCGAGGTGACCAGCGCCAGTCTCGAGGACGGGCGCGAGGCCTACGACTCGTACACCGGCAGCGGCTACACGGGCGACGAGCTGCTGATGCTCGTCGTACGTGATCTGTCCGGCACGGTGGACACGGAAGCCGAGCTGGCGCGTTCGCAGCGGCAGACCGAGATGATCCTGCGGGCCGCGGCCGAGGGCGTCGTCGGCACCGACACCGAGGGACGCGTCGTGCTGGTCAACCCGGCCGCCGCGCAGATCCTCGGATTCCGCGCGAGCGACCTCGGCGGCCAGGAGCTGCATCCGCTGATCCTGCATTCGCGCGGGGACGGTGAGCCGTTCCCGTATGAAGGGTCGCCGCTCGCGGACACGCTCAAGTCGGGCCGCAAGCACCGGGTGCGCGGCCAGGTGCTGTGGGCGAAGGACGGCTCGCAGGTGCCCGTCGATCTGACGACTGCGCCGGTACGGGACGGTGACCAGCTCGTCGGCGCGGTGATGACCTTCACCGACCGGCGTCCGTACGACGAACTGGCCAAGCAGCACGAGGCCCGGCTCGAGGAGACCGCGCAGCGGCTGGGCGCGGAGCTGACCGAGACCACCGAGCGACTCACCGCCGAGCTGGCGGACAAGTCGGAGCGGTACGCGGCCGAGATCGAGGCGCGCGACGAGCAGTACGAGGAGCTGGCCGCCCGGCACGCCCAGCTGACCGCCGTGCTCGGCGAGTCGCTGCGCGGGCCGCTGGAGGAACTCCGCTCCGAACTGGGCACGCTGGCCGCCGACCCGGCCGGGCAGCTGTGGCCGGAGGCCAACCAGATCCTGCACCATCTGAGCGCCGGATACGCCCGGATGACGACGCTTGTCGACAATGTCCTGGGCTTCCAGCAGCTCGACACCGGTGCGCAGCAGCTCTCCAAGGCGAACGTGCTGCTCGACGCGGTCGTTACGGCAGGTGTCGAGGGCGCGATCGAGCTGATCGGCCCGGGCCGGGCGCAGTTCGCGGTGCACGCGCCGCCCATAGAGGCCGAGGTCGACGCGGGACGGCTGGCGACGGCGCTCGCGCATCTGGTCGCGGACGTGGCCGGAGTCGACTCGACCGGCAAGGCCCGGGTGGTTCCGGGCGGCGGCTACATGGACTCGACGATCGTGGTCGCGGCGGCGCAGCGCGGTGACGTCGTACGGATCGAGGTGCGGGGACCGTTCGCCGGCGGCGACCCGGTGCACGAGCCGATCGTGCGCGGAATCGTGCGGGCGCACGGCGGGGTGCTGCAGACGCACGAGGTGCCGGGAATGAGCGGCAGCGCGTACGTCCTGGAGCTGCCGCTGGGCGAGGGCGCGGGGACGGTCACGGTGCCCGCGGCGCCGGGCGGGGAGCTGGCGCTGCCGGAGCAGCAGACCGGCCCGTCCGGTGGTTCCGGCAGCGGGCGACGGCGAGCCCGGCGGGCCTCGACGGACGCCTTCCTGGAGAGCCCCGTCGCGACGGAAGACCCGGTGGTCGCGCAGCCCGGAGCTGCTCCTACGGGACGGCGGCGAGCACGTACGGACGCCCCGCAGCAGGAACTCGTCCCGGCGCAGGACACCAGCGCGAGCAATGGCAGCGGCGGCGGCGTCGCGGCTGCTGCCGGCGGGACCGGGCGGCGGCGCGGGCGGCCGAGCCCTGCCGAGGAGTCCGTAGCGGTCGCCACGAGGCCGGCCGAGGGCTCTGTGGTGACGGGCGCGGAGGGCGCGGCGTCGACCGGGCGCGCGGCGCTCGGCGACACGGTGCCGCCGCAGGGCGTGCCCGTGGACCCCGCCGGAACCGCTGCCGCCGGCCGCCGCGCGCGACGGGCTGTGGAGGGCGGGCTGCCGCAGCTGCCCGCCGCCTCATCGGCCCCGTCCGTGGAAACGGTGGATGCGCCGCCGTCCGGACGGCGGGCCAGGCGTGCGCTGGCGGCCGCCCCGAACGAGATGGAGGCAGGGCCGCGCACGGCGTTCGCGCTGCCGCCCGCCGAGGCCGACCGCATCCCTCCGACGGCCGGAGAGGCGGACGCGTCCCTGCCCGGTCAGCACGATGCCGTACGGACCGAGCCCGGCGCCGACCACACTCCGCCGCAGCCGCATCCCGCGCCGACCGGCCGCCGCCGGGCCCGCAAGGAGACGCAGGACGATGCGGCCCCCGAGGTGCTGCAGCCGGTGCAGCCGCAGTGGGCAGAGAACGGCTCGTCCGGCCGCGGCCTCGCCGCGCTCGCCACCTCCGACGACTCGTCGGCGAGCCGGGCGACGGCGCAAGGGACCGGTTCCGTATCGCTGCCGATGCCGCTGCCCGCAACCGATGAGACTGCAGGGCCCGCCGGTGCGACGTCCGGTGCCGCGCCGCGGGTCGCACAGCCGTTGCCCGCGGAGGCGCCGGTGCCTGCTCCTGCCCTTGCTCCTGTTCCGGCTCCGGTTCCTGCGGACGCCTCACAGGGCCGGGCGTTCAGCGTGCGCACGCTCGGGCAGGGTGTGCCGTTCTCGCAGCAGATCGCGGAGAAGCAGAACCAGACCCTGGCCGGCCGCCGCCGCAAGCTGGCCACGCCGCCCGACGGCGAGCGTCCCGAGCCCGCCGCGCGGCCGCATCCGCAGGCCACCGCGCAGAACGCTCCGCGACTGCCCGCCGAACGTGCCGAGCGGTCCGAAGGCCGGTCGTACGCCATAGGCGCGCCCGACGAGGGCGCGGAAGGCCCCCAGCCGCTGGACGGTCCGGGCGGCGCGGTCGAGGTGGCCAACCAGCCGCTGCCACAGCCCGTCGACGACGAGCTGCCACCGGAGCCGCTGGACAACCCGCGCAGGCTGCTGGTCTGGCCCGCGCCCGACGTCTCCACGCAGCAGGCGCTGAGCGAGCGCGGCTACCGCCCGGTCGTCGTGCACTCCCGCGAGGAGGTCGACGCGCAGATCGCGGCCTTCCCGGCGGCGCTCTTCGTCGACCCGCTGACCGGCCCGATCACCCGGACGGCGCTGCAGTCGCTGCGCCAGGCCGCGGTGGCCGCCGAGGTCCCGGTGCTGGTGACGGCGGGCCTGGGACAGGCGACGCGAGAGGCCGCGTACGGCGCCGATCCGGCCATCCTGCTCAAGGCGCTGGCCCCGCGCGACAGCGAACAGCACCCGCCGCGCGTGCTGTTGATCGAGGAGCACGAGGAGATCGCGCTCGCGCTGACGGCGACGCTGGAACGCCGCGGGATGCAGGTCGCCCGCGCCGGCGCGGACACGGACGCGGTCACGCTGGCGACGCAGATGCGGCCGAACCTGGTGGTGATGGACCTGATGCAGGTACGCCGCCGCCGGGCCGGGATCATCGACTGGCTGCGCGCGAACGGCCAGCTCAACCGCACACCCCTGGTCGTCTACACCTCGGCGGGCCTCAACCGGGCGGAGCTGCCGAGGCTCTCGTCCGGCGAGACGGTGCTGTTCCTCGCGGAACGCTCCACGAGCAGCGAGGTCCAGGCCCGTATCGTCGATCTGCTCGCGAAGATAGGGACGAACTAGAGCGAAAGGGGCGGCGGTTGTGGCCGCCGCCCCCTCGTTTTGCGACTAGAGCTGGGTGACGTCCAGCTCCCCGGCCGCGTACTGCTTACGGATGACCTTCTTGTCGAACTTGCCGACGCTGGTCTTCGGCACGGCCGGGATGATCGCCCAGCGCTCCGGCAGCTGCCACTTGGCGATCGTCTCGCCGAGGAACGCCTTCAGCGTCTCGTAGTCCGCGGTCGAGCCTTCCTTCAGCACGACTGTGGCGAGCGGGCGTTCGCCCCACTTCTGGTCGGGGACCGCGACCACCGCCGCCTCCGCGACCTCGGGGTGGGCCATCAACGCGTTCTCCAGCTCGACGCTGGAGATCCACTCGCCGCCGGACTTGATGACGTCCTTGGCCCGGTCGGTCAGGGTGAGGAAGCCGTCGGGGCTGATCACGCCGACGTCGCCGGTCTTCAGCCAGCGGTCCTCGCTGAACTTGTCCTCCGGCTTGAAGTCGTCACCGCCCGCGCCGCCGTAGTACGCACCGGCGATCCAGTTGCCGCGCACCTCCAGCTCACCGGCCGACTCCCCGTCCCACGCGAGGATCTCGCCTCCGGGCCCGACCAGCCGGGCCTCGACCCCGGCCGGGAAGCGGCCCTGCGTGATGCGGTACGGCCACTGCTCCTCTTCGCTGAGACCGGCCGGCGGATGCGCCATCGTGCCCAGCGGGGAGGTCTCCGTCATGCCCCAGGCGTGACAGAGCCGTACGCCGAGCTTGTCGTACGCCTCCATCAGCGCGGGCGGACAGGCCGAACCGCCGATGGTGACCTGCTTCATGGAGGACAGGTCGCGCGGGTTCGCGGTGACCTCGGCCAGCAGGCCCTGCCAGATGGTGGGGACCGCGGCCGCATGGCTGGGCCTCTCGCGCTCGATCATGTCGGCGAGCGGCGCGGGCTGCAGGAAACGGTCCGGCATCAGCATGTTGATGCCGGTCATGAACGTGGCGTGCGGCAGGCCCCACGCGTTGACATGGAACTGCGGGACCACCACGAGAGTCGTGTCCCGGTCGGTCAGTCCCATCGACTCGGTCATGTTGACCTGCATGGAGTGCAGGTAGATGGAGCGGTGGGAGAAGACGACGCCCTTGGGGTCGCCGGTGGTGCCGGAGGTGTAACACATGGCGGCACCGGTGCGCTCGTCCAGCTCCGGCCAGTCGAAGGTGGTGGGCCGGCCGGCGATCAGCTCCTCGTACTCGTGCACCCGTGCCGGTGTGTCGGCCAGCAGGCCGCGGTCGCCGGGGCCGGAGACGACGATGTGCTCGATCGAGGGCAGGTGGGGCAGCAGCGGCGCGAGCAGCGGCAGCAGACTGCCGTTGACGATCACGGCCCGGTCGGCGGCGTGGTTGACGATCCACACCAGCTGCTCTGGAGGGAGCCGGAGATTGAGGGTGTGCAGCACCGCGCCCATCGACGGGATCGCGAAGTACGCCTCGACATGCTCGGCGTTGTTCCACATCAGCGTGGCGACGCGCTGGTCACCGTCGATCCCGAGCTCGTCGCGCAGGGCGTTGGCCAGTTGCGTCGCGCGCTCACCGACCTCCGCGAAGGTCCGCCGCTGCGGCTCGGCTTCCCCCGTCCAAGTGGTGATCAGCGACTTTCCGTGGATCGTCATCCCATGCTGAAGGATGCGGGTCACAGTCAGCGGTACGTCCTGCATGGTGCTCAGCACGGCGTCCTCCCGGTGGGCGCTAGCGCTACGTGGCAGTAAGGGTGGGAAGATTCTGCTCACGTACCGCGCGGTATGTCACTACCCCCGGGTAATGTTTCGACGCGACTACCGAGAGTCACTCGGGCATGGTGCCCGGCCGGGCCGCTCAGCGTACGGGCGAGAGCTCCGGGTCCTCGCGGAGCTTGCCGAGCGCGCGGGAGACCGCGCTCTTGACCGTGCCGACCGACACCCCGAGCACCTCGGCCGTCTGGGCCTCGCTGAGATCCTCGTAGTACCGCAGCACGACCATGGCGCGCTGCCGGTCCGGCAGCTTCATCACGGCTCGCCACATCGCGTCGTGCAGCACCTGCTGCTCGGCGGGGTCGGGCGTGGGCACGGACTCCGGCTCGGGCAGCTCGTCGCAGGCGAACTCGTCCACCTTGCGCTTGCGCCACTGCGAAGTCCGGGTGTTCAACAGGGCCCTGCGGACATAGCCGTCGAGCGCCCGGTGGTCCTCGATCCGCTCCCACGCGACATACGTCTTGGTGAGCGCGGTCTGCAACAGGTCCTCGGCATCGCACGGGTTGGCGGTGAGCGAGCGGGCGGTACGAAGCAGCACGGGCCCCCGCGCCCGTACATACGACGAGAACGACGGGTAGCGCGGCGCGTAGGGCGCACGGTGTGCGTCGGATCCGTACGACAAAGGCACCGGAACGGCGGCCTTCGAAGCGCTTGTGCAGACTGGCGTGGTCATGGCTCCACGCTAGGAGCGGGTACTACTCCTGCGGATCGGCCAGAGGTCCCGAAGACATGTCCGCCTCAGGTTGTAGTGGTGGTGCCGGCTCCACCTCCTGAAGGTGGAGGAGACCCTCAGGTGAAGGTGGAGATGACCCTCAGGGTCGGATACGTGCGACGGGAGCATCCGCCATATTCCGGTCGATGGTCAGACTGTGGCCGCCGTGCTGCTCGGTCACCTCGCCTTCGTACTGGTGGATGCGCCTGCTGGGCCGCCAGGCGTACGGGTTCAGCACCCGCTCGCCGTAGAGCGAGGGCTTGCCGCGCCAGCGGGCGAACCACATCGCGGACGGCAGATCGCCCGTCCCGGCAAGCCGGGCCCGCTCCATGTGCAGCACTCCCGAGTCGGCGCTGCTGTAGAAGCCCGGCACATAGCCCTGGCGGCGCACCTCGCGGTTCCAGGCGCGGGCGAAGTCCAGCGCGGTGCGGGCGCAGGTTTCGTTGTCCACGTCGTACGCCTCCAGGTCGAGGTAGAGCGCGCTGCCCCTGATCATGCCGAGGGCCCACGCCTGCCTGACCGCCTCACTCCCTTCCCGCTGGCCCTGAGCGGCCGGCTTGCTGCCGATGGCCACCTTTCGCCGGTGCTCGTCCCGTACGCAGGGAGCCTGCGAGCCGACGAAGACCGGCAGCACCTGCCAGCCCATCCGGTGCACCTCGGCGACCCAACTCCGGTTCAGATGGGGCTGCTCGAGGCAGCCACGGCCGCGGCCCGCGTAGTACACGCCCACCGCGCCGTACGGGGACGATTTCCGCCAGGCCCGCATGGTGGCCAGCTTCGGGGTCCGGCAGGTGTCGAACGCCTGGCCGCGGAAGGTGACGGCGGTGTCCGCGGTGGTGTCGACGGCGGCCCCGGCGGGCGCGTCGAGCGGCGCGTCACCCAGCGCGGCGGCCTCGACGCCGGCCGGTACGTCGGAGTCGGGCGCCGCAGCGAGGAGCAGGGCGAGCAGGGCGACGAGTGTGAGGGCCGCGGCCGGGGCCCAGGTCCGAAGGCGCATGGGCTGAGTGAACGGCGGCCCGGCCCGCCCGGCCACCGCTGGGCCCGCCCGCTCAGCCGTCCGCGCCCAGGATCAACCCGGATGTGGGAACGCCCGTGCCCGCCGTGACCAGTGCCCTGGCCGCGCCCGGTATCTGGTTCACCGAGGTGCCCCGTATCTGCCGGACCGCCTCCGCGATGCCGTTCATCCCGTGCAGATAGGCCTCGCCGAGCTGGCCGCCATGGGTGTTCAGCGGCAGCGCGTCCGCCGCCACGAACTCCGCCGCCTCGCCGGGCTTGCAGAACCCGAACTCCTCCAGCTGCATCAGCACGAACGGGGAGAAGTGGTCGTACAGAATCCCGACGTCCATCTCCCCGGGCGTGAGCCCTGAGGTCCGCCAGAGCTGCCGGGCGACGACGCCCATCTCCGGCAGTCCGGCGAGATCGTCGCGGTAGAAGCTGGTCATCTGCTCCTGCGCGCGCCCGGCGCCCTGGGCAGCGGCGACGATCACCGCGGGCGGCTTCGGCAGGTCGCGGGCCCGCTCGGTGCTGGTGACGACGATCGCCTGGCCGCCGTCGGTCTCCTGGCAGCAGTCGAGGAGACGCAGCGGCTCGACGATCCAGCGCGAGGCCGCATGGTCGGCGAGTGTGATCGGCTTTTCGTAGAAGTACGCGGCGGGGTTGTTCGCCGCATGGCGGCGGTCGGTGACGGCGACATGGCCGAACGCCTCGGGAGTCAGACCGTAGGTGTGCAGATAGCGCTGGGCCGCCATGGCCACCCAGGACGCCGGCGTGAGCAGCCCGAACGGCAGGTTCCAGCCGAGCGCCGTGCCCTCTGCGGACGGCTCGCGGTGCTGAACTCCGGAGCCGAAGCGCCGCCCCGACCGCTCGTTGAACGCCCGGTAGCAGACGACGACTTCGGCGATCCCGGAGGCGACGGCGAGAGCGGCCTGCTGGACGGTGGCGCAGGCCGCGCCGCCGCCGTAGTGGATACGGGAGAAGAAGGAGAGCTCACCGATGCCGGCCGCCTGCGCGACGGTGATCTCGGGGCTGGTGTCCATGGTGAACGTGACCAGTCCGTCGACGTCGGCGGGGGAGAGGCCGGCGTCGCCGAGAGCGGCGTGCACCGCCTCGACGGCCAGCTTGAGCTCACTGCGCCCGGAGTCCTTGGAGAACTCCGTCGCGCCGATGCCCACGACCGCCGCCCTGCCGCCGAGCGTGTCCTTGCTGCGGATGCTCATGAGCGGTCCTCCGGGACGCTCACGGTGACCGTGCCCGTGACGTGGTTGCCGAGGCCGTTGGCTCCTACGACCTTGACCTCCACCAGCCTGACCTCCGCGGTGTCCCGGCGCTCGTCCTCGACGGAGGTGACCGTGCCGCGCAACACCATCGTGTCTCCCGGGTAGTTGGGCGCGCCGAGCCGGATCGCGACCTTACGGAGCACGGCCCGCGCGCCGAAGCAGTCCGTGATGTACCGGCCGACCAGGCCGTTGGTCGTCAGGATGTTCATGAAGATGTCGGGAGAGCCCTTCGCCTTCGCGAGCTCCGCGTCGTGGTGCACGTCCTGGTAGTCGCGCGAGGCCACGGCTCCGGCGACGATCAGCGTGCGGGTGATCGGGATTTCCAGCGGCGGCAGTTCGTCACCGGCTCTCACAGCGCTTCCTCCTTCGCAAGCAACGCTCCCAGCTCCGCCAGGACTTCACTTCCGCAGCCCAGATACGCGTCCAGCTGCCGCCCCCACAGGAAGTGCCGGTGGACGGGGTGGTCCAGGTCGGCTCCCATGCCGCCGTGCAGATGCTGACCCGCGTGGACGACGCGCTTGCCCGCCTCGGACGCCCACCACGCGGCGGTCAGCGCATGCGTGACACACGGCAGGCCGTCGTCGTACCGCCAGGCCGCCTCGTACGCCGTGACCCGTATCGCCTCCGTGTCCATGTGCGCGTCGGCCGCGCGGATGAGCACACCCTGGTTGGTGGAGAGCGGACGTCCGAACTGCTCCCGGGTCGTGGTGTGTTGGACCGCGCGGGCGAGCGAGCCCGCGCACACCCCGGCCTGCAGTCCCGCGAAGGCGATCCGGCTCGCGGCCAGCACGTCCTCGTACGCGCGCTCGTCCCCGATCCGCTCGGCGGGTGTGCCGTCGAGGACAAGGCGGCCGGCGGACCAGGGTGCGGTGGTCTCGACCGGCTCGGTCTGCGCGTCGGAGACCCGCACCCACCACAGGGTGCGGTCGGCATCCGCGACGAGCACATGGGTCGCGTCCCGCAGCCATGGGACCCAGCTCAGAGTGCCGGTCAACCCCGGTCCGGAACGAACCGCTCCCGACGAGTCCAGCGCACCCGTCGCCACCGTCGAACCGTCCCGCAGCCCGGGCAGCAGCCGCGCCCGCTGCTCCTCCGTGCCGTGCCGGGCGACCGCCAGCAGCCCGTACGCACACGTCACCGCATACGGCACCTGCGCGGTGGTCCGGCCCTGCTCCTCCAGCAGCAGCACCAGACCCAGCAGGCCAACGTCCTCGACCGCCGCCGTCAGTCCCGCCGAGCACAGCGCCTTCCACAACTCGGCGTCCGTCCCCGTGCCCGCCGCGACGAGCCGGTCAGGTGTGGACAGGTCGCCGAAGATCCGTGCCGCCAGCTCCCGCGCCGCGGTCTGCTCGTCCGTGGGTGTGAAGTCCATGGTCAGCCCTCACCCCCCGGGAGCGCGCTGAACACCGGCAGCTCCAACTCCTTGTCCACACGCAGGAACTCGAGCTCCACCGGCATGCCGATCCGCACTTTGTCGGGCGGCACCCCGACCACATTGCTGACCATCCGCACGCCCTCGGCCAGCTCGATCAGGCCCACCGCGTAAGGAGGATCAAAGGCCGGGAAGGGAGGGTGGTGCATGACCACGTACGAGTAGACCGTCCCCGCGCCGCTCGACTCGACCGTGTCCCACTCCTGCGACCCGCACTCATTGCACCCCGGCAGCCAGGGAAAGCGCAGAGACCGGCATCCCTCGCAGCGCTGAATCAGCAGCTTGTGCTCGGCCACGCCGTCCCAGAATCCGGCATTGTCCCTGTTGATCACCGGCCTCGGGCGATTGCCCTTCGGTTTCGCCGCGGCCGGTGCGTACTTGAGGATCCGGAAGCGATGTGTCCCGGCGAGCTCGCCGTCCGCCCGGACATCCATGCGTGTCGTAACGAAGTGGCCCGTCCCGAGCTTCGTCGTCTTCCGCTCCGACACCGACTCGATCACCGCGTCGTACGTGACCCGGTCCCCGACCCTGAGCGGTCGCAGATACTCCTGCTCGCAGTCGGTCGCGACCACCGATGTGTACCCCGCGCCGTCGAGCAGCCCAAACAACTCGTCGTACGCCCCGGAGCGGTCCGTGTGCCCGGACAGACCGCCCATCGTCCAGGCCTGCAGCATCGTCGGCGGAGCCGTCGCCTGCGGCCCCTCGTACGCCGGACTCGTGTCTCCCATCGCCTCGCACCAGTGCCTGATCATCGGCTCGTTGACCAGGTCCTTGCCGACGCCCGAGGTGGCGGCCGCCCGTCCCTCGTACGCCTTCAGCTGCTCATACAGGTGAGTCACCGCCGCCCCCTTTTCATCCCGAGTCGCATCGTCGCGACGATCTCCCGCTGCACCTCGCTCACCCCGCCCCCGAAGGTGTTGATCTGCGCCGCTCTGTTCATCCGCTCCAACTCCCCGTCGCCCAGAGCGCCGATGTCGAGTGAGCCGGGCGATCCGGCCCGGATCAGCCCCGCCTCCCCCGCGATTTCCTGACACATTCGATACACCTCGACCGCGGATTCGGTTCCCGCGAACTTCACGCCGCTCGCATCGCCGGGCGCGAGCCGGCCGGCCCCCACATCCCCCACCAAACGCCAGTTGAGCAGGCGCGTTGCGGCCAGCCGGGCATGTGTCTCGGCGGCCCTGAACTGGATCCACGGCTCGTCAATGCGACGCCTACCCGTCACTGGATCGGGTGTACGGGCCCGCTCCAGCGCCGCCGCGAAGAAGTCCTCGGCCTGCATCCCGATCGCGGCCAGCGCCACCCGCTCGTGATTGAGCTGGTTGGTGATCAGCCCCCAGCCGCCGTTCTCCTCGCCGACCAGGTTGGCCGCGGGTACCCGTATCCCGTCGTAGTACGTCGACGTCGTGGTCAGCCCGCCCACCGTCTCGATCGGCGTCCAGGAGAAGCCCGGCGCGTCGGTCGGCACCAGAATGATCGAGATGCCCTTGTGCTTGGGCGCGTCCGGGTCGGTGCGGCAGGCGAGCCAGATCCAGTCGGCGTTCTGGCCGTTGCTGGTGAAGATCTTCTGTCCGTCGACGACCCAGGAGCCGCCGTCCCGCACGGCACGCGTGCGCAGCGCGGCGAGATCCGTGCCCGCCTCCGGCTCGCTGTAGCCGATCGCGAAGACGAGCTCGCCGCGGAGGATGCGCGGCAGGAAGAAGGACTTCTGCTCCTCGGTGCCGTACTTCATGAGGGTCGGGCCGACGGTGTTCAGGGTGACCATCGAGACGGGCGCGCCGGCCCGGTACGCCTCGTCGAAGAAGACGAACTGCTCGTCGGGGCCGCGGCCCTGCCCTCCGTACTCGACGGGCCAGCCGAGGCCGAGCATTCCGTCGGCGCCGATGCGCCGGAGCAGCCGGCGCTGCTCCGCCGCGTCCTCTTCGGGCGGCGGTCCTCCCGGCATCACCGTCCGGAAGTACGAGCGGAGTTCGGTGCGCAGCTGCTGCTGCCGCTCCGTCGGGGCTAGGTGCACGGCGGCCGCCTTCCGGGGCGTACGGGCAGGGTTTCCGACTGGGGTCCGACTGGGTTTCTGACTGTCCGTCAGGTCACTGACTCCTGTCAAGGTGGTTCACGGCGAAGCCGTCCCCGCACGCACGAACGCCCGCGCGTCGGCACCGAAGTGCTGTCGCGCGGGCGGTCGTTCACCCCATCGTCGAGCCCCCCTTCGGGCCGGCCGTCACCACAGGTTCACGAAGGTCACCACCGTGTCGGACTGGTCGATCGCGGTGAAGCCAGAGCCGTTCACGCCGGCGATGTTGGACTCGTTGGACGCGCCGGCACCGCTCGCCACCTGCTGGCTGGTGGTCGAATTGCCCCAGTTGTCGCCACCGACGCCGCTGCCGACGATCGAGGCCACCGTCGCGTTCGATCCGTCGTCCGCGAAGGCGCCGTTGTCGGCCTGGGCCACGCCTGAAAAGAGGACGGCAGCGAGGGGCAGTGCGGCGACAGCGGCGAGGACGCGGACGGTACGGATGCTTGCCATGTATTTCCTCCATGAACCGGAACTGCAGAACTACGGCTTGTTCCAAGGCAGTTGGCCGACCGCCCCGGATCGTGATCACAACGTCGCGACCTCAGAGTTGCCCACCGAATCCCCGGCGAACCACCCCAGACGACCCGATTCCCTCTGAAGCGTGAGGACATGTCGATAAACCCCCTTCACGCCCGGATAACTCCAGCTCAACCCCCACTCGGCCGCCGCCGGCGGCACATCCCGGTCGCCGCACGGGATGAAGCGTTACGGCACGCTTTCGGCCAAACTTTCCCCCTTCCCTTCTTCGAACGCTTGTACGAAAATAGAGCCATGGCCACCACCGCCCGGCAGACCGCCACCCTGGCCCTCGCCCACGCTCTCTCCGCCGCAGAGCGCGGGCTCCCCGTCATCCCCCTGTCCCCCACCAAGCTCCCAGCGCTTCGCTCCCCCCACCGGGGCGATCCGGAGCCGGTCCTGTGCCGAGGCGAGTGCGGCCTTCCGGGGCATGGCGTCCATGACGCCACCACCGACCCCGCGGGCGTACGCGCCCTGTTCGCCGCCGCGCCCTGGGCCACCGGCTACGGCATCGCGTGCGGCCGGCCGCCGCACCATCTGATCGGCATCGACCTCGACACCAAGTCCGACAGAGACTCCGACACCGACTCCGTGACCGCGCTCCAGCACCTGGCTCTGCGCCATCTGTTCACGATCCCGGACACGGTCACCGTCCTCACGCCGAGCGGCGGCCGCCACCTCTGGCTGACCGGCCCGCCCGACGTCGTCGTGCCGAACTCCGCCAGCCGCCTCGCACCCGGAATCGACGTCCGCGGCGCCGGCGGGTACCTGGTCGGCCCCGGATCGGTCAGCGCCCACGGCGCGTACCGCCTCGCACCCGGCACCGCCGAACTGTCCCCCGCGCCCTGCCCCCGCGCACTCCTGCGCCTGGTCACGCCCCCTGCACGCCCTCACCACCCCGCCCAGCCCATCGGCTCACGCCCGCCCCAGGGCCAGGGCCTGGTCCAGTTCGTGCTCGCGGCTCACGAGGGGCAGCGCAACACCCGGCTGTTCTGGGCAGCCTGCCGCGCGTATGAGAACGGCATCGGCGAATCCCTTGCCGACGCCCTCGTCGAAGCGGCGGTCCACGCGGGCCTGAGCGAACGCGAAGCCCGCGCGACGATCGCCTCGGCGGACCGCCTGACGTCGGGCCGCGGGGGCCGCTGAGCAGGGGGCCGCCGGCACCGCGCCACGTTCGGCCGAACCCGGTGGCCCGGCGCCCCTTCCCGACCTGAGAGGATTCCGGCCCGAGAAGATTCCGGAACCGTACGGACCGTACGAACGCTTAGGTGGGGGACATGACCGTTCTGGTACTGCTCGGCGTCCTCGCGCTCGCCATCGGCGGGTGCGTATGTGTGGTGTGGGCGGCGCGCGGCGGGCCGCGCTGGGTTCGCATCGTGGCGACCGTGACGGTCGGCGCGGGGGAGCTGCTGCGCCGCTCCGGAAAGAACCAGCGCCGGGGCCTGAACCAGAGCTCCGACAGCGGCGACTAGAAAGACTAGGAAGCGACTAGGAAGTTCTCTTCGCAACTCTGCGGTAGACGAGGTCGAAGTCGGTCGCGTAGTCGGCGCCGTCTTCAGACATCTCCCAGCGCCCGGTGATGGTGTTCCCGTCGTCGCTGAAGGTCGCCGCGAAGCGCTGGGAGAACGGCTCGCCCTCCCGCCAGAGCTTCCATTCGCCGTTGCCGACCGTCATCTCGTAGACACGGCAGACGCCGCGCTCGTCGGAGTACAGCTGGAAGTACGTCCCGTTGGCCGCATCGCATCCGATGACGGAGATGTTGTCGGGAGCCTCGGGCAGCTCGGCCGTCCCCCGCTGGATCGGATGCGCTCCCGATGGGTGCCACTCGAAGGTGACCCTTCCGCCGCCCGGCCATGGCTGCCCGTCGGGCCACTTCGCCTCGAAGGCCCACTCGCCGACGAGCGGCTCGAGCCGGCGCAGCGCATCTTCAGCGGTTGGTTGATTCATCGATCCGCTCCTTCTCTCGTGGTGCGCGCCGGCGACGCGCTCGAAGTGGCCGGATGAGCGATTGGACGGTGGGCGGTTGGACGGTTGGACGGTTGGACGAGTCAGGCACGTATGGCGGCGAACGGGCCGCCGGACCCGAAGGCCAGCGCGGCGAAGCGTTCGCCGATGCGGCGGTGTGCGGCGGCGTCCGGGTGGAGTTGGTCGGGCAGCGGCAGTTCGGCGAAGTCCACCTCGCCGTAGAGGTCGCGGCCGTCGAGGTAGTGCAGGTCCGGGTCGTCGGCCGCCCGCTGCCTGACGAGGCGGGCCAGTTCGTCCCGTATGACAGTGAGGGTCAGCTTCCCGCCGACCCGCTCCGCAGGGTCGCCCGCAGCCTGGAACCGGAGCTTTCCCGCGCTGAGGTTGCTGAAGTCCAGGGCGCTGGGGCCGGGGGTGTCCTCGTGGATGGGGCACAGGATGGGCGAGACGACCAGCAGCGGAGTCGTCGGATGGCCCTCGCGGATGGTGTCGAGGAAGCCGTGCACCGCGGGGCCGAAAGCGCGCAGGCGCATCAGGTCGGTGTTGACGAGGTTGATGCCGATCTTGACGCTGATCAGGTCGGCGGGGCAGTCGCGCAGGGCCCGCGCGGTGAACGGGTCGAGCAGAGCGCTGCCGCCCAGACCCAGGTTGGTCAGTTCCACGCCGCCGAGGGAGCCGGCCAGTGCGGGCCAGGTTGTGCTGGGGCTTGCGGCGTCGGAGCCGTGGCTGATCGAACTGCCGTGGTGCAGCCACTTCTTGCGGCCCTCATCCGGCAGCGGCTCGACGGGAGCGTCGGTGCGCAGGGCGACCAGCTGGGTGATCTCGTTGTACGGCAGCCAGATCTCGACGTCCTTGACGCGGTCGGGGAGTCCGGAGAACCGGACGGTGCCGACCGGGCCGGGCAGGATCTCCGCGGACCCGGTCGCCATGTCCACCATCAGTACATTGCCGCCCGTCACACCGGCCTGCCCGGTCAGCCTGCCGTCGACGAGCAGGTCGTACACGCCATCGGGGCGGGGTGGGGCGCCCTGGTAGGCGTTCTTGGTGCGGTGCGCATCCAGCTCGACGACGGTGGCCCGCGTGCGGAACACCACCCGTACGCCGGAGGGCTGGGCCTCCGCCATGGCCAACTGCCCGTCGGAACACTGCGCCCGGGCCCGGGCGGGGAGCCGATGCGGCAGCACTCCGTGTTCGGCGCGCTCCAGATCCAGGGCTCCGCGCAGGAGGTCCGCGGTGATGGGCGTGGAGATGGGTGTCGAGATGGGTGTGGAGGCGGGCGCGGTGGTGGGCGTGGCAGTGGGCGTGGAGATCCAGTCCGTCGCCCGGGCTGGCGTGGAGGTGCCGGGGACGTCGTCGGGCCGGTCGTTCATGCTTGCATTCTGCTGGCCGGATGCATGGTCCGCCCCTCGTTTTCCGCCCACCCCTGGGTGGCTGGCGGGGCGGCTCGACTGCGCCATTCAGACTCGAACGAGCGCGCTACAGTGCCGCCGGGAGGTGCCGATGAGCGAGCGCAATGGCCGATGGGCCGAGGCGAGACAAGCCGCGGTGGCCATGGCCGTGATCGCGGGAGTGCTGCTGCTGGCGCTCATGGCCTTCGTGCTGCGTTTCTTCAAGTCGTCGCTGTGGTGACAGCGGGCACTCGGGCACGCCCCTGTACAGCGGCGTCCACAGGACAGGTCGGGCGAGGCGGAAACTGACCGGACAGGACCTGACCGGACAGGACAGGGCAGGGCAGGGCAGGGCAGGGCAGGGCAGGACCCAGGAGGGCACATTGGAACGGCACGGAGCGGTTCTGGCATTGCTGGACGCCGCCGGCACGTTCTTCAAGCCGGAGCGGCTCGCCTTTCCCGGTGCGAGCGAAAGCGACTGGGCACGCGCGGCCTCCCTCGATCCTGACGCACACGGGCCGGACGGGACGTGGCGGCTGAACTTCTGGTGCTTCGCGATCGAGCTGCCCGGCGGGCGCTGGGCCCTGGTCGACGCGGGCGTCGGGCCGGCCGAGGGCCCGGGCGCTCCGTGGTGCCCGGTGCCCGGCCGGCTGCCGGAGGCGCTCGGCGAAGCCGGGATCGCCCCGGCGGACGTCGCGGCGGTCGTCCTGACCCACCTCCACGAGGACCACGTGGGCTGGTCGACGACGGCAGCCGGGGACCCCTTCTTTCCTCAGGCCCGTTACCTCGTCCAGCACGCGGAGACGGCAGCCCTCGATCGGTCGGACCCGGTGTGGCGGTGGGTCGTCGAGCCGCTGCGCGCAACGGGACAGCTCGACGAAGTGCACGGGGAGCACCGGCTGAGGCATGGGGTGACCCTGCTTCCCACGCCCGGACACACACCGGGCCACCAGTCCGTACTTGTCGAACAGCCCGGCGGCCGGGACGTCGTCGTCACCGGCGACGCACTGGTGCACGCCGTCCAGTTGGGCAACCCGGCCGTCGCCTACGCCCACGAACGCGACCCGGACACCGCCCGAGCCTCCCGCGAGGCACTGCTGGAGCGAGCTGCGGCCCACCGGGCCCTGCTGGCACCCGCCCATCTGACCCGGGCGTTCGTCGAACCGTAGGACGGATTCATTCGCAGCCATCCACACCATCCGCGCCATCCACTGCGCTGCGCGATGTTTGGTTCAGGCTGTGTCCTGGGTCGACTCCTGCTGGCCGTCCGTTACGGCACGACGGCGCTCGTGATCGTCGCCCCGGACAGGGAACTGCCGGACAGGGAACTGGAGGAATCACATGCGCGCCAACCGCATCATGGCCAACCTTCGGGTGGCCGACGTCGACGCGGCGAAGAGCTTCTACACCGACTACCTCGGGCTGAGCACCGAGGAGTTCAACCTGGGATGGGTGGCCCGCTACACCTCGCCCGAAACCGGGGCGAACATCCAGCTCGTCACGCGTGACGCCACCGCATCCGAGGACTCGGTCGTCTCCGTGCACACGGACGACGTCGACTCCGCCTATGCGGAGGCGCAGGAACTGGGCTTCGAAATCGTACGTCCGCTGACGACGGAGGCCTGGGGCGTACGCCGGTTTCTTGTCCGGGCACCGGACGGCAACGTCGTCAACATCGTGAACCACCGGGACTGAGGCGCGGACGTGGATCATCGCGGGCCCGCGACACCGGCTGCGACACCGGCTGCGACACCGCCGGACGGTCGCCAGAAGCAACTCTTCCGGGTGTGCGGCGGTCTTTCCGGGCGTCGTGCTCGGAGGTCAACCTCTGTCGACTCGTACTGGTAAACCGACTGGAAGGGGCGCACCCCATGGTGCTGGATCCCAACTTCTGCCTGGACGTTCCGGAGGGTTTCGACGACTCGGACGCTGAGACCGGGGTGCATCCCATCGCCAGGAAGCTGTTCCCCGCCACAACTGCCGCGGATGCCTTCAGGAAAGCCCATGAATGGGTGCGGGAACAGAACATCCGCCTGCAAGACGTGTCGTGGGATTTCTTCCACGGCGAAGACGAGCCCTACTGCCTGAGCGTCTATTTCGTCTTCGAGCTGGACCCCGAGGACCCCTGACCACGACTGTGCGGTTTCGTTTGGATCAGTCGAGGACCGCGGTGGCTTCGACCTCCACCAGGAGGTCGGGCTCGGCCAGCGCGGCGACACCCAACCCGGTGAGCGGCGGTACCGGGGTGACCCCCAGCTTCGCGGCCGCCCGGGCGACGCCCTCCAGGAACAGGGGCATCTTGTCCGGGGTCAAGTCGACCACGTAGACGGTCAGCTTCACGACGTCGGCGAAGGAGCCGCCGGCCTCGGCCAGGGCGGTGCCGATGTTGAGGTAGCACTGCTCGACCTGCGCGGCGAGGTCACCTTCGCCGACTCGGCCACCCTCAGCATCGCGGGCGACCTGACCCGCGACGTGGACCAGCCGCGACCCGGTCGCGATCGACACCTGCCGGTAGATGTCGACCTTCGGCAGTCCTTCGGGGTTTACCAGGGTGATGGCCATGCTGCCTGCTTTCTTGGCTGAGAGTCCGTGGGCTTGCTCCCACAGAACCCGAGACGCACACGCTCTCTGATGGTTACTCGGAAACCGTAAGAGAGAGTGCGCTGACATGGAAGAACGCACTTTTCGGTGACTGGGGAACCTGACGGTGACCGTGTGGTTCGCGGCTGCGTGCCGAGATTCCCGCCTTCCGGGAGACGGGACACGAGATACGGGATACCGGCCGCGGGGCGCGGCCTCCGCGGTGTCCGCGGTGTCCGCCGGTCTCGGTGCCTGTTACTCGCAGTGGCAGGCTAGGAAATGGGCGCCGGACCATACTCGGTCGCATGAACGAAACAGGGCACGGCAAGCCCCTCCTCGGCGAGTTCTTGTCCACGCGCCGGGCGCAGTTGAAGCCGGCGGACGTGGGGCTGCCGGAGTACGGCGAGCGGCGGCGGGTGCCGGGGCTGCGGCGCGAGGAACTGGCCCAGCTGGCGGGGGTCAGCGTGGCTTACTACATCCGGCTGGAGCAAGGGCTGTCGCTGAACGCGTCGCCGCAGGTCCTCGATGCGCTGGCCAAGGCGTTGGGGCTGGACGACGCGGAGCGACGTCACCTGCACGACCTGGCTGGTGATGGCCGGCAGCAGACTCGCCGTCGCCGACTGCCCGCCGAGCGGGTCACCCCGGCGGTACGGCAGTTGATGGACACCTTCGGTGATGCACCGGTGGTTGTCATCGGCCGACGCTCGGACGTGCTGGCCTGGAACCGTGCCGGGCACGCTCTGTTCGCGGGGCACCTGAACGCGGACAGCCCGGACCGGGTGGCCGAGCGTCCGAACACGGCCCGGCTGGTGTTCCTGGACGCGCACACGCGGGACCTCTACGTGGACTGGCCGAGGAAGGCCAGAGACGTGGTGGGAAAGCTGCGGCAGGCGGTCGGCGAATACCCTGACGACCCGCGCCTGGCATCCCTGATCGGTGAACTGACCATGCAGAGCCCGCAGTTCGCCACGCTCTGGGCCGAACACCGCGTACGGGCCTGGGATCTGGCCGAGTACCGGATGCGCCATCCGCTGGTCGGGGAGATGGACGTGATGCAGCACTCGCTGCCGGTGCCGCGGGGGCAGGGGGTCCGGTTGGTCGTGACGACGGCCGAGCCTGGATCGGCATCCGAAGCGGCGTTGCAGTTGCTCAACCAGACCGTCCACCCTGCCGGGGAGGTGGCGACGGCCGACAGTTCCATCACCCGCAACTCCTCGCACGCCTGATCCTGATCCTGATCCTGTACCTGATCCTGTACCTAATCCGATCCCATACCTGATCCACCTGGTCCAACCGCCCGGCTGACGAACCGACACCGAACCACAGCCCGCCGGACGATGCGTCACGCCCGGACGAGCGCCCCTGCGGTTGCCAACTGCCGGTAACCGGGCCACGAGTGACCTGAGCGGCGCGTGTCATGGCCACCTCGCCGTCGCCGACGACGCTGCCGCTCGTCCCACCTCCGCAACAAGGGCACGACGTGCCCTTGGCAGCCATGTCCAACGGGCCGATGCCCGCACTCGGCGAGCCATCGGAACACCCCGCCCTGCCCCTTTTGACCGTAGATGGAGATCTCCCATGCCCAGCACGCCCGTGACGGCTTTCACCGACATCGTCGACACCGTTGCCCACTTGGTCGAGACCGTCACCGATGACCAGTGGACCGCGCCCACGCCCTGCTCCGACTGGAACGTTCGGCAGCTGGTCGACCACCTGCTGACGGGACAGCGGGTGTTCACCGAGGTGATGGCCGAGCAGCCCACCGCGGATGGCCCCGAGCAGCCGGTCGGCACCGAGTCCATGCCGGCCTCGCTGAAGGCGGCGTTCCGCCAGTCCGCCGGCACTTTGGTGGCCGCCTTCGCGCCGCCCGGAGCACTGGAGCGCACGGTCCAGGCCCCGATCGGCGCGGTGCCCGGCGTCGTCGCACTGCACCTGCAGACCATGGAGCACCTGGTGCACGGCTGGGATCTGGCGCAGGCCACCGGCCGGAAGGCCCTGTTCGACGACACCGCGGTCGAGCGGGAGACGGAGTTCGCCCGCGGTCTGGTGGCGCAGCTGCCGCCCGCCCCGGACGGCCCGTTCGCACCGTCCCGTACCGCCATGGCGGATGCTCCCGCGATCGACCGCCTGGCAGCCCTGCTCGGACGCGAGATCACCGGCTGAACTCCCCCGCCCGCAGCCGGTCCGCCCGTACTCCAACGCCGTCCGCGGCAGCGTCGACGCCGCGCTCAATCACTCACAGCTTTGCGCGAAGAACGCATCAGACGAACGCATCCGAAGAACGCATCAACAGACGGAGGAAGATTTCCATGAAGCTCAAGCTCGTGCTCGCTGCCGCCGCTTTCACCGCAGTGCTCACCACCGGTACCGCCGTCATGACGGCCGCCGCCTCCACGGATGACGGCCGGCCGAGGCACAGGATCGAGCAGACCGAAAACGCCGCGCACAACGTCATCAAGGCCAACGGCCCGGGGGTGTTCCCCCACTCGGTCGACTACAACCGGCAGTCGAAGAGCTTCGTCGTCGGCTCGCTGAAGCACAGCACGATCTCCACCGTCGGTCTCGACGGAACGGTGCGCACCCTCGTCGACGACCCGAGCCTGGTGTCCGTCCAAGCGGTCCGCGTCGACCGCGACAGGCACCGCGTTCTCGCCAGCAACGTGGACTACGGCCTTGCCGACCGCTCGTCCAAGGACACCACGTTCCGTGTCGCCGGAGTGGGCAGTTACGACCTGACCAGCGGCAAGCGTCGCTGGTACGCCGATCTGGCCAAGGTCGCCGCCGACGGCAAGCAGCACTTGATCGCCGATGTGACGGTGGCGCCCGACGGCACCGCGTACGCGGTGGACCAGCTCACCCCGACGGTGTTCCGCATCGACCGCAAGGGCCGCGCCTCGGTCCTCCTGCGCAGCGATCTCCTGAAGGGAACGGTCGACGTTCCCAACTTCCTGTCCGGCATCGGGATGACCGCGGTGGCGTGGACGCCGCAGAACCACCTCGTCATCGCCAAGGCCGACGGCTCTCTGGTCCGGGTACCGGTCAACCACCCCGAGCGGGCCCGGAAGGTAGCGCTCTCCGCGCCGTTGGCCACCCTCACCGCCGGCATCCGGGTGCTGCCGGACGGCTCCATCGCAGCGGTCAGCAGCGGCCTCCTGACCGGCAAGCCCGCTCAGATCCAGCGGGTGCGCCCGTGCGACGACTGGAAGTACGCCACGTTGGATGTCACCGACACCGTCGCGGCCCCCGTCACCAGCGGCATCGCCGCGGGTCCCCACGGGTCGACCTTCGCCCTCAGCGGTGGGCTGCCCGACCTGCTGATGGGCAAGCCCAACAACGGATTCACGCTGACCCCGGTCAAGGTCAAGAACTAGAGAAGCCATCCGCCAACCGATCGACGGGGTTGCGGGATCGAACACGGGTCCTGATCGGGTGATGGCGGTGACGTCCGTGATGGTGGTGACGTCGGCGCATGAAGGCAGGGCCTCTCGGCAGCTCGGGGTTGCGAAACCAACCGATGTGCCAGGAGGCCCTGTTGTCGCTGTTGTCGCTGTTGTCGCTGTCGTACGTCCCCGAGCCCGTGCGGTAGTCAGCCGGCAGCCGCGGCCGTCCCCAGCTGTTCCCGGTGCGCCCGGGCCGTGGCCATCAGCCCGTCGAGCGTGTCCCTGGTCCGCACGAGGTCGGCGATGTGCGTGGAGAGCCGCTCGCGCTCCAGTGCCATCCGCTCCAGCGCAGAATCGGAGTGCTCCTCACTGGGCGCGTCGACGCAGGGCAGCAGCTCGACGATGGTGCGGCTGGACAGGCCCGCGGCGTACAACCGCTGGATGAACGCGACCCGATCGACCTCGCCGTCCGTGTAGTGCCGCTGCCCGCTGGGACTGCGGGTGCTGGCGAGGAGCCCCTGCTCCTCGTAGTAGCGCACGGACCGGACGCTGACTCCAGCCCGTGACGCGAGCTCCCCGATCCGCATAAGGCCCTCCCGGCTGAGTTCTGCGTCACAGACACTTGCCTCTGACGTCAGTGTCAGGTTTTAGCGTAGCCGATGTGCCCGAGGCGCGGGCACGGCGGACCGCGAAGGAGTCCTGACATGACGACCCTTTTCACCAGCTACCGGCTCGGCGGCCTCACGCTGCCCAACCGGATGGTCATGGCCCCGATGACCCGGGTCCGGGCCGCCGCCGGTGGCCTGGCGACGCCGTCGATGGCGACCTACTACGCCCAGCGCGCCACGGCCGGGCTGATCGTGAGCGAGGGAGTGCAGCCGAGCGTGATCGGGCAGTCCAACCCGGGTACACCGGGACTGCACACCGACGAGCAGGTCGAGGCATGGCGTCCCGTGACCGCCGCCGTCCACGCCAACGGCGGACGGATCTTCGCCCAACTCATGCACGGCGGCCGGGTTTCACACTCCGACACGACCGGCCTGCAGCCGGTCGGACCCTCGGCCGTCCCTGCCGTCGGCGACGTGTTCACCCCGACCGGGCCCAAGCCCGCTCCGATGCCGCGCGCACTGGACACAGCCGAAGTGCCCGAGCACGCACAGTCCTACGCCCGGGCCGCCCGCCGTGCCGTCGACGCGGGCTTCGACGGCGTGGAACTGCACGGCGCCAACGGCTACCTGATCTCGCAGTTCCTCTCGTCCAACGCCAACCTGCGCACGGACCGCTACGGAGGCCCGATCGCCAACCGGATCAGATTCGCCGTCGAAGCGGCCGCCGCCACCGTCGAGGCCGTCGGCGGGGCCAGGACCGGCATCCGGCTCTCACCGGGCGGAACGTTCTGGGGAGTCGAGGACACCGAGGTCCGCGACCTCTACACCGCGCTGCTGACCGAACTGGCCCCCCTCGGGCTGGCATACGTGCACGTCGAAGCCACCGCCGACGAAGAGGTGCTCGTCGCCCTGCGCCGGGCGTGGCCGGGCACCCTCGTCATGAACCCCGTGCTTCCGATGGGACCGAAGCAGACCGGCCGGGACGACGCCGACCACTGGCTCGGCCTGGGCGCCGATCTCATCAGCTTCGGCCGCGCCTTCCTCGCCAACCCCGACCTGGTCGAGCGGCTGCGGGGCGGACTTCCGATCGCCCCCGTCGACGAGGCCACGTACTACCAGGGTGGTGACGCGGGCTATCTGACCTACTCGACCCACCAGCACGCGGCTTGACTCCGAGCTGCGGCGAGCGAACGAACCCAGCGCGGGCAGGGCTGCACTGACTCGCTGACCTGCACATTCGCGACTCCGTCCACGCCGTGGTGCCATCGGAAACACGGGTGGTGCCATATTTGGCTCGCCTTGGTGTCACGCATGTGCCAAGATGGCACCACAGGCAGCGCACGCCTCGGCCTCGCAGACCGAGGCGTGCGCGTTTCGCGGAGTGAGCCATCAAATGGGGGACGGGTCATGGAGAGAGAACAGGGCCAGGAGCAGACGGCACCCGGCGCCTTCACCGCCTTCGCCCGCTTCGTGCTCTGCGGCGGCGGGGTCGGGCTCGCCTCCAGCTTCGCCGTGGCGGCCCTCGCCTCCTGGATTCCCTGGGTCCTGGCCAACGCGCTGATCACCGTGGTCTCCACGCTGCTCGCCACCGAGCTGCACGCCCGCTTCACCTTCGGCGCGGGCGGGCGCGCGACCTGGCGCCAGCATGCGCAGTCGGCCGGGTCCGCGGCGGCTGCGTACGCGGTGACCTGCGTGGCGATGCTTGTCCTGCAGCAGCTGGTGGCGGCGCCCGGTGCGGTGCTCGCGCAGGTCGTCTACCTGTCCGCCTCCGCACTCGCCGGTGTCGCGCGGTTCGCGGTGCTGCGCCTCGTCGTCTTCGCGCGGAACCGCTCGCAGGCCGCGGCCACCGTCCGCACCGGCCGTCCCGTGCACGCGACCGTGGCCCGCGCCTCGGCCCCGGCCGGCCCCGAGGTGCTCTGCTACGCCGCCTGACGTACGGCTGGCGCGTGAAGGGCACTGCCGCGTCACGAGGTTCTCGAGAAGAAGTTGCAGAGGATGTCGAGAACGGCCTGGCGGCTCCGTCTCAGGGGTGGATGCGGCCACCCTGGCTGCCGTACCAAGGAGACCCAGCATGACGATCCAGCGGATGGACAACGTCCTCATCGTTGTCGACGACCTTGACGCTGTTATTTCGTTCTTCGTCGAACTTGGCATGGAGTTGGAGAACAAGGCGCCAATCGAGGGACGTTGGGTGGAGCGTGTCATCGGGATCGACGATGTCCGACAGGACGTCGCAATGCTGCGGACCCCGGACGGCCACGGGCGAATCGAGCTGGCGATGTTCCGCAGGCCGAAGGCGATCAGCGCCGAGCCGAAGGACGCACCGGCGAACACGCTGGGCATTCGTCGCATCATGTTCGCCGTCGACGACATCGAGGACGTCGTCGCCCGCCTGCGCACCCACGGCGCCGAACTCGTCGGCGAGCTGGCGCAGTACGAGGACATCTATCGGCTCTGCTACGTCCGCGGCCCCGAGGGCATCGTCGTCGGACTGGCCGAACAGCTCAACTGAAGGCCGCCGAAGGGACCGTGCGCCCAAAGAACCATCCGGGCACCGGTCAGTGGTGGTGACCGTGCCGGCCGAGGGTCTCCACGGGAGTCGCGCCGGGCCGGGTCCACTGCGGCACGGGCCGGCTGGTCGGGCCCCAGGTGGCGACGCCGTCGGCGTCCGAGCGCCAGTACCAGCAGGCCTGGCGGCCCTCGGACGGGTGCCCCTCACGGACATCGCCGATCACGGGCCGGCCCTCGGGGTTGTCCTCCCACGCCTCGCCGCGGCCGTAGGGCGTCATGTCGAGCAGGCTGAGGGAGCCGTTGACCGGCTCGTTGCCACGGCCCGTCGTGGAGTAGGTGAGGAACACGCGGTCGCCGTCGCGCAGGAAGCAGACGATGTGCCCCATTTCTCCGCCGACCGGCGCCTCCACGCCCCGCACCGAGTACCAGGGCTGGCTGTAACCCATGAACTCGACGAAGGAAGCCACCTCGTCCCACGGGCCCGAGGTCAGGACGGCGAACGAGACGCCCCGGGCGTTGAGGTAGACGGCGTCCTTCACGTGCCAGGCCGTCGTGGTGCAGCCCTCGCACTGCCCCTGGTGCGGCGCGCCGTCGTACCACATGTGCTTGTAGACCACGAGCTCGTCGCGACCCTGGAACAGGTCGAGGAACGGGACCGGCCCGTCAACGCCGGTGACCTCGACCGCGCCGTCGAACTCGACCATCGGCAGCCGCCGCCTGGCCGCGGCGATCGCGTCACCCTCACGGGTGTGCGCCTTCTCGCGGACCAGCAGCTCCTCGCGCGCCTTCTGCCAGGTGGCCAGGTCGACGACGGGCGGCTTGCCGGGGAGGTTGCTGCTCGCGTTGCCGGGCGTGGTCGTCATGGGTGTCCTCCGTGGTGTCTCGTGCCGGGCAGCGTCGTACGACGTCCTACGACGCACACCAGAACAGACTCGCGACCCGGCCGGAACTCATCGCGGCATGGGGCGCCCTCGGCCGAGCCTGCACGGACCACGTCGGACTGGCAAGTTCACAGACGCGCTCTGAGAGCCCAACGAGCATCTGCCGGAGGCTCAGCCGCACGTCTTGGTTCGGTGACCCGCGTCACACCCGGCTCCTGTCAGCAATCGGGGCGCCGTCTCGTTCAAGGGGCACGCGAACGAGACAGGAGCAACGCCATGAAGCACCGCATCGTCGTACTCGGCGCCGGATACGCCGGGGCCTTCGCCGCCGGAAACCTGGCTCGTCGGCTCTCCTCCGCCGACACCGAGATCACCGTCGTCAACGCCGTGCCCGACTTCGTTGAGCGGATGCGGCTCCACCAGCTCGCGATCGGCCAGGACCTCGCGTTCCGCAAGCTCGACGACGTATTCGCGGGCACCGGGGTGCGGCTGCGCCTGGCGCGCGTCACCGGCGTCGACCCCGAGCGCAGGACCGTCGCCGTGACGAGCGAGGACGGCGACGGCGACGGCGACGGCGAGCTCGCGTACGACACGCTTCTCTACGCGCTCGGCAGCTCCGTGGCCCACCATGGCGTCCCCGGCGTGGCCGAGTACGCCTTCGATGTGACCGGCCGGTCCTCGGCGCTGCGGCTGCGCGAGCGCCTGGCCGGCCTGGGCGAGGGCGGCACCGTGCTGGTCGTCGGTGAGGGGCTGACCGGCATCGAGACCGCCACCGAGTTCGCCGAGTCCCGGCCCGACCTCTCGGTCGCGCTCGCCGCCCGCGGTGAGCTGGGCGCCTGGCTCTCCCCGAAGGCCCGCCGTCACCTGCGCCAGGCCTTCGACCGGCTCGGCATCACCGTCCATGAGCACACCGGCATCGAAGCCGTCGAGCCGACGCGGGCGATCGCCGCCGACGGTACGTCCATCCCTGCCGACGTGACCGTGTGGTCGGCCGGGTTCGCCGTGCACCCCATCGCGGCCGCCAGCGGCCTGGAGGTCGCCGAGACCGGCCAGATCGTCGTCGACCGCAGCATGCGCTCGGTCTCGCACCCGGACGTCTACGCCGCCGGTGACTGCGCCTACGCGATCGGCGAGAACGGCCGGCCGCTGCCGATGTCCTGCGGCTCGGCCGGCTACACCAACATGCAGGCGACCGCTGCGATCATCGCGCGCCTGACGGGCAACAAGGTCCCGACCACCGCGCTGAAGTACTACGGCAACCACATCAGCCTCGGGCGGCGGGACGCGATCTTCCAGATGGTGGACGGGGACGTCCGGTCGAAGTCCTGGTACCTGGGCGGCAAGGCCGCCGCACGGCTCAAGTCGGGCGTGCTCAAGGGGGCCGGGTGGGCCATCGTCCACCCCACCTTCGGCATGCCGAAGCGCAAGCGCCGCCTGGCCACCGCGCCTGACCGGGCCGGTGTGAGGGTCGCCGCATAGGTTGTTCCGCATGGACAGTGCAGCCATCGATCTGTTCGAGGCCAGCCGGGGCCGGCTGGCCTCGCTGGCGTACCGTCTGCTCGGCTCGGCCGCCGACGCCGAGGACGCCGTGCAGGACACGTTCCTGCGCTGGCAGGCCGCAGACCGCGAACGGGTCGAGATGCCGGAAGCGTGGCTGACCAAGGTCGTCACCAATCTCTGCCTCGACCGGCTCCGCTCGGCGCAGGCGCGCCACGAGCGAGCGGCCGGTGCCTGGCTGCCCGAGCCACTCCTCGAGGGCGACCCGATGCTCGGCCCGGCCGACACCTTCGAGCAGCGCGAATCGGTTTCCTTGGCCGTACTGACCCTCTTGGAGCGCCTCTCGCCGGTCGAGCGGGCCGTCTACGTCCTGCGTGAGGCCTTCTCGTACAGCCACGCCGAGATCGCCGGGATCCTCGACATCACCGAGTCCGCGAGCCAGCAGCATGTCCACCGGGCCCGGATCCGGGTCGCCGCCGAGCGCCGCCGCGGCGGCGAGGCCGACCCCGCGTCCGCGCGCCGGGTCGTCGAGGAGTTCCTCGCCGCCGCCACGTCGGGGCGCACCGAACGGCTGGTGGCGCTGCTCACCGACGACGTGACGGCGATCTCGGACGGCGCCGGACTGGCCAAGCGGCTGTTGCGGTACAAGACGCGCGAGCGGGTCGCCTCCTACGTGCGGGCCGGCTTCAAGCCCACGCCGGCGAAGCGGCGGCTGGCCGGCGGCTCGCCCGCAATCCATATCGCGCTGGTCAACGGCTCCCCGGCCGTCCTCGCCGTGGTCGACGACCGGGTCGTGGGAGCCGTGGCGTTCGAAGTCAGCGACGGCAAGATCGCGTCCCTGCGCGGCATCGCCGCAGCGGACCGGCTCGGGCGCCTCAACGAGGCCTGGCGGCAGCACGAGCACGACGCGCCGGTCATCAACGCATGGTGACCAGAGCCACCGAAATCCAGTGACCTGAGCCGGAGCGAGGATGGCACGCCTTCGGCCCCGCGCTGCACAGCAGTACGGGGGCCGAAGCACGTCGGTCTCCAGAATCAGACTCGGCCAGGCAGTTCGGACCCCCGATGGCCAACTATCGGTCGACACAGTGGCCAACGTCGACACAGTGGCCAACCAGGAATCGTCACGGAGGGCGGCCCAGGGCGGATCCGAGCGCCCCTGGCCACCCATCGCTCGAAGTCACAGCCTCGATCGTGTCCCCTGTGTCGCGGAACCCGCTGCGCGGTTCATCAGTCCGAGAGCTCCCTGGGACGCGGCCTGGACTCCAGCCAGCGAATGGCCACCCCTCGCGTTCGACACCCGCCTTTCGGAGTTTGAGCGGACGGACCTGAGAGGCACGTGACTGCGTGAAGCATGACGGTTCACGATCACTCAACGCCGGGCATGTCCCACGTCGTTGATGTCAGCCGAGGGCCCTGACTCCCGAGCAGATCGAATCGCCCCTCGCAATTCATCCCCTACGAAACTGAGCGCGGACAGCCGCCAGTTGCGCGGTACCGATCCGGAGTCGCCCATTCCCTATCACGGCCGCCCTCGGGCGGTCTGCGGCACGGAACGGCCCAACCTCCGGCCGCAGGCCCTGCCACAAGGCCCGCCAGACCGCCGTTCTGCGGGACCTAGAGGGAAGTGCGAAGCTGGAGAGGGCTCCCCAAAACCGCCAGCCGGCTCCAACCTGCCTATGTGTGTGTGGGGGGGTGCGGTGGCCCCGGATTCTTGATGCGGCGACCGGCTCCTGGGCTAGCCTGCGGGTGTGAGCACCGGACGGGAAGGCCCAGAGGCCGAGCGGTGGTTGGCGGATACCCGGGCGTCCTACGATGCCGACGCCACCAGCTACGCGGACGAGGTGCGAAACCTCCTGGCCGAACTGCCGGCCGAGCGGGAGGTCATGGCGCTGTTCGCCGAGTGGGTGCGGGCGCACGGCGGCGGGCCCGTCGCGGACGTGGGGTGCGGGCCCGGGAGGATCACCGCCCACCTGAGGAACCTCGGCGTGGACGCCTTCGGTATCGATCTGTCGCCCCGGATGATCGAGGTGGCGCGGAGTGAGCATCCCGGTCTGCGGTTCGAGGTGGGGTCGATGACTCAACTCGGCCTTGCGGACGGTGCGTTGGCCGCCCTGATCGCCTGGTACTCGATCATTCACGTCCCCGATGACGCGATCGGCGCGGTCCTTGCCGACTTCCGTCGGGTGCTGCGGCCCGGCGGTCTGCTGCTGCTGGGTTTTCACGTCGGCGACGCCTCACCGCCCAAGCCGCAGGAGAACGGCGAGAGCTGGCCGGAGTCCTGCGTCCGTCGTCGCCGGCCGAGTCAAGTGGCTGCCTGGCTCGACGAGGCCGGCTTCACCGTCGAGGCCCACCCCACGCTCACGTCGGCCGCGCGTACGCTCGGCGGAGTGCTGCTGGCGCGCCGCTAGGTGATGGTTGGGCCCCGGGGGCTTGACGTGGCGAAGCCCCTGATAGACGAGTTCACGACCGAGGTCGCTCGTCTCACCAGAAGCTTCGTCGTGCTTGCCTCCCCGTCCGCGATCGACCTGTCCAGCTCGCACTTGCGCCTGGCCGCCGACGGCCCGCAGTTCATCCCCGTTCTGGACAAGGTGCGCGTCCGCGGGCCCGTCGGCCGTCCCCGCACCCGCCCGGACGCGGTCGCCGGGGACAAGGCGACTCGTCCCGCGGCAACCGCGCCCACCTGCGCAGGCGCGGCATCAAGGCCGTCATCCCGGAGAAACGGGACCAGGCCGCCAACCGGAAGAGGAAGGGCCGTAAAGGGGGACGCCCCGTCGACCACGACGCGGAGCTCTGCAAGGAGAGGAACACCGTGAGCGCCTGATCAACAAGTTCAGGGGGTGGCGGGGCATCGCGACCCGCTACGACAAGAGCCCGGAAAGCTACCTCGCCGGGCTTCACCTGCGTGCCTCGGTGATCTGGATCAAAGACCTCAGCCGAACCAGAGCCGAGAGCCGCGCAGGTCATCGAGGGGCGTAGCTTGTCGGGATCGCAGTGGTGGGCTCTTGGTGGCGGCTGCATTCCCGGATGTCGGGATTTCGGTGGCCCGCTGCCGCTCGGGGAGTGGGGATTGTGCGCCACGGAGCGCGGTGTCGGCCCGCGGGCTCAGGTGAGGGCGGCGGCCAGCAGGGCGAAGGCGGCGATGATGACGGCGACGCGGACGTAGTGGTAGCGGTCCCAGCGGTTCATCTGCTGCTTCCAGTCGGCGGGTCGGTTGTCGGGGGTCCAGGTCTTGCCCCGGTTGTTGATCGGTACGAGTAGCAGGATCGACATGATCACGCTGAGGATGAGCAGTGCGGCGGCGGTGACGACGAGGCTGGTGCCGTGGTGGTGCCATCCGGCGATGGCCCAGATCGCGACGAGGACGAGCGAGGTGATGTACCAGACCGGCATCACGGCGCCGAGCATCCGGCCCCCGTGGGCGCGGCCAATCAGGCCGTTGTCGCCGGGGAGGGCGTTGAGGATTCGGTTGATGACGAATGCGACGGAGAACTCCACCCCCACCATCACGCCGACGACCACGGTGGTGAAGACCTGGAGTGCGTTGAGCATGATGACCCCTCCTGGGATCTAGCGTCACTAGATGATGAGGCAACGCTAGTACTGCTGCCGCTCGCTTGTCTAGCGATGCTAGGATCGAGCCATGTCGGTACAGGAACGCAAGGAGCGCGAACGGGCGGGCCGCGAACGCCTCATCGTGGCGACGGCCCGCGAACTCGCCGAGCAGCAGGGCTGGGACGCGGTCACCACCCGCCGGCTCGCCGAGCGCATCGAATACAGCCAGCCCGTCCTCTACAGCCACTTCCGCGGCAAGCGCGAGATCATCGGCGCCGTCGCCCTCGAGGGTGCCGCCGAAATGGCCGCGGCACTGCGGGCCGCGACCTCCGCCGCGGACGGCCCTCGCACCCGGGTCATCGCCCTCGCCCGCACTTACCTCGACTTCGCCGAGCGCAACCCGGCGGTCTACGACGCCATGTTCCAGCTCGACGGCGGCCTGGCGTTCGCGCACGAGGACACCCCAGAACCTCTGAAGGACGCCTTCGCCGCCCTGCTGGAAAGCCTCGGCGAGGTCGCCGGCGACGGCGTCCACCCGGCGCTGTTCACCGAGGTGTTCTGGGCGGCCCTGCACGGGCTGGCGACCCTGACCCGGGCGGGACGGCTGCCGCCGGAGGACACCGAGCGGAGGACGGAACTACTGGTGGACCGGCTCGCCATGCTCTGACGCACCGTCCCGGCGGGCACGCAGCCGGGGTCCTCGGGCCCTGCTGCCTGCCTGCGGCGTCGCTTCCGGTCACTCGCGCCCACACGGCGCAGCCGCAGATCGCCGGGCCCCGTACCCCCGACGGGGCACCCGCCCCGGAAGCTGCGGTGCTCATTGATCACGACCCGATACGCGCCCCAGCGCCGTGAGCTCAGTGGGCGAGTTCCAACGTGCTGTGCCCCGCGATGGGACTCGCCCAGGCTGACTCCCCATCCATCGTGTGGTCTTGCCCGGTGTGTCATCGTATCTGGCGGTTGGTCTGGACAGTCTGCGTGCGCAAGTTCGGCCTGTTCGGGGGCCTGGATGCTTACGCGGGCGGACCGCCGGCCAGCGGCGTCAGGCGCCCGACGCGTTCGTGCCGTACCTTCCGTACTGTCGGCGGCCCCGACAACCGTCGCCCCCCTGGCACCGACGGCCGTCCGAACTGTCCCCACTGCGACCAGCCCGTCACGATCGTCGCCCTGCTCGCCACCCAGGAAGCCGCCCGCCCCACGATCACCAACCGCGTCACCGACATCGCCCGCTCAGACGCCTCCAGTGAGCATCGGCTGACCGTCACCGATCACCGGGCCTGCCGACCTGCCGGTCGGCGGGCTCACAACGCGGCTTCGTCCACGAGTTCGACCGCGTAGGGCTCCGTCCTAGCAGTGCCTGTTGCGTAGGGGCTCCGCGGCCGTCGAGCACGAGCTCAAGCGGACGGCGTGACCGGGGACCGCAAGCCGAGCCACTGCTCGGCGTCCCAGGCCTGGAACCGCTCTACCTCGGTGAACCCCAGCTTTGCCGCGAGGCGCATCGAGCCGACATTGGCGGTCTGGGTGGTGAGCACCACCGGATCGCCGGGAAGGACGCCGTCGAACCAATTGAGTGCCGCCGCACACGCCTCGGCGGCATACCCGAATCCCCACGCCCGCGGCAGGAACAGGTAGCCGAGATCGGCCTTCCCCGCAGCAGCCGGGCGACGATGCTCCGTTGCCTTCCTGAGCAGGATCTGGCCGATCATCGCCCCGTCGAGATCAACGACGAAACTCCCCGGCCACCGCTCGGGCACCCCGGGCATCTCGCGCTCAAGCTCGTCACGCGACCGGGGGCCGCCAAGGTAGGTGTGCACCTCTGGCGACGCCAGCAGCTCGATGAACGCCGCACGGTCCCGAGCCTCGGGCTCACGGAGCACGAGCCGCTCGGTCTTGATCGGGGCAGGCGGCCAGGCGACGGGCCCGAGTTCAGTCATGCCGACCAACCAATCAGCAGGCTCGGCAACGATCAAGGCTCGCGGACCGATCAAGCCGGCCCGGGTCCCACACTCGCCACCGGGGCCGTACAGGCCCGATCCAATTCACCCGCCAGGCACCAGGTACGGCCAAAACCATACATTTTTGGTGATCAAGGACCGCTCTCCGCTCCCCATCTTCCCCAGACAGTTCAAAGACCAAGCAAGTGGGGCGCGGAGCAGCCCCGGCCGTTTTCAAAGGTCCCCATCAGCGCTACGCGCTAGATGAGCCACTCGGTAGTTGCGGACGTACTTCTGCGCCATTGAGAGCTGCTTCATCGGTTCCTAGGGCTGACTCAGACGCCGCGACAGGCAAGGGGTGGGAGTCCATTCTCAGCGCGTATGACTTCGGCGTCTTCACCGCAGCCATCAGCGCTCGAACCAGCAGATCGAAAGGGCCTGGAGGCGGCCGAAGAAGAATGAGACGGCCAGCAGATCACTGCGGCCCTGCGGTGATCCACGGAGGCGTCACCCTCACCTCAATCGGGTAAGGGGGTGCCGTCTTTCGCGTTGTCTTGGTCAGCCCGAGCATTCAAGGCAAGCACCGGAGCCGGCTGGAGGTGTTGGTGGGCAACGCCGTGAGGCCGGTGCGGCGGACGGACATCCATTGGACGGGGTCAGGGGCTGTGGTGTCGCGCCGACGACTGAGACAACGGCCCCGGCGTATACACGCCGGGGTCGCCCTTCCGGGCGGTTGCACGTGAGAGTGCACCAACCCAAGTTCTATGTTACTGCCCTATTGCCGGGCAAAGTGGTCCTCGCATGGGTCGGAAGGTGCCCGAGCATCGCGTCAACCGCTCTCTTCTTCTTCCGCCTCCATACGCCGAATGCCCCGGTGTGTCAGCGTGACCATGACGGGAGTATTGCCCGTGGCCCAGTCGACCTCGATCAGCTCCTCACCCACGAGGTACGTGCAGGCGGCGGCCAGATCTTCTTCGCTGATCCCGAGATCGTGAAGCAGCCGCGCCCCGGTGACACCCAGTAGGCGGTTGCCTTCAGTGGTCTCGTACAGAGCCTGCATGATCTTTTCGCGGTACGCCTTCCGCTCGACCAGTGATGCCATGACGCCCTTTCCTCCTCAGCGGTGCACCGCTACACGCGAGCCGTCCGGGAACAGCCGCAGCCAACTCGCGCCGGTAGCTCTCCGCCTTTCCAGCATGCCCCCGTTCGCTCGCGGACGCCGAGAAATAGTCAGGGCCTGCGGAGCGACTGAGGTTGTCAGGCGAGTTCGCTGAGGAAGTCCGAGAGCAAGGCGTGCAGGGTAGACGGTGTCGCCGGTGCGGGCTCGAAGAAGGGAGCGCGAATTCCCCCGATTCCACTGCCAGTAGGGCCAAGCGAATTGGCGACGAATAGATCGCCACGCCCGTTCTGCGGCGAGTTCGTGAAATCACCTGACTGGCGGCACATCTCCGTGTGCGGCGGGGTTGGATTTATTGGGCAGGCGTGCGGCGCTGCCCCTTGTGAGTTAATCGAGCTCCGCCCATTCGGGGGAATGTCGGATGATCGACAATACGAGTTTGAATATTTTCACCGCACTTTGCGCCGTTGAATGTGTTCGTATTAATCCCCCCTCTATCCTTACTCATTGTTGGCGTGTGGAATTTCCTGCGTAATATGCAGCGACAGCAACAAGGCTTCCCGGGCGATCGGTAGGGCCCGGTACGCCACGGCCCCCCACAGGAAATGGCCTCTTGATGAAGCTGAAAATCCCTCAAGCGGCTCAGCGCCGCACTTTGTCCGGCTGGCTGGCCTCGGCCCTCGCCGCAACGGTTGCCGCTGTGATGGTCGCTGTGACGCCGACGCAGGCGCTGGCCATCGCAATCCCCGTACCTCTGGCCACCACCGCCAGCTACTCCGTTCTGGCCGGTGCGGGAGTCACCAACACCGGCCCCACGGTGATCGACCACGACCTCGGGACGCACCCGACCCCGTCCATCACCGGATTCCCGCCCGGAATTGTGCTCGGTGCCGTGCACGCTGCGGACGCTGCGGCCCTCCAGGCCAAGAGCGACCTGGTCACGGCGTACAACCAAGCGCAGGGCCAGGCCGAGGACTTCGACCTTCCGGCGGCAATCGGCACGGGGTCGTCGGGCCCCTCAGAGCTGATTCCGGGCGTCTACACGAGGGACCCCGCCGGCGGTGTCGGACTCACCGGCGACCTGATCCTTAACGCGGGGGGAAACCCCAACGCGGTCTGGGTGTTCCAGATTCCTGAAGCCCTGACCACGGCGACCTCCAGCCGGATCCTCCTCACGAACGGCGCTTCGGCGTGCAACGTGTTCTGGCAGATCGGGAGTTCGGCGACCCTCAACACCAACACCACCTTCGTGGGCACCATCATGGCTCTGACCTCGATCTTCCTGCGAACGGGGACGAACATCGAGGGCCGGGCGCTCGCCCGTAACGGCCAGGTGACGATGGACACCAACAGGATCTTCCTCGGCGGGTGCGCTGCCGGTGGAACTGCCGGAACGACCACCGGAACGACCACCGGAACGACGACCGGCGCAACCGCTGGAACGCCGACTGCCGGATCGACGACCGGCACGACCGTGGGCCTGATCGGTGGTGGCCTCCTGGGCGGACCGAGCGTCGGCCTCGTGAGCGGCGGCACCTCGGGGAACATCTCCGGCAACACCTCCGGGAACACCGCGGGCAACACCGCCGGGAACACGACCGGCGGGGACACGTCGGGCAACTCCGCCGGGAACACGACCGGCGGGAACACCACCGGAGGGACCATCACCGGCGGGAACGTCGCCGGCGGGAACGGTCATGGCGGACCGGACCAGGGCGGTGGCCCTGACCACGGCGGCGGCCCGGACCACGGCGGCAGGCCGGGCGATGACCAGGGTGGGCCGGACCATGGCGGGCCGGACCACGGTGGACGGCCGGACCACGGAGGTGGACCCGGTAAGCCGGGCCACGACCAAGGCGGGAAGCCTGACGACCACTACGGCTACGGCGACAAGCCCGGGGGCCACGAAGGCCATGGCCATGAGGGCCACCAAGGTCACGAGGGCTAGGCAGCAGGCTGCACGAAGCCCGTTCATCGGATGACGGCGCGCGGCGGAATCCTCATCGAATCCGCCGCGCGCCATCGGTGAGAGTCCCAGAGAACTCAGGCGAGCAGCAGATATGAGAAAGACAGGGTGGGCGGGTGTCGAGCGGAATTGATTCAGCGGGCGTGAAGGAACTTCATCAGTCCGATTCCGGCCCGGTCCCCAAGCAGCATCACGACGAAGCGGTCGGGACCGGCAAGTGGCCCATGGGCGCTCGTGCACTGAAAGCAGGGCTGCACACCGCCGTAGTCCTCTGTCTGGTGACGACTCTGGTCCATGTCGTCATGGTGTTCCTTCATGTGGCCCCCGCCAACCCTGTATCGAAGCGGTACAGCCCACAGGTCAATGGATGGGTGTATCCGCTCTTCGAACAGAATTGGCGGCTCTTCGCTCCGGACCCCGACTCCTTCAACCGGCAAGTCCTGGCGAGAACCGCGCACACTGACTCCAACGGATCGGTGCGGGTGAGCTCCTGGTTCGACCTGGCTGCCGTGGACAATTCCGCCGTCGAGCACAACGTATTTCCGAGCCATACGTCACAGAACCTTCTGCGCCGCGCCTGGACCTCCTATGTCGATACACACGGAGGAAGCGACACGGCACGCTCGGAACGGGCCGTGATGTTGCAGAAGTATCTGCGCAACATCGCTGCGGACCGCGTCGCTGCGCACAACGACGGCGGGACTTTCGACTTCATTCAGCTTCGGGTCGTCACACTGCCCGTCGCTGCCCCCGGCACAGCAGCCGGGAACCGCCCGCCGACGCCCACCGACAACCGGCTCCTGCCCTGGTGGAAGGTGACCCCCCATGGGAAATGAGCAGATCCCCCAGCTCCCCTCCACGGCAGCAACGCCGCACCGACCTGCGGCCCAAGAGACTTCGCTCGCCGGCACAGCCCACCGGTGGCTCCTCGACCGGATCGGTGCTCTGTGGGCGCTTCTCACCGATCGGCCACTGTCCCTGTATGCCGCGTCGGTCCTGCGCATCGGCTACGGGCTGCTCTACCTGATCTTTCTGCTACGCGAGTTGCCGCACCGTGACGAGATCTGGGGCCCCAACTCCCCCTGGACACCCGCGCTGGCACAACAGCTCTTCGACCAGACGGGCTGGAACAGCATCCTGATCCTGTCCGAAAGCCGTGCCTACTTCGAACTCTGCTACGTGCTGGCCCTCGTCACGTCCGCGCTGTTCATGCTGGGCTGGCGGACCCGCGTCATGTCCATCCTCTTCGCCGTCGTGGTGACCTCGTTCCATGCCAGATCGATCTTCATGACCGATGGTGGCGACAACCTGGTCCTGCTGATGACCCTCTACCTCGTCCTCACCGCGTGCGGTCGGCGCTGGTCCCTGGACGCACGCAGAAACCGGCTCAAGACGGCTCGCGCGGGCAACACGCCGGAGCCGGCGAGGAGCTTCTACGCCCAGCAACTCCGCGATGCCCGCATCACCTTGACCACGGTGGTGCACAACTGCGGCATCTTCGTCATCGCGGCACAAGTCTGCTTCCTCTACGGATCAGCCGGCCTGTACAAGATCCAGGGCCCTACCTGGGGCGGCGGCACCGCTCTCCACTACGCCCTGAACCTCGAACTCTTCCAGCCCTGGCCCGCACTCTCCCACCTCGTGGACGAGTACCCCATGGTGATCGCGATCGCCGGCTACGTGACGGTGCTCTTGCAGGTCGCCTTCCCGTTCGTGCTCTTCGGCAGGCTGAAGTACCCCGTTCTGGCCGTGCTGCTGGGCATGCACATCGGTATCGCCGTGCTCATGGGGCTGCCCCTCTTCTCCGGCGCGATGATCATTGCGGACGCCGTGTTCCTCCCCGACCGCTTCTACACCTTCCTGCCTCACCTGTGGCGACGCGCAGCACAGCGCACAGGAATGCGGCGGCCGGCACCCGGCCGAGCGGCGGGATCCGGATCCGTACCTTCGCAGGGCAGGCCCGGCGTACCCAGCGCCAAGCATCGAGCGACTCCGCCAGGGCAGAAAGACACCACGCTGGCTACCGAGCTCGCGTCCGATCAGAGCTGAGCGGCCGCGCGGAGTGGTCATCCTCGACCGCCTCAAGGACCCCCGGGCCTCTGAGGCGATCGGAGACCGGTCCATGCGCGGGCTCAGAGTACGGGCGTGACCTGCGGGTTCTCGGCACTCGCAGGCCGGATCCTGGTCCACGCCTGGTCCACACAGGCTGGTCAACGGCGTGACAGACGCGGCTCAGGGTGAGACACGGCGCATGAAGAAGGGGCACCCCGGAAACAGGGGCACCCCTTCTGACCAGCACATACGCTGACCCGCAAGCGGTGGGTGTGGGATTTGAACCCACGGTGACTCGCGCCACGACGGTTTTCAAGAGCGTCGCGTCTACGGCGCCAGCACAGCGCTGACCAGCGAGGCCGCTGCAAACCTGGTGCAAGGAGCACAATCTGGCCCGCACGTGGCCCATAGAACCGCTTCGGGGGCCTGACTTCGACGCCGCTGGCGTTTCGAAAGCGGCCAGGCACCATGCACCCGCACGACGAGGGCTCTGTTCGCAGAGGCTTTGAATCAGCGCTGTCCCGTGGGGCATCGACCAGCGCCGCTCGACCAAGGTCATCCGCTCCAGGGGACGCGCGCCAGGACGAGCCCGCGGACATCGGCGGCTCCGGACGCCCGGAGCCGGAGCGCGACGTGCTGGAGCTGGGACCCGCTGGTGAAGACATCGTCGACCAGCAGGAGCGTGCGCCCCTTGATGTCGCCCGTGTGTCCGGCCCACGTCAGAGCGGCTGCGTGCGCGGCCGCGGCCGCGCGCTTGTCGTCCAGGCTCTTGTTGGCCGAGCGAGGCGTTTCGGTCCCTTTGATCAGGCGGTGGGCGCCCGGCGGACTGAGTGGGAAGGCGTGGGTGACGTCCTCGGTGTAGGCGGCGTCCATGATCGCTTCGATGTGCTGGATCGGCTGGCGGCCGACAGCGGTGGGGTTTCCGACGACATGGTCGACGCCGCGCATCTGTTCGGGGTGGCTCTCCATCCAGCCGACGAGGAGCCTGCCGAAGATCACGGCCCAACCGTATGCCCCGTCGTACTTGAGCCGGTGGATCTTGTCGCGGAGGGCTCCGGAGTACACGGCCACGGCGTCGACGCGGGAGAACCCCCGCTCGGCCTCCGGGAGCGCGCACAGCCGGTTGCCGCACTGCCTGCCGGGCGCGACGGCCTGGGAGCAGACCTGGCAGTGGCTGTCGGCGACGGGCTGAAGGGTGCGTCCGGCGCAGTCGGAGCACAGGCGGGCGGTGCCGGTGACGACGTAGGCGCACACCGGGCAGTTGGGAAAACCTGCCGGATCGGGGAGACCCGTGGTCACAGGTCGGCCAGGGCGAGCTGTTGGCGCTGCTGGCCGGCGGCCTGGATGTCCGCGGCGCGTCCGAGGCGGTCGGTGATGTCGCTGGAGGCGGTGACCAGGATCGCCCGGTCCTCGTCCAGCATCTTCTTGGCCCAGGGCTGGGTGTCGGCGAGTGACCGGATCAGGAAGACGAGCTTGCCGTGCTCGGCGGCGAGGCGTGCCTGCATCTTGGCGCCGGATGTGCTGGAGGCTTCGATGACGACGCTGCCCAGGGTGGTGCCGGAGGTGACGACGTTGCGGCGGGGGAAGGTGTACTTCGCCGGGGCGTTGGTGGGCCAGAACTGGCTGAGCAGGGCGCCGCCGGAGGCGAGGATGGCCTTGGCGAGCGGCCGGTTCTCGGCCGGGTAGATAGGGGCAGCGATGCCGGTGCCCATGACGGCGAAGGTCCGGCTGCCAGCGCTGAGGGTGGCCTGGTGGGCGGCGGCGTCGATGCCCTTGGCCAGTCCGCTGGCGATCACGACGTCGTGTTCGACTAGCTCGCGGGCCATCCGGGCCGCCCGGCGCAGTCCGTCCTCGGAGGCGTGGCGGGTGCCGACGACGGCGATGGAGCGGGCGTCGCGCTGGTCGAGCTCCCCGCGGTAGAAGAGGAACGGCGGAAGGTTGCCGATCACGCGCAGGTTCGCCGGGTAGTCCTCGTCGAGGACCGTGACCAAGCGGGCGCCCGCCTTCCCGGCTGCGGCCAGCTCGTCGTCGACGCGGGCACGGGCGTCGTCGAGGCCGGCGGCCAGGGCCTGCTGCAGCAGGGGCCGGTTCTTGGTGGCGACACGTGAGTCCTCGCGCAGTTGCCCGTCCAGTAGGGCGGCCAGGCCGTCGGGGCTCTGGGCACCGCGGGCGAGCAGGCTCCAGTCGAGGGAGGCGTCGTCGACGCGCAGCGCGCACAGGGTCAGCAGATCGTGCTGGTCAATGGTGATGTCGAGATTCATCAGGGTGAGTCCTTCTACTCGCGGCCCCGGAATGTTCGAAGGATGAAGCGGTGTACTTGGGCCACCTCCATCATGGCGTACGCGGACCTCGTACGGGCGGGAAGGGTGCGGCCGGGTCGATGGTCGGCCCGGCTGCCCTGGTCGGACGTCGGCTGCGGAGACCCGCTGACGCGAAGGATCAGTCGGCGTTCTGCGCGGCGGCGATGAAGTGGGACATCGTGGCCTTGAGCGCGTCGTCGGGGCCCGGGCCCGCGGCTCCGGTGACGGGCGTTGTCACAAAGCTCGTGGCTGCTAGGTGGTAACTGACCTTGTAGGGGTCGATCGTGGTGCCGGGGCTCAGCTGGTAGACGGTGTGGCGGGAGGCGCGGTACTTGCCGATGGTCAGGGCGATGACCTGTTCCGCTTTGGCGCTGGTCAGGAGGGTGTGGGCCCACTCGATGGACTTGCCCTCGGTGGTGAAGTCGTCGAAGACGATCACGGTCTTGCCCTCGAGCTTGCCCCGGTACTTGGGGTTGATCCGGACGGTGCGGGCCTGGGCGGCGATCGAGATGTCCGCCGTGGTCGCCTGGCCGGTGGTCCTTAGCCACCGTTCCAGGCTGGTGTCCGGGGCCTGGGTGACGCGCTCGAGGAGGTCCTCGCGGTAGAAGGAGCCGACCATCACCTTCGCCTTGGTGAGGAAGCCGGCGAGTTGCTGGCTGACCTGGCCCGGGGAGCTGCTGGGGTAGACGCAGAAGAGGCTGCGGTGGGGCAGGGTGCCGTCGAGGTAGGCGGAGGACAGCAGGCGGAGCATCAGGATGTCGCGGGCGTCCTGGGTCCCGACGGCGATGGTCTGGCCGCGGGTGAAGACGTCCTGGAGCTCGAAGGTCCTGTTGGCGGTGCGGGGGAACCGCACGTTGGGGGGCAGCAGGGAGCGGATCTTGAAGGAGCGGGCGGGGTCGTCGTGGCTGAAGGCCCAGCGGGGCTCGTCCAGGAGGAAGTGCTCCAGGAGCTCACCGACGTCAGCCGGCTCGTCGGCACCCAGAGTGAGCATGCCCTTGTTATCGCGGACGGAGCTGGCCCAGCGGGCGTGGACGTGAACGACGCCGGCGTTGATGCCGGTGCGCCAGTCCCATTCCGAGGTGCCGACGAGCACGATCTGGTTCGTGCGCAGTTTGAGGCTGTCGGCGACCGCCTGCAGCCAGGCACCGCTGCCGCGGGCCGGTTTGCCGGGGATGTCGTCGCGGGACAAGTGGAGGGCGGGCGCGGGCAGGCCGGCAGCCCTCAGGGCGGCCTCGGCGTCGACCGGATCGCTGGTGAGCAGCACGAAGGAGACATCGCGTTCGTCGAGCCACTGAAGGAACTCGGCGATCCCGTCGTGGGCCCGCCCGGGGGCTCGCAGGACCGCCTTGTGGTCGATCGCGACCGCGCGCACCGTGCTCTTGTCGTCCATCCCGCCCCCACTGCTGTTGCACCGTGATCATGATCTGACCCTCTTGCCATGATCTCAGCCGGTCTGACCGCGCACGTACCGTTTCCAGTTCTCCGCCGCACGGCCCCAGCATGACCACGGGCGGCCTACGCTGCGCGGCGCTGGCGGTCGTCCTCCTTGGCCTCGATCAGCGCCATGGCATCGTCGATTTCTCACCCAGGCCACCTTCTCCTGCGACGACATCCACCTGTTGAACCGCACTGCTTGGCAATGGTGTCGTCTTTCAGCCGTCTCTCACGCCGGCAAAGGGCACAGCTCAGAGCAATCGGGTGTGGATGAATTCTGGCAAGCCCCGCGTCGAGCGCAGTCTCCAGCTCGGCGAGCACTTCCGGGTGGGGTGGGCGCGGCCCGGGGGCCCGCGGCTTGCCGTGGGTGGTTTCAGGATTTGGATGGCCGCGTATGCTCCAGGCCCGGTGAGCGAATCGACGACCCAAACTCATGTTTCTGTCACCCAGCAGCTCTTGCGCTGCTTCACTGCCGCCATGGTTCATGCGGAAGTTGCACTCATCAGCGCAGGCGCGGCGTTGGCAGGCGTAGCGGTCAGCGGTGGCATCAGCCTCCTGCGCGCCAGGCAGGACCGGCTGGATAAGCAGGCAGACCGAGAGGAGCAGCGCAGAACGCAGCGCCTAGAAACGCGTCGTGCGGCGTATGTAGCCTTCCTGGAAGCCGTAACCGCCATTGAGGACGCACTAGAGGCGATAGGCAGCTTTGAAGTACCTGCGACACGAGAGGAGTTCGACCGTCACGGTCTAGCAGAGAATGCGACGCTAACTGCCTTCGTGAATCGGGTGATGGAAGTCATAGTCGCTGGCCCCTCCGAGATGGAGATGAAGGCCAAGGGTATCTGGGAGTCAATAGTCGACCTGGTCGGTTCCTACGACAACGCCTTTGAAGCTCACAGGACAGATAGCGATCGGCAACAACTCGAAGCGCTCGTTGAACGAGACCACCGCGTAATGCGCAACAGGTTGTCGAACCGACGTTCAGCGTTTGCGGCTGCTGCTCGCGAGCAACTAGGAACTTCACTCGACGATGCAGACCCTACGAGGCGTTCTGATCCTACAGTTCGACGGCGCTGGCGTCGCCGAGGTGGACGGCCAGCCAGCTAACTACACGGCTCTGCGCCGCCTGCCTCGGTTACCCTGCGTCCCGCCATACATCTGGGATACCGAGCCAGGCCGCTGGCCCAGCCGCCCAGGTGTCTCTCAAGCGGGTGCATGCGCCCTAGCCACTGGACCGCGAGGGGCCGCCCTGAGACCGGAGCGGGCAGTCAGATACCTGGTCCGGCGTAGGCGTCGCACTTGGCGGGAGTGCCACGTGTGTTGAGGGTGGAGTCGATGCGGATCTTGCCTGAGGGAGGAACGAGGTCGGGATACTCAGAAGCGCCGCCAATGACGTTCTGCTTGGCGTTGTAGCAGATGATGCCCACGCGGGCGTTCTTCAGCGGTGCGTTCGTTGGGTTGCTGACTTCAAAAGTCCCCGTTGTATCGCCGTACTCGCCTTTGCCGATGGTCACTGCGCTGGTGGGGATCTCGGGGAATGGGCTGTCGGAGAAGGCGCCAGCTTCTTCAACGAGGAGGGTGGCCTCAACCCTCGTGGCTTTCTCGCTCGTCGGAACGTCTACCTGGGTACCAAGGACGAGCAGCTGTTCCGGGCGGCTGAATGACTCAACCTGGCTCTCACTGCCGATGATGTTGCCAGTCGCATTGAGAACGTTGAACTGGACGGTGACGGTTTGCCCGACCTGCTTGGAGTCGTTTCTGACGAGGGACGTGACCCACACGAACTCGTCCTGCTGGCCGAAACCACTAGAGATCAGGCGTCCGTCCGGCTTGGCGCTGGCGGAAGCGGCGGGCGCATCGGAGGTCTCCGAACCGGCAGCCGTCTGTTCGACGACATCGGGGACAGAAGTGGAGCAGCCGGTGAGGGCTAGGGCGAGAATGCATGCTGCCACTGTGGCGGTCCGGAGGGCCATGGTTCTTCCTCTGTCGAGGGAAGGCTGAGTGTTACAAGGTAGGGAGGCAGGGACTGGCCGACGCGGCTTGTTCTTCTTGACCCGCCCCATGAACGATCACAGTAGAGACAACTCGCAGCCCTCGCTACGGGGCGTCAGCGCCGTGTCCTGGGTGGAGAGCACCAGGTGGCCGGCGACGCGAACGAGCGGCCCACAAGCGGCGGCTAGCGCCTCGCGGGCGCACGGACCGTGGTCGGGCCTATGGTCCCCCCGACCACGGGTTGGCGGCGGCAATAGCCGCTGCAAGAACGGTGGCAGGAAACCTTGCAAAAACCTCAGCGAGAACGGTTGCGTAACCCGCAGTGACGGCGCTCAAGCCCGCAGGTCAGAGGCCTTGTGGTTGGTGGTGAGTTGGCCGACTTCCCTCGTCTGCTGCCTTGTTGCCCGTTGTGGTGGGTGGGTGGTGGGTGGGGCGGGCGTCGGCAGCCGCGGGAATGGGGACCTCCTGGCAGGGGCCGGTCTGCGGGCGTCGGCGGGGCCTCCGCGCGGCGCGGTGCGGCATCGAGCGGCCGGAGCCGCTGCGGCTTGCAACACCTGTTGCAACACCTCTTGTCACTGCTCTTGCTACACCTGTTGCTGCCCGACTCGCGGTCGCGCCGGATCACCGCAGGTCACGAGCCTGGTTTTCCGTGGTCGGGGGTCTGACATCCCCTCTACAGCACCCCCTCACGAACCCGATCAAGGAAAAGGGAGAACGGCGGGTCGGTCGGGCGGCGCGGTAGAGGGGATCGGGACGGCCGGGTCCTCTCGCGCGGGTCGGCGGGCCTCCCCGCAGCGGAACCGGCACGCCTTCGGGAGCCTCACCGACCAGGCCGTCGACATGATCCCGCTGCTCGAGGCTGGGGCGTGTGAGCCCGAATGCCGTGCCCGTCCGTCGCCGTACGCTGACGGTCTCGGGGCTGTCGTGGAGGTATGTCATGCCCGGCCCCGTCTGGTCCGGTGCCATCAGCCTTGGCCTCGTGACGATCCCGATCAAGGTGCTTCCTGCCACGGAGGACCGCAGTGTGCGGTTTAGGCAGGTGCACTTGGAGGACATGAGTCCAATCCGCAATCGCAAGGTCTGCGAGGTCGACGGCAAGGAGCTGCGGCAGGACGAGATCGGCAAGGGCTACGAGCTCCCCGGTGGCGACACCGTCCAGATCACCGACGAGGAGCTGGAATCCCTCCCGCTGCCGACGGCGAAAGCGATCGAGATCGAAGCGTTCGTGCCGGTCGAATCGATCGACCCGATCCGCATCGCCGCCGGCTACTACCTGGCCGCAGACGGCCCCGTTGCGGCCAAACCGTACGTGCTGCTGCGCAAGGCCCTGGAGTGAACGGCCTGAACGGGGCTGAATGGGACGGAATCTGAGACAGGCTGGTGGGCAACTAGGCCTCGGACTTGCCTTCACCTTGCTCGGCTGTGCCGATCACATGGCCCATAACGACCCGTGTGTGCTCCCACAAGGCTGCCAGCAGGTTCGTGACGCCGAAAGCGCGACCATCTGGTGAGACGACCTGGACATGAGCCGTGATGTTGTACTGCCCCTGGACGGACTTGATGCGGCCACTTGTCCGATGCCGGAGCAAGACAGCACCATCTTCAAACGGAGCGACTACCACCTCGGTGTCGGGCGGCACGCTGGCAGCAGCCCCTTCCTCGGTTTCGAACTCGACCGCTGGCGCGTGCTGGATGGCCTGTGGTGCCAGATCGGGCTTGACCTGCAGGTGGTGCTTGGTGCTGTTGTCTAGATCACGCAGGACCAACAGCAGGTCTTCATCAAGGGTGCGACCGTGTTCGGGCCCCTGGAACGGTTGAAGCTGCTCCAGAGCGTCGCGGCACCAGTCGGGCAAGCAAGCGAGCCCCTTTTGGCGGCTCTTCCACTCCTTGGGTGTGCCGCAGATGGGGAACATGAGAGCCTTGAGCTGCTTTTCGTCCGTCACACCGGACTGCCGCGCGATGGCTACGACCAGATTATCGAGGGTCGCCCGCAGGTGGTTTACCGCTTCACCGAAACTGAAACCCCAATCGGAAAGTGGCGGAGACTGAGATACCTGGAGCCGCAGCTCCCAACTAAGTCGATCTTCGGCGATGCTGGCTCGCACCCCGTAAGGGCTACTGACGCCCCAAGCTTGCATGCCGGCCGACAACTCCGCTCCAAGCTGATGCGCTCGCGTGAGTCGGCTAATTTGATCGGTGAAGTCCACTTCGCACCCTAACTCCCGTTACCTGGCGCTACTTTACTGTTGGCCTCCCGCCTGGATCCATCAGTTTTGTGTGAACGGGAACCTCTGACCGCAAGCACAATCGGGCCCCTCTGTACTGCATCCGATGTCGCCCAACCCATTGCGGTCTCGGACTGCGGACGGGCCCCTGCCTTGGTCCCGGGTGTTCCCCGTTGTTCCCCGCCCAAATCTGGCACGTGACTGGCACGAATCCTCGAGCACTTGGCTATGCGGTCGTTGAGGTCCAGTGGGTTCGTCAATGGGCGATGAGCGGCTACTGACGATTCAGACTGCGGCTGTTGAGGTTGCCGTTCTCCCATGCTGCACGGCTTGGGCCATGTAGCCATAACCGTCAGGAATCTTGCGTAGCAGCCTTAAGGAGGTCGCGAATTTCTATAGACGAAGCGAGATACTCGCCAAAACGTGCAGGATAGAGATTGGAGAGATCATCGAATATTTCAATAGAGCGATCTATTGAAATCAATGCCCTACCGTATTCCTTGGTGGCGATGAGTCGCCTTGATTGATAATGCAGGAGCACGGCGAGTTCAGGTAGAAATGCGGCTGGATGGTTTTCTGCAAGGGGGGCACATATCTCGATCGCTTCATTGATGACACCAAGAGCTTCTTGGGGATTTCCAGCTGCAGCCAGCCGATTCGACTGAACGCCCAGGAAAACTGCGAGGTTGGGTAGAAACGCGTTCGGATGATCCCTGGCGAGGGGGCGATAGATGTCAATCGCTTCATTGATGGCGTCGAGTGCTTCTTGGAATTTTCCAGCTTCGGCCAGCTGAGTCGACTGAGTGCCCAGAAAAGCTGCAAAATTGGCCAGAAAAGCGTCTGGGTGAGCCTTGATCAAGGGGCGATAGAACTCGACCGCTTCAGATATCATGCACAACGCATCCGAATAGTTGCCTAGCGCATGTAGGTGATTCGATTGATTGTTTAGCGCAACAGCCAAAAAGGGCCGAAATGCTTCTGGATGAGCCTTGGAAAGGTATCTGTAGTGCTTTACGGCCTCGGCTCCCACCTCTACTGCCTTCTGAATTTCCCCTAGTTCGGAAAAATGTGCGGACTGAGTCGTGAGCGCCTTGGCAAGTTCGGGCAGGAAGGAATCAGGATTGTCCCCAGTGACAGTTCTCCAGTACCCTACAGATTCCGTCGCCGCTTCCAATGCTTGCAACCTTTTCCCGACTTGCGCGAAGCGATTCGACTGGCTACTCAATGCCATTGCAAGACCGGGTAGGTGGATTCTTTGCTGGTCTTCGGGTAGTGATTTAAACGTTTGAATTGATTCATCCGAAAAACTCAACGCTTCGGGCCAACGTCCAATATCGGCCAGGCGGTTTGCTTTGTTATTTAGGGCCATGGCGAGGCGATACAGGTAAGCATCTGGTTGCTTTCCTGCAAGATGTCTCCAATATCGCACAGCCTCCTCCATTGTCTGTAGTGATTCAGCCCTTCTTCCGATTTCTGCCAGGCGATTCGATTTGTTATTCAATGCCATGGCAAGGTTGGCTAGGTGGTCACCTTGCCGATTTTCGATCAATGCTTCATATATCTCGATGGCCTGACTTGCGGACCTCAAGGCCTCTTCTTTCCGTCCGATCTCGGCCAGGCGATTAGATTGGCTGTTAAGGGCGAGGGCGAGGTCGGGGAAATGCTCCTGAGTGTCACGAACAGGCTGGGATTTCAAAGCGTCCACAAGAGAAGTTGTCAAAGTTTCCGCATAATTGGCAAGTGTGAGAGTGGAGCTCGGCAAGAAATCATGGAGTACCTTAAGTAGGGATGTATCGCTGGTTTTCTTAGTTAGATCTGAGAGGGTGGCGATAAGCAGATCGGGATAGGGGGTCTGCGTTGCCGAGATCAGGGCTGCAGGAGCTATTATCGTCGGAGAGGCGTTGATAGATTCGCGCAGAAGAGCTTCAACTGCCGAATTGTATTGAGCATGCCGCCCCGTTCGGGCGAGGACGTTCAAGGCGTAAAAGGCCTGGGCTACGTCAAGATTGGCTAGGTATCGAGAAATAACTCCCGGTTCTCGCATCACTTGAATACCAATGTGATGTTCGGCGATGCGGTCGGGTTGGAGGCTGCCCCAGACAGAGCCCTCCGGCGCTGGGTAGAGGTCAGCGAGCCAGGTCGATAGGGCACCCCGGATTCCGGCCGCACTGGCGTCTTCCAGGCCGGGCAGGTTGGTCAGCAGCGTCCGAGCGTTGTCACGGTCGGTCGCAGGAGCCAGAGACGCCAGGGCGACGGCGAGCGAACGGGTTTCGCTTCCGCAGCGTTCGCCAGTCAGGCCCCGTTCAGGACTGTTAGCGGTGTCGTCCCAGTATTTCTGCTCGTGCCCCAGGAGCCGGCCCTCTAGGGAGGATGTTTGTACGCCTGTCTGCTGTGGGGTGCCAGTGCTGTCCAATAGCGTTAGCAGAGCGGCCATTTGGATTGACAGTGGGCTGTCAAACTCTTCTGCCGTGAGCGCGGGTAGTGCGGTGACGGCGCATACACGTGACAGGAGGGCCTGCCAGTTTAGGCCGGGGTATACATGGCGCAGTCGGTCGCTGAAATGGTTGAGAGCTTTCCTGTAGGCGGTCACCCGATCTCGGGAGCTGTGATGTAGAGCGGGCACCGGGGTCACTGTGGCAGCGCCTAGGGCTTGACTACGCGGGTGCTGAGTTGCCCTGATCCACCAGTCGCCTGTTGCACGAGCTAGCGCCAGGATACGTACAGGGTTGGTGCTTTGGTCGTGTTCGACGACGTCCAGCAGTTCGTGAAGTTGCGCGATACGAGTTTCGGCGTAGTCGACGATGACCAACAGCGGTCTGCACACCTGGGAAAGCGTTCCGAGTGGCGTGCCCACATTTGGGGTTAGTCGTATCGCGGTCCAGCCACGGCTGGTCATGTGGGAGGCTAGTTCACTGGCCAGCCTGGTCTTGCCTGCACCGCCGGGTCCGGTCAGAAGACGGGCTTGCACCAGCCCATCGCCCCATTCCCACTCCACAGTCTGTGTCAGACACCAATCGGTCAGGTTCGTCAACAGTTCTTCGCGTCCCATGAAGGACACCACGGCTTGCTCTGGGCGCAGCAGATCAGCTGGGGAACGCGCTAGCCGAGGGATCGTTGCTAAGTCGGTTATGTGTTGTAGGTCCGCAGGCTCTAGCAGCATTGCCCGTCCGGTGTGCTCTTCGATCAGACTCCGCACCGTTGGGTCGCTGGCCAGTACATAACTCGGCACGGCCTCCAACTGAGCATGTGTCCAACCAGGAGGATCGCCAACTACCACCCCCGTCAGTAGCGGCCGCATTGCTGGTGTACTGCTGCACCACAAGGAAGCCCCGGACATCCCACCCCAAGGTGACGCGCCTCCCTGCGGTTCGGCACCGACATCGCCGGCCAAAACGTAACGGTCCCGATCCCGGCCGCTGGCCGGGAGTACTCGCCCATCACGCTGCACAGATGACACGGCATCGCCGCCAGCCTGCCCCCCAACCGGGTAGCCCAGCGCCTGGGCCGGACAGGTTTGCATCGTCACCAACCGCCCCCACCGGACCGCTGGCAAGGGCCGGGGCGACAGGTCTTGCTCTGCCAGGAGCAACGCAGCATCCCACCCTTGGGGCCCGTCCTCGAACCGATCCCAGACCACCTGGCACGGCACTTGGCCAGGCCTCCCGGGAAGCTGCACAGACACTCGCGCACGGTCCTTGAGTACGTGTGCGGCCGTGAGTACGAGCCGCCCGCCCAGCACATATCCCGACCCTCGGGCGCCGCCGGAACGCACCACTGCTACCCGCGTCGGATCCACCCTTGTGCCTCCTCTGCTCGGTGCTCAAGCCTCATGTCGGCGGCCGACGTCTCTGTCACCACGTGGCCGGGTGCTGCCCTTACCCCCCAAACCGAGAGCCGAGCATCTCGCCCGTTGCATCTGGCTGGTCGGTGTTCACGTGATAGGAGCTGTTGGTCACGGTGTCCTTCGGTGTCAGCACGAGCTTCACCCGGTGCACCGATGCCTTCGACAATGAAGCCCCCATGTCTGCCGACACCACCCAAGCCTTCACGCTGGCACCGGCCTTGCCCTCCTTGCGCATCTCCACCGAGAACTCCAGTTCCACCGGACCTACTTCAAATCTCGGCCCCGTACCACTGCCAGCGGCTGCAGCCACCAACTGCGCCCGCAGATGCTCCACAGCCTCCGCAATCCCGATCTCTTCAGACATCCGAAACCTCTCCCCACACTCCACGACAGCTGTGCACACCTGACAGTGCATCAATGCAGACGACCACCAGCGCCTGAGAAGTTCCCGCCTCACCCGCTGCGCCAACCATTCAGCAGTTCGCGCTCGTATTGGCACTCTCCCTGATCGCATGTGATCGCCTGAAGTCCGGACGGGGTAGCTTGAGACTGCTGAGGTCCGTGGAACGGCTTTGGGCTGGAGCTGCTTTGGCGCGAGTGATCATGGCCCCGAAACACTCAGCACGGGCTCGCCGTCCGGGAGCTCCAGGAGCTCAGCCCCCTCGCACTCGGGTAGCCGAGCAGAGACCCGTTCCGTCACGTGGTCGAAACGGACTCCGGAACGGGTGGCACTATCGACGCACTCCAGCAAGCTTTCAGAGACCTTCGAGTAGTCGCAGGACATCATCGCGAAGCCCTGGGGCGACAGCAATGGTGGCCGCGGACCTCAGGTCATGGGCAGCGCCCTGCACGTCCATGACGACTGCGCCGGCCTCGCGAGCGATCGCGACACCCCCTGCCATGTCCCACGGGTGATTACTCATGGCAATGCTCGCATCGAGCTTGCCGGAAGCGACCCACACGAGATCGACAGCTGCCGATCCGAGCATCCTGACCCGCAGGACTCGTTCAGCGAGCAGGGCCGTGAGTGCTAGGCGACGCCGGTTCCGAGCTTGCGCGCCCTCCCCCACTGCGTAGTCCCCAATGGCGACGATCGCCTCGTTCAAGGTCTGCTTACGACTGGGGGCAATCCGTGTTTCTCCGCAGTACGCCCCGTGCCCCTCCGCTGCCCTGTACCGCTGTCCCAGGAAGGGCAGGTCGATGACGCCGAGAACAGAGCGGTCGTTCTCAACAAGTCCCAGTGAGACTGCACAGAGCGGCAAGCCGTTGACGATATTCGCCGTGCCGTCGACCGGATCGAGCGCCCACGTGAGGTTGCCCCCGATTCCGGAGCCGCCGCTCTCTTCACCCAGGAAGCCGATCTCCGGAGTCTCCTTGAGGAGGAAGCTGCGGACCTGCTCCTCAACCGCGTAGTCGAGCTCGGAGACCATGTCTCGATCGCCCTTGGCCGTCACTGATCCAACGGCCATGTCAGTGACCAGGGTCGACGCCTGGTCTAGTGCCGCGCCGGCGATACGAAGGAGCCCCTGGAGGTCGGTCATTCAGCTGCTCGCCTTTCCCACAGCGTGGTGAAGATCTGGTCGAACGTCGGGAAGAGGCCGCCCGTCGTCCGGCGCTTCCGGACCAGGAACGTCGGCGAGTCCACGACACGAGTCTGCGGGAGGTACGGCTGCGCCACGCACAGCTGCGAGTCGATCAGCGTGATGTTGAACCGGATGGGTTCGTCATACACGCCGAACTCGATACGCTGCGCTGCCTCCGGACTGAGCCGCTCGACTACGCGGTCCTGCAGGATGGTCAGGTTCAGCGCGGTGAGCGCGCCGTCCTGTACCGCTTCTACGCGAAGTTGCTGCGCGGCTTCCAAGGGCGGTCCAACGACCTCATTCAAGTTGCCCTGGACGAAGGCAAATAGGACTAGGCCACACGACGCGACAGCTGGCAATGCACTCTCAGATTCCACGTAGGCTGCCGCGCAACTACAGACATGCCCGTTCGGGATCTGGGTCTTCGCTGACGCACTGGCCAGGGCCAGACAGGAGTGGCTGGAGGAGCTGAGTCCTCAGGACGGGGACGATGACGGCGCCTTGTTCAGCTTTGGCGACAGCGTAAGAGACGTCGTCAAGCAGGAGCAGGAGAAGGCCCGCGTCCGCGTTGAACAGAACTTGCGGGCTCTGGTGGCCCGGCAGGCTCGAATCAAGTTCGTGGACCAGGTCTGGTCAGTGTTCGACGGCGTCTATGGCATGGCCAACGACACAACAGTGAGCGCTGCCTTACGCCTTACCGTCGGCGAAGGAGCTGTGCGGGTGATCGAAGAGGGCAGGAAGATCCGGGACTACGTGAGTGGTCGACCCTAGTGCCCTCGGGCCCAGTCTCACCGCACGTCCAGAGCTAGATGTGGCCCGTTTCGGGCGGCTTGCTCGTCCAACAGATCGGCTTCGACTTGCCGGACCACGAAATCGTAGAAGTATTGTTCCTGAAGGCTACAGCCATTAGAGGCAACAATGTCCTCTCGTTCCGAGCGCCACTCCACTGCCGATGCTTCGTCGCTGCAAGCGCCTCATGTGGCCCGTTCAGCGACAGAGACAGTCATCGCCTTCTGCGTCTTGTTCGCCGTCGTTCGCGCTGTCGGCGACAAGTCCTCGTGGCAGGCTACTGGCTGGACGGAAGTCATTGAGGCACCTGCTGAGTGGTTCATGCAGTTCATCGACGGCGCCGCGCGCTTGGTAACAGCCGGCAGCGACGGCGCACCGTTCAGCACTCGACTCGGTTGCCTGATTTTGTTCATCCTCCTGCTCTCGGTACTTCGGCGCTTGATGCTAATGCTCTACGCCCACAAACCGGGTGCGGTGGACGTGAAGCAGCTCGTCGCGTCAGCACCGGAAGTCGAACCACGAGTGGAGGGGCTGACTGCCCAATTGCGCAAGCAGTTGTCAGAGACGAATCTCTACCCTCCTTCAGCCCTTCCTACAGAGGCCCCAGCAGACAACTTCCTCGACCTGCTCGGTGATGTTGACCTCGAGCCCAAGAAGATTGGGACGAGTTTGCTGCGCCTCTTCAGTCGTCTTCGACCAAAGATCGCTTACACGGTTCGCGGAGTTCTCCGAGTGCGGGAGCAGGAGCCCCGTTTCGGCATCACGGTCACCGTCACCTCGTACGCTATCCGGGGCAGTCGTACGGAAGCGCTCTGGCTCTCCACATGGGAGCAGGCGGTACGAGAGGCTGGATACTGGGTCATGGCGGCTCTGGTGCCCGTCACCCGCGCCAGCCGTCGTCCCCCTTGGCAGGAGTGGCGCGGACGAGACTTGCCGCCGCAACTATTCGCCGCCTACCAGCAAGGCCGGGAACTCAGCAAGAACCGGCAATTCGACGACGCCCTAGACCACTATTACGAGGCGCTGCGAATCGACCCGACGAACCTGTATCTGCGCACGCAGATCGCCGGAATCCAGGAACAACTCTGGCTGCATCTTGACGCTCTGGAGACCTACTACGGGGCGATGCTTTTGGACGGGCAGAGCAACGAACAGCGCAATGCCCGCATGGGAATGAGCGCCTGGGATCCCCGCCGGGTCCTTCGCCGTCGTTACCGATGGTGGCGCAGCGGTCTGCTCGAGGCGCGCTTCCGCTACGCCGTCGTCCTCGGAGTGGCGGAGCGGACTGCCCATCAATGGTGCAAGGAAGACGACCGCCCGTGCCCGCGACGGGAACACGCGCGGAAGGAGATCCGGCTGGCTCTCGGCCCCGCCCTCGCCGATCGGCATTGGCGGACCCTCATGGAGGTCATACCTCCCGGTGCGACAAGGCCATTCGGGAGGGAGCAGGAAGAAGGGGCCAAGAAGTGGCTCAAGGAGAAACTCGAAGAGGATGAGCGCCAGTATGAGATCGTCCGGGTGTTCTTCCAGCTCGCTTGCAGAGAGGAGATGCGCCAGCTCATCGCCGACTACCCCCGCCTGATTCATCTCCGGCTCCCTCTTATCCGCTCTCACGGCACACTTACTCGGACCTCCCTGCGGCTCAATTGCGATGTGTGGGCGCCCCTGCGACTGGCGTGGGCCCACCACGAAGCAGGCGATCACAAATTCAAGCAGCTGGAGAACCCACTTTCTTGGCCCTCCTCCGCCGAGACACTCAAGCACCAGGTGAAGGAGGCTAGGGGCTGGCTGCGAAGGGTGCGCCCGTGGACTTCCCGGGGGTGGCGCCTCTGGCAGGACAGCTACAACGCCGCGTGTGTGTACGCGGTGGCGATGAACCCGTTCAGGGGCGAGGAAGAGGAGAAGCCAGGCGCCCATGCCGATCTGACCGTGGACGAACCGGAGGGCGGGGCGAACGCCGATCCGGGGGAGGCCCTCGCCAAACTCGCCGTGGACGAACTGGAGGGCGCGGCGAACGCCGATCTGAGCGGCTTCCAACCCCTGACCCGATCGTGGTTGCTCATCGAGGACCCAGATCTGGCGAAATTGCGTCTGGAACGCCGCTTCATCCGCTTCGAGCGCGAGACCTATCCACATGCAGCGCCGGATCGCCATCGTCTCGAGCATCCTCTTCAGCCAGAAATGATGGCATACGACAAGAAGCTGCTGAGCGGATGTGCCGAAGTCATGGAACACACGTGGCGTCTCAGAGCCAAACAGCTCCCCGCCGAGTCTCACATGCTCGCCAAGTGGTTCTCCAGCGAAGCTGAACTCTGGCGGTGCATCCACCGCATTGCCGACAACCAGGGGCGCAACTGGCGTGATCGCGAGAAACTCCTTCAGCGGGTCAGGGAGGTTGCGGACATCACGCTGCTGTTCAAGTGCGGGCTTCCGTCCAGCCTGCCCGAGATGGACGACCTATTGGACGAAGCCACGTGGAACGAACTCGAAGACGTGAAGGCGCAGATCAGGAGCTTCGAGGAGACGTTCGAGATTCGCCTCGCATCGGTGAGTGTTGCCGTGTCCGAGAATTCGGACAGTCCAGCCGGCTCACCCTCACCCATCCTTCTCAGCACTCAGTGGCTGAACGCGGTGCGACACAACGGCGCCTCGCCGAACTTCGTCACCCAGGCATCTGTCCAACAGGCGTGCTCTGACTACGAAATCGCCTGGCAAGCGCTCCGCCATCAGCTCGACCCCGACGAAAGCGACAGCGCTGCCCTGTCCGACTTCATGCGCAGGTTCCATAAGCCGCGCGGCACGTGGCGCGTGCTCGCCGCCATCAAATCGGGCGGCCCGTACGGCTTCCGGAACGGAAGCTGATCCGACGACGGAGTTCGTAAGGGGCCTCCCCACGAGCGCGGCCCCAGGGACAATCACTGTCCGTAGTACTTCCTCGCGGGAGACGTGCAATCTTGTGCCATCGCCCAGCCGCCTGACTACCTAGTCCATGAGCTCGGGTCAAATGTTGCTGATCAAGTCGAGAACGTCACTCCGTCCGGTCCGCTGCGCCCGCGATTGTCATGGCGATCCGGCCCGCCCCTGGCCCACACTCCATGATCTGATCTGGGATCCAAGCGAGACAGTTCGATACAGAATCGAAAAGAGAGGGGTGCCCGGAAGCTCCGGACACCCCTTCTCACCTGGCCTTATAGGCCCTGCATGCGGTGGGTGTGGGATTTGAACCCACGGTGACTCGCGCCACGACGGTTTTCAAGACCGTTCCCTTAGGCCGCTCGGGCAACCCACCCACGCCCCGCCTCACCTGCTGCGGAGCGGCCTACAGAGTACCGGCCCGGCAGCGGGTGCCGCAGCAGCGTTCTTCGGGCCGTGGGAGTGGTGCGTCCGTGACGCGCAGGTGCCATCGTGAAAAGGAGAGACGGAGGCCGCGATGGGGTTCTATGCCGAGCGAGTCGTGCCACGGATCGTCAACGTCGCCTGCGGGGCCAAGCAGGCCGGGCCCCTGCGTCGCCGCGTCTGTGAGGGGCTGGAGGGCGAGGTCGTCGAGATCGGGTTCGGCACAGGACACAACGTCCCCTTCTATCCGCCGGCCGTCACCGGGGTGGCCGCGGTCGAGCCCTCCGAGCTCGGATGGAGACTTGCCGGCGAACGGATCGGAGCGTCAAGCATCCCGGTGCGGCGCGCCGGTCTTGACGGTCAGTCGTTGCCGTTCGAGGACGACAGCTTCGACGCCGCCCTGTCCACGTGGACGCTGTGCACCATCCCCGACGCCGTTGCCGCCCTGCGCGAGGTGCGGCGCGTGCTCAAGCCCGGCGGGACTCTGCATTTTGTCGAGCACGGGCTGGCTCCGGAGCAGGACGAGAACGTACGCCGCTGGCAGCGGCGGCTCGACCCGGTGAACCAGCGGTTTCTCGGCGGGTGCCATCTCACCCGGCCGATCGTCGAGATGCTGACGACCGCGGGTTTCACGATCACCGAACTCGATGTGTTCTACGAGAAGGGCGCGCCCAAGGCGATGGCCGCCGACTCTCTCGGCACCGCCGTGTCCTCCTAGTCCGGCCGGACCAGGAGGACCAGCCCGGACCCCGGACCAGCAGCACCCGCCGGATCAGCTGTCGCCCTCGCGCTCGCCCAGAACCACCTGCGCCGTCTGCTCCTTGCCGTCCCGCTCATACGTCAGCGTGACCTTGTCGCCCGGCTTGTAGTTCCAGATCTCGCTGATCAGCGTCGGTCCGCTGTCGATCGGCTTGCCGTTGAACTTGGTGATGACGTCGCCCGCCTTGAGGCCCGCCTTCGCCGCCGGGCCGTTCGCCGTGACCGCCGCCGTGCCGCCCGCGCCCTCGGAGGCGATCTTGGCGCCCGAGTCCTTGCCCGACATGTCGACCGTCGCGCCGATCACCGGATAGACCGGCTTGCCCGTCTTGATCAGCTGTTCGGCGACGTTCTTCGCCACGTTGATCGGGATGGCGAAGCCGAGGCCGATCGAGCCCGCCTGCGTCTGGCCGAGGCCGTTGCCCGCCGACTGGATCGCGGAGTTGATGCCGATCACCGCGCCGCCCGAATCGAGCAGCGGGCCACCGGAGTTGCCGGGGTTGATGGAGGCGTCGGTCTGCAGGGCGCTCATGTACGAGTTCTTGCCGCTGGACCCGTCGCCCGAGGCCACGGGGCGGTTCTTGGCGCTGATGATGCCGGTGGTGACGGTGTTCGAGAGGCCGAACGGCGCGCCGATCGCGATCGTCGAGTCGCCTACCGCGACCTTTTCCGAGTCGCCGAGCGGCAGCGGTGTCAGCCCCGACGGCGCGTTCTTGAGCTTCAGCACAGCCACGTCGTAGCCCTGGGCCCGGCCCACCACCTCGGCGTCGTACTGCTTGCCGTCGGAGAAGATCACGGACAGCGTGCCGCCGTCCGCCGCGGAGGCCACCACGTGGTTGTTGGTGAGGATGTGGCCTTCCTTGTCGTACACGAAGCCGGTGCCCGTGCCGCCTTCCTGCTCGCCGCTCCCGCCGATGTCGCCGCCGCTCGCCTTCGCCTCGATCGTGACGACGCTCGGCAGCGCCTTGGCCGCGACCGCGGCAACCGTGCCGGGTTCGCGCTTCAGGTCCTTCGGAGCCGCGGCGGAGACCGTCGTGGAGTTGACGTTGTCGTCGTTGCGCTCGGCGGCCCAGTAGCCGATGCCGCCGCCGACGCCGCCCGCCACCAGAGCGGCGACGAGCATCGCGGCGATCAGTCCGCCGGATCGTTTCCGCCGCGGCGGCTCGGCTGCCGTGACCGGAGCGCCCCAGGCGGAACCGGAACCGGAACCGGAGCCGAAGCCCGCGGACCCCGAGCCGCCGCCTCCGTAAGAAGGAAGGGCGGCGGGAGGCGGCGGCCAGCCCGCACCCGAGTGGTGCTCGGCCGGGACGGGACCAGGCAGCGGCGCGGTGGCGGGCTCGGGCTGGGGGGATTGCCCGGGCTGCTCCGCCGCGGCCGCTGCCGGCTCTGTGGGACGGGCCCCCTCGTAGTGAGGCTCGTCGGAGGCACCCGCGGATGCGTACACGCCCTCGGATCCGTACGTACCAGCAGATCCGTACGTACCAGCGGATCCGGACGTGCCCGCGGATCCGGACGCAGGCGCAGCTCCGGACGTAACCGCAGCTCCGGACGGTGCCGCCGGTCCGGAATTGGCCGCAGGTCCGGACGCCCCGGCGCCCGGCGCGGACGCGGGGCTGCTTTCAGGAGCGGTGGCCGGCACAGGAGGTACGGACGGGGCGGCCGGCTGCGCAGTGCCCTCGTTGCCCTCGTTCTCGGTGCTCACAGCTCTGTCTCCTCAGGTTCCACTTGAGATTGCACGCTCTGCAGGTGTCTGCCGCCAAGCTTTTCCCACAGCCCGTCAGGCCACTGTAAGCAGGACCTGTGTGTATCTCCGTAATCCTTTACGTCCGACAATTCGGACGCATCTCCAGTGCACCGTACGAGACTCCGCACGAGCCCGGCCACGAGCCGCCGTAGCCCGCCGTACGGACCCGCCACCGGCCCCCTGCACACGCCTTCCCCGTCTCGGTGACACCATGACGCGGTGACTCAAGCACGGCAGCACAAGATCCAGGTCGTCGCCCACCGAGGCGCGTCGGAGGACGCACCCGAGCACACCCTGGCCGCGTACATGAAGGCGATCGAGGACGGCGCCGACGCCCTCGAGTGCGATGTACGGCTCACCGCCGACGGCCATCTCGTCTGTGTCCACGACCGCCGCGTCGACCGGACGTCCAACGGCCGCGGCGCCGTATCCGCCCTGGAGCTGGCCGATCTCGCGGCCCTCGACTTCGGGAACTGGAAGGGCCGCGAGGAGTCCGCCGAGAGCCCCGACTGGGGCGACCCGTCGCTCACCTCCGTACTCACCCTGGAGCGACTCCTTGAGCTGGTGGCCGATTCCGGCCGCCGCATCGAGCTGGCCATCGAGACCAAACACCCCACGCGCTGGGCGGGCCAGGTCGAGGAGCGGCTGATCCACCTGCTCGGCCGTTTCGCGCTCGCCGGTCCCGCGAGTGCGGACGAGTCGCCCGTACGGATCATGAGCTTCTCGGCCCGCTCGCTGCACCGCGTCGCGGCGGCCGCGCCGACCATCCCCACCGTGTATCTGATGCAGTTCGTGACGCCGCGGCTGCGTGACGGCCGGCTGCCGGCCGGCGCGCGGATCGCGGGCCCCGGCATGCGGATCGTCCGCAATCACCCGGGCTATGTCGCGAGGCTGCACCAGGCCGGACATCGCGTGCACGTGTGGACGGTCAACGAGCCGGAGGACGTGGAGCTGTGCGTACGCCTGGGCGTGGAGGCGATCATCACCAACCGCCCGAGGCAGGTCCTGTCCCAGCTGGGACGTCTGTAACTTCGGTTACGGGGAGTGCACCGGCGCGTTCGGTCCGTATTCGATCGTTACGAGTGCGTCACTGGCCCGCCCTTGGCCGGTTTCCGGTCCAGTCCATTGGGGCATTCACACCGTGGCGTGGGGCAAAGGAGGTCTCGGGGGTGGCGTTGGTGGTGGCACAGGAGGTGCCCACGTCGTCGAGCATGGCCGTACCCCATGGCCCTGCGGGCGTGGGTGAGGCGAGACACCGCATGCGTGCGGAGCTACGCGGCAACGGGGTGTCCGAATCGGTCGTCGACGATGCAGTACTGATCCTTTCCGAACTGCTCAGCAATGCCTGCCGGCACGGCAGGCCGCTGGGGCACGCGGAGGTGGGCGACGGCGACATCCGCGCCGCCTGGCGCGTCGACAGAGCAGGCCGGCTGACGGTCGAGGTCACGGACGGTGGCGGCCCGACCAGGCCAATTCCGGCCACACCCTCGGTCACCGCACGAGGCGGCCGCGGGCTCAACATCATCTCCGCCCTGGCGCAGGACTGGGGTGTCCGCGACAGTGCGGCCGGCGAGGTCACCGTGTGGGTGATCGTCACGGAAGGGCATCGGCGCGAGGATTTTGCTACGCGCGTCGCTGGCCCGGGCTTCGATTTCGCGGAGGCGTACGACGATCTCGACTGAGGTCTCCGCGGTACGAATCCGGAGATCGTCGAGGCAGGACTACCGTCGGCGCCGGCTCCGGAAGGGGCGGCGAATTATGGCCGGACCTTCTCCGGCCTCCGGCCGGCCATGCCGGATCAGTGAGCGGGTCCGGTGCGGTCGGTCCGGTGCGGTGCGGTCCGGTGCGGTGCGGTCGGTGCGGTGCGGTCGGTGCGGTGCGGCTGTAAGGCGGAGGCAGGAGCCCAAGCGGAACGTCGGCGGCTGACGACAACGCCGCCGATGTGGGCGCCAGGGCACGCAAGCCCGGCACGGTCGGCCCGAGAGGGTCTAGGCTCGCGCCCACATACTGGACCGCTGCAACAGCACCGCCGCAATCGGGAGAAGCCGCACCATGGCCAAGAAGCGCCCCCAGACCAAGGCCTCGAAGCCTCAGCTCAAGGACGGGGGCCGCGCCGCAGGCGTCAATGAGCCCGTTCCTGTGGTCGGAGCCCGCGAGCCCTGTCCCTGTGGATCGGGCCGGCGCTACAAGGCCTGTCACGGCCGGGCCGCCGCGCACGCGGTGACCGAGCTGGTTCACCGCCCCTTCGAAGGCCTGGCCGGCGAGTGCGACTGGGTGGCGCTGCGCGAGCTCGTTCCCGCAGCCACCGTCCCGCTGACGCTCAAGGACGGACTGCCCGAAGGTGTGCCGTCGGTGACCCTCGCGACCGTCCTGCCGATGGCGTGGCCCGCGCTGCGCCGCGACGACGGCTCCGTGCTGCTCGGTCTGCAGAACGACACCTCGTCCGGCGACCTCAGCCGCGATCTCGCCGCCATCCTGGGCCGGGCGCTGACCACCGAGCCCGGAAACCCGGTCCCCGGAGAGCGTGCGCCGGCCGACGGTCCGCGGCTGCAGGATCTTCTCGACCCGAAGGCCCCGTTCGAGCCGGCCGTCCACGCCGGCTTCGAGTTCTGGGTTCCGGACTCGGCCGAGAGCGCCACTCCCGAGGTGTCCGCCTCGCTGGAGCGCGCCAACGCCGCCGCGATCCCGACCGTGAAGCTCTCCGGCGTCGACGCCGCGTACTGGTGCGAGACCCCGGACAAGAACCATCTGCGCTGGGTCATGCCGCACGCCGAGGAGCAGCTCCTGGACGCGCTCGCGCGGCTGCACGCCGCCGGTACGACCTCGATCGGTGAAGGCACGCGGCTCGTCGGCTCGTTCCGCGCGCACGGTCTGATGGTCCCGGTCTGGGACCTGCCGAGCGCGATGGGGGCCGAGGAGTGCGAGAAGCCTGCGGCGGAGTTCGCGGAGCGGCTGGCCGGGGCGCTGGCGACGGACACTCCGCTGACCGCGGACGAGCGCCGGGCCCGCGGCGGACTCACCAACCGCCAAGTAACCCTGAGCTGACGGCAGGAGCCCGCTTTTTCCCGGAGCACCGGACATTGATGCCTCGACGAGGCCGTGACTCGAGTCACAACTCGCGCTAGGGGCAGCAGAATCACTGTCCGAATACCCGAGATCGAATTTGCGAACAGCAGATCTCTTGTTACCGTTCTAGAAGCCCGGTCGCTGGTGCATCCCCCGTCGCCAGCGACCGGGCGTTTTCATTTCCGCGGAACGGTCGGTTCCGTCAACGGCCCTCGGTCGTAGGGGAGTTGCTCCCGGACCGCAGCAACAGCGGTCCCTCCCCCGCATCCTCCGCAGAAGCGAACTCGGCCACCGCCGAATACTGCGTGGTAACGCCGCGAGTGGGCTCACGAGGCGTCTCACAGATACCCGGCTCGTCGCCGGGTTCGACCACACAGTTGATCTGCAGAGTGCGCCCGCCCGGCGCCATGAGGGTGAGTACGGAACTCAATTCCTCGCCCGTCGCATTGCGATAGTAGGTACGCGCCCAGGTGTCGCCCGCCTCGGTCAGCATGCAGGTCTGGGCCTCCACCCCTTCGGGAGAGGCGAGTTCCGGCCCACATCGCGCCGTCGCTTCGGCCTGCGGCTCGGACGCCGGCTCAGGTTCGGCCACCAGCCCGGCCACGAGCCCGGGCGCCGCTGCGGTCTGGGGCATCGTTTCGGCCTTCTGCGCGACCTCGGAGCCGGAGCCGGAGCCGGCTCCTGGCTTCCCGTCACCCGCCGAGGCGGTCAGCGGCAGCAGCGCGGTGAGCACGACCACCGTGGCGATCCCGATCATGCGGAGATTCATGGGCCCACCTGCCGGCTGCGCGGAAACTCTTGACGGTGGCCCGAAGATATCGGCGAAATACGCGCGCCCCGGGAGCCGCGCGCCCAATTCCCGTACAACTCGGGCCGGCTCCAACCCGTACGAGTGAAGAGCCGGCCCTCGAGACGCGCCGTTCAGTACATGAGACCGTCCTGGCGCCGGCGTCCGTACGCCACGCCAGTACGCGCCGTTCCGTTCCTTACGCGCCGTTCAGTACGCGCCGTTCAGTACGCGAGGCGGCTGCCGCCGTCCGGTGCGCTGGTGCTCGCCTCCACCAGTGCGTCGACCACGGCCTCCACATCCGGCAGCCACGGCGCCGCGGATCCGGGCAGCGGAGCCCGCTCCCAGCGCACCGGGCCCGTGCCGATCTCCGAAGGAGGCAGCACCAGATAGCCGCCCTCGCCGTGGAAGCGCAGCGAACTCGGCACGCAGTCCTTGACGAAGAGCAGTTCACCGAGCTGCTCGAGGGTGTACGGAGCAACCAGCAGCGACCAGCGGGTCGGGGTCGCCACTACCGGGCCGAGCCGCATGTCCATCCGGTCCAGCACCGACAGCGCACGGGCTGCGGCGACCGCCGGCAGGCTCACCGCGCACGGCGCGCGTCCTCCGGTGGCCAGCACGATCGGGGCGGTGGGCCGGTTGGTCCACCACCAGCGCACCATTCGCTCGTCGGTCGTCGCAGTGAGGATTCCGGGGTCGAAGGGGTGCGCGCCGGGTACGACGCACTCGGGGTCGGGGCAGGCGCACGCGCGCCCGCGGTCACTGCGGCCTCCGGCCGCTTTCAGCCCCACACCGGGGAGTACGGGCCATTGCCACTCGGCGGCGCAGGTGAGCGCCGCTTCGAGCTGTGCAGGCCCCCTCTTGCGCCGGAACCGGAGCCTTCGTCGCCTTCCGAGGATCTCGCGCATGAGCGCTCGTTCCTTTCCGTTGAACGCCGAGGTCCACATCACACCATGTGTGCAGCTCTTCACTGTGCGTACAAGTCGGCGCATCACCGCCCCTTGCCGGTGGCATGGGCGACCCCCCGATTCGCCTGCGGCAGGATCGCCGCCCGGGGGCCGAACGTGGGCTGTAGTCCATTAAACGCATGGCGAGGGGTGGCGCGCGCGTGGCGCTTGCTGTCCCGTTGTAACTTTTTCCCCGCCACTGGGGGATGCGGCGCGGCCTACGGCTGTTAGGACGCCCGGGCCCGTCGCCAGGTTCCGGGGCTGACCCAACTGCCCCTGGCCATCACCGTTTACGTACCCATCACGTTTGGAATGACGCTCCCCCTCGGACCTCAGCCTTGGAGGGATCCACCGCCGAACGCCCTCAGTCGACCTCAATTGACCGCCGTAGGGTGCATTTTCCAGCCAAGTTCATGGTCACGTAGACACCATCAATCCCACTGGTGCAATGCTGGACATCCCCTTACTTGTGCGTGTACATGTGGATGCATTGATAGCGGCGCAGAATCACATGGGGGTTTGCGATGCTATTGCGCGAAACGCACCAGTCGGAAAGCCGACTGCCATGAGCGCCCCTCACCTGCCGAAAGTGGCTGGAATCGATTCGGCTGTCCCCAGCCCCACGCACACTGCCCCGGCCCTGTCCGCCCTCCCCGCCGCACCGACCCCTCCTGGCGCGGTGATTCAGGACCGCCTGGCCGGCTGGGTCTCCGATCTGACCACCCTCCACGAACTAACCGAGCGCCTGGCCAGAACCAGCACGCTCGACGCCGCCCTCCATGAACTGCTGCGCGCCGGTGCCGCCCTGGTCGGCGCCCGCCGCGGCATGGTGGTCCTCGAACCGGTCCCGGAAGCCGCACGGGCCGACTGTTTCGAACCGGACCATGGCCCCGCCCTCACCAAGGGCCTCGGCCTGACCCATGCCGAACTAGGACATATCGATACGGTGCCGCGCGCCGTGACCGCGTGCGGCCGGATCCTCGACGGCCGGCGCCCGGACGGACTGCCGGGGCCCACCGGGCCGCCGGAGGCGGTCGCCCAATCGGATCTGCTCGCCGACAAGACCCTCGACCCGCGCCACCGCGAGGTCATCGTCCGCCTCGGCTACGCGGCCAGCTACACCCAGCCTCTCGCGTCCGAGGCGGCCGGCACACTGGGCGCCGCCGTGTGGATGTACGACGAGCCGGCCGCGCCTGTGGAGCGCCAGCGCCATCTCGTGGGGCTCTATATGAGATACGCCACCGAGCATCTGGCCCGCCTTCTGGAGCTGGAGCACGCGCGGGCCACGGTCGTGACCGTCGCGGAGGAACTGCTGCCCAGCAGGTTGCCCCGGGTGCCCGGCGTCCAGCTCGCCGCGAAGCACCGCACCGGTCCGCACGGCGGCGGTGACTGGTACGACGCGCTGCCGCTGCCGGAGGGCGCGCTGGGTCTTGCCGTCGGTTCGGTCAGCGGCTCGGGGCCGAGCGCCATGGCCGCGATGGGGCGGCTGCGCGCCTCCTTGCGGGCGTACGCGGTGATGGAGGGCGAGGATCCCGTCGCCGTTCTCTCCGATCTCGAACTGCTGCTGCGGCTGACCGAGCCGGCCCGCACCGCGACCGCGCTGTTCGCCTACGCCGAACCAGCGGCCGGGAAGATCGTGCTCGCCGGAGCCGGGCACACACCGCCGCTGGTGATCGGCGAGCGCCGCACCGAGTTCGTCGAGACGTCCCTGTCCGCTCCGCTGGGGATGCTCGCCTGCTGGGAGGCGCCGAGCGTGGAGCTGTCGCCGGAGCCCGGAGAAACGGTGCTGCTGTATACGGACGGACTGCTGCGGCGTACCGGCGATCCCATGGACCGGGCCTTCGCACGGCTGCACGCGGCCGCCACGAGCGTCCCGAAGGCGGCCCGCGACGATCCGGCGGCGATCGCCGACCATGTGCTGCGCACGGTGCTGCCGGACGGCCTGGACGAGGACGGGAGCGGGGAGGACGTCGTGCTGCTCGCCGCCCGTTTTGACTGACTGCTGACTGACTTCTCACACGTTTTCCACAGGGCACAGGGTCGTCTTCACGTCGCACATACGATGGAGAGCGGTCCAGTGTCGTATCGAGGAGGCAGACGTGGCCGAGGAGCTCATCCCGGAGACCCCGGAAGAGACCCCGGAAGAAGAGCAGCCGATCAAGCAGCGCAAGAACGGCCTGTACCCCGGCGTGTCCGACGAACTCGCGGAGAACATGACGGGCGGCTGGGCCGACACCGAGCTGCGCGATCTTCAGCCCATCGCGCAGGCTCCGCAGACCGCTGCTCGCCGTGCCGCCCTCTCGGCGCGTTTCCCCGGCGAGCGCATGGTGATCCCGTCCGGCAATCTCAAGACCCGCTCCAACGACACGGAGTACGCCTTCCGCGCCTCCACCGAGTACGCGTACCTCACCGGCGACCAGACCGAGGACGGCGTCCTCGTGCTGGAGCCCAAGGGCGACGGACATGTGGCCACGGTCTATCTGCTGCCGCGCTCGAACCGGGAGAACGGGGAGTTCTGGCTGTCCGGCCAGGGCGAGCTCTGGGTCGGGCGCCGGCACTCGCTCGCGGAGGCCGAGCAGCTGCTGGGCATCCCTGCCAAGGACGTTCGTGAGCTGCCCGAGCAGCTGAAGCAGGCGACCGGAGCGGTCCGTGCCGTACGCGGCCACGACGCCGGCATCGAGGCCGCGCTGACCGACAAGGTGACCGCCGAGCGCGACGAGGAGCTGCGGGTCTTCCTCTCCGAGGCGCGCGCGGTGAAGGACGCGTTCGAGATCGCCGAGCTGCAGAAGGCCTGCGACTCGACCGCGCGCGGCTTCGAGGATGTCGTCAAGGTGCTGGATAAGGCCGAGGCGACCAGCGAGCGGTACATCGAGGGCACGTTCTTCCTGCGCGCCCGGGTCGAGGGCAACGACGTCGGTTACGGCTCGATCTGCGCGGCCGGTCCGCACGCGACCACGCTGCACTGGGTGCGCAACGACGGCCCGGTCCGCCCCGGAGACCTGCTGCTGCTCGACGCCGGCGTGGAGACGAACACGCTCTACACCGCCGACATCACCCGCACGCTGCCGATCAACGGCCGCTTCAGCGAGCTGCAGCGCAAGATCTACGACGCGGTGTACGACGCCCAGGAGGCGGGCATCGCGGCGGTGAAGCCGGGTGCCAAGTTCCGCGACTTCCACGACGCCGCGCAGCATGTGCTCGCCGAGCGGCTCGTCGAGTGGGGCCTCGTCGAGGGCCCGGTGGAGCGGGTGCTGGAGCTCGGTCTGCAGCGCCGCTGGACGTTGCACGGCACCGGCCACATGCTCGGCATGGACGTCCACGACTGCGCGGCCGCGCGCACCGAGGCGTATGTCGACGGGACGCTGGAGCCGGGCATGTGCCTGACGGTGGAGCCCGGGCTGTACTTCCAGGCGGACGATCTGACGGTGCCGGAGGAGTACCGGGGCATCGGCGTCCGGATCGAGGACGACATCCTGGTCACGGAGGACGGCAACCGGAATCTGTCGTCCGAGCTGCCGCGCCGGGCCGACGAGATCGAGGCGTGGATGGCGCAGGTCAAGCAGGCTTGATCAACTCCGTCTTGATCAAGACGGGCTGATCGACGAGGTGTTGGAGGGCGCGACTGCCCGAGGTCTCAGGAGACCTTGAGCAGCGCGTCCTCCCGCCATTTCAGGACCTTGTCGAAGCTCACCACCGCGCCGCGGCCCGGCCGGTTGTCGAACTGGACATGGTCGGCGAGCTGCTCGATCAGACAGAGTCCGCGACCGCTCTCGTCGGTCGGTCCCGCCTGCGGCATCGCGTGGGCGCACCGCCCGCCGTGTCTGGCGGGAAAGCCCGGCCCCGAATCGGCCACTTCGATACGGCACTTCTCGCCGTCCAGATAGGCCGTGACCCGGTACACCGCCGAGGCCCCGCCCGCGCCCTGGCCGCCGCCGTGCTCGACGGCGTTCGCACATGCTTCGCTGAGCGCGACGCAGAGATCGAAGGAGATGTCGGGGTCGACCCCCGCGGTTTCCATCGTGCCGAGCAGCAGGCGCCGGGCGAGCGGAATGCTCGCGGCTTCGCGCCGCAAGTGGAGAGACCACCAGATGCTCATGCTCCAGCCTCCTGGCTGCGGCTCGACATACCGATACGTATTGCCCCAAGACACGGTCCGTAAGCACACAGTTGATGTGATTGCGCTCATTCGGCGGACGCGCGCCGCTGGTGCGGCGGTGTATGCCGCCAAAGTGGACCTTCCGGACCTGCCGTATGGGGGCTCCAGGCGCAGTGCGATGATGACCCGGCCATGTCGTCCCTGTCCGTTGCACGCGCCGGAGCCGGTCTGCGGCTGCTGAGGGCCGCGGTGTTCACCGCGGTCTGCGTCGTGCTGTCCGCGACAGGACATGCCCTGGCCGCGTGCGCGGCCGTTCCGTGGTGGACGCTGGCGGCGGGCTTCATCGGGATGTTCGCACTGGTCGCACCCCTTGCGGGCCGCGCGCGCTCGCTGCCGTCGATCGCTGTCGCGCTGACCGCGGGACAGCTGACTCTGCACGCGCTGTTCGGGTTCGGACAGCAGCATCTGCGGCTGGCCCCGACGGCGGACGACGCGCTGATCCGGATGGCCGCGAAGCTGATGTGCGGTGCGGGTGCCGCCTCGGTCAGCCCCTCCGAAGCCCGCCGGGTCGTCAGCGCCGCGGGCCTCAACCCGGCCGGGACGTCCGGGCCGACGCTCGGGCACGACGCTCACGCCCATCTGGCGCAGAGCGCCGCCGCGTCGCCGGACGTGCTGCCGAGCCTGCCCATGGTCCTCGGCCATCTGCTGGCCGCGGTCGTGACCGGCTGGCTGCTGCGCCGTGGCGATCTGGCACTGGTGCGGCTGATCCGGTTGTCGGCGGATTCGGCGCAGGAGGTGGCGGAGGCGGCCTGGCTGCGTTCGCTGCGTGCCGCGCTCGCTCTCGTACGGGCGCTGCGTGCCGGGCTTGCCGGGTCGCCGGACGCTCCGCGGGCGCCCAGGACGTCGGCCGTCCCGCCTCCGCCGTGCTGCGAAGAGGCGCTCCAGCATTCGGTGATCAGGCGCGGGCCTCCCGGTCGGCTCGCTCTCGCAGCCTGACGCGGCCCACTCGACGGGAGTGGTGCCGTGGTGCCCGTGCATCCGTATGTGCGCGGCACACACTCACCTCTTCCGACTGTGGAGTGTCCACTGCCATGAACGTTTCCCGTATCGCCCTCGCGGCCGGTGTCGCCGCCTCCTCCGTGCTGCTGCTCTCCAGCACCGCGTTCGCGCATGTCACCGTCCAGCCGCAGGGCGAGGCCGCCAAGGGCGGCTACGCCACGGTCAACTTCAAGGTCCCCAACGAACGTGACAACGCCTCGACCGTGAAGCTCGAGGTCAGCCTGCCGACCAACCACCCGATGGCGTCCGTGATGCCGCAGCCCGTGCCCGGCTGGAAGGCCGTGGTCACCAAGACCAAGCTGGCCAAGCCGCTCGAGGTGCACGGCAAGCAGATCACCGAGGCACCGTCCAAGATCACGTGGACGGCGGACGGCGGCAAGATCGGTCCCGGCGAGTTCCAGCAGTTCCCGGTCTCCCTCGGCCGGCTGCCCGAGGACACCGAGCAGTTGGTGTTCAAGGCACTCCAGACGTACGACAACAAGGAGGTCGTGCGCTGGATCGAGGAAGCAAAGGAAGGTGCGGAGGAGCCCGAGAAGCCCGCGCCGGTCCTGAAGCTTGCGGCCGCCACCGACGCTCACGGCGGTGCCGCGAAGGGCGCCGAGGCCACGAACGCCGACGCCAAGAACACCGGCGCCGACGCGAAGGAGACCGCGTCCACGGACGACACCGACACCACGGCGCGCATCCTGGGCGTCGTCGGCATCCTGGTGGGCGCGGCCGGTGTCGCCTTCGGCGTCCTGGCCGGTCGCCGTCGCAGCGCCTGAGCGCCGACGTACACAGCGCCTGACGCCGCCTCGTAACAACACTTTTGGGACATTTCTCCATGCGCAAGAAGACCATGCTGGCGGCCACGCTCGCCGTGGCCGCCGGGCTCACTCTCTCCGCCTGCTCGACCGGCTCGGACAACGCGACCGGGAGCCCCGTCGCCGATGTCTCCGTCGATACGAACACCAAGGCCGCGACCGTGCTGGACCGGCCGTTCACCAAGCCGAACCTCGTCCTCACGGACACCCGCGGCAAGAAGTACGACCTGCGTGAGCAGACCAAGGGCAAGCCGACACTGATCTACTTCGGCTACACGCACTGCCCCGACGTCTGCCCGCTGACGATGAGCAATATCGCCATCGCCAAGAAGCAGCTGCCGAAGGCCGACCAGGACAAACTCCAGGTCGTGTTCGTCACCACCGATCCGGAGCGCGACACCCCGGCCGAGCTCGCCAAGTGGCTGCCCAGCGCCGGTGACTCGTCCTTCACCGGACTCACCGGCGACTTCGCGACCATCCAGGCCGGCGCGCGCCAGATCGGCATCGGCATCGACCCGCCGAAGAAGGAGAAGGACGGAACGGTCGTCTCCATGCACGGCGCCCAGGTCATCGCGTTCTCTCCGAAGACCGACGCGGGCTATGTGCTGTACGGCGAGGACACCTCGGCGGACGACTACGCCAAGGACCTGCCGAAGCTCATCCGTGGAGAGAAGCCGTGAGCCGTCGTACCGCTCTCGCCGCCGTCATGGCCCTGAGCGCGGGGCTGGCGCTGGCGGGCTGTTCGTCCGACGGCGAGCCCTCCTCGCCCGAGTTGAAGGTCAGCGGCGCGTTCATGCCGCAGCCCGTCAACGACATGGCGGCCGGTTTTCTTACCGTGCACAACAGCGGAGGCGCAGCCGACAAGCTCACGTCCGTCACCAGCGCCATCTCCGACGTCGTGACGATCCACGAGTCGAAGAACCAGACGATGCAGAAGGCGGAGTCCTTCGACGTCCCGGCCGACGGCGAGCTCGATCTTGAACGCGGTGGCAGCCACATCATGTTCATGGAGCTCAAGCAGAAGCCGCAGCAGGGCCAGAAGGTCGCCGTGGAGCTGCACTTCGAGAAGTCCGGACCGATCAAGGTCGAACTTCCCGTCAAGGAGCCCACGTACAACCCGGAGAAGAACTGACGATGAGCACTGAGGGGAACTGATCACACCATGACAGCCACCGCCCCGCGCCTCGGCTCCTCGCCGGTCCGGCTGCTGCTGGCCGCGGCCGTGCTCGTCGGCACGCTCTTCGGCGCGCTGCTGGCGACCGCGAGCCCCGCGGCGGCACATGCCGCCCTGACCGGGAGCAATCCGAAGGACGGGGCGGTGGTCGCCACCGCCCCCAAGGACGTCGCGCTCACCTTCTCCGAGCAGGTCGCGATGGACGACGACTCGATCCGGGTTCTCGAACCGAGCGGCAAGCGCGCCGACAAGGCCAAGATCCGCAACCTGTCCGGCGGCGGCAAGGTCGGCTACGGCGTCGATCTGCTGCCGGGGCTGCCCGACGGCACGTACACCGTGGCGTGGCGGGCCGTTTCGGCCGACAGTCATCCGATCGCCGGCGCGTTCACGTTCTCGATCGGAGCGCCGTCGAAGACCGAGGTCGCGCTGCCCGACCAGGAGGCCGGCGGAGGTGTGGTCGGCGTCCTGTACGACATCGCGCGCTATGTGGCGTACGCCGGTTTCGTACTCCTGGCGGGCGGAGCCGCCTTCGTGCTCTTCTGCTGGCAGCGCGGCGCTTCGGCACGGCCACTGCAACGCCTCGTCGTCCAGGGCTGGGTGGCGCTCACCGCCGCCACCTTCGCGATGCTGCTGCTGCGCACCCCGTACACGGGATCCGGAAAGCTCGCGGACGCCTTCGACCTCGGCGGGCTGCAGAACGTCCTGGAGACCAAGACCGGTGCCGCGCTCGTCTCCAGACTGCTGCTGCTCGGAGCGGCCGCGCTGTTCATCGCCGTGCTGTTCGGGGCGTACGCCAAGCGGGAGGACGAGGGCGAGAAGAAGGACCTCACCTTCGGTCTGGCCGTCGGCGGCATCGTCGTCGCCGCCGGGGTCGCCGGAACCTGGGCCCTGTCGGAGCACGCGTCGACCGGCATCCAGCCGGGTCTCGCGATGCCCGTCGACGTACTGCATCTGCTGGCCGTGGCGGGCTGGCTCGGCGGCCTCGCCGCGCTGCTGACCGCGCTCTTCCGCGTGCCGTCGCTGGAACCGTCGGCGGTACGGCGGTTCTCCACCATGGCCTTCGCAAGCGTCTGCGTGCTGGTGGCGACCGGGATCTACCAGTCGTGGCGGCAGGTCGGCTCCTGGTCGGCGCTGACGGACACGGCGTACGGGCAGCTGCTGCTGGTCAAGGTCGGGCTGGTGGTCGTCATGGTCGCCGTCGCACGGATGTCGCGGCGGTGGACGGCACAGCTTGCGGAGACGGCGAAGGAGAAGGCGGAGGCCGAGGGCGCGACCGAGGACGAGACCGAGGACGTAGAAGAGCCGGTCACCGTTCCCGAAACCGAGTCCGAGAGCGAGGCCGCAGCAGAGGGCGTGGATCCGGAGCGGTCCGCTCAACTCGCCCGCCAGCAGGCCGCGGTGGCCACCGCGCAGAAGAAGAAGGCCAGGGACGCCGATCCCGTACGGTCCGGACTGCGCCGTTCCGTACTGGCCGAGGCGGGCGTCGCGGTGGTCGTGCTCGCCGTGACCACCGTGCTGACCTCCACCGAACCCGGCCGTACGGAAGAGGAAGCCGCCAAGGCCGGCGGCACCGTCCAGGGCGCACCGGCCGCACCCGCGGGACCCGTCGAGATCAAGCTCCCCTTCGACACCGGCGGCCAGAACGGCAAGGGCACGGCCCGGCTCACTCTCGACCCGGCCGCTCCCGGCGGCAACGAAATGCACGTCTGGCTCGACCGGCCGGACGGAAAGCCGATGGACGTGCCCGAGCTGAAGGTCTCCTTCACGCTCAAGGCCAAGCAGATCGGCCCGCTGCCGATCACTCCGGACCGGGTCGTCGCCGGGCACTGGAGCGCGGATGCGGTCCAGATCCCGATGCCCGGCGACTGGCAGGTCCAGGTGACCGTGCGGAGCTCCGAAATCGACCAGACGACCGTCGACAAGAACATCAAGATCGGCTGACACGGCTATGCACGACCAAGAGATCTCCAGGCGACGGCTGCTCGGCACCGTGGGCGCGGCCGGCGCGGCCGGTCTCGCGCTCGGTGCGGCGGGCGGAGCCGTCGCGCACGCCGCCGCGACCGGCGACGCCCCGACCGCGCTGGCCGAGGTCGGCTCGACCGAACTCGCCTTCCACGGCACGCACCAGGCGGGCATCACCACGCCCTTGCAGGCCCGCGGCCATCTGATCGCCTTCGATCTCACGGCGGGCGCGGGCCGCACGGAGGCCGCCGCGCTGCTGCGCCGCTGGTCGGCGCTGGCGGGCGAGCTGATGGCGGGCCGGCCGGCTGCCGACGGAGACACCGGCGTCGCGCTGGACGCCGGACCGTCTTCGCTGACCGTCACGTTCGGCTTCGGCCGCACCTTTTTCGACCGTACGGGTCTGGTGACTCAGCGGCCGCCGGGGCTGGATCCGCTGCCCGCGTTCTCCTCCGACCAGCTGGATCCGAAGCGCTCGAACGGCGATCTGTGGGTGCAGATCGGGGCCGACGACGCGCTGGTCGCCTTCCACGCGCTGCGCGCGATCCAGAAGGCCGCGGGGGAAGCGGCGCGGGTGCGCTGGCAGATGAACGGCTTCAACCGTTCGCCGGGAGCCACCGGCAAGCCGATGACCGCGCGCAATCTGATGGGCCAGGTCGACGGCACGCGCAATCCGAAGCCGCCCGAGCCCGACTTCGACCGGCGGATCTTCGTGCCGTCGGGTACGAAGTACGACTGGCTGGCCGGCGGCTCGTACGCCGTCGTACGCCGCATCCGGATGCTGCTGGACGACTGGGAGAAGCTTCCGCTGAGCAAGCAGGAAGCGGTCATCGGACGGCGCAAGTCCGACGGCGCCCCGCTCACCGGCGGCACCGAGACGACCGAGCTCGCGCTCGACGAGACGGGCCCGGACGGAAAGCTGGTCATCCCGGACAACGCCCATGCCCGGATCTCCGCGCCGGAGCAGAACGGCGGAGCGGCGATGCTGCGCCGGCCGTTCTCCTTCCACGACGGGATCGGCGCGGACGGGACGCCGGACGCGGGGCTGCTCTTCGTCTGCTGGCAGGCCGATCCGCTGCGCGGCTTCGTGCCGGTGCAGCGCAAGCTGGACCGCGGCGACGCGCTGTCGGCGTTCATCCGCCACGAAGCGAGCGGCCTGTTCGCGGTGCCGGGCGGGCCGAAGGACGGCGAGTACGTGGGACAGCGGCTCCTGGAGTCGTGAAACCCGGCAGCCAGGCGGGACAACGGCTTCTCGAGTCGGGAAACCCGGCAGCCCATTAGGGTGACGGTATGTCGGCCACGCGCTACACCTATCTCGGTCCCGAGGGCACCTTCACCGAAGCGGCCCTGCGGACGCTGCCCGAAGCCGCCACCCGGGAGCTCGTCCCGATGGTGTCCGTGCCGGCGGCGCTCGATGCCGTACGCAACGGTGACGCCGCGGCCGCTCTCGTGCCGATCGAGAACTCCGTCGAGGGCGGTGTCACCGCGACCCTCGACGAACTGGCCTCCGGCGAGCCGCTGATGATCTACCGCGAGGTGCTGCTGCCGATCGCCTTCGCGCTGCTGGTGCGGCCCGGCACCAAGCTGTCCGAGGTGAAGACGGTGACCGGCCATCCGGTCGCCCAGCCCCAGGTTCGGAACTGGCTGCGGGCGAATCTGCCGGACGCGCTGTGGGAGTCGGCCGCGTCGAACGCGGACGGCGCGCGGCTGGTGCAGGAGGGCCGGTACGACGCGGCCTTCGCGGGCGAGTTCGCGGCGGCGACCTACGGCCTCGTGCCGCTGGTGACCGACATCCACGACGCTGAGAACGCGGAGACCCGTTTTGTCCTGGTGGGCAGGCCCGCCAGGCCCGCGGCGCCGACCGGCGCGGACAAGACGTCGGTGGTCATCTGGCTCGGCGACGACCACCCCGGTGCGCTGCTCGAACTGCTGCAGGAATTCGCGGTGCGCGGGGTCAACCTGATGCTGATCCAGTCCCGGCCGACGGGCGCCGGGATCGGGAACTACTGCTTCGCCGTGGATGCCGAGGGCCATATCGCCGACCGGCGGGTGGGCGAGGCGCTGATGGGCCTGAAGCGGATCTGCCCGAATGTGCGTTTCCTCGGTTCGTATCCGCGTGCGGGTGTGGCGGTGGAGGACGTACGGAAGCTGCGCGCCGGGACGTCCGACGCGGAGTTCACGGCGGCCTCCGACTGGCTGGCGCGCTGCCAGGACGGCCGCGCCTGACGCGTGGCGCTCGCACCCCTGACCGCTCCCGAGCCCGCCCCCGTACAGCTGCGCCCATGGCCACCCCTGCGGCCACCCATCGCCGCGCCCTGAACCGTTACGGGCTCGGCCACAGCTCCGCCATCGTTCTCGCCGGTCCTACCTGCACATTTTTCGTTGTCCACAGAACTTATCCACAGGCACGGTTCTCGACCTGGGGACAAGTCGACAAGACGAACAGACACAGTCGACAAATCGGCCCACTAGCCCCAGTTCCATCCACAGGACGACAGGTCACCCGTGTCATCTCGATGTCACCTCCATTTCATTGATCAACTCTTTGGAGCGAGGAATTCCCACCCGAATGAGTGTGTGGGGTGGGTTTGGGCCGGGAATCTCTCGACTCGCGCACAGCTTTGAAAATGATCACTTCCGCGATCCACAGACTGCTCACACAGCCTGTGGATAACCTTGCGGAGCGTCACATCCCTGTGGACAACGCCAGCTCAAGTCCCCGGGCGCGCAAGGGGAGCGGGTCAATTCCGGCCCCGCCCGGATGCCCCGTTTCAGCGAAAAGCGGTGCGTTTATTGACGCTTGCCCCGGTGGAATACCGGCGCCTTTCCAAATTCCGGCAATTCAGACATAAGGCACGCGGTGCAATAACGGATTGAGAGGGCCCGAGTCCGCACCGGTAACCTGGTGGGGTGATTGACCTTCGCCTGCTCCGTGAGGACCCCGACCGTGTTCGCGCCTCCCAGCGCGCCCGTGGAGAGGACGTCGCCCTCGTCGACGCCCTGCTCTCCGCCGATGAGCGGCGCAGGTCGTCCGGCATCCGCTTCGATGAGCTGCGCTCCGAGCAGAAGTCGCTCGGCAAGCTCATCCCCAAGGCCTCTCCGGAAGAGCGCGCCGAGCTGCTGAAGCGGGCCGAGCAGTTGAAGGCCGATGTCAAGGCGGCCGACGCCGCGCAGGACGAGGCCGACGACGAGACCAGGCGACTGCTCCTCCAGCTCGGGAACATCGTCCATGAGGACGTCCCGGTCGGCGGCGAGGAGGACTTCGTCGTCCTCGAGACGCACGGCACCATCCGCGACTTCGGCGCCGAGGGCTTCGAGCCCAAGGACCACCTGGAGCTCGGCGAGGCGCTGGGCGCGATCGACGTCGAGCGCGGCGCCAAGGTGTCGGGCTCGCGCTTCTACTACCTGACGGGCGTCGGCGCGCTGCTGGAGCTCGCGCTGGTGAACGCCGCGATCGCGCAGGCCACCGAGGCCGGCTTCATCCCGATGCTGACCCCGGCGCTGGTTCGTCCGCGCGCCATGGAGGGCACCGGCTTCCTCGGCCAGGCCTCGGAGAACGTGTACCACCTGGAGAAGGACGACTACTACCTGGTCGGCACCTCCGAGGTCCCGCTCGCCGCGTACCACATGGACGAGATCATCGACGCGGACAAGCTGCCGCTGCGATACGCCGGGTTCTCGCCGTGCTTCCGCCGCGAGGCCGGGACATACGGCAAGGACACCCGCGGCATCTTCCGGGTGCACCAGTTCGACAAGGTCGAGATGTTCTCGTACGTCGCCCCCGAGGACGCGGCGGCCGAGCACAAGCGGCTGCTGGACTGGGAGAAGCAGTGGCTGACCGGTCTTGAACTGCCCTTCCAGGTCATCGACGTCGCGACCGGCGACCTCGGTGCGTCCGCCTCGCGCAAGTACGACTGCGAGGCGTGGATCCCGACCCAGGGCAAGTACCGCGAGCTGACCTCGGCGTCGAACTGCGACGGCTTCCAGGCGCGCCGCCTGCAGATCCGGATGCGCGACGGCAAGAAGGTGCAGCCGCTGTCGACGCTGAACGGCACGCTGTGCGCCGTCCCGCGGACGATCGTGGCCATCCTGGAGAACCACCAGCTGCCCGACGGCTCGGTGCGGGTGCCCGAGGTGCTCCGTCCCTACCTCGGCGGCCGTGAGGTACTGGAGCCGGTCGCCAAGTGAGCTCCGCCCCGTTCCCGTACCGCCTGATCGCGACGGACCTCGACGGCACGCTGCTGCGCTCCGACGAGACCGTCTCACAGCGCACCCGCGACGCGCTCGCCGCGGCCACCGCGGCGGGTGCCGCGCACATCATCGTCACCGGCCGTTCGGTGCCGTGGACCCGGCACATCCTGGACGACCTCGGGTACAAGGGCCTCGCGGTCTGCGGCCAGGGCGCGCAGGTCTATGACGCCGGGGCGCGGCGGTTGCTGACGTCGGTGACGCTGGACCGGCAGCTGGCCGGGCTCGCGCTGTCCAAGATAGAGGCGGAGATAGGCCCGCTGGCGCTGGCCGCGAGCCGCGACGGACTCGACGGCGAGGTGCTGGTCGGCCCCGGCTACCGGGTGCAGGAAGGACCGCTGCCGACGCTGGCCTTCGAGGACCCGGCGGAACTGTGGTCGGCGCCGCTGAACAAGATGTACATCCAGCACCCCGGGCTGGACGACGACGCCCTGGCCAAGGTGGCCAGGGCGACGGTCGGCAGTCTGGTGGACGTGGTGATGGCGGGCGCGGGGATAGTGGAGATCCTGCCGCTCGGCCTGACGAAGGCGACAGGCCTCTCGGTTGCGGCGCGGCGCCTGGGTGTGAAGTCGGCGCAGACGATCGCGTTCGGCGACATGCCGAACGACATTCCGATGTTCGCCTGGTCGGCGCACGGAGTGGCGATGGCCAACGCGCATGACGAACTGAAGGCCGTGGCGCAGGAGATCACGGCCTCGAACGAGGACGACGGCATCGCGGTGGTCCTGGAGCAGTTGATGCCCTAGGGCGTTGATGGCCTGGTTCTGGGCCTCGTTGTGGGCCTCGTTGTGGGCGGCCTCGTAATGGGCAGACGTTCCGCCGGGCGGGACGGGTGGGCACAAACGTCCCAGCCCGCCGGGAGGGGGCGGCCCGCGCTCTCGCGCGCTCGAAGCGGCCGCCCCCGGGCAACTGCTCGCGGGCGGCTCCGCGGAGTGTCGGTGGCTACTCCGCTGCCTGCCCGGCGCTGCCCTGCTGGGAGCTCGACGGACTCGTACTCTCGGTCATCGCCGCGCTCCACTCCCGGTCGGTGGCATCGGTCGCACTGTTGTGCGCCGACCTCAACCACTGTGCCCGGGCGGGCGGTTCGGGGCCACTGATTATCCGTACGGGTCCCGCGTCAGCTCCGTACGACATCGAAGTTGAAGGTGTACGTGCCGAGTGCGCCGGCCACTCCCATGAACAGCAGCGCGAGATGCTCCTGGCCGCGGGCGGTGTGAATCCCGCCGAGGTCGAGCTGTGTCTCCTCCGCCCAGCCGAGATCCCGCAGCAGGTCCGCGACCTGCGCCTTGGCCCCGGCGTCGGCCCCGGAGAGAAACACCGTGCCGGGCCGGGAGAGCCGCTGCGGTGCGGCCATCACGTTGGCGTCCATGGTGCAGAGGGTCTTGACGACTCTGGTGGCGGGAAGTGCCTGCTGGATCTGTTCGCCGATGCTGGAGTTGGGATGCGCGAGCTCCATGGTCTCGGTCAGCCCGACGGCGATGTCGAGGAGCACCCTGCCGTCGAGCCGCGCCGCGAGAGGCCGGAGCAGGGCGAGCGATTCGGTGCCTGGCGTGGCGTTGACGACGATGTCGCCGTGGGCCGCGGCGTCGTCGAGCGTGCCGACGGGAAAGCCGAGGTCCTTCCTGCTGTCCGGTTCGCGCGAGCCGAACACGATGTGATGGCCGGCGGCGGCTGCTCCCGCGGCGACCGCTCGGGCGACATGTCCGGTTCCGAAAACTCCGATGTTGGTCATGTGCCCGACGTTAGGCGCGCCGGCGGACCCAAGGGATCGGTCGATGGGACGAGGCCGGGTCCGGGAATGGGCCTAGTCCTGCAGGAGGGCGGAAAAGGTCAACCCCTGTCCTTTGGACAGGGGTTGACCTTGAAACCCGCGCGGGAACCTTCCGGCCCACTCCTCGCCGGCTACTCCTCGCCGACCTACTCCTCGCCGGCTACTCCTCGCCGACCTACTCCTCGCCGGCCAGCTTCAGCACCCGCAGCTTCTGGCCCGCGTACCACGTCGCCGCCACCGTGACTCCGGCCAGCAGCGTCACCGCCAGCGGCAGGCCCACGTCCGAGCCGATCAGCCCTTCGCCGGCGATCTTCTCCGCGAGCGAGAGTGCCCACTGCTGGACGCTCAGCGTGCGCGCTCCGGGCACGAGGCTGCCGAACAGCGTCTCCCAGACCAGTGCGTAGACGAGGCCGATCACGACCGCGTGCCGGCTGACCGTGCCGAGCAGCAGGAACAGCGCGGCGTAGGCGATCGACGCGACCAGTGCGGCCACCGTGTATGCCATCGCGACCTGCTGGCCGTTGCCGTTCAGGATGAATCCGGCGATCAGCGTCGGAATCGCGGAGAACGCCATGGTCACGGCGATCGCCACGATCAGTTTGGTGAAGATGATCGTCGGCCGCGTCACGGGCTTGGCCAGCAGATAGACGATCGAACCGTCGTCGATCTCGGGCCCGATCGCTCCGGTGCCCGCGATCACGCCGATCAGCGGCACCATCGTGGCGATGGCGAATCCGCCGAGTACGTCCGCGGCGACCTGGTCGTCCACGCCGTTGAAGCTCCGTACCGCCACGGCGATGACCAGCAGCAGCGCGGGCAGGACGAACAGGATCGCGGCCCGGCGCCTGCCGAGCACGGCCCGATAGGTGAGCCGGGCGACTGTGGGGTTGTACATGACGTCACAGCTCCTTTCAGGCCGCTACGAGGTAGGAGAAGACCGACTCGAGGGACTCGTCCGAGGGCGAGACCGTCAGGAGGCGGATGGATTGCTCGCGGGCGACCCGCGGCAGCAGCTGGGTGAACCGGCCGAAGTCGACGGCCTGGATGCGCAGTGCGCCTTCGGTCAGGTCGACCTCGATGCCCGCCGTCGACGGGTCGGCGATCAGGGCAGCGGCGAGCGCCCGGTCGTCGCTGGAGCGCACCAGGTAGCGGTGCGGCCGGTCCGTCATCAGCCTGCGGATCTTACGGAAGTCACCGGAGGCGGCATGCCGTCCGGCCACGATCACCTCGATGTGCGAGGCGAGTTGCTCGACCTCCTCCAGGATGTGCGAGGAGAACAGGACGGTGCGGCCCTCCGCGCCCATCCGCCGCAGCAGATCCATCAGCTGCATGCGCTGACGCGGGTCCATGCCGTTGAAGGGCTCGTCGAGCAGCAGCACGGACGGCTCGTGGACCAGGGCCGAGGCCATCTTCACGCGCTGGCGCATGCCCTTGCTGTACGTCGAGATCTTGCGGTCCTGCGCGTACTCCATCTCGACCGTGGCGAGCGCCTTCTGGGCCTCCGCCTTGCCGAGGCCGTGCAGTTCGGCGTTGGCGACGACAAATTCGCGGCCGGTGAGGAAGTCGTACATCGCCTCCCGCTCCGGCACGATCCCGATCTGCCGGTAGACGGATTCGTTCCGCCAGATCGCGTGTCCGTCGAGCGTCACGCTTCCCGTCGACGGGGCGAGGAAACCGCCCATCATGTTGATGAGCGTGGACTTCCCGGCGCCGTTGGGGCCGAGCAGTCCGGTGACGCCCGGGCCGATCGTCATGGTCACGTCGTTGACGGCCACGACATTTCCGAACCACCGCGAGGTGTGTTCGATGTTGATGGTTGTCACAGCCCGACCTTCCGGTAGCGGCGCATGAGGACGGCGTACGAGCCGGCCACCAGCGCGAGGACCACGAGCAGATAGACCACGCCCGCGCCCGCTCCGGGGCCCGCCTCACCCGGGAAGGCGGAGGTGGCGCCGAGGAAGGCGGTCTGTACGCCGTCGATGAGCGTGACCGGCGAGAACAGGCCGAGCCACTTGATCGCGCCGGGCGAGTCGGTCTCCCAGGCGATCGCCTGGACGGTGGAGACGGCGCCGTAGGTGATGGTCAGCGTGGCGATCACGGCGGCGACGCCGAACCCGCGCCGCGGCGTGAGCGCCGCCATCACCAGGCCGAGGCCGCCGAAGAGCACGGACAGCAGCGCCACGGAGACCATTCCCTGCGCAAAGCCCTTCGTCTGGTCGGTGAAGTCCATCTTGGCCAGCAGCGAGCCGATGTACAGGATGACCAGCGGCGCGGCGGTGAGGACGAACAGTGCCGAGGCCATCGCCCCGTACTTGGCCAGGACGTAGTCGATCCGCTCGATGGGCCGCGAGAAGTACAGCGGCACTGTCTTGAAGCGCAGATCGCGCGAGACGGACTGCGGGGCCTGCGCGGCCAGGAAGAGTCCGATGACCGCCTGCGTGACGATCGCGTAGCGCGTGTAGTCGAGCGGGAGGTCGGTGAGCTTGGTGGTGATGGCGACCGCGACGATGATCGCCGCGGGCAGGCACATCACCGCGAAGAGGATCATCGGCAGCACCTTGGACTTGGCGGAGCGGCCGAGCCCATAGGCGCCACGCAGCGACTGCGAGTAGAGCGAAAGGCGCGCGTAGGCGCGGCCGAGCCGCGGTCCGTCGTAGTTCCGGTAGCCGATGTTGTGGATACGGGTGGTCTCGGGGACCGCCCCAGGGGTCTGCGTGCTCATCGGGCCTGCACCTCCATCGCTTGATCCGCTGCCTCCGGGCGGAAGACCTCCGCGATGTGGTGGCGCCGCTGTTCCATCCGTACGAGTCCGAGGCCGAGCTCGGCGACGGTGTCGCGCACGATGTCGTACGTCTCGTCGCCGGTCGCCTCGACGAGCAGGATGTGACCGGCTCCGGGCAGTCCGTCTTCCACGCCCGCGTGCAGCGTGATCCCGGCGGCGGCGAGCGCCTTGCGGACCGCCGCGGTGCCGTCGGGGTGCAGGTCGGTGTCGGTGACCTCGACCGCGAGAGTCGCGGTCTTCTGGGTGAAGTCGCTGGTGGAGCTGGAGCGCAGCAGCGCGCCGCCGTCGATGACGACGACATGGTCACAGGTGCGCTCGAGTTCGCCGAGGAGATGCGAGGTGACCAGGACCGAGATCCCGAAGTCCGTCCAGATGCGGCGGATCAGGCCGAGCATCTCGTCGCGGCCGACCGGGTCCAGGCCGTTGGTCGGCTCGTCCAGGAGGACCAGCTTCGGGTCGTGGACGAGGGCCTGCGCGAGTTTCACCCGCTGTTTCATGCCGGTCGAGTAGCCGCCGATGGGGCGGTACCGCTCCTCGTAGAGGCCGACATGCCGCAGGGTGTCCGCGGTGCGCTCGCGGGCGGCCGTCGGCGGCAGCCCGGACATGCGCGCCATATGGACGACGAACTCGGTGGCCGAGACGTCGGGCGGCAGGCAGTCGTGCTCGGGCATGTAGCCCACCGCTTCACGGATGGCGCCGCCGCTGGTGGCGACGTCGAGGCCGAGCACTGCGGCCCGGCCTTCCGTGGCGGGGGACAGACCCAGCAGGATCTTGATCAACGTGGACTTGCCGGCTCCGTTGGCGCCCACCAGGCCGGTCACACCGGGTCCGATGTCCAACGAGAGCCGGTCAAGAGCGGTCACCCTCGGGAACCGCTTGCTCAGGCTTTCGGTCGCGATCACAGTCACGGTTCGACCGTAGTGGCGCAGGACACAGCGGGCGTCAGCCTGGGCGGCTGGATCCGTGTCCGACTCGAGAGGTACGGACCCGTAGGGGGCAGCGACTTAAGTAGACAACGCGATGGACCTGAGTTGTCCACAGGTCGTGCACGCCCCTTGACGCCGCCGCCGGTCATTGTCACATTCATCAGTGTCAAGTTACGGATACGTACCGCTCATGGAGCGAGGTGGCATGACCTCAGCAGTGGCAAGCGAACTGACCGCGGAACTGCGGGGGTTCCGGGAAGTGCAGCGCCTCGCGTACGAGTGCGCGGAGGCGGTCGCGGCGCAGCTCAAGCCCGGTGTGACGGAGCGGGGCGCGGCCCGGATGCAGCGTGAGTGGCTGCGCGAACGGGGTGTGCGCGACTGGTTCCACCTGCCGTTCGCCTGGTTCGGGGACCGCACCGCCTTCGCCGGCTTCCGGATACCGCTGCAGTTCTTCCCGACCAACCGCGCCCTCGAGGCGGGCATGCCCTTCATCCTCGACATGGCCCCTGTGTACAAGGGCTACACCGCGGACGTCGGGTACTCGGGCTGCCTCGGCCCGAGCCCCGTCCACAGCAAGCTGCTCGCCGATCTGGAGGCACACCGCGAGCTGATCCTCCGCGAGGTGCGGGAGCGGCGTTCGCTCCGCGAGATCTACGAGGACGTGGACCGGCTGATGGTCCGCCAGGGGTATGCCAACCGGCATCGCGCGTATCCCTTCGGCGTGATCGCCCACAAGATCGACCGGGTGAAGGAGCGGCGCTGGTCGCCGCATCTCTTCGGGTTCGGCACGCAGTCGCTGAAGGGCCTTGCCGGCGACGCGGTGCACGGTCACCGGGACGGCTGGTCGCCGCTGTGGAGCCCGTACAAGTTCTCCGACCACCCGCCGCGGCCGGGGCTGTGGGCGGTCGAGCCGCATCTCGGATTCCGGGGTACGGGCGCGAAGTTCGAGGAGATCCTGGTGGTCACCGACTCCAAGGATCCCGAGCAGAGCGCGTTCTGGCTGGACGACGATCTGCCGCATGTGCGGCGCTGGGCGGAAGATCGATGAGGAGGACGGCGTGAGTCTTGACGGGGCGCGGGAGCGCTGGGTCCGTACGGGCGGGATCGAGCTGTGCGTCGCCGAGCTCGGCGACCCGGAGCAGCCGACCGTGGTGCTGGTGCACGGCTATCCGGACAGCAAGGAGGTCTGGTCCGAGGTCGCAGCGCGGCTGGCCGACCGCTTCCATGTGGTGTTGTACGACGTCCGGGGCCACGGCCGCTCGTCCGCGCCGAAGCCGCTGCGCGGCGGTTTCACACTGGAGAAGCTGACGGACGACTTCCTGGCGGTCGCGGACGCGGTGAGCCCGGACAGGCCGGTGCATCTGGTCGGCCACGACTGGGGCTCGGTGCAGGCCTGGGAGTTCTCGACGGTGGAGCGCACCGAGGGCCGCCTCGCTTCCTTCACCTCGATGTCCGGCCCGTCCCTGGACCACTTCGGGCACTGGATCAAGAAGCGGATGACCCGGCCGACGCCGCGCAGGGTCGGCCAGCTCCTCGGCCAGGGCGCCAAGTCCTGGTACGTGTACCTGCTGCATACGCCGGTGCTGCCCGAACTCGCCTGGCGCGGGCCGCTGGGCAAGCGCTGGCCGAAGATCCTGGAGCGGCTGGAGAAGGTGCCCGGCGGCGACTATCCGACCTCCTCGCTCCCGCAGGACGCGGCACACGGCGCATGGCTCTACCGCGACAACGTCCGCGCCCGGCTGCGCCGCCCGCGATCCGATGCGTACGCGCACGTGCCGGTGCAGCTGATCACGCCGACCGGCGACGCCTTTCTCTCCGAGCGACTCTATGACGAACTGGGGACGTGGGCACCGCAGTTGACCCGCCGCTCGCTGCCGGCCAAGCACTGGGTGCCGCGTACCAGGCCCGACCAGTTGGCGTCCTGGATCGGCGAGTTCGTCCTGGCTCACGACGACGAGGCGGCCGGCGCCGGAGCACTCCAGGCCGTGGCCCGGGGGCCGTACGCGGAGCGGTTCGGCGGGCAGCTCGTCCTGGTGACGGGCGCGGCCAGCGGCATCGGACGGGCCACGGCCTTCGCGTTCGCCGAGGCGGGCGCGCGGATCGTGGCGGTGGACCGGGACGCGGAGGGCGCGGCCAGGACGGCGGAGATGTCCCGGCTGATCGGCTCGCCCGACGCCTGGGCCGAGACGGTGGACGTGAGCGACGAGCAGGCGATGGAGAAGCTCGCCGAGAAAGTCGCCACCGAGTACGGCATCGTGGACGTCCTGGTCAACAACGCCGGAATCGGGCTGTCCGGTTCCTTCCTCCAGACGAGCGCCGAGGACTGGCGGAAGGTCCTCGACGTGAACCTGTGGGGAGTCATCCACGGCTGCCGGCTCTTCGGCAGGCAGATGGCCGAGCGCGGCCAGGGCGGCCATATCGTCAACACCGCGTCGGCGGCCGCCTATCTGCCCTCCAAGGTGCTGCCCGCGTACAGCACCTCCAAGGCCGCGGTGCTGATGCTCAGCGAATGCCTGCGGGCGGAGCTGGCGGACCAGGGGATCGGGGTGTCGGCGATCTGCCCCGGCCTGGTGAACACCAACATCACGTCCACCGCGCGTTTCGCCGGGGTCGACGAGGCGGAGGAGAAGCGGCGGCAGCAGAAGTCCGCCCGGCTGTACGGTCTGCGCAATTTTCCGCCGGAGAAGGTCGCCGATGCGATCCTGCGCGCCGTGGTGAAGAACCAGGCGGTGGTTCCGGTGACGCCTGAGGCCAGGGGCGCGCTGCTGATGTCCCGCTTCACGCCCAGGACGCTGCGCAGGCTCGCCCGGATGGAGCCGCCGCTGTGAGCGACCACTACGAGATCTCGCCGCGCAGGGTCTCGTTCGACTGGCACGGCACCCCGCTGCACTGGATACCGGGCGAGCCGACCGCCACGCATGTCATCAACGTGCTGCACCTGCTGCTGCCCGCCGGGGAGCGGTGGTTCGTCAAGGTCTTCAAGGAGGCCCTGCCGCTGGTACGCGACCCGGAGCTGCTCAAGGACGTCAAGGGCTTCATGGGCCAGGAGGCCACGCACAGCGTTCAGCATGCGTACGTCCTGGATCATCTGGCCGAGCAGCGGCTGGACACGGAGGCGTACACCCGGCACGTCGACTTCCTCTTCGAGAAGGTCCTCGGCGAGCAGCCGCCGTTCGGCGCCCCGGTACCGGCCGAGGAGTGGCTGCGCTTCCGGCTCTCCGTGATCGCCGCGATCGAGCAGTTCACGGCGGTCCTGGGGAACTGGGTGCTGCACGCCGAGGGGCTGGACCGGGCAGGATCCGACGAGGTCATGCTGGATCTGCTGCGCTGGCACGGCGCGGAGGAGGTCGAGCACCGGGCGGTGGCCTTCGACATGTACCAGCACTGCGGCGGCACGGGCCTGCCGCGCTATGCCCGCCGCATCGAAGGCATGGCGGTCACCGCGCCCGTGCTGCTGTGGCTGTGGGCGTGGGGTGCGTCGTATCTGATCCGCCACGACCCGCGGCTCGCCGGACGGCTGCGGTACTCGCTGCGCGAGCACAACAGGGCGGTGGACAAGGGGCTGCTGCCCGGCTGGCGCGAGCTGGGTGCGGCGATACCCCGCTACTTCCGGCGGTCGTACCATCCCTCGCAGGAGGGGTCGCTGCGCAAGGCGGTCGAGTATCTCGCCACGTCGCCCGCGGCCCGTGCGGCGGCGGGAGCGGTGGGTCGTGCCGCCATGGGCAAGTAGGGAGTGATCGTGTTCGCGGAGCCGGCAGTCGAGTATCGCGCCGAGTACCGGATCGAGGATCTGGCGCACCGCAGCGGCGCCACCGTGCGGACGATCCGCGCCTACCAGGACCGTGGACTGCTGCCCAAGCCGGAGCGCCGCGGCCGGGCCAATGTGTACGGCTCCGCCCATCTGGCGAGGCTGCGGCAGATCGCCGATCTGCTCGACCGCGGCTACACGCTGGCCTCGATCAAGGAGCTGCTGGAGGCCTGGGACACCGGCCGGGGGCTCGGCGGCGTGCTGGGTCTCGTCGCCGAGGTGCAGGGACCCTGGACGGACGAGGAGGCGGCCCGGATCACCAGGGACGAGCTGGACGCCAAGTTCGGCGGCAAGCCGGACGACGCGGCGGTCCGGGAGGCGGTGGAGCTCGGCGTGCTGGAGCCGGTTCCCGGTCGGGACGACGAGTTCCTGGTGCCCAGCCCGCAAGAGCTCGCGGTGGCGGCCGAGTTGTACGCGGCCGGGGTGCCGCTTCCGGCAATCTCCGGTCATCTGCGGGAGCTTCGCGGCCAGGTGGAGCACATCGCTTCCAGATTCCTGGAGTTCACGACCGAGCATGTCTTCGCACGCTATCTGGGGCACCGGCCGCCGACGGACGCGGACGCGGCCGAGGCGGCGTCGTTGGTACGGCGGCTGAGACCGCTCGCCCAGCAGACGGTGGACGCCGAACTGGCGCGGGCCATGCGGACGTTCGCGACCCGCCATCTGCAGCAGCATCTGAGCGCGGGCGGCCCGCCGGTGGTCGAGAGCGAGCCTCGTTCGGTGGCACTGCCCGCGGAGACAATTCGGGCGGTGGACGCGCTGGTTGGGACCCAGAACGCGGCGGCTTTCATCGCGGCCGCGGCCGAACGGGAGGTACAGGCCAGGACATTGGACACTCTTGCCTCAAAAGGCGGATATTCACCGCAACTTGATCAAGAGCCGTGAAGCAGGCCTCTGTTGTCCACAGAAGCGCCAATTCCCTTGTGGATAACTACAGTTGGCTGTGGATCAAACCTGTAGAGCAATAATTTTCAGTGGCGCTGACATGCGGCTGACGGGCACGCTGACGACATGAACGAAAGACCCGACGAACGACGCACCGTGAAGGTGTCGAAGTACCTCTCGAAGCATCTGCGGCACCAGCCCGAGCGGATCGGCATCACCCTCGACGAGAACGGCTGGGTGCCGGTCGACGAGCTGATGCGGGCCGCGGCCGCGCACGGCTTCCGGTTCACCCGCGCCGAGCTCGACCATGTTGTCGCCGTCAACGACAAGCGGCGATTCACCATCGACGGCCCGCGCATCCGCGCCAACCAGGGCCACACCGTCGAGGTCGACCTCGGCCTGCCGCCGGCGGAACCGCCCGCGTACCTCTACCACGGCACCGTCGCCGCCAGCCTGGACGCGATCCGGGCCGAGGGGCTGCGGCCGATGAAGCGCCACCATGTCCATCTCTCGCCCGACCGCGAGACCGCGACCCGTGTCGGCGCCAGGCGCGGCCGCCCCGTCGTCCTCTCGGTGGACGCCGGGGCGATGCACCAGGCCGGCCATGTCTTCCGGGTCAGCGCCAACGGCGTCTGGCTCGCCGACGCCGTACCTCCGGAGTTTCTCCGCCTTCCCGGCCAGCAGTCCGGCCAGTAGCCCCCGATCCGGGGCTCAGCCGCCGAGCTGGGCCAGGCCCTCGGTCGCGATCTTCTCGAAGACCGCCTGGTCCGCGGCGAAGTCCGAGTCCGGGATCGGCGCGTGGATCACGATCTCCGTGAAGCCGAGCTCGAAGTGCTTGCCCGCGAAGTCCACAAAGGCGTCGAGCGACTCCAGCGGGGCGCCCCGGTCCGGCGTGAAGCCGGTGAGCAGGATCTTGTCCAGTTCGGCCACGTCCCGGCCGACCTCCGCGCACGCCTTGCCGAGCTTCTCGATCTGCCCGCGGATCGCCTCGCGCGAATCCTCCGGCGTACCCGTCTCGAAGATCTTCGGATCGCCCGTGGTCACCCACGCCTGCCCGTGCTGCGCCGCGAGCTTCAGCCCGCGCGGCCCGGTCGCGGCGACCGCGAACGGCAGCCGCGGACGCTGCACGCAGCCGGGGATGTTGCGCGCCTCCACCGCCGAGTAGAACGTTCCGTCGTACGTCACGGAGTCCTCGGTCAGCAGCCGGTCGAGCAGCGGCACGAACTCGGCGAAGCGGTCGGCCCGTTCGCGCGGCGTCCACGCCTCCTGGCCCAGCACCGTCGCGTCGAAGCCGTTGCCGCCCGCGCCGATGCCCAGCGTGATCCGTCCGCCGGAGATGTCGTCCAGCGAGATCAGGTCCTTGGCGAGCGTGACCGGGTGCCGGAAGTTCGGCGAGGTCACCAGCGTGCCGAGGCGCAGCCGCTCGGTGGCGGCGGCAGCGGCGGTCAGCGTCGGGACAGCGCCGTACCAGGGGCCGTCGCGGAAGGTCCGCCACGACAGGTGGTCATAGGTGTACGCGGTGTGGAAACCGAGCTGCTCGGCTCGGAGCCACTCGTCGCGGCCACCTTCGTGCCAGCGGCGGACAGGGAGGATCACGGTGCTCAAACGCATGCCTTTGAGCGTACGTGTCTCCGGAGGGTTGCCCGTACGCGCCTCAGACCCGCCGGTCGCGTACGCCGCGGGTACCGGCCGTCGACGCGGGCCCGCACGGCCGAGGCGCATCTGCGCCCTCGTGCCGTACGTGCTCTCAGATGTGCGCCCTCCTGCACGCACGTGCACCGTCGTACATGAGAATGGATCTGTGACCTCAGAGACCTCAGCTACCGATCCCCGCCCGCTGCCCGCTGCTCCCCGGCTGATCGCCACCGATCTCGACGGCACCCTGCTGCGCGACGACAAGACCCTGTCGGACCGCACGGTCGCCGCACTCGCCGCCGCCGAGGACGCCGGGATCGAGGTCTTCTTCGTCACCGGCCGGCCCGCCCGCTGGATGGATGTCGTCAGCGACCATGTCCATGGCCACGGTCTGGCGATCTGCGCCAACGGCGCGGCCGTCGTGGATCTGCATGCCGGCGGAGAGCTGCTGGAGGTCCGCGACCTGGAGCGGGAGACCGCCTTCGATGTCGTCCGCGCGCTGCGCGACGCCGCCCCAGGCACTTCTTTCGCCGTCGAGATGACCACCGGCATCCACTACGAGCCGGGCTATCCGCCGTTCCATCTGGACCCGGGCGCGACGGTCGCCACCGCCGAGAAGCTGCTCAACGCGGACGGGCCGGGCTCCGGCGCTCCGGTGATCAAGCTGCTCGCCCACCACCCCGAGCTCACGCCGGACGGCTTCCTCATCCTGGCCCGTACGGCCATCGGCCACCTCGCGTCCGTCACTCGCTCCAGCCCGACAGCCCTGCTGGAGATCAGCGGCCTGGGCGTCAGCAAGGCAAGCACCCTCGCGCTCTGCTGCGCGCACCGCGGCATCTCGGCCGACGAGGTCGTCGCCTTCGGCGACATGCCGAACGACGTGGAGATGCTGACCTGGGCCGGGACCTCGTACGCGATGGGCAACGCCCACCCGGATGTGATCGCCGCGGCCTCCGGGCGGACCGTCGCCAACAACGAGGACGGCGTCGCGGTCGTCATCGAGCAGATACTCCGCGACCTCCCGCGGCGCGAGCACTAGCTCCTGTCTCTTTCGGCCAGGCCCACTTCAAGGTCACAGCGCGACCCCGCGCTCCCGAAGCCAGCCGGCCGGATCCACTCCGGACCCCAGATACGGCGTGAGCCGCACCTCGAAATGCAGGTGCGGCCCGGTCGAGTTGCCCGTGGTGCCCGCCTGCCCGATCGACTGCCCAGTGCGCACCTGCTCGCCCTGGTCGACCGCGACCGAGGCCAGGTGCGCGTACTGCGTGTAGTACCCGCCCGGGTGCTGCACGACGATCTCGATCCCGAACGCCCCGCCGCAGGAGACCGAGAGCACCCGGCCCGCCCCGACCGCGCGCACCGGAGCGCCGATGCCGACTGCGAAGTCCTGTCCGGTGTGCCGGTGCGACCAGCGCTCCCCGGCGCTGTCGAACCCGGCGGACAGCCGGTACTGCTCCACCGGCGTCACCCACTCCGGGCCGGGCCGCGCACCGGTGCCCGGGTCGAGCCGTACAGCGCCCGCGCACGTGCCGGCAGCGACGCTGCGGTCCGCCTCGCCTTGCAACTGCCACTGCGCGGCCTCGAGCTGTGTCTCGATGGCCTGCTTGATCGTGGCCAGCTTCGCCTTGCGCACGTCGAGGTCCTGCCAGGCCGCGCGGGCTCTGCTCTCCGCCGCGGAGAGGCGCTGTTCGGCCTGCCGGACCCGGTCGACCAGCTTGTTGACGGCGGTCTCCGCCTGCCGGACGAGCCGCCGTCCGCGCAACAACTCGTCGGGATCCTTCGCCAGCAGAAGCTGAGCGGTGAACGCGAGCGGGCCGCCGGTGCGGTACTGGGCGCGGGCGACCCCGCCAACGGCGTCGTGGATCGTGCTCAGTTCGACGCGCTGCCGGGCCAGTTGGCCTTGCAACTGCCCCGCCGCGGCGCGCTGCACTTCGGCCGCGCGCCTGCCGCGTTCATAGCCGGCGGTGACCTTCGCCGCGTCCTCGAGCAGCCGCGCCACCGCGGTGCCGGCACTCACATCCGGCCCGTCGGACGCGGTGGCCGCCGGCGCGGTCGCGCCCGTACCGATGAGTGCGCACAGCGCCACCGGGACGAGCAGCAGCCTGTCGCGGTGTCTCAAGCTCATGCCCGGATCGTCACCCGGCGCGGCGGCGAAACCGGGTACCTGTGCGGTGTCGTACGGCCACCTGGCCCAGCATCCGACGCCCGTGGGCCGCCGGGGAGCTGACCGGGCTAGAGGGGCGCCTCCCAGGTCACCGTCGTACCGCCGCCGTCCTCCCCGATGCCCGGGCCGCTGTCGCTCGATCCGCCCAGCGACTCGGCCCGCCGCGCCAGATTGCGCAGCCCGCTGCGCCGGCCGCCTTCCGAAAGGCCCACACCGTCGTCGGCGACCGACAGCCGTACGCCGTCGGAACCGTCCGGAAGCGTCACGGTGGCGTCGACGACGACGTCGATACGGGACGCGTCCGCGTGCCGGAAGGCGTTGGACAGCGCCTCCCGCAGCGCCGCGATCAGGTTCTTTCCGGTGAGCTCGCCGACAACCGAGTCCACCGGCCCGAGGAAGCGGTGCGAGGGCTTGAAACCGAGCGGCACCGCCGCCATGTTGATCTCGCGCAGTACGCGGGTCCGCAGCCCGGACGGGGCCTCGGCCGGTCCCTGCTGGAGCGCGAAGATGGCCGTGCGGATCTCCTGGATCGTGACGTCCAGCTCGTCGACCGCCTTGCCGACGCCGTCCTGGACCGCGGGCACCAGCGATCTGCGCTGCGCGCCCTCCAGCATCATCCCGGTGGCGAACAGCCGCTGGATCACCAGATCGTGCAGATCGCGGGCGATCCGGTCGCGGTCCTCGTACACCGCGAGCCGCTCCCGGTCCCGCTGGGCCTCGGCCATCATCAGCGCCAGCGCCGCCTGCGAGGCGAACTGCGTGGCCAGCGTCCGCTCCGCCTCGCTGAACTTCCGTGCCCCGCGGGCCCGTGGCATGGCAAGCGCACCGAGCACACGTCCGCCGCTGTGCAGCGGAAGGATCATGCTCGGTCCGTACTGTCCGGCCGGCCTGCTGATCATCCGCGGGTCGGTCGCCGCGTCCGCGACGAACACCGGCTCACCGGCCAGCAGTTTCGTCACCACCGCACTCTCCGCGGGGAGGACCAGGCCCAGCGAGGTGGCGGGACGATCGGAGGCCACGGCGACGATCTCCAGCCCCCCGTCCTCCGCGGGCAGCAGCACGATCCCGGCGGCGGAATCGGCCAGCCGGCGGGCCTGTTCGGCGACGACAGCCAGGGCGTCGTCGGCATCGCCGCCGGAGAGCAGCGCGGTGGTGACGGCCACCGAACCGTCGATCCAGCGCTCGCGTTGGCGCGCCGCCTCGTAGAGGCGGGCATTGCCGATGGCGATCCCGGCCTCGGTGGCGAGAACGCGCACCATGTGGAGGTCGTAGTCGTTGAACTCGCCGCCGCCGTGCTTCTCCGTCAGATAGAGATTGCCGAAGATCTCCCCCTGCACGCGGATCGGGACGCCGAGAAAGCTCCGCATCGGCGGGTGACCGGGCGGGAATCCGGCGGAGCGCGGATCGGAGGTCAGGTCGGCGAGGCGGACCGGTGCGGGATCGTGGATCAGCGCACCGAGCAGCCCACGGTGTCCGTCGGGCCGGTGGCCGATGCGCTGCGCCACCTCCTCGTCGGCTCCGTACGTCACGAAGGCGGACAGTCCCGTGCCCTCTTCGTCGACGACGCCGATGGCGGCATAGCGGGCATCGGCCAGTTCCGCCGCGGTCTCGCAGATACGGTCCAGCGTCGAGTGCAGCTCCAAGCCCGTACCGACGGAGCGCATGGCCTCCAGCAGCTGCGGCACGCGCGCGGTGAGCTCGGTGGACAGGCCCTGGAGGCTGCGGGTCGCCGCTGTCGCGGCCTCGATCGGATCTTTCGGAACCTTGGGCTCGGGCACTGTCATGCCGTTGAGACTAATAAGTCCCATTTGGCGACGAAAGTCGGGTCCACCCGCCTCCCAGAAGGCGTCCCCAGCCGGTTACGCGCGCCGGGAGCCGAGCAGATCAGCGGCCCGCTCACGCTCCAGCATCCGGCGCAGCGGACCGTCGGCCACGGCAAGCTCGTCGTACGGACCGCGCTGCACCGGCAGCCCGTCCTCCAGCACGACGATCTCGTCGACGGCCTCAAGTCCCCGCAGCCGGTGGGTGATGAGCAGCGTCGTGCGTCCCTCGGTCGCCGTCAGCAGATCAGCCGTCAGTGCGTCCGCCGTCGCCAGGTCCAGATGTTCGGCGGGCTCGTCGAGCACAAGCACCGGGAAGTCGGCCAGCAGCGCTCGCGCCAGCGCGAGCCGCTGCCGCTGACCGCCGGAGAGCTGGGCGCCGTGCTCGCCGACCAGGGTGTCCATGCCGTCGGGCAGCGTGTCGACCCAGTCCAGGAGCCTCGCCCTGCCCAGCGCGTGCCGAAGTTCGTCCTCCGTCGCGTCGGTACGCGCGAGCCTCAGGTTCTCCCGTACGGAACTGTCGAAGAGGTGCGCGTCCTGCGCGCACAGCCCGACGAACCGCCGGACCGCGTCGCCGTCGAGTGCGGCGGCATTCACGCCGCCGAGCGTGTACGTCCCGTCCCTGGCGTCCAGGAAGCGGAGCAGCACCTGCGCGAGGGTGGTCTTGCCCGAGCCCGACGTCCCGACGACGGCGATGCGCCGGCCGGCGGTGAGCGTGAGGTCGAGACCGTCGAGCGCGTCCCGCTGCTGTCCTGCGTGCCGGGCGCGCAGCCCTCGCACTTCGAGCGGGAACGCGGTCGCGGGCGGGGTCGCCGACTGCTCCGGATCGTGTACGGGAACAGGCGCGTCCAGCACCTCGTACACCCGCTCCGCGCTCCGGCGGACCCGCTGCCGGTACTGCACAGCCAACGGCAGACCGACGACGGCCTCGAAGGCGGCGAGCGGGATGAGCACCACGACCGCGAGCGACACTCCGTCGAGACGCCCGGCCGCCACCGCCTGCACGCCGACGAGCGCGGCGCCGACGACGGTGAGCCCGCAGGCCAGCGCGGAGAGCCCGTAGCCGAGCGCGGCCGCGGCCGCGGTTCGGGAGGCGATCCCGGTCAGCAGCCGGTCGGCCTGGCGGGTCCTGTCGAGGCGGTCCTCCAGCGCGCCGGCGACGGTCAGTTCGGCGGTGCCACGCAGGAGATCGACGACATGGGTGGCCAGCGTCCCGCGCGCAGGCGCGAGTTGACGCTCTGCCCGCCGCGCGACACTCCCGCCGAGCAGCGGCACGGCCACTCCGGCGGCCAACAGTCCGACAGCGAGCACCGCCCCGGCCTCGGGCAGCAGCCAGGCCGTGAACCCGACGGATCCCGCGCCCACGACGACGGCGACGCCCACGGGCAGCAGCCAGCGCAGCCAGTAGTCCTGCAGGGCGTCCACATCGGCGACGAGCCTGGACAACAGGTCACCGCGCCGGCTCTGCCGCAACCCGGCGGGCGCGATCCGCTCCAACCGCCGGTAGACGGCGACCCGCAGTTCGGCGAGCATCCGCAGTACGGCATCGTGCGACACGAGCCGCTCGGCGTACCGGAAGACGGCCCGCCCGATCCCGAAGGCCCGGGTCGCGGTCACGGCCACCATCAGATAGAGCACTGGCGGCTGCTCGGAGGCCCGCGAAATCAGCCACCCGGACACCCCCATGAGCCCAACGGCGGACCCCATCGCGAGGCTCCCCAGCACCAACGCGAGCCAAAAGCGCCCTCGCAACTCCCCTGCGGCCCCGCGCACACGCGAGAGAACCCCTGCCGAGCGCCCACCCACGACCCGATCGGCCCGGACCTCCACGGCCCCGGCCCCGGCACTGGCGCTCTCTGAGGCTCGCTGCCCAGCGACCCCCGCCGCCCCGGCCGCGGTACTGGCGCCTTCTGTGCCTCCGTCGCCAACCACCCCTGCCGCCCTCGCGGGCCGAAACACAACGCCCTCAGCCACGGCACTCGAGACCTCTCGGGCTCCATGCCCAACGACCGCATCCGCCTCGGCGAAGCCGGGCGCACGATCCAGCCCGCCGTCCGGCGAAGCCGACGGCCACGGGATCCCGGAAGCGTCCGGGGAACCCCCGGGTTCCCACGCAAGGGGCGGGTGGGCGGGGACAACACCCACCCCCGAGGGGCGCAGCTCCACCACCCGGTCCGCGACCGCGAGCAGCGCGGGGCGGTGGACCACCAGCACCACCGTCCGGCCCGCGGCCAACCGTCGCACCGCCTCGACGATGCCCGCCTCCGTCTCGCCGTCAAGCGCGGCCGTAGGCTCGTCGAGCAGCAGCACCGGCCGGTCGGCGAGGAACGCCCGTGCCAGGGCGAGCCGTTGCCGCTGGCCGGCCGAGAGACCCGCGCCGTCCTCGCCGAGGACGGTGTCCAGGCCGTGGGGGAGCGCGGCCACAAACTCGTACGCCCCGGCCTCCCGCAGCGCATCCATCACCGCCGCGTCATCCGCATCCCGCCGCGCCAGCCGTACGTTCTCCGCGATCGTCCCGGCGAAGAGATACGGCCGTTGCGGCACCCACGCGATCTGTTCGCGCCACCGCTCCGGCTCGAGCTCGGCCACGTCGACACCCCCGACCCGCACCCGCCCCTCGGCCGGCTCCACAAACCCGAGCAGCACATCGAGCAGCGTCGACTTTCCGACTCCGCTGGGACCGACCACCGCGACCGTCTCGCCGGGTGAAACGACCATGGTGGCCGCCGCCAACGACGGTTCACTGCGCCCGGCATGGCGGACGGTCACCTCGTCGAGCTCAAGCCGCAAGGTGCCGGGCACCGGAGCCGACCCACCGCCGGGCGGCGAGGTCTGAAGGACCTCAAAGATCTCTTCCGCCGCCGAAAGTCCTTCCGCCGCCGCGTGATACTGCGCCCCCACCTGCCGGATCGGCAGATACGCCTCGGGCGCCAGGATCAGAATCACCAGGCCGGTGTACAGATCCAGATCGCCGTGGACCAGCCGCATCCCGATGCCGACGGCCACCAGCGCCACCGACAGCGTCGACAGCAGCTCCAGCGCGAACGACGAGAGAAACGCGATCCGCAGCGTCTTCAGCGTGGCGCGCCGGTACTCAGAAGTGATCGACCGGATCGACTCGGCCTGTGCCTTCGCCCGCCCGAAGACCTTCAGCGTGGGCAGACCGGCGACCACATCCAGAAAGTGCCCCGACAGCCGGGACAGCAGCCGCCACTGCCGGTCCATCCGGGCCTGCGTGGCCCAGCCGATGAGCACCATGAACAGCGGAATCAGCGGCAGGGTCACCACGATGACCGCCGCCGAGACCCAGTCCTCCGTGACGATCCGCGCCAGCACAGCCACCGGCACGACAACCGCAAGCCCCAACTGCGGCAGATAGCGGGAGAAGTAGTCGTCGAGTGCGTCGACACCGCGCGTGGCGAGCGCGACGAGCGAGCCGGTGCGCTGACCGCTCAGCCAAGAAGGCCCGAGTTCCGCGGCCCGTGCCAGCAATCGACCGCGGAGTTCCGACTTGACCGCCGCGCTCGCCCGGTGCGCGGCGAGTTCGGTCAGCCAGGAGACGACGGCCCGGCCGGCCGCGACCGCCGCCAGCAGTGCCAGCGGCGTCGCGAGTCCGGAGGCCGGGAGCTCCTTCTGGAACGCCCCCACGACCACGTCGGCGATCAGCATCGCCTGGGCGACGACCAGCGCTGCCCCGACCAGTCCGAGGAGCACCACGGCGACCAGAAAGCGACGGGTGGCCCGGGCGTACCGGAGCAGACGCGGGTCGATCGGTTTCACGTGAAACATCCCCCACTAGTGCGCATCGGCGATGTGCTGCGTGCCGATCCGCTTGCGGAACACCCAGTACGTCCAGCCCTGGTAGAGCAGCACCAGCGGCGTAGCGATGGCGGCACACCAGGTCATGATCTTCAACGTGTACGGACTCGACGAGGCATTGGTGACCGTCAGGCTCCACTCCTCATTGAGCGAGGACGGCATGACGTTCGGGAACAGCGTCAGGAACAGCATCGCGACCGCGGCCACGATCGTCACTCCGGACAGCGCGAACGCCCAGCCTTCCCGGCCCACCTGGTTCGCTCCGATCGCCGTGACCAGCGACAACACGGCGACGACCATCGCGACCAGGCTGCTGCCATCGCCGTGCGAGACCTGGGTCCAGATCAGGAAGGCGAGCGCCAGCGCCGTCGTGAGCAGACCCAGCCTCAGAGCCAGTGTCCGCGCCCGCTCCCTGATCTCCCCCAGCGTCTTCAGCGCCGTGAACACCGCACCGTGGAAAGTGAACAGCGTCAGCGTCACCAGCCCGCCGAGGATCGCGTACGGATTGAGCAGGTCGAAGAAGGTGCCGACGTACTCCATCTCTCCGTCGATCTTCACGCCGCGCACGATATTGCCGAAGGCCACGCCCCAGAGCAGAGCCGGCAGCAGCGAGGTCCAGAAGATCGCATGCTCCCAGTTGGTCTGCCACCGCTCCTCGTCCCGCTTGTGCCGGTACTCGAAGGCGACACCGCGCACGATCAGACAGACAAGGATGAGCAGCAGCGGCAGATAGAAGCCGGAGAAGAGCGTGGCGTACCACTCCGGGAAGGCGGCGAACGTCGCGCCGCCGGCGGTCAGCAACCAGACCTCGTTGCCGTCCCAGACGGGCCCGATCGTGTTGATCAGCACCCGCCGTTCGGTCCGGTCCCGGGCCAGCAGCTTGGTGAGAACACCGACCCCGAAGTCGAAGCCTTCGAGGAAGAAGTAGCCGATCCACAGGACGGCTATGAGTACGAACCAGACGTCGTGAAGTTCCATGCCTCAGCAGCTCCTTGGGCCTCAGTACGAGAAGGCCATCGGCCGGTCGGCGTCACGGTCGTCGCCGCCGATCTTGGTGGGCGGGTTGAGGTCGGCCTCGGTGAGCTCGGGCGGTCCGGCCTTGACGTACTTCACCAGCAGCCTGACCTCGATGACGGCGAGCACCGCGTAGAGCAGCGTGAAGACGATCATCGAGGTGAGCACCTCGCCCTGCGAGGTACCGGGAGAGACCGCGTCACGCGTGCGCAGCACGCCGTACACCACCCAGGGCTGACGGCCCATCTCGGTGAAGATCCAGCCCCAGGAGTTGGCGATCAGCGGGAAGGCCATCGTCCAGAGCGCGATGATCCAGTACCAGTTGGTGAGCCTGGGGTTCAGCGCCTTGTTCCGGAAGAGCACCAGATGCGGCACTTCGTCGTCGCCCGTCCGCAGTGCGGCCGGCAGCAGGAACTTCCTCCGGGTGAGCCAGAGCCCGATCAGACCGATGGTGAGTGACGCCATCCCGAAGCCGATCATCCAGCGGAAGCCCCAGTACGCGACCGGGATATTGGGCCGGTAGTCGCCGGGCCCGAACTTCTCCTGCTCGGCCTTGTTGACGTCGTTGATGCCCGGGACGTACGAGGTGAAGTCGTCGTTGGCCAGGAAGGACAGCAGTCCCGGGATCTCTATGGCCACCTTGTTGTGACCTGCGTCGACGTCCCCGTACGCGAAGATCGAGAAGGGCGCCGGCGCCTCGCCGTCCCACAGTGCCTCGGCCGCGGCCATCTTCATCGGCTGCTGCTTGTACATGACCTTGCCGAGCAGGTCGCCGCTGACAGCCGTGAGCAGTCCGGAGATCACGATGGTGACCAGCCCGAGCCGCAGCGAGGTCCGCATCACCGGGATGTGCTTCTTGCGCGCCAGGTGGAAGGCCGAGATGCCGACCAGGAACGCGCCGCCGACCAGGAAGGCGGCCGAGATGGTGTGGAAGAACTGGGTGAGCGCGGTGTTCTGGGTCAGCACATGCCAGAAGTCGGTGAGTTCGGCCCGCCCGCGCTCCTCGTTGATCCGGTAGCCGACCGGGTGCTGCATCCAGGAGTTGGCGGCCAGGATGAAGTACGCCGAGAGAATCGTGCCGATCGAGACCATCCACATGCAGGCGAGATGGATCTTCTTCGGCAGCTTGTCCCAGCCGAAGATCCACAGCCCGATGAAGGTGGACTCGAAGAAGAAGGCGATCAGCGCCTCGAAGGCGAGCGGTGCGCCGAACACGTCACCGACGAAGCGTGAGTAGTCCGACCAGTTCATGCCGAACTGGAACTCCTGGACGATGCCGGTGACCACGCCCATGGCGATGTTGATCAGGAACAGCTTGCCCCAGAACTTCGTGGCCCTGAGGTACTTCTCGTTCTCCGTCCGCACCCAGGCGGTCTGCAGGCCGGCGGTGAGCGCGGCGAGAGAGATCGTCAGGGGGACGAAGAGGAAGTGGTAGACGGTAGTAATGCCGAACTGCCATCGCGCCAGAGTCTCGGGCGCCAGAGCCAGGTCCACGTCGGCTTCTCCTTACTCGCCGTGGTCACAGCGGCAGTTTGTCCCTCTGATCCCACCTATCCCGGGATAATCAGGACTCGCTTGTGAACGCGTTCACATTCACAAGCAATTATGACCCATACGCAATCCGAACCCATGAGCGGGGTACCCCTTCCGCCCGGACCTGGGGGCGACGGCCGTTTTCGAGGCCGCAGGACAACGCACTCGCGCCCGCCCTGCGGCCCCACCCGATCTCGCGCTCGAGACGGTCTAGAGCTCCTTGCGGAACGCCTCCGCGGTGTGCAGGAAGAGATCGTTCGCCTCGGTCTCGCCGATCGTGACCCGTACGCCCTCACCCGCGAACGGCCGCACCACGACACCGGCCTTCTCACAGACCGCCGCGAAGTCGACCGTGCGCTCGCCGAGCCGCAGCCAGACGAAGTTCGCCTGCGTCTCCGGCACCGTCCAGCCCTGCTTGACCAGGGACTCCGCCACCCGGACGCGCTCGGAGACCAGCGAACCGACCCGGCCGAGCAGCTCGTCCTCGGCACGCAACGAGGCCACCGCCGCATCCTGCGCCAGCTGCGAGACGCCGAACGGCACCGCGGTCTTGCGCAGCGCCGCGGCCACCGGCTCATGAGCGATCGCGAAGCCGACCCGCAGCCCCGCCAGGCCGTACGCCTTGGAGAAGGTGCGCAGCACCGCCACATTGGGGCGGTCGCGGTAGATCTCGATGCCGTTCGGCACATCGGCGTCGCGGATGAACTCGCGGTACGCCTCGTCCAGCACCACCAGCACATCCGACGGCACCCGGTCGAGGAACCGCTCCAGCTCGGCCCGGCGGACCACGGTGCCGGTCGGGTTGTTGGGGTTGCAGACGAAGATCAGCCGGGTCCGGTCGGTGATCGCGCCGGCCATCGCGTCCAGGTCGTGCACCTCACCGGCGGTCAGCGGCACCTTCACCGACTTCGCGCCGCTGATCTGGGTGATGATCGGGTACGCCTCGAAGGACCGCCAGGCGTAGATGACCTCGTCACCCGGGCCCGATGTGGCCTGGAGAAGCTGCTGGGCCACACCCACCGAGCCCGTGCCGGTGGCCAGATGCGAAACCGGGACCCCGAAACGGTCCGCCAGCTCGTTCATCAGGCCGGTGCACGCCATGTCCGGGTATCGGTTGAAAGCGCCCGCGGCGGCGATCACGCTCTCCATCACACCCGGCAGCGGCGGATAGGGGTTCTCGTTGGACGAGAGCTTGTACGCGACCGGGCCACCTGTGGCAGCGGGCTTGCCGGGCTTGTAAGTGGGAATGCCGTCCAGCTCGGCGCGCAGCTTGGGGCTCGTCTCGCTCACCGCAGGTCCTCCTCGACCGTCCGTACACATCAGTACCAATACTGCTCACCTTAAGAGGATTCCGGCCCGCTGCGAATGGGCGGCGGCAGGGAAGGTGCGGGACCGGCCGGGAAGGCGCCGAGAGAGGGGGAGCGCTCCTGACTGTGGCGCGCGCCGGTGGCTCACTCCGTAGCGCGCATCCCCCGTAGTGGTGAGTTGAGACCTCTTCGAAACATGGACCATTCGACAGGCCGATACCGCCCGGCGCCCCCGACGCAGCTACGTATAGGATCAACTCCCTTATTTTCCAAGGGAGTTGGGTGACCATCACCTTGCAGAAACGTGCCTGTCAACGAGTGAATATGCGACCGGCCTTACCGACCGCGCGAGCCCTACTATCGGCTCGCCATGACAGCAGCAGGGAAGCACCAGGTGAGCCGGACGGACACATCCCGCCGGGGCAGCCGGCAAGGCCGGGCGGGCATCCGAGACGTCGCCGCCGCAGCCGGTGTCTCCATCACGACTGTCTCGGACGCGCTCAACGGCAAGGGCCGGCTCCCCGACGCCACCCGCCGGCATGTCCGCGAGGTCGCCGATCGACTGGGCTATCGCCCGTCCGCGGCGGCCAGAACGCTCCGTACCGGCAAGTCCGGACTGATCGGACTGACGGTGACGACGTACGGGGATGAACCTTTCACCTTCACGGAGTTCGCGTACTTCGCCGAGATGGCCAGAGCCGCGACCTCCGCGGCCTTAGCCCGCGGGTACGCCCTAGTCATCCTTCCGGCTACATCACGCCATGACGTCTGGTCGAACGTCGCCCTCGACGGCACCGTCGTCATCGACCCCTCCGACCACGACCCCGTCGTCACCGAACTCGTCCGCCAGGGCCTGCCCGTCGTCTCCGACGGCCGCCCCGCCGGGACGCTTCCGGTCACCGCCTGGGTCGACAACGATCACGAAGCGGCCGTACTCGGTCTGCTCGACCATCTCGCCGAAGCCGGCGCCCGCCGGATCGGCCTCCTCACCGGCAACACCACCGACACCTACACCCGCCTGTCCACCACCGCGTATCTGAACTGGTGCGAGCGGGTGGGCCAGGACCCGGTCTACGAGTCCTATCCGGCGCACGACCCGTGTGCCGGAGCCGTCGCCGCCGACCGGCTGCTCGCCCGCCCGGACCGGCCCGATGCCGTCTACGGGCTCTTCGACCCCAACGGCACCGATCTGCTCGCCGCCGCCCGACGGTACGGCCTGCGCGTCCCCGACGACCTGCTGCTGGTCTGCTGCAGCGAGTCGACCGTGTACGCGACCACCGAACCGCCCATCACCACGCTGTCGCTGAAGCCGCGCAGGATCGGCACGGCGGTCGTCCAGCTCCTCATCGACGCCATCGAGGGAATCGACGAGGACCGGCCGGTCGAGCAGGTGATACCGACGGAATTGATCGTCCGGACGTCCTCGCAGCGTCGCCCTCCGCGGACGACCGTGAGCGCCCCGCGATCCCCATCACCGGACTAGACCTTCCGAATTGGGGCGAAACAACCCGGCGCATCAGGGGTGCAGATGGATTCACCACCCCTGGTGCGTCACACAGCGCGGGGCTCATTCCTATGATGGGCGGACGACACCGCGGACCACCCCGACCAGGCTGGGCCGAGAGGTGAACGGCGGCGCGACGGTGGTGGAGGGGTCGATGACTCAGGGGGCCGGTCAGGGACCCGTGGTGCGGACGGCGACATTGCGCGATTTCCGCGTTCCGCCGTACGCACAGGTTCCCGTGCAGTCACAGGCGCCCCAGGAGGAAGCCGGAGCGCCCCAGTCCGAACATCCCGGAAACGCGGTCCCGAAGGGCGAGGCCCCGGACGGCTACACGCCCACCGAGCGCGATCTTCCGGTGATCACCCTCGGCGGCCCCGGCGACACCGTCCAGGTGGAGATCACACCGGACGAGTCGCCCGAGGGCCTCGGCCCTCTGTACGTCGTCGGCGACGTCCACGGCTATCTCGACGAACTCGTCGAGGCTCTCACCGCACAGGGCCTCATCGACGCGGACGGCAACTGGGCCGCGGGCCATGCCCGCCTCTGGTTCCTCGGCGACTTCACCGACCGCGGCCCCGACGGCATCGGCGTCATCGATCTGGTCATGCGGCTCTCCGCCGAGGCCGCGGCTGCCGGCGGCTACTGCAAGGCCCTCATGGGCAACCACGAGCTGCTGCTCCTCGGCGCCAAGCGCTTCGGGGACACCCCCGTCAACTCCGGTGCGGGCACTGCCACTTTTCAGGCGGCCTGGCTGCTCAACGGCGGCCAGAAGTCCGACATGGACCGCCTGCAGGACGTCCATCTGCAGTGGATGGCGCGGCTCGACGCGGTGGTCGAGGAGGACGAGCATCTGCTGATGCACTCCGACACCACCGCATATCTCGACTACGGCTCCACCATCGAGGACGTCAACGACACCGTCCACGCGATCCTGACCCGCAACGACGCCGACGAGTGCTGGGATCTGTTCCGCAAGCTCACCAAGCGCTTCGCCTTCCGTGACGAGGCCGGCCCGCAGGCCGTACGCGAACTGCTCGCCGCCTACGGAGGCAACCGCGTCGTGCACGGCCACAGCCCCATTCCGTATCTGCTCGGCGAAGTGGGCACGGAGGACGGCGAGGACGGAGCGCGTCCGGTTGTCGAAGGACCGCATGTGTACGCGGACGGTCTGGCGATCGCCATGGACGGCGGCGTGACCATGGCCGGAAAGCTTCTTGTCGTCCAACTCCCGCTGCCCAACTGAGCCGCCCGCGACACGCGATTTACGGAAACCCCCTGTCACCACGTGCTGTAACCGCTCTACCATCGGCTTATCCGTAGCAGGCTCTCCTCCGTTTCCGCCCAACCGCCCGGTCGACCCGGGCAATCCGGGCCCTACGGAGCATCGGGGGATGCACATGAACAGCGCTCCGCACCTGCTGACCGAGGACCGCGCCGAGTACGAGCGCATCCTCGACGACGCGCTGCGCAACGCCCATGACAGACCGGATCTCGCTGCCGTGGGGCAGCGACTGAACGCCGAACAACTGCGCACGATGGCCCTGAACGCGACGGCGCTGATCACCACGGCCGCCGCTGCCGAGTACGAGCACTACATCAAGATCCGCGAAGAGATGCGCGCGCCCACGTCCGTGGCATCCGTGCACAACTCCGTGCTGGCCCCCGCGGCCGGCGAGGCGGCCGAGCGCGGCGCCGGGTTCGGCGCCGTCATCGCGGTGCTGGCTCCGGTTCTCGCCGGGACGGCCGCGCTGATATTCCTGCTGGTCGGCTACATCCTGAAAATGCTCAGCCCCACTCCTGCCTTCGCCGAGACCATGGTGGCCGCCGGCTGGTTCTTCGGTGCGCTGACGGCGGCCGCGATCCTGGCCGCCGCCATCGGACTGCTGATCACGGCGCTGCGCAACGGCGCGACCCAGCTGCCCGCCGAGGAGATGACGGGCGAACTGCCCGACGAGGTGGCACGTGCCAAGGACGCCTGGCGGCACGCTGTCCTGGAACGCGGCCTCCTGCCGTTCCTGCGGGCGGCGCTGGCTGATCCCAGCGCCGACCCGAAGTCCGCTGCCCCGCCGCGCCATGTGAGCCGGATCCCGAAGGTCGGCTACAGCGGCCCGGACTACTCCAGCCCGAGCGAGGGCTCGACGGCGGGACAGCGGCCCACCTTCACCAGCCCGGACTTCACGAGCCCGGATTTCGGCGGCCCGGAGCACCAGCCGGAGTGATCTCTCACCTTCCTGCCCGGAACCGGTGCTTCACGGACCGATCTCGAACTGAGGCGGCTGGACGCCGGCGATGCATCCGGTGTCCGGCCCGGTCGGACTGTCGAAGAACGAGAGAGTGATCGCTTGTGCGCACGGAGACGCAGCGAAGGTCACATGGGCGGTGTAGGGGACCGTCACCACCGTGGCCCGGCTCAGCGTTCGGGCGGCGTACGCACCGTTGCTTGCCCCGGTCTGGGAGTCGAACCCGCCCGACATGACGAGGGTCGGGATTTTGCTGCGGGTGACCTCCCGGAACGAACGCGGCGCCGGGGGGACGTCCCAGGCACGGCAGTCCGCGTGGAGGAAGGGCAGCTGCGGACCGTTGGCCAGCACGGAGCGGGGGAATGACGGGAACGCACGCCGCCCGGCCCGGATCACGTCCGCCTCGCTGTCGAACGGTGTCCACTCGCTGCAGAAAACGCCGTAGGCGAGCCCGTGGCTGAGCCGCCCGATCGCCTGTGGGCTGTACTTGCCGTTCACCCACTGATCCGCGATCCGCTGCGGATTGCCCTGGGCCAGCTCGTCAATGGAGCGGGGCACTCCCGCCGCGACGTGGGTCGCCGATGTCATCCAGTTGACCAGGGCTCCGCCGTCCAGCACCGCTTTCACCGGCGTCGGGCGCTCGGGGATCGTGACGTTCGCGGTGACCGGGCGGGCTTCGAGCTCGCGGACAAGGCGTTCGAACGTGGCGGGCAGCTGTGGATAGCGGCCCGCGCAGGCGGGCTGTTGGGCGCACGCCCGGAACAGACCGTCGAAGCCCTCCCGGGCGCTGCTCCAGGTCAGGCTCGGCCCCGCCAGTGACGGCGGCAGGACCCCGTCGATGCCGACCGACCTGATGCCCTGCGGATGCTCACGCATGTACGTGAGCGCCAGGTCGGTCCCGTAGGAGATGCCGAACACATTCCACTTCGCGAGGCCGAGTGCTCGGCGCAGATCGGCGTAGTCGGCAGCGCTCTCGGTGCTGTTGTAGGCAGCGAGGTCGACGCTGCGACCCGCCAGCTGCTGACGGCAGGTCCGCGTCGCCTCGACATGCAGACGTTCGGTGGACCGCGCACCGAAGACCAGGCTGGTCACGCGAGCGTTGAACTCGTCGATGTTCGGGCAGGTGAGCACCGGGTCGGCCGAGTAGGTCCCGCGCTGGGACATGAAGATCACGTCTCGGTGGCGGTTCAGGCCGCCGTCGATCGCCATCTGGGCCTCGCCGACCGCGTCGTCGCCGGGCCCTCCGGCAAACCACACGATCGGGTCGGAAGCCGGCGTGCTCGTGAGCGCCGGCACGATCGCGACCCCGAGGGTGATCTTCCGCCCGTGGCGCCGCCCCCGGTCCTCGGGCACGGTGAGCGTTCCGCACCGGGCTCCCTCAAGCGCCGGGATCGGGTCCGCGGTTCTCGGACAGGGACCCGGAACGAACCGGGCCTCGCCCACCGTCCGGGCGACCGTGCCGACCGGCGCTCCGTCGCGGGGCTCGGCCTGGGCGGAAGTTCCGAGCAGGCCCGTGACGAGGGAACCGATCGCGACCGCGGCCAGGGTGGCCGGGAGCCGTCGCACTACGTGGCGGCGGCGGGACGCGCGTGTGGACATCATCTGGACTCCAGCTCAGGGATGATCGTGAAAGGTTTCGGCGTCAGGGGTGCCACACAACTGGTGTCGGGCGAGACCGGATTGGCAAGGAACGAGGCCAGGACGTCCTGCGCGCAGGGCGACTGGGGGACGACCCAGTGGCCGATGCCGGGAATCCGCACAACGGTCGAGCGGGGCAGCGTACGGGCGGCGAAACGCCCCCACTGCGCCCCGGTCTTGGCATCGAACGTCCCCGAGACGACGAGCGTCGGCACCTTGCTGAAGGTCGTCATGCGATGGAAGGCGGTGCGGTCCGGCACGTCCCACGCGCGGCACACCTGCTCTTGGAAAGGCAGCTGCGGGGCCTGCGCGAGAACCGTGTCCGGCCACCCCGGGAAGGCCCGGCGGCCCGCGTTCAGCAGGTCGGCCGCCGAAAAGCCCGGCACCCACTCGGCGCAAGCCACCGACTCCGTGAGGCCGTAGGCGGTCTCACCCACGACGGGATTCGCGCCGGCCGCGCGGGCCTGCGCGAAGCGCTGCGGATTTCCATGGGCGAGCTCTTCGAGCGCCGCGGGGACGTCGACGGCCGGGACGGCGTTGGCGACCAGCAGGTTCGCCAGCGCGCCCCCGTCGAGAACGACCTTCACCGGGTCTCCTCCGCCCGGCGGCGGCACGCTCAGCCTCAGCGGGTGCGCCTCCAGCCTGCGCACCTGCTGCGTCAGCGTGCGAGGCAGGTCCGGGTAGCGGTTGCGGCACAGGGGCTGGGCCGCGCATGCCGCGAAGATGGTGTTGATGCCCTCCTGGGCGCTGCTCCATGTCCATGGCAGGCTCACGACCCGCGGCGGTACGACCGAGTCGATCGCCACGGCCCGGATTCCCTGGGGGTGCTCGCGGAGGTAGGTGAGGGCCAGGTCGGTGCCGTACGAGTACCCGTAGACGTTCCACCGGGGAATTCCCAGCGCCTTGCGCAGATCGGCGAAGTCCGTGGCGTTCTCGGTGGTGTTGTACGCGCTCAGGTCGGTCCCGTCGGCCGCCAGACGATCGCGGCACTCCTTCATCGCGCGCACGAGGAGCCGGCCCGTCGACGGCGCGTCGTAGCGCAGCCCCACGGCTTCGGCGGAGAACGCGTCCACCTCCGGGCAGGCGAGATTCGGCTCTGAGAAGCGCTCTCCGCGCTGGGCCATGACGATCAGATCGCGATCCCGGTTAACACCGGCACCGATCAGGAAGGGAATGTCCCCGATCGCGTCGCCTCCGGGACCTCCCGTCATGAACACCACCGGTTCCTCGGCGGGTGTCGCCGAGGCTGCCGGAATGATGGCCACGGCCAGCCGGATGGTCCGCCCGCCGTGATCGGCCCGATTCTCGGGGACCTCCAGGAACCCGCAGCGACCGGCGATCGGCTCGGGTGTCACCGGGCAGGGAGCAGGCGCGAACCGCGGCGGATCACCTCGGGAGCCGTCGACGGATGGTGCGGCGGCACTGCTCGGTGCCGGGGCCACAGCACTCACGAACGCCAGGACAGCTGCGACGACCGCCGCCCCGGTGAGCGTGCGCCCGAAGCGCCGTCGTACGCCGCGGCGCTGCGCCCGCGTGCCTGCGGTCCTGCCGCTCTCCTGAACGGCCGAAGGGCCGCCCGAACCAGTGCTTCGCTCAGCCATGTGATCCCATTCGTCCGGCGACGTTCACAGCCGTCCCCGCCCGGGCACCGCCACGTGGTTCCTCACGCCGGCAGGTCGGGGCGGACACCGCGTGGTGCAGCATGCGCACGCGCGCAGGCGGATCACTCGGCAACACGCGACGCCCGGGCCACGGAGTCGCCCGTCCCGCGCAACGCCGCGGATGCCACGGCAACCGGAAGGCGTCCAACGGCGCGGCGCGACTCCGGCAGGACCGCACGCCCGGTGACTACGAAGGCTCGCCGACACGACGTAGCGCCGTCCCGAGAGGCTCTCGCTTCTCGGGACGGCGCTACGTCGTGTGCGTGCGGCTCGTCGTCTGCGTGCGGCGTGCGGCTGTGCGGGTCAGTCGGCGATCGGCAGATAGACGCGGTTGCCCGCGGCGGCGAACTCCCGTGACTTCTCCGCCATGCCCTCCTCGATCTCCTCCTGCGACTCCCCGTGCTGCCGCCGGATGTCCTGCGAGATCTTCATGCTGCAGAACTTCGGACCGCACATCGAGCAGAAGTGCGCGGTCTTCGCCGGCTCGGCCGGCAGCGTCTCGTCGTGGAACTCCCGTGCCGTGTCCGGGTCGAGGGCCAGATTGAACTGGTCCTCCCACCGGAACTCGAAGCGCGCGTCCGACAGCGCGTCGTCCCACTCCTGAGCGCCCGGGTGCCCCTTGGCGAGGTCCGCCGCATGAGCGGCGATCTTGTAGGTGATGACGCCGGTCTTCACGTCGTCGCGGTTCGGCAGACCCAGGTGCTCCTTGGGCGTGACGTAGCAGAGCATGGCCGTGCCCCACCAGGCGATCATCGCCGCGCCGATGCCGGAGGTGATGTGGTCGTACGCGGGGGCCACGTCCGTGGTGAGCGGGCCGAGCGTATAGAACGGGGCCTCCTCGCAGATCTCCTGCTGGAGGTCGATGTTCTCCTTGATCTTGTGCATCGGGACGTGACCAGGTCCTTCGATCATCGTCTGCACGTTGAAGCGCTTGGCGATCGTGTTGAGTTCGCCGAGTGTGCGCAACTCGGCGAACTGCGCTTCGTCGTTAGCGTCCGCGATCGAGCCGGGCCGCAGGCCGTCGCCGAGGGAGTACGTCACGTCGTACGCGGCGAGGATCTCGCAGAGCTCCTCGAAGTGCTCGTACAGGAACGACTCCTTGTGGTGCGCCAGGCACCAGGCCGCCATGATCGAGCCGCCGCGCGACACGATGCCGGTCTTGCGGCGGGCCGTGAGCGGCACGTACCGCAGCAGCACCCCCGCGTGCACCGTCATGTAGTCGACGCCCTGCTCGGCCTGCTCGATGACCGTGTCCTTGTAGACGTCCCAGGTCAGGTCCTCGGCCCTGCCGTCGACCTTCTCGAGGGCCTGGTACAGCGGCACCGTGCCGATCGGGACCGGTGAGTTGCGCAGCACCCACTCACGCGTGGTGTGGATATTGCGGCCGGTCGAGAGGTCCATGACCGTGTCCGCGCCCCACTTCGTGGCCCAGGTCATCTTGTCCACCTCCTCCTCGATGGAGGAGGTGACCGCGGAGTTGCCGATGTTGGCGTTGACCTTCACCAGGAACCGCTTGCCGATGATCATCGGCTCGATCTCCGGGTGGTTGACGTTGGCCGGCAGCACGGCGCGGCCCGCCGCGATCTCCTCCCGTACGACCTCCGGAGAGACGTTCTCGCGGATCGCGACGTACTCCATCTCCGGCGTGATCTCGCCACGACGGGCGTACGCGAGCTGGGTGACCGCCGCTCCCGCCCGGCCCCGGCGGGGCTGGCGCGGACGGCCGGGGAAGACCGCGTCGAGATTCCTGAGGCCCCCGCGCGGCGAGGTGTGCTTGATCCCGTCGTCCTCGGGACGGACGGGACGGCCCGCGTACTCCTCGGTGTCGCCGCGGCCGATGATCCAGTTCTCCCGCAGCGGCGGAAGTCCGCGGCGGACATCGGTCTCGACGGTGGGGTCGGTGTACGGCCCGGACGTGTCGTACAGCGTCACGTCCTTGCCATTGGTGAGGTGCACCTGACGGACCGGCACCCGGAGGTCGGGGCGCGAGCCCTCGACGTATCCCTTGTGCCAGCCCGGCGTGCGCTCCGCCTGGTCGACGGCAGGCGTGCGTGCATCCTGAACGGTCATGAGACCTACTCCCTACGCCGGCATTACCCGGTAACAGGTTCGGCGGTCGACGCAGCGGCTTCCGTCCGGAGGCGTTTCACGTGAAACGCCACAGGGACGGAGGTCAGCGTCCTCTCAGCCCGGTGCTCCGAGCTCCCGCGTGTGCAAAGGTGCCACCACGCTAGCGCCACTTCTGGCGTGCTGAACAGAGGCCCCCTTCCCGTTCTTGCGATGATCGGTCGGTGACCTCTTCGCCGCCAGCACCGCAGCAGCCGCCAGAACCCCACGGCCATACGCACAGTCACGGACCCGCAGCACCCGTCTCCCGGCATCTCCGCAAGGTCATCGCCGCGGTGCTGATTCCGTTCGCCACCGCGGTCGTCGTGGGCCTTCTGGTCCTCTGGCCGGGCGGCACTCCCGCCCATGAACGCACCGGTGTCGGCTTCGACCGGCAGACCGAGGACGGAAGGGTGGTGCAGGTCGACAAGGTCAACTGCAAGGACGTGAACGCCGCGCAGGTGCCGCCGACCGGTGACACCTCCACGCCTGAGGGACGCGAGGCGGTCAACGCGCAGCAGGGCAGCTGCGCGAAGGCGACGGTCGAGGTCACTTCCGGCGCGAACAAAGGCCGCAAATTTACCGAGATCATCCAGCCCGATGCGCCCCGGCAGCTGAAGGACGGCCAGGGGGTCGTGGTCGCGTTCGCTCCCGACGCACCCCGCGACCTGCAGTACTCGGTGATCGATGTGAACCGCGGCTTCCCGATGATGGTGCTGGCGGCGATCTTCGCGATCACCGTGGTGCTCGTGGGTCGTATGCGTGGCGTGATGGCGCTGATCGCGCTGGCCGCCTCGTTCGCCGTGCTGACCATGTTCATCCTGCCCGCGATCCTGCAGGGCTCCAATCCGCTGATCGTCGCGGTGGTCGGAGCGAGCGCGATCATGTTGGTCTCGCTCTATCTGTGCCACGGGCTGACCGCACGTACTTCGGTCGCGGTCCTCGGCACCCTGGTCTCACTGCTGCTGATCGCGGTGCTCGGCTCGATCTTCCTCGGCTGGGCGAGCCTGACCGGCAACACCGACGACAACACCGGTCTGATTCACGGTCTGTTCCCCGGGATCGACATGAGCGGTCTGCTGCTCGCCGGGGTCATCATCGGCTCGCTCGGTGTACTCGACGATGTGACCGTGACCCAGACCTCGGCGGTCTGGGAGCTGCATCAGGCGGATCCCTCCATGGGGCCGCGCGGGCTGTACCGCGCCGGCATCCGGATCGGCCGGGACCACATCGCGTCCGTCGTCAACACGCTCGTACTGGCTTATGCGGGCGCGGCGTTGCCGCTGCTCCTGCTGTTCTCGATCGCGCAGAGCAGCGTGGGGACCGTGGCCAACAGCGAGCTGGTGGCGGAGGAGATCGTACGGACCCTGATCGGCTCGATCGGTCTGGTCGCCTCTGTGCCGGTGACCACGGGCCTGGCGGCGCTGGTGGTCTCCGCGGACCGGCCGCGCAACGAAGAGGCGGCACCGGGCGGATCAGGGGCCCGGAGCGGGCCGCTGGGGCGGGGTGGCTCGGGTCGCCGCCGCAAGAAGTAGCGGTGGCCTCAGAGCCGTGGTCCAAGGTGCCTCAACAGGCGTCCGAAGTCCTCAGCCGGCGTTCTCCTCGGCGAGGATGCGTCCGAGCGCCTTCTCGAGATTGCCCTCGAAGTCTCCGAACGTACGCTCCTGTCCCAGCGGCACCAGCCTGTCGGTGCGGTCGAGGAAAGCCACGATCGGCGCCCCGCCCACCTGGAACACCGCCCGGTCCCGGCCCACTTGGAGCCGGATGCGGAGGTCCCACTTCCCCTCGGGCCCGGTCGGTGTGATGTGCACATCGCCGTCCCCGCTCGGTCCGTGGATCCCGTCCAGCAGCAGTTCGCGGCCGAACGCCCAGGTCACCGGAGCGTCCCCGGGAAGGTGAAAGGTCATCCGCACCGCGTACGGATCCACCGGGTCGTACCGCAGCTCCACCGGGATTCGGAACGAGAGCTCCTCGGAGACAAGAAAACTCATCAGGACCTCGGCCTGGACCGACTCGCGCATCGTGTACCCCGCAGTGGATGAAGCAGTGATTGACGTCTTGGACGGAACGTGTTGTTGGACGGAAGCGTGCTCAAAACGGCCGGGAATGATCCTCTTGGCCCTCTTGACGTAATCGTGGTGTAAGTACTAGAGGTCCACAAGGAGTGATTTTTCAGATACTGATAGAGAACGCCAGGGAGCCGAGCAGTCCGCCAATTCCCTTGCGCAGCTGTTCAATCGCGGGCATCAATCGTCCCTGCTGGTGGAGTGGTAGAGAAATCGCCATCGTCGCGGCGCCGGATCCTGCGGTGATCGGAATAGCTGCACAGACCGTGCCGAGTGCATATTCCTGCCGTTCCACAACGGGTTGCATCCGTTCCGTCGAAGCGAGCCGTTCCAGTAGCGAACGCTTGTCCCGAACGGAATAGGGCGTGACCGCCTGAACGGGATGACGGTCCAGATGATCACGCCGCCCGGCCTCGTCGAGCTGGCTCAGCAGACACTGCCCGATCGCATGTGCATGACCGGTCTCACGGAAGTCCGCCCACTCCGCGACGGCGGGGGCGTAGGGGGTGTCGGCGACGGCGACGAGTTCGATCTCGCCCTCGTGGTAGAGCGCGAAGTAGACCGGGACGCCGATCGCGTCCCGCCAGTGCACCAGCGACTTCTCGAGCCTGCTGCGACGATTCTGCAGAGCGCCGCCGAGAGCGAGCCGGCCGACCGCCTCACCGAGGACGAACACCCCTTTCTCGCGGCGGAGATAGTCCTCGTGGGTCAGGGTGCGCAGCAGGTGGTACGCGGTGGGCAGAGGCAGCCCCGCTTCGCGCGCGAGCTGTTTCGCGGGGGCCCCGTCGGCGTGCGCCGCCACCGCGTCCAACAACTTCAGCGCCCGCTGGACCGACCCGATCAACGTAGGGGCAGCGGCATTCGTGGCCGTGGTCAAAGGTCACCCCCAGGCATGGTGACGGGCAGCGCGCCCGCCCGCGGGGGCCGCCCCCGCGCGCCCGCCGCACGAACCATCCAAGGGCCGAAGCTCCCAGGGGCCGGGGCGGGTTGCCAATGTAATGGGCGCCCGCCTGGCGGTACCTGGGGTTCGACAGGCATTCCCCCAGCCGGGCTAATACCCGGCCGAACAGCGGTTACCAGTCACTGCGTGAGTTCGACGAACCCGTGAACTTCCGTACGACAAAGACCAGTCCACCGACCAGGGCAACAAGAATAAGGATCTTGAAGAGCAGTCCGATCACGATGCCGACAAGGTTGGCAATCAACCCTCCGAACAGCAGAAGGGCGATGACGGGCACCGCGATCCACTTCACCCACCACGGCATCCCAGCGAATATCTCCCGCACAGCCATCGGCCTTTCTCCGTTTCCCTGATTCTCTGATTCTCTGAGTTCCTGCCCTCGATGCTAGGCGGGAGCAGGGGCGCGCGGGGGCCCGTGAGCCCTTGATCTCCCCTGATCGAACCCCTAGGGACCGGGCAGGGTCGGCGTCGGCTCCCAGGCGTAGACGTCAGCTCTCGAGGGACTCTCGGGAAGACGTCAGCTCTCGGGCGGCGAGAAGACCACCATCACCCGCAGGTCCTCCGTGATGTGGTGGAACTTGTGCGCCACCCCGGCCGGGACATAGACCACGCTGCCGCGTCCGACATGGGTCGTCTCCATGCCGACCGTGATCGCCGCGCGGCCGCTCACGACGAAGTAGACCTCGTCCTGGTTGTGCGGCTGCTGCGGATCCAGTGCGCCGGCGTCCAGCGCGTACAGGCCGACCGACATGTTCCGTTCGCGCAGGAACTGCAGATACGCGCCGTCGTTGGCGGCACGCTCCGCCTCCAGCTCGTCCAGTCGGAATGCCTTCATGTCCGCCCCTGCCATCGTTCCGATCACGTCTGCCACGATCAGACCATGAAGAATTTCGTAGTCAAGACGATCGCCAACGCCGCGGCTCTGCTCGTGGCCATCTGGCTGCTCTCGGACATCACCCTGACCGGCGACAGCACCGGCAAGAAGGCCTGGACCCTGGTCCTGGTGGCGCTGGTATTCGGCCTGGTCAACTTCCTCGTCAAGCCGATCGTGAAGCTGCTCACACTGCCGCTGTTCATCCTCACGCTCGGGCTGATCACCCTGGTCATCAACGCGCTGATGCTGCTGCTGACCTCCTGGCTGGCCGACCAGCTCGACCTGAACTTCCAAGTGGAGGGCTTCTGGACCGCCATACTCGGCGGCCTGATCATTTCGCTCGTCTCGTGGGCGATGAACATGGCCCTGCCCGACAACGACTGAGAGCCGCACGACCATGAGCGACAACATCTCCACGCCACGCGGGGCCGTGGGCGACGGCACCAGGGCGGTGCGGGCCGGGCTGCCGGAGGCGGTGAAGTACGAACCGACCCTGCCGGGCCCGGTCTTCGCCGCCCACTTCCATCTGCCGGGCGAGCCGACCGGGCCGTACACCTATGGGCGCGACTCCAACCCGACGTGGACGCATCTGGAACGGGCGATCGGCGAGTTGGAGGCGCCGGGGGAGCCGGTCGAGACGGTGACCTTCGCCTCGGGGATGGCGGCGATCTCCGCCGTGCTCTTCTCCCAGCTCAAGGCCGGCGACGCAGTCGTGCTGCCGGACGACGGCTACCAGGCGCTGCCGCTGCTGCGCGAACGGCTTGAGGCGTACGGAGTCGAGGTCAGGACCGCGCCGACAGGAGGCGATGCCCAGCTGTCGGTTCTGGAGGGTGCGCGGCTGCTGTGGATCGAGACGCCGTCCAATCCGGGCCTCGATGTGTGCGACGTACGGCGGCTGGCTGAGGCGGCGCGCGCCGCCGGCGCACTGGTGGCCGTCGACAACACGCTCGCGACCCCGCTCGGTCAGCGTCCGTTGCAGCTCGGCGCCGATTTCTCGGTGGCGAGCGACACCAAGGGGATGACGGGCCACGGCGACATCCTGCTCGGCCATGTGACCTGTCGTGACGCCGGCTTGGCGGCCGGTGTACGGGGCTGGCGCAAGGTCGTCGGGGCGATTCCGGGGCCCATGGAGGCCTGGCTGGCGCATCGTTCGCTGGCCACGCTGCAACTGCGGGCCGAGCGGCAGTGCGCGAACGCGCTGGCGCTCGCGGAGGCCCTGGGCGGGCGCGGCGAGGTGAGCGCACTTCGCTATCCGGGCCTGCCGACGGACCCTTCGTACAAGATCGCCTCGCAGCAGATGCGGCGTTTCGGCTCCGTGGTCTCGTTCGTACTGCCCGACCGCGGGCACGCCGAACGGTTCCTGGAGGCGCTGCGGCTGGTGGACGACGCGACGAGCTTCGGCGGGGTGCGGTCGTCCGCGGAGCGGCGGGGCCGCTGGGGCGGCGATGCGGTGCCGGAGGGCTTCATCCGGTTCTCGGCGGGTGCGGAGGACGCGGACGATCTGGTGGCCGACGTGCTGCGGGCGCTGGACGAGGCGGCGGAGGGGGCGGAGGGGTAGCGGAGCTGGGCGGCCCGAGCCTCCCCCCTCATGGCTCGGACCGCCCCGGTTCTCCCCCTCAAGAACCGTGCTAACAAGGCTAGTTGACTCTGTGTCAGTGTCCAATCACAGTAGCGACAGCGACCTATCGACTTATTTATAGTTGTCCGGTCCGCGAGCATCGTCGGCCGGGAGGGGCATGGCATGGATCTGGCCCTGCTGCGCACGTTCGTCACGGTGCACCGGGCCGGCTCCTTCACCCGCGCCGCGGCGCTCCTGGGCCTCTCGCAGCCCGCTGTGACCGGGCAGATCCGCACCCTGGAACGGCAGTTGGGCCGTCCGCTCTTCCTCCGCCAGGCCCGCGGTGTCACACCGACGACCATCGGCGACGAACTCGCGCACCGGGCCGCCCCGCATTTGGACGCCCTGGTGGAGATCGCCGAGACCGGCCTCGACGAGGAGTCGGGCGTACGGACCCTGCATCTCGCCGGCCCCCCGGAGTTCACCTCGCTGCGCGCCCTGCCCGCGCTCACTCCGCTCACCTCCCAGGGGCTGGCGCTGCGGGCGTCCTTCGGAACCACCGAGGAGACGCTGGAAGGGCTGGCCGCCGGCCACCACGATCTGGCCATCACCACGGCACGGCCGCGCGGTGGGCTGCTCACCTCGACTCCGCTGTGCGACGAGGAGCACGTGCTGATAGCGGCGCCGCGCTGGGCGGCCCGGCTGGGTCCCGACGTGCTGCGCGGCGGGCAGCTGGTGCTGGAGCAGTTGCCCGTGGTGGAGGTGCACGAGTCCCTGCCGCTGGTCTCCCGCTACTGGTCCGCCGTCTTCGACACCCGGCCGGCCGCCGCGGGCGCCGTCATCGCACCGGATCTGCGGGCCGTCCTGGCGGCCGCCGCCTCGGGCGCGGGCCTCGCCGTCCTGCCGCGCTATCTGTGCGAGGAGGCCCTTCAGGCCGGGCGGGTGGTGGCCTTGCTGGATCCTCCGGTGCCGCCGCTGCGCACCTACTTCCTCGTCGTACGCACCGGCACGCTCGCACTCCCGCACATCGCGCGGGCGCACGAGTGGCTGCTGCGCGCTGCCGTCGGCTGGTGAACGCCCCGCGCTCAGGAGTTTCAGAACGTGCCGAGCGGGCCATTTTCTAGCCATGACCGAACGGCCAGTGGTCAAGCGCACCGCACGCGCCATCCTGCTCGACGGCGACGATCTTGTCCTGATCAAGCGCACCAAGCCCGGCGTGGATCCGTACTGGCTGACGCCCGGCGGCGGGGTCGAGCCGGAGGACGCCACCGTCGTCGACGCACTCCACCGGGAGGTGGACGAGGAGCTCGGCGCGAAGATCACCGATGTGGTGCCGTGCTTCGTCGACACCGTCGAACACATCGCGGACGGCGGTGTGACGGGGGTGAAAGTGCAGCACTTCTTCGTCTGCAGGCTGGAGTCCATGGACCCCTCGCGACGGCACGGCCCGGAGATCGACGATCCCTGCGGCGAGTACGAGATCGTGCGGGTGCCCTTCAGCCGGGTGGGCATCGCGGCGGTCCATCTCGTACCGCTGTCGCTGCGGCACTATCTGGACGGCAACATCGAGGGCGTACGGGCGATGCACGCCCCTGACCTGGGCTGATACTGGCGACTGCGACCTAGTCGCCAGCGGCCACGAGCTCCTCCAGGGAGTCGTGACGTATCCGCTCGGACGGTATGCCGATGCCCCGCAGTGCGTGGACGCCGCTGCGGATCATGCCCGGCGGGCCGGAGAGATAGGCGTCGTACTCGTACCAGGGGCCGAATTCCCGCACGGCGTCCGGGAAGTGCGCCCGGTCGTCCACCACAGGGCGGACCGACAGCCAGTGGTGCGTCTGCTGGAGCCGCAGCATGGTGTCGATGTCGTACAGGTCGAAGTCGGTGCGCGCCCCGTAGAAGACCTCCACCGGCCGTCGCTTGCCGTGCTCGGCGACATCCTCGACCAGCGCCTTGATGGGCGCTATGCCGGTGCCGCCGCCCAGACAGAGCAGGCCGTTGTCGGTGGTGTGGTCGACGGTCATCGAACCGGCGGGCGGTCCGAGGCGAAGTACGTCGCCGGGGCGTGCGTGGTGGACCAGGGCATTGGAGACCCAGCCGGCCGACACCGCCTTGACGTGGAAGGAGAGCAGGCCGTCGGAGCGGGGAGCGCCGGCGAAGGAGTAGTGCCGCCATATCCGCGGCCACCAGGGTGTCTCCAGGCTGGTGTACTGCCCGGCCAGGAAGGGGTACGGCTGGTCGGGGCGGACCGTGATGATCGCTATCTCCGGGGTCCGGAGGTCGTGCGAGACCAGTTCTGCATGCCACCAGGCAGGCGCGTGCCGCTCGTTCTCGGCGGCAGCGTCGATCATGATCTGGGAGATCGTGGTGTACGTACGCACCCAGGCGGCCTCGGTCTCCTCGTCCCAGGTCGTCGTCGCGTACCGGGTCAGGGCGCCGATCAGCGCCTCGCCGACGGCCGGGTAGTGCGCGGGCTGAGTGCCGTACTTGCGGTGGCCGCGGCCCAGATTCCTCAGGTAGTCGGTGAGGACGGCAGCGTTGTCCATGTGCTCGGCGGCGGTGAGCAGTGCCTTGAGGAGCCGGTCGCGCTGGGCGTCCATGGCGGCGGGAAAGAGACCGCGCAGTTCCGGGTGGCGGACGAAGAGCAGTGCGTAGAAGTACGAGGTGACCTTGTCCGCGACGGGTGCCACCTCCGCCATGGTGCGGCGGATGAGGATGGCGTCGGGAGACGCGTTGTCGGCGGGGGCCGCGGGGGCTGCGGGGGCGCTGTGCCCGGCGTTCCCGTCGTGCGGCTGGTGGCCGGCCGGCGTCTCGCCGGGCTGGGCACCACCATGGATCTCGGCTACCTGGTGGGGCTCTTCGGCTTCGCGGCGCAGAGGCTGAGGTACGGAGGACCGGTGAGTCTCGTCCACAGGCGCGGTGGGCGCCGGAGCGTTGCTTCTCGGGGCCTGGGGGGCGGTGGAAGGGGACGGCGGGGCCATACGTGAGGCGCCGGAGCCCACCGGGCGTATGGAGGCCACAGGCCGCCTCTGGGGAACCACGCGCTCCTGCCCCGCGCTCTCAGGGGAAGGGCCCTCAGCTGGGGGCGCCTGGCCCTGGACGGGCTGTTTGCGAGGGGTGAACCATCCACCCTTGTCGTTGTCGCCTGAAGTGCCGTTGTCGGCCGACGTGGTGGTCGGAGCGTCCATTGTGTGCCTCGCCTCGAACATCTCTCGGTCGGTCTCCGCACTTCCGCCACCACGGAACGTGCCTCAAATCCCCGCTATGCCACAGGACTAGCTACCGGCCCACACTAACCATCGCCACCGGGTGCATCAGGAGAAGTAAGCCCGGAATGTGACATTGCCCGCAGCGCCCGTGTCGCAGCATGCCAGGCGGCGCCCTGGCATAGGCCAAAGAGCGGAAAGTCCGGGTGCCCGAACCCGCTTTCCCGTTACGCTCGAGTGCGCCCATGCCCATCTGCCGGCCCCACGGACCGTCCGCGAGTTCCTCAGCTACCGGCCGAATCGCACCAGTTCATAGGCCTCGCGCAGATCGCCCCCCGCATAGACATGTGTGGCCAGGCCGGACAAATGGTGGTCAGCGTTCACCGCCACCGTGGTGGGCACCGACGCGAAAATCTCTGCGTCGGACATGGAATCACCGTATGCAACACATGTGTCCAGGCCCACCCCGAACTCTGCACAGAGCCGGTTCGCGATCTTCACCTTCGCAGCGGCGCTGAGAATGCCTGCCGGATCCACAGGCTGTGTGAAGGGCACATCGGGAAAGCGGGATCCATGGGCCGCATGCGCTCCCCAGTCCAGCAGCCGCTCCACAAAGAACGAGGGCGAGAGGGAGATGACCGCGCAGTAGTCACCGCCTTCACGGATCTCGCGCCACACCTCCCTGATGCCCTCGAGCCAGGGCGCCGCCTCAAAGGCGGCCGCCACATGCGCCTCGGTGAGATCGGACCAGAGCGCGTGCACACGGACCGCGTACTCCGGCGGGCCGATCCTGCGAGCGATGAAGTCACGCTCCAGTTCGCCGATCTCCTCCAGCAGCCCGAGCTGCCGGGATATCTCCACCGGAGCCGCCGATCCGCGGATGAGCGTGCCGTCCAGATCGAAGAGATGGAGTCTGCGAGGGCTCTCGGGGTGCGCCATGTACGCCGAGGTTAGTACCCGCGATTACTCCCGCTGTCAGACGTCATACGACTCCCCGCCCGGCACCGTGTTTCACGTGAAACCACTCAAGCGTCCCGCTCGCCGGGCCATCCTCGTCGTCCATGTCTCCGCAGCCGCCGGCTGGCTCGGGCTCACGCTCGGCCTGCTCGCGCTTGCCCTCACCGCAGCAACCACGGACTCCGGCCCCATGATCGAGGCCGCCGTCCGCTCGATGAAGATCTTCACCGACTGGCTGGTGATTCCCATCGCGGTCCTGACCCTGGTCAGCGGTCTCGTTCTGTCGCTCGGCACCAAGTGGGGCCTCGCCAGGCACCGCTGGGTCTACACAAAGTTCTGGCTGACCCTGATCACCATCACCGCCTCGCTCTTCGCGCTGCGCCCGGGTGTCAAGGAAGCCGTCGAGACCGTCTCGTCGGGCAGCCCACTGGCCAGTCCGCTCGACCTCGCGATGGGTCCGATCGTCTCTCTCAGCGCGTATCTGTTCATGACGGCCATCTCGGTCCTGAAGCCTTGGGGTCTGACCCGCCGCGGACGACGGATGCGCACCCCGCAAGCCCCTGAGACCACTTCCCGGAAAGCACTGGACGAGCGATCACTGCGTCCGACAGCCTGATCCTCATGCCGACACCGCTGGCCGAGCTGCCCATCCGCCGTCTCACCACGGACGACCTCATTTCCTGCGCCGACCTCTCAGAGGACCGCGGATGGCCTCGCGAGGAGCACAAATGGGGCCTGCTGCTCACGGCGGGGACGGGATACGGCATCGACGATCCGTCGGGCAAGGGGCTGGTGTCGGCCTGCGTGGTGACCTCGTACGGACGCGGACTTGCCGCCATCGGAATGGTGCTGGTCGCCGAGCGATACGCCCGGCAGGGCGTCGGCCGCCGGATGATGACGTACCTGCAGCAGCAGGCCGGAGACACCCCGCTCACCCTGCATGCCACCCCGTACGGACAGCCTCTCTACGAGGAGCTGGGCTTCACCACCATCGGGCGCGCCGAGATGGTCCGCGGCCACTTCCGGGCCTCGGAGCCGACCTCGGAGCGCACCTCGGACCGGGCCACCGCTCCTACCGTGGCCACCCGGCCGGCGACCGCGGAGGATCTGTCCGCGATCGTGCGCCTGGACACCGAGGTGTTCGGCCTGGACCGCACCCACATGATCACGCGGCTGCCCGCCTTCGCGGACCACCTACGGGTGGCGGAGGACAACGGCGCACTGACCGGGTACGCGGCAGCCTGGCCGAACATGGAGACCCATGTCATCGGGCCGCTGATCGCCCGGGACGCCGAGACCGCGAAGGCGCTGATCGCCTCGCTCGCCGCCGCCACCGACCGGCCGTTCCGCACGGACATCGACGTACGTCATGAGGAATTGCTGACCTGGGTGAAGGAGCACGGCCTGGAGACCGTCGCGTTCAACGCGGTCATGACCTGTGCCATCGATGACCTGCCCGGTGACTGGACCCGCCGCTTCGCTCCGCTCTCGGTCGCGGCGGGCTAGCCGGCGCGGCCCAGAGGGCTGGACAGCAATTCAGATCACAGGTAATTGCAAACGCGGGATATTGCGCGCGTCGTCTATCCTGGTGAGAGCCGCTCGGACCGGAGGAGGAAACAGATGACCGCGACCGATCCCGCACTCACCGCGCTCGCCCAGAGCTGGTGCGCGCTGTCCCTGCTCCACGGCAAGATCGAATCCCATATCGAGCGCGCCCTCGAGAGCAAGCACAGCCTGAGCACACGTGAGTACTCCCTGCTGGACGTCCTGAGCCGCCAGCACAGCGGCCCCGGCGGGCATCTCCAGATGAAGCAGGTGGCCGACGCGGTTGTTCTCAGCCAGAGCGCCACGACCCGCCTTGTCACCCGGCTCGAAGACCGCGGCCTGCTGACCCGCTATCTCTGCGACACCGACCGCCGTGGCATCTACACCGATGTGACCGAGGCCGGCCTGGCTCTGCTCACCGAGGCCCGGCCGACCAATGACGCGGCACTCCGCGAGGCCCTCGACGAGGCCGCCAAGAACCCCGAGCTCGCTCCCCTGGTCCGGACCGTCGAGGAACTGCGGGTCCCCGCGTAGTCTGCGGATCATGAGCGATCTGGAAATACGTCCCGCGGCGCTCGAGGACATCCCGGCGATAGTGGCGATGCTCGCCGACGACCAGTTGGGCGCTCAGCGCGAGTCGCCGGACGACCTCACCCCGTACGCCGCGGCCTTGGAACTGCTGGCCCAGGACCCGAACCAGTACCAGGCCGTCGCCGTACGCGCGGACCGCGTCGTCGGCACACTCCAGCTCACGATCATCCATGGGCTGTCCCGGCGCGGGAGCACCCGCTCGATCATCGAAGGCGTACGCATCCACGCCGACGAGCGCGGCAGTGGACTCGGCACCCGGCTCATCGAGTGGGCCATCGACGAATCCCGCCGCCGGGACTGCCAGTTGGTGCAGCTGACCTCGGACGCCTCCCGCACGGACGCCCGCCGCTTCTACGAACGGCTGGGCTTCACGCCGTCCCACATCGGGTTCAAGCTGCAGCTCTGACCCCGGTCACCCGATCTACCACTCCGGCCCCGCGCTCTGAATCTGCCGCTCTGACCGAGGAGTTCGCGTGCACCTGATCAGCGACGAGCAGCGCCGCATCCGCCTCGGCCGACGTCATCTGCTGGCTCCATCCGTGCGGGCGGACGATCCGGTGGCGGTCGCGGACGCGGTGCTCGCGCTGCATGCCACTGATGCCGCGACCGTGTTCCTCTCCGTCTGCGCACGCCTCGCCGAACCGAGTGTGCAGGCCGTGGAGCGGTCCTTGTACGAGGACGTGGCGCTGGTCCGCCTTCTCTCCATGCGGAACACACTCTTCGCCGTCTCCACCGAACTCGCCCCTTACGTCGACGCCTCCACCGCTCGCGCCATCGCCGCGAAGGAGCGCAGAACACTGCTCAGCCATCTCGCGGAGGACGCGAACGGCCTGGATGAGCGCTGGCTTGCCGACACCGAGGCGTCGGTGCTGGCCGCACTCGCCGAGCGGGGCCCGGCGACGGGCAGCCAGCTCTCCGCCGATGTCCCGGCACTGAAGACGAAGATCACCGTCTTCCCCGGCAAGAAGTGGGAGACGGTGCAGGGCGTCGCAACGCGCGTGATCCGGGTGCTCGCCGCCGACTGCCGCATCCGACGGGACCGGCCACGCGGCTCCTGGACCTCCAGCCAGTTCCGCTGGACGGCAAGCGACCCATGGCCGGCGCGGCCCGCCGCCGAGGGCCGGGCCGAACTGGCCCGCCGCTGGCTTCTCTCGTACGGCCCCGCTACGGAGGCCGACCTCAAGTGGTGGACGGGCTGGACTCTCGGCGACGTACGCAAGGCGCTGGCCGCTGTCGGCGCGGAAGAGGTCCGTCTCGATGAAGGCACTGGATTTGTGGCGCCCGGTGACGCCGCGCCCGAGCCGCCCGTCGAGCCCTGGGCCGCGCTGCTCCCCGCGCTCGACCCGAGTGCCATGGCCTGGGCCGACCGCGGCTTCCACCTCACCGCCGACCACCGCTCGTCACTCTTCGACCGGTCGGGCAATATCGGCCCGACCGTTTGGTGGAACGGGCAGATAGTCGGCGGCTGGGCACAGCGGCCCGACGGTGAGATCGCCTGGCGGCTGCTGACCGATCCTGGCCGTGAGGCCTCCGCTGCTGTCGAAGCGGAGGCCGCACGGCTTTCGAACTGGGTCGGCGAGGCTCGGATCACTCCTCGCTTCCGTACTCCGCTGGAACGCGAGTTGACGGCGTAGGCGTTGCTCAGCGGCGTCCATGCGCTCGTTTCACGTGAAACATCGCGCCGATTTCACAGCCGGAGGCCGCGCCAGCCCTCCTTGTCGACACCGCCGGGAACCGCTTCTCCCGGCTCATAGGGCTCCCTCGTGAAGACGAACGACCCGAGATCGAGGCTCACCGAGCCGTCCGCGCCCCGCACCACGCGCAGCGTCTCTCCCGCGTAGTAGCCGTCCAGTCCGGTCCAGGTCCCGTCCTCCTCCGCCACAAAGCGCGAACCCCGGCCGTCGCCGTTGAGAGGCCCCAGCTCCAGACCGCGCTCGGCCACAAGGCGCAGGGCATACGAGTAAGTCCCCCAGTACCAGGGCCCGGTCAGCTCCAGAAGCTCCCGGTCGACCTCGGGCAGCGGCCGCCAGGGCTCCGGGATGCGCGGCTCCGCCTCGGCCACGAGCCGTACGAGATCGGTGGCGACCGCTCCAGTAAGAGGCCCAGAGGTGGCATTGGCGAGCGCAACCGCGGCAATGCCGTCGTCCACGCTCAGCCAGAGTCCCGCGACAAAGCCGGGCAGGGAGCCCCCGTGGCCCACCAGCGTGCGGCCGTCCCTCCGGATGATCTGCAGCCCCAGGCCGTAGGCGCTGTCCCACTCGCCGGCCTCCGGAGGCACGGACGGCGTCCTCATCTCGCGCACCGACGACGCGCTCAGCACCCGCTCGTCGCCGTCGGCGAGGAAGACGGCGAAGCGGCAGAGGTCGGTGACCGTCGACCAGAGCTGACCGGCCGGAGCCATCAGACCGAGATCCTCCGACGGTTCCGGCAACAGCACATCGGCCCAGGGGTGCACCGCCCAACCGCCGGCAGCCGGAGCCTGCGGCTGAGGGCTCGTACGGTCCATGGACAGAGGCTCCAGGATCTCGCGCCGCAGCACGTCCTCCCAGGACGCTCCACGTACCGCCTCGATCAGCGAACCGAGCAGTGTGTAGCCGGGGTTGGAGTAGTGAAATCGGCGACCGGTGGGATGCATACGCGTCTGGTCACCGAGCACGTCGGCAAGGCCCGGACGCAGCGATCCAGGCGTCCGCTCCCACCACGGTGCCGGAGCCTCGGCGCTCAAACCGGCGCTGTGGGCGAGGAGTTGAGCGATGGTCACATCCCCCACGCCCGTCCCCGGAAGGTGGTTCTCCAACGCGTCGTTGAGATCGAGCAGCCCCTCGTCACGCAGCCGAAGCACCAGGACGGCAGTGAACGTCTTGGTGATGGAGCCGATGCGGTACTGGGTGTCGGCGTCCGGCGCATGTCCGTCGACCGAGGTACGCGAGCCCGTCCAGACAACTCGCCCGTCACGGGCCACTCCTGCGGCGAAGGACGGGGCACGGCCCTCCGACTGGGCGACGGCGATGCGGTGCAGCAGCGTCCGCTGAGTGGCGGGGAGAAGCTCTTCAAAGAGTGAGGTCATGAGGCAGGTCTATCGGCGAGGCCGCACCGAGTCGACTGCATTGCACGGCATTACGCGGCGCGCGGAAGGACCGGGCTCCCGCGACGGCCGGGATTGGCTCGCGGATACCAAGGTCTCGGCGCCGTAGACCATAGGCCGACGGCCGTGCGTCCCACCGCTGACAAGACTGGAACCGCGTCGCCGAACGATGGGTTCGCGACCGATGGACGGACAACTGGGGAGGCAGAGTGCATCGCAAGGGCATTAGTCGAGCGCGGTTTCTGGCTGGAGCGGCGGCCGCCGGAGTCGCGGGAGCGGCAGGGCCGTTACTGACGACGGGCCGGGCCGAGGCCGCCGTGACGGCGACGGGGGCCCGGCACCGGCGCGGCCTGACGTACCGGGGCGTCTGCTACGAGGTCGGAGAGGGCGAGACGCCGGCGACGGGCTGGAACGCCGCCAGGATGCGCGAAGACATCCGGGTGATCAAGGAGGAGCTGCACGCCGGCTCGATATCCGTCTTCGGCGACGGCATCGACCGGCTCTCGGCCACATCGACGGAAGCGGCGGAGCACGGACTGCACGTCTGGCTCCAACCGCGCCTGGGCGACGTCCCGGAACGGGAGATCCTCGACCACCTGGCGGAGACCGGCAGGCACGCCGAACGGCTGCGGCGGCATGGGGCCGAGGTCCATCTCAGCGTCGGCTGCGAGTTCGTGCTGTTCGTACCGGGCATCGTGCCCGGCGAAGACGTCCTGGAGCGGATCGAGAACCTGCTCAACGGCACATTCGACCCCGAGCAGATGATGCGGCGGCTGCGCAGCTTCATCGCGCGTGCGGCGGCGGTCGGCAGGTCCGTCTTCCGCGGCAGGCTGACCTATGGCGCGGCACAGGACGACGACGTGGACTGGGGACTGTTCGACATCGTCAGCGTCAACTACTACTCGTACTTCCCCCGGCGGGCCGACTACGTACGGGAGCTCACGCCGTATCGGCGCTGGGGAAAGCCGGTTGTGATCTCCGAGTTCGGGTCATGCACCTACGTAGGCGCTCCCGAGCAGGGCGGCATGGGCTGGAACGTCGTCGACTACGACAAGAAGCCGGAAGAAATCATCGGCGACCTGGTCCGCAGCGAGCGCACCCAGGCCGCCTACCTCACCGACGTGCTGGACGTCTACGAGTCGATGGGACTGTACGCGGCGATGGTGTACAACTTCGTCAGCCCGGACGCCCCGCACCGGCCCGAGCCGCGCTTCGACCTCGACATGGCGAGCTACAGCATCACGAAAACAATCAAGAAAGACCCCGGGGACCCCTCGTCCACCTGGCACTGGGAGCCGAAGGATTCGTTCCATGCGCTGGCCCGCCACTACCGCCGGGCGGGGTGCTGACCGGCGCGCATCCCGAGCCGGACCGGAGCCGTGTAGGTTCTCGCGCTTCGCTGTATAGGCCGAGGCTGTGACCTGCGACTTCTTGCGGTGTCTCACGCTGCTTCATCTGCGGTTGTCTCGGCTCTCGGTGCATCCCCGCCAGGTTTACTGAGGCCGCTCCGGACGGGCAGATCGCTGACCTGCGGTGTCTCACGGCCCGCTATCACCCGGGACGGCGGTGCGGTCGGCTGTGTGGGGGTGACGTACGGCGGGAAACGCGGGGGTCGTTCTGCCGCCGGATGTTCGACCGCAACATCGCGCTTCGCGGGGGCATCGCCCGGGTCCGTGCCTGCATTCCCAAACTCCTGCCGGATGTGCTCTCCGGGGCCCTCGGTCCGGGGCCGGTCTTCGACCGTGCTGGCCCCCTGGCCGAAGTGCCGGACGGTTATCGGGCGATGGACGACCGGTCGGCGCTGAAGGTGCGCATCTTCTGAGCGCGAGGGCTGGCGGCACGGGTGTGGTTCCTCCCGTGCCGCGGCGCCCTCGTGATGTCAGGCGGTGCGCTTCACGTGGCGGACCAGCCACATCAGCAGGGCGTCCAGGTCGGCGGCGGCCGAGAGGACCCGGTCGACCGCCTCGGGGGTGTGCAGCCACTCCTCGCAGCCGAGGGGACGGGCGGCGATCAGCGAACGGTGGCGCAGCAGGTTCGTACGGGAGTGGTCCGCCGGATAGCCGCGCGGGGGGCGTTTCATCACGTCCCCTGAGATGTCGTAGCCCTTCTTCCGCACGTCCTCGACGATGGCGGACAGTTCGCGGCCGCTCCCCTCGGAGGCCACGGCCTTGCGGAACATGTCCACCTGGCCGGGATCGGGGTACCACCAAGCGCCCTGGATCCGCAGGCCGTCCAGGGCGAACCGGAGACCGATCTCGATCTTGCGGCCGAGCCGGATCACCGCGCCCTGGTGCTGCCACCACCAGGAGTCGGTGCGGTAGTGCCAGACGGAGAAGTCCTCGTACCGGGGGTCGGTGTCCGCGACCTCGTTGAGCAGGGCGATCATCGGCTGCCGGACCAGGCGTTCGCGGTCCGCGCGGTAGCGCTCGCGGGTCGCGTGGGTCGGTTCGCCCTGGAGCTGCCACAACACGTCCATGGCCTGCTCCGGCCAGCCGGTGAACTGTCCGCGCATGCGCGGAGGATAGCTCACCCATGATCCGCGCGCGCGGAGAGTGAGACGGGCAGGGAGGCGTAACCCCAGACAAGGTGGGAGGTGCTGCGGCGGGGCTCGCCGGCCAGTTCGATGTGCCGTGCGCGGTGGGCGAGTTCGTCGAGGAACACGGAGAGTGCAGTCGATATGAAGCGGGCGGTGAGATTGTGCAGCCGAACTTGAGATCCCACACGCCGAGCGCTCAGGTCTGCGCCATGTCGACGAAGCGCGAGTAGTGCCCCTGGAAGGCGACGGTGATCGTGGCCGTCGGACCATTACGGTGCTTGGCCACGATCAAGTCCGCCTCGCCCGCCCGCGGTGACTCCTTCTCGTACGCGTCCTCGCGATGCAGCAGGATCACCATGTCGGCGTCCTGCTCGATGGAGCCGGATTCACGCAGGTCGGAGACCATGGGCTTCTTGTCCGTGCGCTGCTCGGGGCCACGGTTCAGCTGGGAGAGCGCGATCACCGGGAGCTCCAGCTCCTTGGCCAGCAGCTTGAGGTTTCGGGACATGTCCGAGACCTCTTGCTGACGGCTCTCGGCACGCTTCGAGCCACCCGATTGCATCAGCTGCAGATAGTCGATGACGACCAGCTTCAGATCATTGCGCTGCTTCAGCCGCCGGCACTTCGCGCGGATCTCCATCATCGAGAGGTTCGGGGAGTCGTCGATATAGAGCGGAGCCTGGGAGACATCCGGCATCCGACGGGCCAGCCGTGTCCAGTCGTCGTCGGTCATGGTGCCGGAACGCATATGGTGCAGCGCCACCCGCGCCTCCGCGGACAACAGGCGCATCGCGATCTCGTTCCGCCCCATTTCGAGGGAGAAGATCACGCTGGGCAGGTTGTTCTTGATCGAACAGGCCCGGGCGAAGTCCAGCGCCAGCGTGGACTTACCCATGGCGGGACGGGCTGCGATCACGATCATCTGGCCCGGGTGCAGGCCATTGGTCAGCGAGTCGAAGTCCGTGAAGCCGGTGGGCACACCGGTCATCTCGCCGCTGCGCGAGCCGATCGCCTCGATCTCGTCGAGCGCGCCCTCCATGATCTCGCCGAGAGGCAGATAGTCCTCGCTGGTGCGCTGCTCGGTGACGGCGTAGATCTCGGCCTGCGCGGAGTTGACGATCTCATCGACGTCGCCGTCGGCCGCGTATCCCATCTGCGTGATCTTGGTGCCGGCCTCGACGAGTCTGCGCAGCACCGCACGCTCGTGCACGATTTCCGCGTAGTACGAGGCGTTCGCCGCGGTCGGCACCGACTGGACCAGCGTGTGCAGATACGGCGCACCGCCGACGCGGGTGATCTCACCGCGCTTGACCAGTTCGGCCGCGACCGTGATCGGGTCGGCCGGCTCGCCCTTGGCATAGAGGTCGAGAATCGCCGTGTAAACGGTCTCGTGTGCGGGCCGGTAGAAGTCATGGCCCTTGATGATCTCCACGACGTCAGCGATGGCGTCCTTGGAGAGGAGCATGCCGCCGAGGACGGACTGCTCGGCATCCAGGTCCTGCGGAGGCACGCGCTCGAAGCCGGGAGAGCCGCCGTCCCACGCGCCGTTGTCCCTGCCGCGCTCGTGCTGGTCCTCGCGACCGGCACGGCTGTCATTGCGACGCTGACGGGAGACGGGCAGACGATCGCCGGGGCCGCCGTCGGCCGCCCACGGGTCGTCCAAGGGCTCGGAAATGCTCACCCGGCCCACCTCCCTCCGTCCGCCCCGCGGACCTCGCCGTGCACCTCTTTCTACGGCACGGCACTGACAAAACGAACGGCCAGACTCCGCTTCCGGCGCGTCGGGCGACGGTCCACGGTAGGCCCGTCGGCACCGTCAGCCAATCTGGTTATCCACAGGCCGTGTGGACGAGCGACCAGATGCTGTGGAGAACCCCGCAGAACCTGTGCACGGACCGGGGGACAGCACTGTGGACAAAGTCGCGCCCGCCTCGCCGGATACCCTCTGACCTGCACTTTTTCCGTCCACCGGCTGTGGGGGAGAAAAACTTTCCCGACTGGACCAAGATCAGAACAAACGGCGCACAGCAGCGCCGACCGGATGACCCTCGGTAAGGACTGCAAGGCAATTGCATCTCTTACCTGTGGAAGATTACATTGATGCCATGACACAGGCCCCCGCGACACCGAAGGCTCTCCGGCGACGCCATGACCGAGAGATCATCGCGCTCGCCGTTCCCGCCTTCGGAGCCCTCGTCGCCGAGCCGCTCTTCGTGATCGTCGACAGCGCCATCGTCGGCCATCTCGGAACCCCGCAACTCGCCGGACTGGGTGTCGCCGCGGCCCTCCTGATGACCGCCGTGAGCGTCTTCGTGTTCCTCGCGTACGCCACCACGGCCGCCGTCGCACGCCGCGTCGGCGCCGGCGATCTGGCCGCCGCCATCCGGCAGGGGATGGACGGCATCTGGCTCGCCCTGCTCCTAGGCGTGGCCGTCATCGCCGTCACCCTGCCCGCCGCACCCTGGCTCGTCCAGGTCTTCGGAGCCTCCGACACGGCCGCCCCGTACGCCACCACCTATCTGCGGATCTCCAGCCTCGGCATCCCCGCGATGCTCATCGTGCTCGCCGCGACCGGCGTGCTGCGCGGCCTTCAGGACACCAAGACCCCGCTGTACGTCGCCATCGGCGGTTTCGCCGCCAACGCGGTCCTCAACGTGGGCCTTGTCTACGGCGCCGGCCTCGGCATCGCCGGCTCCGCCTGGGGCACTGTCCTCGCCCAGACCGCCATGGCCGTTGCCTACCTCATCGTGGTTGTCCGCGGCGCACGACGGCACGGAGCCTCTCTCCGACCGGACGCGTCGGGCATACGAGCCAGCGCACAGGCTGGTGCCCCTCTCCTGGTCCGTACGCTCTCGCTGCGCGCCATCCTGATGATCGCCACCGCCGTCGCGGCCCGCCTGGGCGACACCGATATCGCCGCCCATCAGATCGTCCTCTCGCTGTGGAGCCTCATGGCCTTCGCGCTCGACGCGATCGCCATCGCCGGGCAGGCGATCATCGGCCGCTATCTGGGCGCCGGTGACGCCGAGGGGGCACGTCAGGCCTGCCGCCGCATGGTGGAGTGGGGCATCGCCACCGGCGTGGTGCTCGGCCTGCTGATCGTGGCCGCGCGACCGCTGCTCATCCCGCTGTTCACCAGTGACCCCGCCGTCCACGACACCCTGCTCCCTGCGCTGCTGGTGGTCGCCTTCTCCCAGCCCATCGCCGGCGTCGTCTTCGTCCTCGACGGCGTATTGATGGGAGCGGGCGACGGCCCGTATCTCGCCCGCGCCATGCTGGTGACTCTGGCGGTCTTCGCGCCCGTCGCGCTGCTCATCCCTGTCCTCGGCGGCGGGCTGACGGCCCTGTGGTGGGCGATGGCGCTGATGATGACCGTCCGCATGGTCACGCTGTGGCTGCGCACTCGCTCTGGCCGCTGGATCGTCACGGGCGCCACGCGCTGATCCCTGTTTCACGTGAAACCGAGCGGACGGGAACCCGGCTCACGCAAGCCGCGCTACCGAAGCCACGTTTCACGTGAAACACAGGCGCATAAGACACGACCCACCACGCCGCGCCAACACAGCAGAAGGGCCGCACCCTCAGGATGCGGCCCTTCTTACGTACTCTGCTCAGCGCAGCGCTTACGCGGCGATGACCTCGATGCCGAGCTTCGCGGCAACCTCGGGGTGCAGACGCACGGACACCTGGTGCGCGCCCAGGGTCTTGATCGGCGTACCGAGCTCAACGCGACGCTTGTCGACCTCCGGGCCACCGGCAGCCTTGATCGCCGAGGCGATGTCGGCCGGGGTGACGGAGCCGAAGAGGCGGCCGGCCTCGCCGGAGCGAACAGCCAGACGCACCTTCACGCCTTCGAGACGGGCCTTGATCTCGTTGGCCTGCTCGATGGTCGCGATCTCGTGGATCTTGCGGGCGCGGCGGATCTGCGCCACGTCCTTCTCGCCACCCTTGGTCCAGCGGATCGCGAAACCACGCGGGACCAGGTAGTTGCGAGCGTAGCCGTCCTTGACGTCAACGACGTCGCCGGCAGTGCCGAGGCCGGAGACCTCGTGAGTGAGGATGATCTTCATGATTCGGTCACCCTCCCTTAGCGCGCGGTGGACGTGTAGGGCAGCAGCGCCATCTCACGGCTGTTCTTCACGGCCGTGGCGACGTCACGCTGGTGCTGCGTGCAGTTGCCGGTAACGCGGCGGGCACGGATCTTGCCGCGGTCGGAAATGAACTTCCGCAGCATGTTCGTGTCCTTGTAGTCCACGTAAACGGTCTTGTCCTTGCAGAATGCGCAGACCTTCTTCTTAGGCTTGCGCACAGGCGGCTTCGCCATGTGTATCTCCTGTGTGATCAAGAAGTGGGGGTACGAGCTCCCCTGGTAGGGATCCCTTAGAAGGGGGGCTCGTCCGAGTAGCCGCCGCCAGAACCGCCAGTACCGCCGGAGCCGCCGGAGCTTCCGCCCCAGCTGCCTCCGCCGCCCTGCTGCTGGCCGCCGCCGGCCGGCGCGCTGGTGGCCCAGGGGTCGTCGGCGGGTGCACCGCCGCCGCCCTGCTGCTGACCACCGCTGGGACCGCCGCCCCAGTTGCCGCCGCCCTGCTGACCGCCGCCATAACCGCCCTGGCCACCGCGGCCGGTGGTCTTGGTGACCTTGGCCGTGGCGTTCTTGAGGCTGGGGCCGACTTCCTCGACATCCAGCTCGTAGACCGTGCGCTTGACGCCCTCGCGGTCCTCATAGGACCGCTGCTTCAACCGGCCCTGCACGACAACACGCATGCCGCGCTGGAGCGACTCGGCGACGTTCTCCGCCGCCTGACGCCAGACCGAGCAGGTGAGGAAGAGGCTTTCGCCGTCCTTCCACTCATTGGTCTGACGGTCGAAGGTGCGGGGAGTGGACGCGACGCGGAACTTCGCGACCGCCGCACCGGACGGGGTGAAGCGCAGCTCGGGGTCGTCGACGAGATTGCCGACGACCGTGATGACGGTCTCGCCTGCCATGGGTGAACCTCTCGGCGGGGATTGCTTCTGGCTGCTTGCTGCTACTCGAACCCGATGACCTCTGAGCTAGGTGCTCAGTGGGTCTCGGGACGGAGGACCTTGGTCCGGAGGACCGACTCGTTCAGGTTCATCTGTCGGTCGAGCTCCTTGACGACCGCAGGCTCGGCCTGCAGGTCGATGACCGAGTAGATGCCCTCGGGCTTCTTCTTGATCTCGTAAGAGAGACGACGACGGCCCCAGGTGTCGACCTTCTCAACCTTTCCGTTGCCCTCACGGACGACGGAGAGGAAGTTCTCGATCAGCGGGGAGACAGCGCGCTCCTCGAGATCGGGGTCGAGGATGACCATCACCTCGTAGTGACGCATGTGGAACCCACCTCCTTTGGACTCAGCGGCCACGGTCGTTCCGTGGCAGGAGGGTCGTGATGCGTAAGCAACGGTATCGGCCGCCACTGACAATCCGGGGGGATTGTGTTCTGGTCAGGGCAGACACCGGTGCAGACCGTACAGAGTACCTGCTGCCGCCCTTCCGGTTGAAATCCGGTGGCCAGGGGCCCCACCCTGTACCCATCGGGTGTGGGCGGCGTCACAGGCGCCGCCTTCCGGGAAGGCCAGGAGGTGCTTCATGGCACAAACAATGCGACAGAACCCCACAGGCTCTCTTCTCGCCACAGACGGCAAACCTCATCCGCTCCAGGACGCCCTGATGGTGGCGACCCTGGTGCTGGGTGCGGTGGCGTTTGTGTCCGCGCAGTTCTACAACCTGCACCTGCTCACTTCTTGGTCCGGACTGATCGGGATTCTCACGGGCGCATACGGCCAGTTCATCTCGGTCACAACCCGCGAACGCTTCCTCCTGATCGTCGGACTCGGCGCCTCGGCCTTCGGCTTTTTCCTCGGAATGGCACACGGCGGGCTCTTCGGTGGCCTGATCAGCTACTAGCCCCGTTCTCACACGGCCATTCGGGGCGCTCCCCCAGCGCAGTAGGCTTCGGCGCGAGAGCCGGAGCCCCTGTACCCATGGGGACACACCTGCCGAGGAGCGCCCCGCATGACCCTGACCCTGAGGACCATCAGCCGAGAGCAGCATCTGGCGTACATCCAGAGCCTGCCTTCGGCAAGTCACTGCCAGGTCCCGGCGTGGGCTGACGTGAAGACGGAATGGCGCTCGGAGAACCTGGGCTGGTTCGACAAGAGCGGCGAACTCGTGGGCGCGGGCCTGGTGTTGTACCGCCAGCTGCCCAAGATCAAGCGGTACCTCGCTTATCTGCCCGAGGGCCCGGTGATCAACTGGTACGCACCGAACCTGGACGACTGGCTCCAGCCGATGCTCGCCCACCTCAAGCAGCAGGGTGCGTTCTCCGTGAAGATGGGCCCGCCGGTGGTCATCCGCCGCTGGGACGCGCCGGCGATCAAGGCGGGCATCCAGGACCCCGACGTGAAGCGGCTGCGGGACGTCGAGGCGACGCACATCGAGCCGCGCGCCTTCGAAGTGGCCGACCGGCTGCGGAAGATGGGCTGGCAGCAGGGCGAGGACGGCGGTGCCGGCTTCGGCGACGTCCAGCCGCGGTACGTCTATCAGGTGCCGCTGGCCAACCGTTCGCTCGACGATGTCCTCAAGGGCTTCAACCAGCTGTGGCGACGCAATATCAAGAAGGCCGAGAAGGCCGGCGTCAACGTCGTCCAGGGCGGCTACGAGGACCTTGAGGAATGGCAGCGGCTGTACGAGATCACCGCCGTGCGCGACCACTTCCGGCCGCGCCCGCTCTCGTACTTCCAGCGCATGTGGAAGGTGCTGAACTCCGAGGACCCCAACCGCATGCGGCTGTACTTCGCGCGGCACAACGGTGTGAACCTGTCCGCGGCGACCATGCTGGTCGTCGGCGGGCACGTCTGGTACTCCTACGGCGCGTCCGACAACATCGGCCGTGACGTCCGGCCCTCGAACGCAATGCAGTGGCGGATGTTGCGCGATGCCTACGCCATGGGCGCTACCGTCTACGACCTGCGCGGCATCAGCGACTCGCTGGACGAGACCGACCACCTCTTCGGTCTGATCCAGTTCAAGGTCGGCACGGGCGGCGAGGCCGTCGAGTACGTCGGCGAGTGGGACTTCCCGCTCAACAAGCTGCTGCACAAGGCGCTCGACATCTACATGTCGCGCCGCTGACGCCGCCGCGGCCCACGCCGTAACCTCGTAGATCTCGCACATATCTCTGATACACCGCACACACCAGAAAGGTTCCGGGCCGGCCATGGCGCTCTCCCTGTACGTCGACACCGCGCGCTGGCGGGCGCACCAGAAGTCCGTGATCGACCAGTTCCCCGGACTCGTACCGGTGTGCAAGGGCAATGGCTACGGCTTCGGTCACGAGCGGCTCTCGGAAGAGGCCTCGCGCTTCGGCTCCGACATGCTGGCCGTCGGCACCACCTATGAAGCGGCCCGGATCAAGGACTGGTTCAGCGGCGACCTCCTGGTCCTGACGCCGTTCCGGCGCGGTGAGGAACCGGTTCCGCTGCCCGACCGCGTCATCCGCTCGGTCTCCTCGGTCGACGGTGTGCACGCCCTGGTCGGGGCGCGAGTGGTCATCGAGTGCATGAGCTCCATGAGGCGCCACGGCATCGCCGAGCACGAGCTGGGCCAGCTGCACGCCGCCATCGAGGACGTACGGCTGGAAGGCTTCGCGCTCCATCTGCCCCTGGACCGTACGGACGGCTCGGACGCGGTCGAGGAGGTCATCGGCTGGATGGACCGGCTGCGCGCCGCCCGGCTGCCGCTGCACGCCATGTTTGTGAGCCATCTGCGCGCGACCGAGCTGGCGCGACTGCAGCAGCAGTTCCCGCAGACCCGCTTCCGCGCGCGCATGGGTACGCGGCTGTGGCTCGGCGACCACGAGGCAACCGAGTACCGCGGCGCCGTCCTCGACGTCACGCGCGTCGCCAAGGGTGACCGTTTCGGCTACCGCCAGCAGAAGGCCGCGTCCGACGGCTGGCTGGTCGTCGTCGCCGGCGGCACGTCCCACGGCGTCGGCCTGGAGGCCCCGAAGGCCCTGCACGGCGTGATGCCGCGAGCCAAGGGCGTCGCACGCGCGGGCCTGGCGACCGTCAACCGGAATCTGTCGCCGTTCGTCTGGGAGGGCAAGCAGCGCTGGTTCGCGGAGCCGCCGCACATGCAGGTCTCGATCCTGTTCGTGCCCGCGGAATCACAGGAGCCGAAGGTCGGCGACGAGCTGGTGGCGCATCTGCGCCATACGACAACGCAGTTCGACCGCCTCGTCGACCGCTAGGGCCGCCGAGAGCCTCCTGAGATCCAAGAGGACTCCTGGGGAGGCCGGGAGAAGGAACGGCCGTAAGGGGACGGCCAGGACCCGTCAGGAAGGCCGCTAGGCCGACGGCTGAGCCCCACCGGAGCCCTGCGGAGAGCCTGTGCCCCACTCCACCTTCGGCCCCTCCACGGCGTGCGCCGCATGCCGCGGAGGATGCGCCGCACGCCCCAGCACGAAGGCGTCCTCGGCCCCGTCGAGCACACCGCCCGACGGATCGTCCGACCCGTCCTGCCGTACACCGTCCCGCTCCGGCATCAGGATGTCCCGCACCACCACGGCGCACAGATAGAGCGTGCCCAGCAGATGCAGTGCGATCGCCACCTGATAGCCCTCGGGCGGCAGTCCCTGGTGCTTGGGGCTTGTGGTGTACGCGAGGTACATCCAGATCCCGAGGAAGTACATGACCTCGCAGGCCTGCCAGATCAGGAAGTCCCGCCAGCGCGGCCTGGCCAGCGCCGCAAGCGGAATCAGCCACAGTACGTACTGCGGTGAGTAGACCTTGTTGGTGAGGATGAACGCGGCGACCACCAGGAACGCGAGCTGCGCGAAGCGCGGCCGCCGGGGAGCACTCAGCGTCAGCGCCGCAACGCCCGCGCAGGCCAGGATCATCAGCAGCGTGGCGTAGGTGTTCACGGAGTCGACCTCGATGGGCTCGCCCGTGCGCTGCGTGATGATCAGCCAGAACGATCCGAAGTCGATCTGCCGCTCCTGGCTGAAGGTGTAGAACTTCTTCCAGCCCTCCGGCGCCAGCAGCATCACCGGCAGATTCACCGCCAGCCAGGCACCGCCCGCGCCCAGCGCCGCTGTGGTGAACTCCCGCCATTTGCCGGCCCGCCAGCACAGCAGAAGCAGCGGGCCGAGCAGCAGCACGGGATAGAGCTTGGCCGCGGTCGCCAGCCCGATGAGGATGCCGAAGGCCAGCGGCCTGCTGCGGGACCACATCAGCATCGCCGCCGCGGTGAGAGCCACGGCCAGCAGGTCCCAGTTGATGGTGGCGGTGAGGGCGAAGGCGGGTGCCAGCGCCACCAGGAGCGCGTCCCAGGGCCGACGACGGTGTGTGCGGGCCACACAGACGGCGATGACCGCGGTGCAGATCAACAGCATGCCCGCGTTGACCATCCAGTACATCTGCTCCTGGTTCTGCATGGAGCCGCCGGCCAGATTGAGCCAGGACGCGACCTGCATGAACAGCCCGGTCAGCACGGGGTACTCGAGGTACTCCATGTCGCCGGGCAGCTGGTCGAAGTACGGAATGAGTCCTTCCGAGAAGCCGCGGCCCAGGTAGAGGTGCGGGATGTCGGAGTAGCAGGCGTGTGTGTACTGGGAACTGGTGCCTCGGAACCACGCCCAGTTGTAACAAGGCATCTTCTGCACCATGCCCAGCGCAAACATCCCGATGGCCACCAATGCCACGACACGCACGGGCGTGAGGTAGCCGCTGCCGGCGCGACTGGCCCAGCGGCCGATCGGACCGCCGATCAGCTGGCTGCCGGACGCCGCGACGGAGTCCCGCCGGGTGGGCCGTACGTCCGGCCGGTCCTGGTACACGCTCGTCTCTTCTGCGCTGGGCATGGTGCACATCCTGCCGTACGGGATCCAGTACGCGGCGAGGGCCGCCGCAGCCGGAGCGCACAGGCTGTGCGTACCGGGGTTGCGGCGGCCCTCACAGGTTTGCGGGGCTCGGACAGACGGTTGCTAACCCGTCGATCCTCCGAAGAAGCCTCCGTTGCCGTTGCCGTTACCGCCGCCGTTGGTATCCGGTGACGTCGTTGGACTCGTTGTGACGCCGCCGTCCGCGCCGCCGTTGTTGGCTCCGCCGTTGGTCGGGGTGCCGGTGCTGCCGCCCTGGGTGCCGCAGGTGAAGTCCTCCCACGGGTTGCAGGACTCGCTCGGGTCCGGAGAGCCGGACGGCGTCAGGGACGGCGTGATCGACGGCGTCGTGGACGGAGAACCGGACGGCGACTCGGTCGGCGTCGGCGACGGGCTGGTGGCGCCACCGCCCCAGACGGCGTCACCGATCGGCTCAGGCTTGGGGAACTCCAGGAACTTTGCGCCCTTTAGCGCTTCCGACATGTACGCCTGCCAGATCTCGGACGGGAACGAGGCACCGTGGATCTTCTTCTGGCCGCCCGTGCCGAACATCTCGAGGAACTCGCGCTTCTTGCCGCTCTTCTCGTTGTCGTCGAGGCGGTACATGTCGATCGCGGTCGACAGCTGCGGGGTGTAGCCGACGAACCACGCCGACTTGTTTCCGTCGGTCGTACCGGTCTTGCCGGCGACGTCACGACCGGGAAGCCGGGCGTTCTTACCGGTGCCCTCGTCGTCTTCGACGACGTCTTTGAGCACGTCGGTGACGTTGCTCGCGACGGCGGTGTCAAAAGCCCGCTCGGGCACGTCCTCGTGCTCCCAGATCGTCTTGCCGCGCTTGACGACCTTCGTGACGGAGTACGGGTCCCGCTGCTCGCCATTGGCCGCGAAGGTTCCGTACGCGCCAGCCATGCGGATGGCGCTGGGGGAGGAAATACCGATCGAGAACGAGGGGACGTTCGACTTGTTGAGGGAGCCCTCCAACAGTCCGGCGTCCATGGCCGCCTGCCTCACCTGCGGGATGCCGACGTCCATGCCGAGTTGCACGAAGGGTGAGTTGGCGGAGTGGATCATGGCTTCACGCAGCGTGATGTTCTTGTACGACTCGTCGCCGTCATTGGTCTGCAGCCACTCCTTCCCCTCCTCGTTCTGCCAGACGCTGCCGTCCCACCTCTTGATCTTGAGCTTGTTCACGCCGTTGTACACGCTCTTGTCGGGATCGACGATGGTGCGCTCGTCCCTCCCTTGCTCTTCCGGACCCTCGGGGTCGCGCACACCCTCACTCATGGCAGCGGCGAGCACAAACGGCTTGAAGGTCGATCCGACCTGGGCACCGGTCGCGTCGGCGTTGTTGGTGAAGTGCTTGGTCGCGTCCTCGCCACCGTAGATCGCGACGATGGCACCGGTCTGCGGGTTGACCGACGCGCCGCCGAACTGGACGTGGGTGTCCTTTTCGGGGCGCTTCTTCGGGTCGATGTTCTCCTTGCGGACCTTCTTGACCGCGTCCTCGAGCTTCTTGACCTTGTCCTTCTCGAAGGTCGTGTGAATCTCGTAGCCGCCTTGCGCAAGCTCCTTGGCGCCCACACCCTCGGCGTTGTTGTTGAGGAAGTTGGCCTTGGCAAGGTCCACCAGATAGCCGACCTGCCCGCCCAGCTTGGCGCCCTTCGTGACGGGCTTGACCGGTGGGAACGCCTTGTACGAGGCCCTCTCCTCGGCGGTCAGGTACCCGTCCTTGACCATCTCGTTGAGGATCCAGCCCCAGCGCTCGGTGGCGCGGGCCTTGTTGGCCTCCGGCGTCGCCGCGGGGTCGATGTCCGTGGAGCCGGCCGGGTCGAAGTAAGTCGCACCCTTCAGCAGCGAGGCAAGGAAGGCGCACTGACTGGCGTTCAGGTCCTTCGAGTTCTTGCCGAAGTACGTACGGGCCGCGGCCTGGATTCCATAGGCGCCGCGCCCGTAGTAGGAGGTGTTCAGATAGCCGGCCATGATGTCCGGCTTTTCCATATCGGTGCCGACCTTTATGGAGATGAACAGCTCCTTGAACTTACGGCTCAGGGTCTGCGACTGGTCGCCGAGCCGTGCGTTCTTCACATACTGCTGAGTGATGGTGGAGCCGCCCTGGGTCTGCCCGCCCTTGGCCATGTTCAGCAGCGCCCGGCTGATGCCCACCGGGTCGATGCCCCTGTCCTTCCGGAACGTCTTGTTCTCCGCCGAGATCACCGCGTTCTGCATCGCCACAGGGATCTCCTCGATCCCGACGATCTGGCGGTTGACCTCACCACCGGTGGCGGCCATCTGCGAGCCGTCCTCCCAGTAGTAGACGTTGTTCTGCGCCTGGGCCGCTTCGTCCGGTTTCGGCACCTCCACCATCGCGTACGCGATGGTCGCCGCACCCATCAGGCTGGCGAGGAAGGCAATGCAGAGCCCGGAGACGAGCTTCCACGACGGCACCCAGCGACGCCACCCGTACTTGTTGTGGCGCGGGTAGTCGATCAGCCGCTTCTTGCCGGGGCTCCCGCCACGGCCGCGGCCGGGACCCTCATGGCCTCCGCCACCGCCGCCTCGGCGGCCCCCGCCACGGCCTCCGTGACCACCGGTGCCGCCACTGCGCTGCGCGGCACGACGGGCCTCGGCGCGGCCGCCGTAGGGCCGCTCCTGACCGTACGACTCTGAAGCAGATCCAGCGCTGGTGCCCCTGGACGGGGCCGCGCGGCGGCCTGACGGCTGCTGGGCGGCGCGCCTGGCGGCCGCACGCCCGCCACCCTGCGGCTGTGGCGGTTTGCGACGGTGCTCGCTCATCGAACGACTACTCCTCGGGCAGGCAAGACGCCTGGAAGCGGCAGTTGTGTTCCGGTCCCCCCGAAATGGATACGGACCAGCTCCGCAAAGAGCTCATCCGCTGTGCATCCACGGCGATGACGCCCTCAGGCGTCACGTGGTTCCCGGTGGTCTGCATGCCGCACAGACTACGCACGGTCAAAACCCACCTATCGTTGAAGTTCACCCTAAATCAGGCAACTTGCTCGCTATGAATTGACGATGTGATGCCGTTCACGATGGCCCCTCTTGTCGCAGGCGGCACGTCCGCCTATCGTGCTGATGTATCGAGTCGATACATCAGCACGGCATAAGTGACCGAGACAGCGGAGGAGGCAACGATGAGCAGGCGCTCCGGCATCCTCGAGTTCGCCGTTCTCGGTCTGCTCCGTGAAGCCCCGATGCACGGGTATGAGCTGCGGAAACGGCTCAATACCTCGCTGGGAATCTTCCGGGCCTTCAGTTACGGGACCCTCTACCCCTGCCTCAAGACGCTGGTCGCCAACGGCTGGTTGATCGAGGAACCGGGCAGCGCTCCCGAAGACGCTCTCGCCGCATCACTTGCGGGACGCCGCGCCAAGATCGTCTACCGGTTGACGGCGGAAGGTAAGGATCACTTCGAGGAGCTGCTCTCGCACACCGGCCCGGACACCTGGGAGGACGAGCACTTCGCCGCTCGTTTCGCCTTCTTCGGCCAGACGGAGCGCGAGGTGCGCATGCGGGTGCTGGAGGGCCGTCGCAGCCGGCTGGAAGAGCGGCTGGAGAAGATGAGCGCCTCCCTGGCCCGCACCCGCGAGCGCCTCGACGACTACACCCTTGAGCTGCAGCGACACGGTATGGAGTCCGTGGAGCGCGAAGTGCGCTGGCTGAACGAGCTCATCGAGAGCGAGCGGGCGGGGCGGGATCGGCGAGATCCCTCCTCCGAGCGCTCAGCTCAGCAGGACAACACATCTGGAGCGACGGGCGGCCTGCCCCGGCACACGGGTGCCGAGTCGCCCGGGGATACACCCCCCGGGCCCTCGACCCCGCCGGATCCGACCGACGACACCACCAAGTGAGACCCAGCGATCAGCGAGGTCTCAGCCGTAATACCGAGAACACACAGGGAGCAACCGGAATGGGTTCGGTTCGCGTAGCCATCGTCGGCGTGGGCAACTGCGCCGCCTCGCTGGTGCAGGGCGTCGAGTACTACAAGGACGCCGACCCGGCCGGCAAGGTGCCGGGTCTGATGCACGTCCAGTTCGGCGACTACCACGTCTCCGACGTCGAGTTCGTCGCCGCCTTCGACGTGGACGCCAAGAAGGTCGGCCTCGACCTGGCGGACGCCATCGGCGCCAGCGAGAACAACACCATCAAGATCTGCGACGTCCCGAACTCGGGCGTCACCGTGCAGCGCGGCCACACCCTGGACGGTCTGGGCAAGTACTACCGCCTGACCATCGAAGAGTCCGCCGAGGCCCCGGTCGACGTCGTCCAGATCCTCAAGGACAAGCAGGTCGACGTCCTGGTCTGCTACCTGCCCGTCGGCTCCGAGGACGCTGCGAAGTTCTACGCGCAGTGCGCCATCGACGCCAAGGTCGCGTTCGTCAACGCCCTTCCGGTCTTCATCGCCGGTACGAAGGAGTGGGCGGACAAGTTCACCGAGGCGGGCGTCCCGATCGTCGGCGACGACATCAAGTCGCAGGTCGGCGCCACCATCACGCACCGCGTGATGGCGAAGCTCTTCGAGGACCGGGGTGTCATCCTGGACCGCACGATGCAGCTGAACGTCGGCGGCAACATGGACTTCAAGAACATGCTCGAGCGTGATCGCCTGGAGTCCAAGAAGATCTCGAAGACGCAGGCCGTCACCTCGCAGATCCGTGACCGCGAGATGGGCGAGGACAACGTCCACATCGGTCCGTCGGACTATGTGGCATGGCTCGACGACCGCAAGTGGGCGTACGTCCGCCTTGAGGGCCGCGCCTTCGGTGAGGTTCCGCTGAACCTCGAGTACAAGCTCGAGGTCTGGGACTCCCCGAACTCCGCGGGCATCATCATCGACGCCGTGCGCGCCGCGAAGATCGCCAAGGACCGCGGCATCGGCGGCCCGATCCTCTCCGCGTCCTCGTACTTCATGAAGTCCCCGCCGGTGCAGTACTTCGACGACGAGGCCCGCGAGAACGTCGAGAAGTTCATCAAGGGCGAGGTCGAGCGCTAAGCGTTCTTCTGATCGTCCACGGAGGGTCCCTGGGTAATCCGCCCAGGGACCCTCCGTGTGTGTGACTCTTGATCGCATGCCTGTCGTACGTGACCTGCGCGTACTCGTGCGCCTGACCGACTTCCGTCGGCTGCTGACCGTCCGGCTGCTGTCCCAGGCAGCCGACGGCGTGTATCAGGTAGCGCTTGCCACGTACGTGGTGTTCTCGCCGGAGAGACAGACCTCTCCGGCTGCCATCGCCTCCGCCATGGCGGTGCTGCTGCTGCCGTACTCCTTGATCGGCCCCTTTGCCGGCGTACTGCTGGACCGCTGGCAACGCCGACAGGTCTTCCTGTACGGGAATCTGCTGCGGGCGCTCCTCGCGTCCAGCACGGCCGTGCTGATCCTCGCTTCCGTGCCCGACTGGCTGTTCTACGCCTCGGCTCTGTCCGTCACCGCCGTCAACCGCTTCGTACTGGCCGGGCTCTCCGCGGCGCTGCCGCGTGTAGTCGATCGCGAGCGGCTGGTGATGGCCAACTCCCTCTCACCAACGGCCGGCACGCTCGCCGCGACCGCGGGCGGCGGTCTCGCCTTTGCGGTGCGGCTGGTGTCCGAAGACTCCGACGCCGCCGTCGTGATGCTCGGAGCCGCGCTCTATCTCTGCGCGGCGCTTGCCTCGCTCCGGATGGACCGCAAACTACTGGGCCCCGACGAGGAGTTGGTGCAGCCCCGGCTGGCCGCCGCGCTGGCCTCCACGACGCGCGGCCTGGTGAGCGGAGTGCGCCATCTAGCGGAACGCAAGCCGGCGACCCGGGTGCTGATCGCGATGACGCTCCTGCGCTTCTGCTACGGAGCGCTCACCGTGATGGTCCTGATGCTCTGCCGGTACGCCTGGTACGAGAAGGAGAAGGACGGTCTGGCTCTGCTCGGGGTGGCCCTCGCGATCTCTGCGGCGGGATTCTTCACGGCAGCGGTGGTGACTCCATGGGCGGTCGGCCGACTGGGCCCGTTCCACTGGCTGGTGGCGTGCGCGGGAGCGGCCGCCGTACTTGTCCCCGCTCTGGGGCTGCCGTTCACCCCAGGCCCGATACTGGTCGCCGCGTTCGTCCTGGGCCTGATCACCCAAGCGGCAAAGATCACCACGGACACGGTCCTCCAGACATCGGTGGACGACGCCTACCGCGGCAGGGTTTTCTCGCTCTACGACGTGCTGTTCAACGTCGCGTTCGTCGGGGCCTCGGCCGTCGCGGCGCTGATGCTGCCGCCCGACGGACAATCCGTGGCCCTCATCCTTGTGGTCGCCGCCATCTACGCAGCGGTTGCCGCGACGACGGCCCGTTGGAGCCGCGCGAGCGCGGCCCTCTAGCTTCACCTCTTACGCCGAGGGGCGATGTTTCACGTGAAACATCGCCCCATCGCCGCGTCCTCATGGATCCGGCGCCATGTTTCACGTGAAACATGGCGCCGTTTCACGCCGCTCGGCACCCACAGTCAGTCCTGTGACGCCCACCATTCCTTGAGTGCCGCAACCGCCGCGTCGTGCTCCATCGGCCCGTTCTCCAGCCGCAGCTCCAGGAGGAAGGCGTACGCCTTGCCGATGACCGGCCCCGGCCCGATGCCCAGGATCTCTTGGATCTGGTTGCCGTCCAGGTCGGGCCTGATGGCGTCCAGCTCCTCCTGCTCCTTCAGCTGAGCGATCCGCTCCTCAAGCCCGTCATACGCCCGGGAGAGCGCGCTCGCCTTGCGCTTGTTGCGGGTCGTGCAGTCAGAACGGGTCAGCTTGTGCAGCCCCGGGAGCAACGGTCCGGCGTCGCGCACATAGCGACGCACCGCCGAATCCGTCCACTCTCCGGTCCCGTAACCGTGGAACCGCAGATGCAGCTCCACCAGTCGCGAGACGTCCTTGATCATGTCGTTGGAGTACTTGAGAGCGGCCATCCGCTTCTTGGTCATCTTTGCGCCCACCACCTCGTGATGGTGGAAAGAGACCCGGCCGTCCTTCTCGAAGCGCCGAGTCCGCGGCTTTCCAATGTCATGGAGCAGCGCTGCCAGGCGCAGCACCAGATCCGGGCCGTTCTCCTCCAGATCGATGGCCTGTTCCAGGACCGTCAAGGAGTGCTCATACACGTCCTTGTGCCGGTGGTGCTCATCGCTCTCCAGTCGCAGCGCGGGCAGCTCGGGAAGCACCCGGTCGGCCAGGCCGGAATCGACGAGCAATGCCAGACCCTTGCGAGGGTGAGCGGACAGGACGAGCTTGTTGAGCTCATCGCGCACGCGCTCGGCAGAGACGATCTCGATGCGGTCCGCCATCTCCTTCATCGCGGTGACCACCTCGGGCGCCACCTCGAAGTCCAGCTGCGCGGCAAAGCGTGCGGCCCGCATCATGCGCAGCGGGTCATCGGAGAAGGACGCCTCCGGCGTACCCGGAGTCCGCAGCACACGCGCCGCGAGATCCTCCCGGCCGTTGTGAGGGTCGATGAATTCCTTCTCCGGCAGCGCGACCGCCATGGCGTTCACCGTGAAATCACGGCGGACCAGGTCTTCCTCGATCGATTCGCCGTAGGACACCTCGGGCTTGCGCGAGGTCCGGTCGTAGGCCTCCGAGCGGTATGTAGTGACCTCGATCTGAAAGTCCTGGACAGCCTCTCCGACACGTGCGCTCTTCTGGCAGCCGACCGTGCCGAAGGCGATACCCACGTCCCACACCGAGTCCGCCCAGGGACGGACGATCTTCAGTACGTCCTCGGGGCGGGCGTCGGTCGTAAAGTCGAGATCATTGCCGAGCCGGCCCAGCAGCGCATCCCGCACCGAGCCGCCAACGAGTGCAAGGCTGAACCCGGCCTCCTGGAAGCGGCGGGCGAGGTCGTCGGCGACAGGGGATACCCGCAGCAGTTCGGTCACCGCGCGGTGTTGCACCTGACTCAGTGCAGTGGGGTTGTCTTCATTGGCGTTCGGCACAACAAAACAGGGTACGTTGCCCGGCCGACCGGAGCGTCCCTGTTTATGAGCGGTCCGAAGGTCCCTTCCGATCATGTGGGGCACTCCGCGGCACTTCGACACAGCGCACCTCGTTACCATGCGTGGACGCAATGAGGCGAGAACGACCAACGGCATCAGACAACGAGGGACGGACAGGCGCGTGGCCGAGGCGGCACACTTCCAGGGGATGAGTCCTTCTCCTGCCCGCCGGTGGCTGCGACGCACAGCCGCCTTGATCGCCGGGGCCCCGCTGGTGGCCGGACTGCTCATTGGTGCGGCCGCACCTTCCGCGTCTGCCGCCGATGAACCCTCGGGCTCCCGGGCGGTCGATGTGTCTCTCAACACTCTGACGCCGGTCGCGCCCGGCAAGAACGACACGCTGACGATCTCCGGCACGGTGACCAACAAGGGCAAGCAGACGGTCACCGACGCCCAGCTCGACCTCCGTGTGGGTCCGCGGCTGTCCAGCAGAACGTCCATCGACCGGGCGGCCGAGCGGACCGGATATGCGGCAGATGCCGATGCCCCGGCCGTCGACGACAAGTACGCCGTGAAGTTCCCCGAGCTCGTCTCGGGCATCAGCCGGGACTTCACGCTCTCGGTCCCTGTCGGAGAGCTGGAACTCGACGACGACGGCGTCTACCAACTCGGGGTGACCGTAAGGGGCCAGACCCCGGACGAGCCGTTCGAGCAGCTGAAGGGCATCGAGCGGACCTTCCTCCCCTGGCAGCCCGAGGCCGCGGAAAAGAAGACCCAGTTCACCTATCTCTGGCCGCTGATCTCCTCGACCCATCTCACCTCGGAGACAGGGTCGGACGAGCAGCAGACTCCGGTCTTCGAGGACGAGGCGCTGGCCGCCGAGCTCGCGCCGGACGGGCGGCTGGGCCAGCTTGTCTCGCTCGGCAGCAAGCTGCCCGTCACCTGGGTCATCGATCCCGATCTTCTGGCCACCGTCGATGCGATGACCAGGAACTACCAGGTCAAAAGCGGAAACACCACCGTCGCCGGCAAGAATCAGGCGCTCGCCGAGCAGTGGCTGAACTCCGTCGAGGCCGCGGTCCAGGGCCGCAAGGTGGTCGCCCTGCCGTTCGCGGACCCCGATCTCGCGTCTCTGGCCCACCGCGGCAAGAACGTCTCCGGTTCTCTGAGCCATCTGCAGTCGGCCACTGAGGTCGCCGAGAAGACCGTCGAGACGATCCTCCATGTGAAACCGTCCACCGACTTCGCCTGGCCCGTGGACGGCGCGATCGACTCCTCGATCGTCGACGTCGCCACCTCGGCAGGCGCGCACAAGGTGATCGCCCGCAGCGACAGTCTCCGCGACGATCTTCCGTACACAGCAAGTGCCGCCCGTCCCATCGGCGGCGGGACAACGGCCGTGGTGGCCGACTCCCGGCTGTCCACCGCCTTCCAGGGCGACATGCTCAACGCCGGCAGCTCGACGCTCGCGATCCAGGAATTCCTCGCCCAGACGCTGTCGGTCGCCCTCCAGGACACGGACAACCAGCGGAGCATCGTCGTCGCACCACAGCGGATGCCGACCGCCTCGCAGGCCCAGTCCATGGCGCGTGCGGTGGAAGCCCTCTCTGCCCAGCGCTGGACGCAGCCGGTCGACCTGATCGCGGCCGCGGGAGCCAAGCCCGACGCCAATGCCACGACCAAGGTGCCCAGCGCTTCCCGCTACCCCGACCGGCTCAGGAAGCAGGAGCTGCCGGTCCATGCCTTCCGTGACATCCGCAACACGCAGAACGAGCTCGACAGCTTCAAGGTCATCCTCACCGCTCAGGACCGGGTGGTGACCCCCTTCGGCCGGGCCATCGACCGGGAGATGTCGACGACCTGGCGCGGCGCCCTGGTGGCCGCTCAGGGCTATCGCGGCGACGTGCGCACCTATCTGCAAGGACTGACCGAGCAGGTTCAGCTGATCGAGAAGTCTCAGATCACCCTGTCGGGGCGGAGCGCGACGATCCCGGTCACCGTCCAGAACAGGCTGGTCCAGGGCATCGACCACTTGGTGCTGCGGCTGGAGTCGGACAACGCCACCCGCCTCAGCCTCGACGACGACAAGGCCATCGCCGCAAAGCCCATCAAGGTCGAGGGCGGCCACAGCCAGTCCGTGAAGTTCGACGCGGCGGCGAACGCCAACGGCCCGGTGCAGATGACGGCCCAGCTCTACACCGAGGACGGCAAGCCGTACGGCAAGGCGATGCATTTCACGGTGAAGGTCTCCGAGATCACCCCCACCGTGATGCTTGTCATCGCCGGCGGCGTGCTGCTGCTCGTGCTCGCAGGCGTCAGGATGTATACGCAGCGCAAGCGCGCGGCCGCCCGAGCAGAGACCGCGGAGGCCCCGGAAGACTCGGCATCGGACGACGCAGAGCTCGCTCCCGACGGCGACGACCCGTCGGACCACGCGGAACAGTCCTCGGGTGACATCGACCGGCCCGATCCCGGGCAGGCGAGTGACCCGACACCAAACACCGGACCCGAAAGCGGCGACCCGTCGGGCACGGGTGAGAAAGTGGACCGTTGAGCGATGTCGTGGCCGGCCGGCCGGGGACGATGAGGTGGGGTAGCAATGAACGCGCCGTACGACGGTGACCGTGGCCAGAGCGGGGACGTGGACCCCGCAGGCCAGGTACCGCCGCCCCAGCCTGTCCCTGATCCCTACGCTCAGGACCCGTACGTCCAGGACGCCTACGCCCGCGATCCCTACCAGGCGCAAGATCTGTCCGCCCAGGACCCGGTGACCGAGGCGCTCTACGACCGCGCCTCCCACCCGCCGCCGCCCCCGGGGACGTACCAGGAACCGCAGCCGCTGTACCAGCAGCCGCCGACGCCCCAGCACGCTCCCGACCCCCGTATCTGGGCGCAGACCCCGCCGCCCGAGCCCTCCGGACCGTCCCGTCATCTGCCCTACGGGGACGACGTCAGGACCACTCAGTACACCGGTGTCGACGACCTGGTCACCCACGCCGGAGAGCAGGAGCCGGAGCCTGACGCGTTCGCGCATCTCTTCCGGGACCAGCAGGCCTCAGGTCAGCCGACTCCGGCCCCCGAACCGATCCCGGCGACACCGGCCCCGAAGAAGCCGGGCGGACGGGCCTCCAGCCTGATGAAGTCCAGTGCGGTCATGGCTGCCGGCACGATCGTCTCGCGGCTGACCGGCTTCCTTCGGACCCTGGTGATGGCCGCCGCGATCGGCGTCGGCACCCTCAACGACTCCTACCAGGTCGCCAACGTACTGCCGACAATGATCTACGTCCTGGTCGGCGGCGGCGCGTTGAACGCGGTATTCATCCCGCAGCTCGTGCGCGCCATGAAGAACGACGACGACGGTGGCGAGGCCTACGCCAACCGGCTGCTGACACTTGTCGTCGTCCTGCTCGCCGGCGTCACGACCGTGTGTGTGCTCGCCGCTCCGCTGCTGGTCCGGATGATGTCTCCGGAGATCGCCTCCAACCCGCAGAAGATGGAAGTAACGGTCGCCTTCGCCCGCTACTGCCTGCCCACCATGTTCTTCATGGGCCTCCACGTGGTTCTCGGCCAAATCCTCAACGCCCGCGACCGGTTCGGCGCGATGATGTGGACTCCCGTCCTGAACAACATCGTGATCATCGCTACCTTCGGGGCGTTCATCTGGGCTTTCGGCAGCTTCACCGAGACCGGGGTCCGGGCCGAGACCATCACGCCGGAAGGTGTCCGGCTGCTGGGCCTCGGCACGCTCCTGGGTCTCACCGTCCAGGCGCTGGCGATGGTCCCGTATCTGCGCGAGGCCGGCTTCAAGATGCGGCTGCGCTTCGACTGGAAGGGCCAGGGTCTGGGCAAGGCCGTCGGGCTCGCCAAGTGGACCTTCTTCTTCGTTCTCGCCAATCAGCTCGGCATGATCGTCGTCACGCAGCTGGCCACCGCGGCGGGCGCCACCGCTGAGCAGCAAGGCTTCACCGGTACCGGTATCACCGCGTACAACTACGCGCTGCTGCTGTGGCAGATGCCGCAGGCCATCATCACCGTCTCTGTGATGACCGCGGTACTTCCGAGGATCTCCCGCTCGGCCCACGACGGCGACCCTGCCGCGGTCCGTGACGACATCTCCTACGGGCTGCGCACCTCAGCCGTCGCGATCGTGCCGTGCTCGTTCGCCTTCGTCGCACTCGGCGTACCGATGGCGACCCTGCTCTACGCCGGGTCGGGAGCCCAGGGCGCCCGTGGCATCGGCTTCACTCTCATGGCCTTCGGTCTGGGCCTGATCCCGTACTCCGTGCAGTACGTCGTGCTCCGCGGCTTCTACGCGTACGAGGACACCCGGACTCCCTTCTACAACACCGTGGTCGTGGCTCTCGTGAATGCCGCCGCCTCCGTGGTCAGCTTCATGGTGCTGCCCGCCCGCTGGGCCGTTGTCGGCATGGCAGCCTCGTACGGCCTCGCCTATGTCGTCGGCGTGGGCATCGCCTGGCGCAGGCTGAAGAGGCGACTGGGCGGCGACCTGGACGGTGCACACGTCATGCGCACGTACGCCCGTCTCTGTATGGCTTCCGTTCCCGCCGCGGTTGCCGGCGGTGCGGTCGCTTTCGTCATCATCAAGGCGCTCGGCAGCGGTGCGGCCGCGTCGCTTGCCGCGCTGGTCGGCGGGGGGATCATGCTGCTCGGCGTCTTCTTCGTCGCGGCAAAGAAGATGCGCATCGAGGAGCTCAACTCCATGGTCGGCATGGTGCGCGGGCGCCTTGGCCGATAAGGAACGCGTGGTTCCCGCACAACCATCGCCCGCCGCTGTGTGTCGTGCATAGCGCCGGACTGTGGGCACAATTGGCTTGGCTGTTGGTTATGCACAACGGATGGGGAGGCAGGAACGACGGTGGCGGAACGTAGCACGGCTGCCGTCGACGTGGCCGACAACGGCGGAGACGATCCGCTGACCGCCCAGGCGGGCAAGGCCACGACCGACGGGGCGGCGGAATCCCAGGAAACGGCGGAGAAGGACGCGCCGGACACGGGCAACGAGCGGAAAGGCACGGAGCCCACCATCGCCACGCCCGAGCTGCACAGCGGCCACAAGCTCGCCAGACGCTACCGGCTCGAGGAGTGCGTCACCCGTCTGGACGGTTTCAGCAGCTGGCGTGCTGTGGACGAGAAGCTGCGTCGCGCCGTGGGGGTCCATCTCCTCCCCGCCGACCATCCCCGGGCCCGTTCCGTACTCGCGGCGGCCCGTTCGTCGGCGCTTCTCGGCGACCCCCGTTTCGTGCAGGTCCTGGATGCGGTCGAGGAGAACGACCTCGTCTATGTCGTCCACGAGTGGCTTCCTGACGCGACCGAGCTCACCGCTCTGCTCGCCATGGGCCCGATGGAACCGCACGACGCATACCAGCTCGTCGACCAGCTCTCCCAGGCGATGGCCGCCGCGCACCGCGAGGGCCTGGCCCATCTCCGGCTGACGCCGGGTGCCGTGCTGCGCAGTTCGACCGGGCAGTACCGGATCCGCGGACTCGCGGTGAACGCCGCTCTGCGCGGAATCACCGCCGACCGTCCGCAGCGCACCGACACCGAGGCGATCGGCGCTCTTCTGTACGCCGCCCTGACCCAACGCTGGCCGTACCACAGCGATGCGTACGGCCTCTCCGGGCTGCCCAAGGGCGTGGGGCTCCTCGCCCCCGACCAGGTGCGGGCCGGGGTCCACCGCGGGCTCTCCGAGCTGGCAATGCGCGCACTGGTCAACGATGGCGCCACGGCCTCCCGCCAGGAGCCACCGTGCACCACGCCTGACGAACTGGCGAAGGCCGTCGCCGCGATGCCCCGCATCCGCCCGCCGGAGCCCACTTTCGCCGCCCGGCCCGAGTACCAGCGGACCACCTACCAGCAGGGCACGTACGGCCGGACCGCGAACCGCCCCGGGCCGACGGCTCCCCAGCCGGCGCCCGCTCCTCCCGCGCCGCTCGAGAGCCGTACGGGCAGGGTCCTCAAGTGGGGGGTTGCCGCGCTGCTGATCGCGGCGCTCGGGCTCGGCAGCTGGCAGATCGCGGACAAGCTGATCGACCGCGACAAGGATCCGGTGGATCCGGGAACCTCGCAGACCGGCGGCGGCGAGAAGAACGACGATCCCAAGGCCGGCCTGCCGGTCTCCATCGTCGACGCCCATGACTTCGACCCCTTCGGTCAGGATCGCACCGAGAAGCCTGCTGCGATAAAGAACAGCTACGACGGCGACCCGAGCACGTCCTGGAACACGGATCTCTACAAGACCTCGGACTTCGGGCGGCTGAAGTCGGGCGTCGGCATCGTTCTCGACCTTGGCAAGGTTCAGCAGGTCGGCACGGTGGATGTCTCCTTCCTCGGAGGCAGCACCTCGGTGGAGCTGCTGGCCGCGCCGGAGGATGCCACCTCGGAGCCGACCAGTTTCGACGGCTTCACCAAGGTCACCGAGGGATCTGGTTCGAATGTGGCCCTCAAGCCCGGTGAGCCGGTCCAGTCGCGGTACGTTCTGGTCTGGCTGACCGATCTTCCGCAGGATGACGGCGGGGACTACCGCGGCAAGGTCTCGGAGATCAAGATCACCAGCTGACGGCATCCGGGGAGGGGGCTCACCGTTGGACGACGCGACACTCGGCGACATGAGCGACCAGGATCTTCTGGCGCGCCATGTCGCGGGGGACCCGGATGCCTTCGGTGAGCTCGTACGGCGGCACCGTGACAGGCTCTGGGCCGTTGCCCTGCGTACGCTCGGAGACCGTGAGGAAGCCGCTGACGCAGTCCAGGACGCTCTGGTATCAGCCTTCCGGGCCGCCCATACCTTCCGCGGCCAGTCCGCCGTCACCACCTGGCTCCACCGCATCACCGTGAACGCCTGCCTCGACCGGGCCCGTAAAGCAGCCTCGCGCAAGACCTCCCCGGTCGACGACACGGAGCGCCTGGAGCAGCTCCTCGAGCCTCATGAGTCCGCCGAAGCCCCGGCCGAGCGCCAGGATCTGCATCGTGAGCTGCTGGCCGCGCTGGCGAAACTCCCCGCAGACCAGCGGGCGGCACTGGTGCTGGTGGATATGCAGGGCTACCCCGTCGCTGAAGCGGCCAGCATCCTCGATGTGCCGACAGGGACCGTCAAAAGCCGCTGCGCCCGAGGGCGGGCACGGCTGTTGCCGATGCTCACCCATCTGCGCAGTGATGCCAGGGATAGCAGCGAACTCAGCGGGGGAAGGAACCGGACGCCGGGGGGATCCGTCCCACCAGCGTCGGGACAACCACCGGCATCGGGACAGAGGGACGCAGGGCCGAATGATCCTGCGGCTGTGAAGGGCGGAGGTGGGCGAGCGTGACTTCCACGGCCGACATGACTCAGCACCCGGACGTCTCGGAGATCTCTGATCTCACCGAAGGCCTGCTCTCGCCCTCCCGTACAGCCGATCTGCAGCAGCATCTGGACAGCTGCCCCCTGTGCGCGGATGTTCGTGCGTCCCTGGAGGAGATCCGCGGATTGCTCGGGACGCTGCCCGGCGCATCACGGATGCCTGCCGATATCGCGGAGCGCATCGATGCCGCTCTCGCCGCCGAGGCTCTTCTGGACTCCACCGTCCCCGAAGAGAGCGCGCATGTTTCACGTGAAACATCGCCTACCGCTCCGCAGCCCGAGACCACGTCGGCCGATCGGCCCGCCGGACATGCGCGCGGTGCCACCGGTCCCGGTCGCGGTCGTCACGCCCGGAAGCGCCGCAAGGTCGTCCTGGGAACAGTGTTCGGCGCAGCAGCTGTCGGCATGAGTCTGCTGTTCTTCCAGCAGGTCAAATTCACCGGCGACAACAACACTGCGAGCCAAGATCAGGGCGCCAGCAGTCGCGCAGACGCCGCCGCGCAAAGCCTCTCCGCGAGCAGCCTTGAGGGCCGCGTCAAGGCGCTCGTCGCCTCCAGTCCGGCTCGAGACCAGACGAAGATCGAGAAGGGGCCCTCGATCGAAGGCCAAACCCGCTCTGCTGCGCCGGACAAGATGGAGATGACATCTCAAGAGGTGCCGCCCTGCATTCAGAAGGGCACTGGACGGACTGACGCGCCGATCGCCTTCGAGCGGGACAGTTATGAAGGTGAGAACGGCCCCGTCGCCGTGTACCTCGTCGTGTTCCCGCACACCACGGACAACAAGCAGGTTCAGGCGTATGTGATCGACGCGGCATGCGCCGATACCGGTTCTGCACCCACGGGGAAACTGCTGCTCACCGACGCCTATCCTCGGCGCTGACACACCCCGCCGCGCTGCTCGGACACCCCGGGAATGCAAGCCCCGTAGGATCCGTTGGGTGGGGTGAGAGTCATTGACCCGGCCCAGTCAACAGGCAGTCAGCAGAGACGAGGAAGTAACCCGTGAGCGACGTCCGTAACGTGATCATCATCGGCTCCGGTCCGGCCGGCTACACGGCGGCGCTCTACACCGCGCGCGCGTCTCTGCAGCCGCTGGTGTTCGAGGGTGCCGTCACCGCAGGCGGTGCGCTGATGAACACGACCGATGTGGAGAACTTCCCGGGCTTCCGCGACGGCATCATGGGCCCGGACCTCATGGACAACATGCGCGCCCAGGCCGAGCGGTTCGGCGCCGAGCTCGTTCCCGACGATGTGATCTCCGTCGACCTCACGGGTGAGATCAAGACCGTCACCGACACCGCGGGCACCGTCCACCGTGCCAAGGCCGTCATCGTCACGACAGGCTCCCAGCACCGCAAGCTCGGCCTGCCGAATGAGGACGCGCTCTCCGGACGCGGCGTCTCCTGGTGTGCGACCTGTGACGGGTTCTTCTTCAAGGACCAGGACATCGCCGTGATCGGCGGTGGTGACACGGCAATGGAGGAGGCGACGTTCCTGTCGCGCTTCGCCAAGTCCGTGACCATCGTCCACCGCCGTGACACCCTGCGCGCCTCCAAGGCCATGCAGGACCGCGCCTTCGCCGACCCGAAGATCTCCTTCGCCTGGGACAGCGAGATCGCCGAGATCCACGGCGATCAGAAGCTCTCTGGTCTGACCCTCCGCAACACCAAGACGGGTGAGACCTCCGCGCTCCCGGTCACCGGCCTGTTCATCGCCGTGGGCCACGACCCGCGGACGGAGCTCTTCAAGGGACATCTCGACCTGGACGACGAGGGCTACCTGAAGGTCGAAGCACCGTCGACGCGGACCAACCTCACCGGTGTCTTCGCCGCGGGCGATGTCGTCGACCACACCTACCGTCAGGCGATCACGGCTGCCGGCACCGGCTGCTCCGCCGCGCTCGACGCCGAGCGCTACCTCTCCGCTCTCGCCGACGGTGAGAACGATGCCGAGCCGGAGAAGACCTCAGCGGTCTGACCCCTGCACCAACTCCTCTGCACACCCCGCATAAATCAGTAAGGAGGCCGCCGTGGCCGGCGCGCTGAAGAACGTTACCGATGACACCTTCGAAGAGGATGTCCTCAAGAGCGACAAGCCTGTACTGGTGGACTTCTGGGCCGCCTGGTGCGGTCCGTGCCGCCAGATCGCGCCGTCTCTTGAAGCCATCGCGGCCGAGCACGGCGACAAGATCGAGGTCGTGAAGCTCAACATCGACGAGAACCCGGCCACGGCCGCCAAGTACGGCGTCATGTCCATCCCGACGCTGAACGTGTACCAGAACGGCGAGGTTGCCCAGACGATCGTCGGCGCCAAGCCGAAGGCCGCCATCGTCCGCGACCTTGAGAACTTCATCGGCGAGTAATCACGGCGCCGTTGTTTCACGTGAAACAACGAATGGGCTCATTCCTCACGGGGATGAGCCCATTCTCGTTGTTGGCGGAGCCAGGATTACAGCGGACGGAGCACGGGCTCCTTCTGCACCGCGCCGAGCAGCCGGTCCAGGGCCAGCTCCACATCTTCCTTCCAGGAGAGCGTGGTCCGCAGTTCCAGCCTCAGCCTCGGATGCATCGGATGCGGACGCACGGTCTTGAAGCCCACCGCCAGCAGATGATCGGCCGGCAGCACACAGGCGGGTTCCTTCCAGCGGGCATCGCCGAATGCTTCGATCGCACGGAAGCCCCTCCGAAGGAGATCCTTCGCCACGGTCTGCACCATGACTCTCCCGAGCCCTTGCCCCTGATACCCCGGGTTGATCCAGGCGGTCATCAGCTGCACCGCGTCCGCCGAGACAGGGCTCGTGGGGAAAGCCGTTGAGCGCGGCACATACGCCGGAGGCGCGTAGAGAACAAAGCCGACGGGCACCTCGTCGACATAGACAACCCGGCCGCAGGATCCCCACTCGAGCAGGACGGCCGAGATCCAGGCCTCCTTCTCCAGCTCGGGAGTTCCCGCTTTTACCGCGGCTTCCCCGCTGACCGGATCAAGTTCCCAGAAGACGCACGCACGACAACGCTTGGGAAGGTCCGAAAGGTTGTCCAGCGTGAGGGGTACAAGCCGACGCCCCATGAAGGCTGTTCCTCGCTTCCTTCCCCGGCCGCATGACGAGCGGCCGCCAGCGCACTCCGCTCATGGAGCAGGCTGCTGATGAAGCCCCCGACTGCCCCCAGGCCCAAGCCAGCTGTGACCAGTTGGCTGCGGCTCACCGTTCGCATGGCCCTCGCCCTCCCTCTGAGGTGGATCAAGGTGGATGTGCCATACCAGAACGCATCGTATCGACCTGGCCCCGGTGCCGATACCGCCAGACAGGCAAAGGGCGGGCAGTGTCCCGGTCAACAACCCGGTCACGACCCGCCCTCGGCATCAGTACGGAAGGCCTCAGCCCTCGTCGTCCTGCTCGTACTCCTCGTTCTCCTCGGCGAGTCCCTTCTCCAGGACCCGTCCCTCGCCCGGGGCGAGCGTGCCAAGGATGCGCTCCAGATCGTCTATCGAAGCGAACTCGACGACAATCTTTCCCTTCTTCTGGCCGAGGTCGACCTTCACTCGCGTCTCAAAGCGGTCCGAGAGTCGTGAGGCGAGATCGGTGAGCGCCGGCGAGAGCCGGGCACCGGCCCGCGGACTCTTCGGCTTGGCCGTGCTCTTGGGGTTCGAGTTGATCAGCGTCACGATCTCCTCGACCGCACGAACCGAGAGCCCTTCGGCCACGATCCTGTGCGCAAGGCGATCCTGCTCCTCGGAGTCATCCACCGAGAGCAGCGCACGGGCATGACCGGCCGAGAGGACCCCGGCGGCAACGCGGCGCTGGACCGGAGGGGAGAGCCTCAGCAGACGCAGCGTGTTGGACACCTGCGGACGCGAGCGTCCGATCCGGTCGGCCAGCTGGTCGTGCGTGCAGTTGAAGTCCTTGAGCAGCTGGTCGTAGGCGGCGGCCTCTTCCAGCGGGTTCAGCTGGGCGCGGTGCAGGTTCTCCAGCAGCGCGTCCAGAAGGAGCTTCTCGTCATCCGTGTGCCGGACGATTGCGGGGATCCGCTCCAGACCGGCCTCACGGCACGCCCGCCAGCGGCGCTCACCCATGATGAGCTCGTACCGCTCCGGCCCCAACTGGCGCACGACAACCGGCTGAAGAAGACCGACTTCCTTGATCGACGTGACGAGCTCGGCGAGGGCATCCTCGTCGAAGACCTCACGCGGCTGGCGCGGGTTGGGTGTGATCGCGTCCAGCGGCAGCTCGGCGAAGTGCGCACCGGCCGGCTCGGCCGGCTGGGGTACGGCCTCCGGCTCCGGTGCGGCAGTCATGGCCTCGGGCGGTACAGCAGCGGACGGCAGCGTCGTCACCTTGGCTGCCGCCACACCTCTTTCCGCGGTCAGCACCGGTGCCGCTCCTGGAGAGCCGGAAGCCCCGTCAGAGGGCACCTGCTTCTCCTGGGGAGCGGCAGGGATCAGCGCACCGAGCCCACGCCCCAATCCTCTACGTCGCTCGCTCACTGGATCCCCTCCGACATACTCTGCTGGCTGTTCTGAATGCCCAGATGGGCATGCTGCGGGTCGTACTGGATCCCAACCCCACGCAACGCGATCTCACGAGCCGCCTCAAGATACGACAGCGACCCGCTGGAACCTGGATCGTAGGTCAAGACCGTCTGCCCATAGCTCGGCGCCTCCGAGATGCGTACCGAGCGGGGGATGCTCGTCCGCAGCACCTCCTCGCCGAAATGGCTGCGCACCTCGTCCGCCACCTGCGAGGCGAGCCGGGTTCTGCCGTCGTACATGGTGAGGAGAATCGTCGACACGTGCAGGGTCGGGTTGAGATGCCCGCGCACCAGGTCCACGTTCCTCAGCAGCTGGCCCAGGCCCTCCAGCGCGTAGTACTCGCACTGGATCGGGATGAGCACCTCCGCACCGGCCACCAACGCGTTGACGGTCAGCAGACCCAGCGATGGCGGGCAGTCGATGAGGATGTAGTCCAGCGGCTGCTCATAGGCCTGGATTGCCCGCTGCAGTCGGCTCTCCCGCGCCACCAGCGACACCAGCTCGATCTCCGCACCGGCGAGATCGATGGTGGCGGGGGCGCAGAAGAGACCTTCGACGTCCGGGACCGGCTGGACCACCTCGGAGAGCGGCTTGCTCTCCACCAGGACGTCATAGATAGATGGGACTTCGGCGTGGTGATCGATCCCCAGCGCCGTGGAGGCGTTGCCCTGTGGATCCAGGTCGACGACCAGAACGCGCGCGCCATGGAGCGCGAGCGAGGCGGCGAGGTTGACCGTGGTGGTGGTCTTCCCCACACCGCCCTTCTGGTTGGCGACAACCATGACGCGTGTCTGGTCAGGTCGGGGCAGACCCTCACCGGCACGCCCCAGCGCCTCCACAGCCAGCTGGGCAGCTCGACCAATGGGGGTGTCGTCCATCGGGGGCGGTGTTTCACGTGAAACATCCGCTCCCGCAGACTCTGTACGGGGACCGGGGACCGGGTCGGTCATCGGTCCCGCGATGTTGGCGTCGGACCGCAAGGATTCACTCTCCTCGACTTCAGGCTCGCGATGAACAGAGCCTGCCATGCTTTCGGGGTCGTGAACCAGCGAGGCAGGTGGTTCTGTGGATGAATCCACCTCTGTGGACAATTCCGGGGCCCTCACGAGGGGCTCTCGGTTCCGAGTCGGAGCGGCAGCACGTCCGCGGCTGATGATTCCCTGCAGCAGTGAGCGACGTTTCACGTGAAACACGATGCACGGGCCGCAGGACTACACCTGCACGACACTCCGAAATGGGTACGTATGGCTGCTTGTATGGAGCATCGCTGATAGACAGTACGGACTGTACGGATCACACCGCACCGATCAGCTGATACGGATCAACGGCGCCTACGTGTGCGACTCGTGCGGGCAGCCTTGGCGCGCTTGGCCGCGAAACGCACTCCGCCCGGGCTCTCCCCGACCTCCACCCGCACCACCGTGGCGAGCGGATCGACAAGTCCCTCGCCGACATGCAGCACCGAGGTTTCCACCACACCGAGCTTACTCAGCGCGGCCCGAGCTCCCAGGAGCTCCTCCTCGGCGGTGTCGCCCTTGAGGGCCAGCATCTCTCCGTACGGACGCAGCAGCGGCACTCCCCACCCCGCCAGCCGGTCCAGCGGTGCCACGGCGCGCGCGGTCACCACATGGACGGGCGGCAGTGTGCCGAGAACCTCTTCGGCCCGGCCGCGCACCACGGTGACGTGATCGAGGCCCAGGAGCTCGACAACCTCCTGAAGGAAATTGGTGCGCCGCAGCAGCGGCTCAAGGAGCGTGATCTTCAGATCCGGGCGCACTAGCGCCAGAGGGATACCCGGCAGGCCGGCTCCCGAGCCCACATCGCAGACCGTGACACCCTCGGGCACGACCTCGGAGAGAACCGCACAGTTCAGCAGATGCCGCTCCCACAGCCGCGGCACCTCGCGAGGACCGATCAGGCCGCGCTTGACTCCGGCGTCCGCGAGCAGCTCCGCATACCGCACGGCCTCCGGAAAGAACTCTCCGAATACCGCTCGCGCCACTTCGGGCGCCTGGGGAAGCTCTGCTGCCTCCGTCACGGGAACCGTCCTTCCGTACCGCACGACCGCAGGGCGGACCGTGGTGGCTGACTATCAGGCTTACAAAGATCGGCCCCGCCTGCGAACAGACGGGGCCGATGGAACGATGGTGGTCAGGCGGGGAGCACGACGACGAAGCGCTGCGGCTCCTCGCCCTCGGACTCACTGCGCAGGCCCGCGGCCGCAACCGCATCGTGCACGACCTTGCGCTCGAAGGGCGTCATCGGGTCCAGCTTCACCGGCTCACCGGTGCTCTTCACCTCGTCCGCGGCCTTGGCGCCGAGCTCGGCAAGCTCCGTGCGCTTCTTGGCCCGGAAGCCTGCGATGTCCAGCATGAGCCGGCTGCGGTCACCGGTCTCGCGATGCACGGCGAGCCGAGTCAGCTCCTGGAGAGCCTCCAGGACCTCACCGTCTCGGCCGACGAGCTTCTGCAGATCCCGGCTACCCGCTTCGCTGATGATTGAGACCGCAGCCCGGTCGGCCTCGACGTCCATGTCGATGTCGCCGTCGAGATCGGCAATGTCGAGCAGACCCTCGAGGTAGTCGGCCGCGATCTCCCCTTCCTGCTCAAGGCGGGTCAGGGTGTCGCCCTCGGCGGCGGCGGGGATGGTGCCTTCCGTCACGGATGGACTCCTTCTTACTTCTTGGACGACGGGTGCTTGGGCCGCTGCTGGCCCTTGCGCTGTCCGGACTTGGGCTGCTGGCGCGTGGATCCCGAGGCGGGCTTGCCGGCCGGCTTTGGCGCGGCATCCTGGGGCGCGTCCTTCTTCTGCAGCGAGGGCTTAGAGGAGTCGTCTGCGTCCGTGCTCTTGGCCGCGCCCTGGTGGGCACTGCCGGACTGGCGCTTCGACTTGGTCTGACGCTTGGGCTGCTGGCGCCTGCCTGCAGCGCCGCCATCGGCTTCGGCCTCGGCCGTTTCGCTCTTGGCCACCGTGCCGTCCGCCTGGGCGGCGAGGCCGGCCTTGGCCAGACCGGTGATGAACTTGCGCTCGTTGTCGTTGCGGTCCGGGCCCTTGGCGACGATGGCCTGGATGACGTTGCGCTTGCGCCGCGAACGCACTTCGCCACGGGAGGTGACGCTCTTCAGCAGCCGCTGCAGGTAGTGGTCCTGGGCCTTGCTGCCGGGGGTCGGGTTCTGGTTGATCACGTACATCTGCTGGCCCATGGTCCACACGTTGGTGGTCAGCCAGTAGACGAGGACACCGACGGGGAAGTTGATGCCCATCACGGCGAAGATGACCGGGAAGATGTACATCAGCATCTTCTGCTGCTGCATGTACGGCGTCTTCACCGTCAGGTCGACGTTCTTCTGCATCAGCTGGCGCTGCGTGTAGAACTGCGACGCCGACATCAGGACGATCATGATCGCGGTAACGATGCGCACATCAGTGATCGAGGCGTTGAGGGCCGCGACCTTCTCCGCGCTGTCCGTGAACTTCGCGGCGAGCGGGGCACCGAAGATGTGGGCCTTCTGAGCGCTCTGCAGCAGCGGTTCGTTGATGACGCCGATGGTGTCGTTCGAGGCGATCTTCGACAGCACGTGATACAGGGCAAAGAAGAACGGCGACTGCGCGAGGATCGGAAGGCACGAGGAGAGCGGGTTGGTCCCGGTCTCCTTGTACAGCTTCATCATCTCTTCGGACTGTCGCTGCTTGTCGCTCTTGTAGCGCTCCTGGATCGCCTTCATCTTCGGCTGGAGCGCCTGCATGTTCCGGGTCGACTTGATCTGCTTCACAAAGAGCGGGATCAGACAGATCCGGATGAGGATCACCAGCGACACGATGGACAGTCCCCAGGCCCAGCCCGTGTCGGGGCCGAAGATCGCCCCGTAGATGCTGTGGAACTGGACGATGACCCACGAAACAGGTGTGGTGATAAAGCTGAAGAGACTGGCAATCGTGTCCACTAATCAGGCTCCTTGAGCATTGGGCGAGGTCTCTACCGCCGGACTCGGGGGTTCGGGGGTCGACCCCCGGGGAGGCACATCGGCGGTTGAGTGCCCGCCCTTACTGCCGCGCAGTGCATCACGCAGCATCTCGTGCCACCGCGGACGCTTGCGAGGAGGCACATGGTCCACGCCACCCGGCGACCACGGATTGCACCGCAGGATGCGCCAGGCGGTCAGCGCTGTGCCTTTCACCGCGCCGTGGCGGTCGATGGCCGTGTATCCGTAGTGGGAGCACGACGGGTAGTACCTGCAGACAGGGCCCAGCAGCGGGCTGATCGTCCACTGATACAGCTTGATCAGAGCCAGCAGCGGGTACTTCATCGCGCGCCCCCTCCCAGCAGCCGCTGAAGAGCGGTGTCCAGGTCTCGGGCCAGCTGTGCATGGTCGGCGTCACCCGCGCCGGGCAGCGCCCGTACGACCACCAGGCTACCGGGGGGCAGCTGGACGAGTCGTTCGCGTATCAGGTGACGCAGTCTGCGCTTGACCTTGTTGCGTACGACCGCTCCGCCCACTGCCTTGCTCACGACGAAACCCGCACGCGTCGGAGGAGCGCTCTCCCCAGGCGCGTGCGGGTCCGTTGCACCGCTGCGTAGATGGACGACGAGAAGCGGGCGACCGGCCCGGCGTCCTCGGCGTACCGCGGTCGCGAATTCCTCGCGCCGCCTCAGCCGATTCTCGGTAGGCAGCACGTCACGACCTGTACGTGATCAGGCGGACAGGCTGGCGCGACCCTTGCCACGGCGGTTCGCGAGAATCGCGCGGCCGGCACGGGTGCGCATCCGCAGGCGGAAGCCGTGGGTCTTGGCGCGACGACGGTTGTTCGGCTGGAAGGTGCGCTTGCTCACTCGGGGGCTCCAGATAAAGATTCGGTGGTGGCGGGACATCGCCTGGCTGTCACCGTGCGCCCACGAGTAGCTCGCGTTTACGCCCGAGTGCACCGCTTCACAATCACTGATCGTGATCTTTGCCCATCGGAGGCAGGCGGCAGCAGCCATCGACAACTCGACCTGGTTACGGTACGCGCGGCTACGCCATCCGGTCAAACCAGCGTCACACCCCGGCCCACTATGCACAGGCTGTGGACAACAACTTGAACCGCGTCAGTCGCCACGACTACCGTGGCTGAACTCCGATTCCTTTCCTGCCTGTCTTCCCATCCCGTCCCGAGAACCACACATTCGTGGGACCTGTGAGAGAGCGTGCCTTGTGGCTGATGTACCTGCCGATCTTGCCGCAGTGTGGCCACGAGTGCTGGAACAGCTCCTTGCGGAGGGCCAGCAGGGCATCGAGCCCAAGGACAAGCAGTGGATCGAGCGCTGCCAGCCACTCGCACTGGTGGCCGACACCGCGCTGCTCGCCGTCCCCAATGAATGGGGCAAGCGCGTCCTCGAGGGCCGACTCGCACCGCTGATCAGCGAGACCCTCAGCCGTGAGTGCGGCCGCCCGATCCGGATCGCGATCACCGTCGACGATTCCGTTGGCGAGCCCCCGGCCCCGCAGCAGGCGCCTCCGCCCCAGGAGCCGCCCCTCTATCAGGGCCCGCAGCACGACGACCAGCAGAACGATCGCTATCAGGGATACGGGCGCCGGCCCGGCGACGACGGAATGCCGGAGATCCGCCCTGCCTATCCCGACTACCAGCAGCAGCGGCACGAGCCGGGTGCCTGGCCCCGCACCCAGGAGGACCTGTCCTGGCAGCAGCCTCGGCTCGGCGGCTTCCAGGACCGCGACCCGTACGCCACCACCAGGCCGCACCAGCCGCAGCACGACTACCGGCAGCCGCAGCCGCCCGAGCGTCAGCAGTACGAGCAGCAGCGGCCGGAGCGCCATGAGCTTCCCGAGAGCGGGGGCCGGCATCGCGGCGTGCCCGGGCCGCTCGGCGCGCAGCCGTCGCCGGCGCCGGGACCCGGTGAGCCGCATGCCCGGCTGAACCCGAAGTACCTCTTCGACACCTTTGTCATCGGCGCGTCCAACCGGTTCGCGCACGCGGCCGCCGTCGCGGTCGCCGAGGCCCCGGCCAAGGCGTACAACCCGCTGTTCATCTATGGGGAGTCGGGGCTCGGCAAGACCCATCTGCTGCACGCCATCGGGCACTACGCCCGCAGCCTCTACCCCGGGACGCGGGTGCGGTATGTGAGCTCGGAGGAGTTCACCAACGAGTTCATCAACTCGATCCGCGACGGCAAGGGCGACACGTTCCGCAAGCGCTACCGGGATGTGGACATCCTGCTCGTCGACGACATCCAGTTCCTGGCGAGCAAGGAGTCGACGCAGGAGGAGTTCTTCCACACCTTCAACACGCTCCACAACGCCAACAAGCAGATCGTGCTCTCCTCGGACCGGCCGCCGAAGCAGCTGATGACGCTCGAGGACCGGTTGAGGAACCGTTTCGAGTGGGGGCTGACCACCGACGTACAGCCGCCGGAGCTGGAGACCCGGATCGCGATCCTCCGGAAGAAGGCGGTGCAGGAACAGCTCAACGCCCCGCCGGAGGTACTGGAGTTCATCGCGTCCCGGATCTCGCGCAATATCCGCGAGCTGGAGGGCGCGCTGATCCGGGTGACGGCGTTCGCGTCGCTCAACCGGCAGCCGGTCGACCTCGGGCTCACCGAGATCGTGCTCAAGGACCTGATCCCCGGCGGCGAGGACTCCGCGCCCGAGATCACGGCCGGCGCGATCATGGCGGCGACCGCGGACTACTTCGGGCTGACGGTGGAGGATCTCTGCGGATCCTCGCGCAGCCGGGTGCTGGTGACGGCCCGGCAGATCGCGATGTACCTCTGCCGTGAGCTGACCGATCTCTCACTGCCCAAGATCGGCGCACAGTTCGGCGGCCGCGACCATACGACGGTGATGCACGCGGACCGGAAGATCCGCGCGCTGATGGCCGAGCGGCGCTCGATCTACAACCAGGTCACCGAGCTCACCAACCGGATCAAGAACGGCTGACGAAGCCAGGCCGAGACGCCACCCGCAAGAGACGTCAGGAGCGCCCCAGGGACACCCGTCCCGGGGGCGCTCCTCGTCGTTCTGAGCCGTTGCGAGTCGTTCCGCGTCCGCTGCGCGTCCCCGGTGCGTTCTCGCGCTGTTCGAATACGGGACCGTGCCGCGGGGTTCTCCACAGATCTGGGGACGATCTTCCGTCCACAGCCTGGGGACCGCGAAGTTGTCCAGACTGCGTCCACAGGTACGGTTGTTGAGACTTGATCACACCAGGTCAAGTGGTTGTGGATTTGTGGCAAACCACGCTCCACAGACTGTGGACGCAGAAAGTGTCCACAGGGTGTGATCGATGTTGTCCACCGGCAGCCCACAGGCATCGCCCTGTTGCCCACAGCTTCTCCACACCGCTGTCCACTGTTCGGCAACGAAACACCGTCTCTCACCGACTCGAGTGAAAGGCGTCACACCAACGTGGTCGGTTGGCCTGTGGGGAACGTGGGTAAAGCTGGGGACAGCACTGGGGAGAAGTCCCGTCGGGCTGTGCACCGAATGTGCAGAACTTTCCGGCGTCCACAGAAACCCCCGGTTGTCCACCGCCTCCGCCCACAGGCCCGGTGGACAAAAAAGCGGCCTTGACCTGCGCGGATGACGTTATCCACGGTTTCCACAGGCCCTACTACTACTCCCACTTAGAGTTACCGGGAAATTCGCTTCGAAGACGGCCCTGTGCACAACTGAGGCCCGGAGCCCGCGACACCGGTTGGCATGACTTGACCCCGACCCGCACCGACTGTCGGTGCCGTGCGTCAGACTGGTCCCCGGCGACACAGCCGACGACGAAGGCCAGCAAGGGCGAGCCAGCAACAGCAGGAGGCGGTTCCGGTGAAGATCCGGGTTGAGCGCGATGTACTCGCGGAGGCGGTGGCCTGGGTGGCCCGCAGCCTCCCGGCCCGTCCGCCGGCGCCCGTACTCGCGGGCCTTCTTCTGAAGGCGGAGGACGGCGCCCTGAGCTTCTCCAGCTTCGACTACGAGGTCTCGGCCAAGGTCTCCGTCGATGCCGAGGTGGACGAGGACGGCACCGTGCTCGTCTCCGGCCGCCTTCTCGCCGACATCTGCCGGGCCCTCCCCAACCGCCCGGTGGAGATTTCCACAGACGGTGTACGGGCGACCGTGGTCTGCGGCTCCTCGCGATTCACACTCCACACCCTGCCTGTGGAGGAGTACCCGGCGCTGCCGCAGATGCCGACCGCGACCGGCACCGTGCCCGGTGAGGTCTTCGCCTCTGCCGCCGCGCAGGTGGCCATCGCAGCCGGCCGTGACGACACGCTGCCCGTCCTCACCGGCGTGCGTATCGAGATCGAGGGCGACAGCGTCACGCTGGCCTCGACCGACCGTTACCGCTTCGCGGTCCGTGAGTTCCTGTGGAAGCCGGAGAACCCGGAGGCGTCCGCCGTCGCGCTGGTGCCCGCCAAGACGCTGCTGGACACCGCCAAGGCTCTGACCAGCGGTGACACGGTCACGCTCGCGCTGTCCGGCTCGGGTGCGGGCGAAGGGCTCATCGGTTTCGAGGGCGCCGGGCGGCGGACCACGACCCGGCTGCTCGAAGGCGATCTGCCGAAGTACCGGACGCTGTTCCCGACCGAGTTCAACTCGGTGGCGGTCATCGAGACCGCTCCGTTCGTCGAGGCCGTCAAGCGTGTGGCCCTCGTCGCCGAGCGGAACACTCCGGTCCGGCTCAGCTTCGAGCAGGGCGTGCTGATCCTGGAGGCCGGCTCCAGCGACGATGCACAGGCTGTGGAGCGAGTCGACGCGCAGCTGGAGGGCGACGACATCTCGATCGCCTTCAACCCGACGTTCCTGCTCGACGGTCTGAGCGCGATCGACTCCCCGGTCGCCCAGCTGTCGTTCACCACCTCCACCAAGCCCGCGCTGCTGAGCGGCAAGCCGGCTGTGGATGCCGAGGCGGACGAGGCGTACAAGTACCTGATCATGCCCGTACGGCTCTCCGGCTGACTCCCGCCAGGGCCGCCGAAGGTGTGAATCCCACGGGCCTGCTCCCGCCCGAGCAGGCCCGTCGGGCTGTACGCACCGGCCGGGCGTAGGCTCGGAGCCGGGTACGAATCGGCATACAACGCTTAAGGAATCTGTGATGGAGCTCGGTCTCGTCGGCCTCGGCAAGATGGGCGGCAACATGCGCGAGCGCATCCGCCGCGCAGGCCACACCGTCCTCGGCTACGACCGCAACCCGGACCTCGCCGATGTCCACAGCCTTGAGGAACTTGTGGGCAAGCTGAAGGCCCCGCGGGTCGTTTGGGTGATGGTCCCGGCCGGTGCCGCGACCCAGTCCACCATCGACGAGCTGGCCGAGCTTTTGTCGCCCGGCGACGTCGTGGTCGACGGTGGCAACTCCCGCTGGACGGACGACGAGAAGCACGCGGTCGAGCTGGGCATCAAGGGCATCGGCTTTGTCGACTGCGGTGTTTCCGGCGGCGTTTGGGGCCTGGAGAACGGCTACGCGCTGATGTACGGCGGCCATGCCGAGCATGTCGCCAGGGTGCAGCCGGTGTTCGAGGCGCTCAAGCCCGAGGGCGACTTCGGCGCGGTGCACGCGGGCAAGGTCGGCGCCGGCCACTTCGCGAAGATGGTCCACAACGGCATCGAGTACGCCATGATGCAGGCCTACGCCGAGGGCTGGGAGCTGCTGGAGAAGGTCAACTCGGTCACCGACGTACGCGAGGTCCTCCGCTCCTGGCAGGAAGGCACGGTCATCCGCTCCTGGCTGCTCGACCTGGCGGTCAACGCGCTGGACGAGGACGAGCACCTGGAGAAGCTGCGCGGTTATGCACAGGACTCCGGCGAGGGCCGCTGGACTGTGGAAGCCGCGATCGACAACTCAGTGCCGCTGCCCGCGATCACCGCGTCGCTGTTCGCGCGGTTCGCGTCCCGTCAGGACGACTCCCCGCAGATGAAGATGGTCGCTGCGCTGCGGAACCAGTTCGGCGGTCACGCGGTCGAGAACAAGTAGTCCCAGAGCCGGGGGAGGTCGGCGTACATCCATGCACGTCACGCACTTGTCGCTGGCCGACTTCCGCTCGTACGCCCGGGTCGAGGTCCCACTCGATCCGGGCGTCACCGCTTTTGTGGGGGCGAACGGGCAGGGCAAGACCAATCTCGTCGAGGCGGTCGGCTATCTGGCGACGCTGGCCAGCCACCGGGTCTCCTCCGACGCGCCGCTGGTGCGGATGGGCGCGGAGCGCGCGGTGATACGCGCGGCCGTCACACAGGGCGAACGCTCCCAGCTGATCGAGCTCGAGCTCAATCCGGGCCGGGCGAACCGGGCGCGTATCAACAGGTCCTCGCAGGTCAAACCACGTGATGTGCTGGGGATCGTACGGACCGTGCTGTTCGCGCCGGAGGATCTGGCGCTGGTGAAGGGCGACCCGGGCGAGCGCCGGCGGTTCCTGGACGAGATGGTCACCGCGCGGTCGCCGCGGATGGCGGGCGTGCGGTCGGACTACGACCGGGTGCTCAAGCAGCGCAACACCCTGCTGAAGTCCGCCGCGATGGCGCGGCGGCACGGTGGGCGCGGCATGGACCTGTCGACGCTGGACGTGTGGGACCAGCATCTGGCGCGGGCCGGTGCGGAGCTGCTGGCGCAGCGGATGGATCTGATCGCGGCGCTGCAGCCGCTGACGGACAAGGCGTACGAGGCACTGGCTCCCGGGGGTGGTCCGGTCACGCTGGAGTACCGTTCCTCCGCCGAGGGCGCGGGAGCGGCCGGAGCCGCGGGTGCGGCGGGTGCGCACGGTCGCGAGGAGCTGTACGCGCAGCTGATCGATGCGCTGGCCGAGGTGCGCAAGCAGGAGATCGAGCGGGGCGTGACACTCGTCGGGCCGCACCGTGACGAGCTGGTGCTCAAGCTGGGCGAGCTGCCGGCGAAGGGTTACGCCAGCCATGGCGAGTCCTGGTCGTACGCGCTGTCGCTGCGGCTGGCCTCGTACGACCTGCTGCGGGCCGAGGGCAATGAGCCGGTTCTCGTACTGGACGACGTCTTCGCCGAGTTGGACGCGCGGCGTCGGGAACGGCTGGCGGAACTGGTCGCTCCGGCGGAGCAGGTGCTGGTGACCGCGGCGGTCGACGACGATGTGCCGGGGGTGCTGGCCGGAGTGAGGTTCACGGTGGCGGACGGCGAGGTGGAGCGCGTATGAGCGAGAACCAGCCGCTTGAGCCCCCTGGGCCCACTGCGCCCCCTGAGCCTCTGAACGCGCCCTCCACGCCCGAGTCCTCCGGCGTGGACCTGGCGCGGGTCGCGTTGCGCGCGGCGAAGGAACAGGCGAAGGCGCGGGGTGCGGCTGCGCAGGAAAAGCGGCAAGCCAGGCGGGGCGGAGGGCTGCGCTCCGGTGCGCGGGCCGACGGGCGCGATCCGCTGCCGCTGGGTGCGGCGATCAACCGGCTGATCACCGAGCGCGGCTGGGAGACACCGGCGGCGGTGGGCGGCGTGATGGGCCGCTGGCCGCAGATCGTCGGCGACGATCTGGCGAACCACTGTGTGCCGCAGCGGTACGACGAGGACGAGCGGGTACTGACCGTGCAGTGCGACTCGACGGCCTGGGCGACACAGCTGCGACTGCTCGCGCCACGGCTGGTGGCGCGGCTGAACGAGGACCTGGGCCATGGGACGGTCCGGCTGATCAAGGTGTTGGGGCCGGGCGGGCCGCCGCGAAGGTTCGGGCCGCTGCGGGCGCCGGGCAGCGTCGGCCCGGGTGACACGTACGGGTGATGTACGGGCCGGGAGCTGGGCCCCGGGACCCCGCGTTCCGGGGCTTGGCTCCGGCGGTTCTGCGCTGCAGCTTCGCGCGGCGTTGAGGTCCTCCGGGAACAGCTGCCGAATCTTGAGTGTTTCTCGGGCTCACCCAGCGCAGACGGCGCGGTTTCGCGCGACGGTGGGCCCGTCTTTTCCGGGCTCCGCCCGAGTTCTGACGCGACACCGTCACGGCCCCGCAGGACGCCCGCCCACCCCCGGCACCGACCGCAACTCCCGCGCCCCCGGCCCCCGCAGGCCCGGCATTCCCCGTGAGGGGTCCCTCACCGTAGCCGGTGGTTGACAGGCCGAAGCGCTCAATGCCCGTGTGAGCCTCCTGGAGCCCCTTCCCGAATATGGGGAGTCGGACGGTCAGTGTTCAGGGCGGCACATGAGGACTCAGCTACCGGCAAACCCCCATTCGGCTCGGCGGTACCGGTAGACTGATGAACAATCCCGCCTACTTGCGGAACATGTCGAACGACGCAGCCGCTCCCGCCTGCCCGGAGAACGGCTTGTGCTGTGCCAGAAAGGGCGCTTCGTGGCCGATTCCGGCAACCCCAACGAGAACATCCCGTCCACTCCTGCCGGTGGGAACGGCGAGGTCACCGCCTCGTACGATGCCAGCGCGATCACCGTCCTCGAGGGTCTCGACGCGGTCCGCAAGCGCCCCGGCATGTACATCGGCTCGACCGGTGAGCGTGGTCTCCATCACCTTGTGTACGAGGTCGTCGACAACTCCGTCGACGAGGCCCTCGCGGGCCACGCGGACACCATCGACGTCACGATCCTCGCCGACGGCGGCGTGCGCGTGATCGACAACGGCCGTGGCATCCCGGTGGGCATCGTCCCGTCCGAGAACAAGCCGGCCGTCGAGGTCGTGCTCACCGTTCTGCACGCGGGCGGCAAGTTCGGCGGCGGCGGCTACGCCGTCTCCGGTGGTCTGCACGGCGTCGGCGTCTCCGTCGTCAACGCCCTGTCGTCGAAGGTCGCGGTCGAGGTCAAGCGCGACGGCTACCGCTGGACGCAGGACTACAAGCTCGGCGTCCCCACCGCCCCGCTCGCGCAGAGCGAGAAGACCGACGACAGCGGCACCACGGTGACGTTCTGGGCCGACAGCGACATCTTCGAGACGACCGAGTACTCCTTCGAGACGCTCTCCCGCCGTTTCCAGGAGATGGCCTTCCTCAACAAGGGCCTGACCCTGACGCTGACGGACGAGCGCGATTCGGCGAAGGCGACGATGGGTGCGGACGACCCGGAGGCCGAGGCCGCCGAGGAGCAGCAGGCCCGCACCGTGAAGTACTACTACGAAGGCGGCATCGTCGACTTCGTCAAGTACCTCAACTCCCGCAAGGGCGATCTGATCCACCCGACGGTCATCGACATCGAGGCCGAGGACAAGGAGCGGATGCTCTCGGTCGAGATCGCGATGCAGTGGAACTCGCAGTACACGGAGGGTGTCTACTCCTTCGCGAACACGATCCACACGCATGAGGGCGGTACGCACGAGGAGGGCTTCCGGGCCGCTCTGACGGGCCTGGTCAACCGGTACGCGCGCGACAAGAAGCTGCTCCGCGAGAAGGACGACAACCTCTCCGGCGAGGACATCCGCGAGGGTCTGACCGCGATCATCTCGGTCAAGCTCGGCGAGCCGCAGTTCGAGGGCCAGACCAAGACCAAGCTCGGCAACACGGAGGCGAAGACCTTCGTCCAGAAGGTCGTGCACGAGCACCTCACGGACTGGTTCGACCGCAATCCGAACGAGGCCGCGGACATCATCCGCAAGTCCATCCAGGCGCAGACGGCGCGTGTCGCGGCCCGCAAGGCCCGCGACCTGACCCGCCGCAAGGGCCTGCTGGAGTCGGCCTCGCTGCCCGGCAAGCTGAGTGACTGCCAGTCCAACGACCCGACGAAGTGCGAGATCTTCATCGTCGAGGGTGACTCCGCCGGCGGCTCGGCGAAGTCCGGCCGCAACCCGATGTACCAGGCGATCCTGCCGATCCGAGGCAAGATCCTGAACGTCGAGAAGGCGCGGATCGACAAGATCCTGCAGAACACCGAGGTCCAGGCGCTGATCTCGGCCTTCGGCACCGGAGTCCACGAGGACTTCGACATCGAGAAGCTCCGCTATCACAAGATCATTCTGATGGCGGACGCCGACGTCGACGGTCAGCACATCAACACGCTGCTGCTGACCTTCCTGTTCCGCTTCATGCGGCCGCTGGTCGAGGCCGGGCACGTGTACCTCTCGCGCCCGCCGCTCTACAAGATCAAGTGGGGCCGGGACGACTTCGAGTACGCGTACTCGGACCGTGAGCGCGACGCGCTCGTCGAGCTCGGCAAGCAGAACGGCAAGCGGATCAAGGACGACTCGGTCCAGCGCTTCAAGGGTCTCGGCGAGATGAATGCCGAGGAGCTGCGCATCACCACGATGGATGTGGACCACCGCGTTCTCGGCCAGGTCACGCTGGACGACGCCGCGCAGGCCGACGACCTGTTCTCGGTGCTGATGGGCGAGGACGTCGAGGCACGGCGCTCGTTCATCCAGCGCAATGCCAAGGACGTCCGCTTCCTCGACATCTGAGTCGGTCTCTGCTGACCGCACGAAAGGACTGAAGACCAGCAATGGCCGACGAGAACACTCCTGTGACCACCGAAGAGGAAGAGCCGGCACTGCGGATCGAGCCCGTCGGGCTCGAGACGGAGATGCAGCGTTCCTATCTCGACTACGCGATGTCCGTCATCGTCTCGCGTGCGCTGCCCGACGTACGGGACGGTCTCAAGCCCGTCCACCGGCGCGTGCTGTACGCGATGTACGACGGTGGCTACCGGCCCGAGAAGGGCTTCTACAAGTGCGCCCGCGTCGTCGGTGACGTCATGGGTACGTACCACCCGCACGGCGACTCCTCGATCTACGACGCGCTCGTACGTCTCGCGCAGCCGTGGTCGATGCGGATGCCGCTGGTCGACTCCAACGGCAACTTCGGTTCCCCGGGCAACGACCCGGCCGCTGCCATGCGGTACACCGAGTGCAAGCTGATGCCGCAGTCGATGGAGATGCTCCGGGACATCGACGAGGAGACCGTCGATTTCCAGGACAACTACGACGGGCGTAACCAGGAGCCGACGGTTCTGCCGGCGCGCTTCCCGAACCTGCTGGTGAACGGCTCGGCGGGCATCGCCGTCGGCATGGCCACCAACATCCCGCCGCACAATCTGCGCGAGGTCGCGGCCGGCGCACAGTGGGCGCTGGAGCACCCGGACGCCACCCACGAGGAGCTTCAGGACGCGCTCATCGAGCGGATCAAGGGCCCGGACTTCCCGTCCGGCGCACTGGTCGTGGGCCGCAAGGGCATCGAAGAGGCGTACCGCACCGGCCGTGGCTCGATCACGATGCGCGCGGTCGTCGAGGTCGAGGAGATCCAGGGCCGCCAGTGCCTGGTGGTCACGGAGCTTCCGTACCAGACCAACCCGGACAATCTCGCGCAGAAGATTGCCGACCTGGTGAAGGACGCCAAGATCGGCGGCATCGCCGACGTCCGTGACGAGACCTCGTCCCGCACCGGCCAGCGCCTGGTGATCGTGCTCAAGCGCGACGCCGTCGCCAAGGTCGTGCTGAACAACCTCTACAAGCACACCGATCTGCAGACCAACTTCGGCGCGAACATGCTGGCGCTGGTCGACGGCGTGCCGCGGACGCTCTCGCTGGACGCGTTCATCCGCCACTGGGTGCACCACCAGGTCGAGGTCATCGTCCGGCGGACGAAGTTCCGGCTGCGCAAGGCCGAGGAGCGGGCGCACATCCTGCGCGGTCTGCTCAAGGCGCTGGACGCGATCGACGAGGTCATCGCGCTGATCCGGCGCAGCGACACGGTCGAGATCGCGCGTGAGGGCCTGATGGGTCTCCTCACGATCGACGAGATCCAGGCCAATGCCATCCTCGAGATGCAGCTGCGCCGACTGGCCGCCCTGGAGCGCCAGAAGATCGTCGCCGAGCACGACGAGCTGCAGGCCAAGATCAACGAGTACAACGCGATCCTGGCCTCGCCCGAGAAGCAGCGTCAGATCGTCAGCGAGGAACTGGCCGTCATCGTCGAGAAGTTCGGCGACGACCGGCGCTCCAAGCTGGTGCCCTTCGACGGTGACATGTCCATCGAGGACCTGATCGCCGAGGAGGACATCGTCGTCACGATCACCCGTGGCGGCTATGTGAAGCGCACGAAGACGGAGGACTACCGCTCGCAGAAGCGCGGCGGCAAGGGCGTGCGGGGCACGAAGCTCAAGGAAGACGACATCGTCGACCACTTCTTCGTCTCCACGACGCACCACTGGCTGCTGTTCTTCACCAACAAGGGCCGTGTCTACCGCGCCAAGGCGTACGAGCTCCCGGACGCCGGCCGTGACGCGCGTGGCCAGCACGTCGCCAACCTGCTGGCCTTCCAGCCGGACGAGCAGATCGCCGAGATTCTCGCGATCCGCGACTACGAGGCCGCGCCCTATCTGGTGCTCGCCACCAAGGGCGGCCTGGTGAAGAAGACGTCGCTGAAGGACTACGACTCTCCGCGGTCGGGCGGTGTCATCGCGATCAACCTCCGTGAGACGGAGGACGGCAGCGACGACGAGCTGATCGGCGCCGAGCTGGTGTCGGCCGAGGACGATCTGCTGCTCATCAGCAAGAAGGCCCAGTCGATCCGGTTCACCGCGACGGACGAAGCACTGCGCCCGATGGGCCGTGCGACATCCGGGGTCAAGGGCATGAGTTTCCGCGAGGGCGACGAACTGCTCTCGATGAATGTCGTCCGGCCCGGTACGTTCGTATTCACAGCCACTGATGGTGGGTACGCGAAGCGGACCGCCGTCGACGAATACCGCGTCCAGGGTCGCGGTGGCCTCGGTATCAAGGCCGCCAAGATCGTGGAGGACCGTGGTTCTCTCGTGGGCGCGCTGGTGGTCGAGGGTTCGGATGAGATCCTCGCCATCACCCTCGGTGGCGGTGTGATTCGTACGCGAGTCAACGAAGTCAGGGAGACGGGCCGTGACACCATGGGCGTCCAACTGATCAACCTGGGCAAGCGCGATGCCGTTGTCGGTATCGCTCGTAACGCCGAGGCCGGTCGTGAGGCTGAAGAGGTCGAAGCGGCCGCAGAGGTCGAAGGGACCGTGGAGGCCGAGGGCGGTGCGGCCGAGGCGGCAGTCGAGGGCACCGAGTCCTCGGCCGGGGAGCACGAGGAGTAAAGCGTGAGTGGAGCCACGGGCGCCGGCTCGGCCGATGGCGGAGCTGGAGCGAACGGTGCCCGTGGCCCTGCCGCGGACTCCCAGGGTGGGGCCACCCCCGCCGAACGCAGGGGGATGACGGTGACGGACACCCGGGGGCACCAGCCCCAGTACGAGATGTTTGGCGGCGAGCAGCCGGCGCCGCAGCAGCCGGCTCAGCCGTACCACCCGCCGCAGGCGTATCCCTCGCCCCCTGGGGGCGGAGGAACGCAGGCGGGTGTGCGGGTGCCGCGTACCGGTGCGCGGACCACTCCGCGTACCCGCAAGGCACGACTGCGGGTGGCCAAGGCCGACCCGTGGTCGGTGATGAAGGTCAGCTTTCTGCTCTCCATCGCGCTGGGCATCTGCACGGTGATCGCGGCCGCGGTGCTGTGGATGGTCATGGACGCCATGGGCGTCTTCTCCACGGTCGGCGGCACGATCAGCGAGGCCACCGGCTCGAACGAGAGCAATGGTTTTGATCTTCAGTCGTTCCTGTCGCTGCCGCGGGTGCTCATCTTCACCTCGGTGATCGCGGTCATCGATGTGGTGCTGGCCACGGCGCTGGCGACGCTCGGAGCGTTCATCTACAACTTGTCCGCAGGATTTGTGGGCGGCGTCGAGCTGACGCTCGCAGAGGACGAGTGAGACAGGACAACCGATTTTGGGACTGGCCCCGACGTGCGCTAATCTTCATGAGTCAGCGCGCAGCGCGGCGGGGCTATAGCTCAGTTGGTTAGAGCGCATCCCTGATAAGGATGAGGCCACAGGTTCAAATCCTGTTAGCCCCACATTTCTGATTCGGCCCGTACGGAGCTTCTCCGTGCGGGCCGATCGCTTTGTCCCGGACCCCAGTTGGGCTTCCTGACAGGCCGTGGCCGGGACCCGTGCAGGTCACCGAATGGTATCGGTCGGTGTGTATAGTCGGGCGGCAGAAGTCCTCATACGTCAAGGAAAGACGAGGTCGCGCGGTGAAGAAGCTTCTCCTGGTCGCACTGGCCGCCATCGGCGGGCTCCTCGTGTACCGCCAGATCCAGGCGGATCGCGCCGAGCAGGATCTGTGGACGGAGGCGACCGACTCCGTGCCCGCAGGTTCGGGTGTGTGAGACGCAGCAATCTTGAGTGGTGAGGCCCCGGTCGCGTGAAGCGGCCGGGGCTTCGCGCTGTCCGGGTTCGTGGGCCGGTCGTGGGCCGGTCGTGGGCCCTGGAAGCTCGGTCTGCCGTAGCGGGACCGTGACAGTCCTTCTCTTGAGTTCACCTCCGCAAATCACTAGGTTGCGAGAGCAAACTTCGGGGACTCGGGAGGGGAACACGAGTGAAGGCAGCACTGGGCCGCCGGGCGTCGGCGGCAACGATCGGGGCGGCGCTGCTCGCGCTGGCGGTGGGGCCACTGCCAGCCGCGGGCGCGGCCGAGCAGACGGCGCAGCCGGCGGCGACGGACGGGAAGAGCAGCCTGGTGATGGTGCTCGACTCCTCCGGCTCCATGGCGGACGACGACGGCACCGGGCGGAGCCGGATGGACTCCGCACGCGCGGCCGTGGGCACGGTGGTGGACGCGCTGCCCGACGGACATCCGACCGGGCTGCGCGTCTATGGCGCCGATCAGCCTGCGGGGTGCACCGACACCCGGCTCGTACGGCCCGTACAGCCGCTGGACCGGGCGGGCCTGAAGCAGGCCGTGGCAGGCGTGCAGCCCAAGGGCGACACTCCTATAGGGCTTTCGCTGCAAAAGGCCGCCAAGGACCTTCCCGAGCCCACGGACGGCGCGATCGGCACCCGTACGATCCTGTTGATCTCCGACGGCGACGACAACTGCGGTTCTCCACAGCCCTGTGAGGTCGCCGAGCAGCTTTCGAAGGAGGGCGTCGGACTGCGGATCGACGCCGTCGGCTTCCAGGTGCGCGGCGCGGCACGGCAGCAGCTGGAGTGCATCGCGAAGGCGGGCAACGGCCGTTACTACGACGCTCCTGACGCCAAGGCGCTCGCCCGCCAGCTCCAGCGCTCCGCGCAGCTGTCCGCCGACGGGTACCAATTCCGCGGCAAGCCGGTCGCGGGCACGCCGCGGCGCGACGCGGCGCCCGCACTTCTGCCGGGGCAGTATCTGGACACCATCGGGCCCGGTGAGGAGCGGTACTACGCGGTCGATCTGGATGACGCGTCCACTGTTCAGTTCTCCGCGACGGCGGTGCCGCAACCGGGGGCGGCGGTCGACACCTTGGACGCACTGCGCACCAGGATTGCGTACGGCACTGACAGTTCCTGTGAGACCAGCACCGAGCACTTCTTCCAGAAGGAAGGCGCGACACCACTGACCTCGGCCGTTGCCCGGATTCCCAGCGAGAAGGGCACCAGTGCCTGCGACAGGGCGGGCCGGTACTGGCTGGTCGTCGGGCGGGAGAGCAAGAAGGCCTCGGACGCCGCGCGCTGGCCGCTGGAGCTGACGTACGGCGTCGAGCAGCCGCTGCCCGATGGAGTGACGCCGGCGCAGTCGCAGCCGGAGTACGGGGAGGGCGACAAGGACGCTTCACTGCCGACGGGCGATCCGCGGGACGTGACGGGCGGCACAGGGTTCAACGACGCCAAGGAGGTCGGACAGGGCGTGTGGCGGGACAAGGTGCTGCCCTCGCAGACGCTCTGGTACAAGGTGCCGGTGGGCTGGGGCCAGCAGCTTCGCTACGACGTGGAGTTCGCCAACGAGCCGACGGTGAAGGGCTCTTCGTCGGTCTGGTCGTACGGAGCCACTCAGGTCTTCACGCCGGGACGTTCGCCGGTCGGCGGCGGCACCGGCGAGTTCAGCCCGCAGACGGTCTACAACGGACGGCCGATGGCCCTGGAGATGGGCACCGTGCCGGTCGCCTGGACCAACCGCCACGAGTCCCACCCGAACGTCGTGCCGGTGCACACCAGAGGTGGTTTCTACATCGCCGTCACGCTGGGCGCGAAGGCCGCCGAGATCGCGGAGAACCCGCAGATCGGCGTGGTGCTGAGGGTGGCGGTGCTGGGCAGGGAACTGGCCGGGCCGCAGCACGACGCGCCGCCCGCCGCCCAGCAGGCGGACAACAAGGCGGACAACAAGGGCGATTCGGCCGCCCGCGCAGACAGCGGAGCGAACGGCGGGGCAGGATGGTCCGGCACCGTGATCGCCGCTACGGCCGGCGGAGCGGTCATCCTGATCGCGGGCCTGGCCCTCGTCCTCGTACGCCGCAGGTCGGGCGGCACGGCCACGAGCAGGATCACGGACAACACCACGGACACCACCACATCAAGGAGAAGCGCGTGAAGAGGCAGCGCGGCACGGGCCGGGTGACGGCGGCCGCCATCGCGGCGATGTGCGCGGTGGCGGCGCTGCCGGGGCAGGCATGGGCGGCGGGCAAACCCAATCCGTATGTCTTCGACAGCGCGGTGAAGCCCGTCCAGGGCGCGGCGGTCAACAGCGACGGACCGTCCCTGCAGCCCGGCACGGCCTACAAGGACTCGATCAAGCCGGGCGAGAAGCGCTATTACCGGGTCGACCTGGACGCCAAGAGCAATGCGTACATCTCGGCGGTGGCGGTTCCCAAGCTGGCCACCAAGGTCGCCTACTCGGACAAGCTCGCGGTGAGCATCGAGGACCGCTCGGGCACCAAGTGCGGCAGTGAGGACGCCCAGTTCGGCTCCGCTGCGTATGCCAGGCCGGTCGCCGCCTACGCGGACCGGACGATCGAGGAGGACAGCAGCAGCTGCCAGGAGGCGGGCCCGTACTACGTCCTTCTCGAGCGGACCAGTGAGGACACCTCCACACCCGAAGCGTGGGACGTGGAGATCCGTTTCGCCTCCGAGCCCGGGCTGAAGTCGGCCGCGGCGACCGCGCCGTCCGAGAACTGGCCCTCAGCCTCGCCGCCGGCGCCCGGCGGCGGTCCGGAGAAGCGGTCCGGTGGGACGAGCTTCACGGACGCCACCGGTCTCAAGGAAGGCGAGTGGCAGGACTCGATCGTCCCCGGTCAGACGAGGTTCTACCGGGTGCCGGTGAACTGGGGACAGCAGATCTTCGCCAGCGCGGACCTCGGCTCCAGCCAGGCCTCCGACAGTGCCGATGTTGTTTCCAACGCCCTGGTGCTGTCACTCCACAACCCGGCGCGCGGGATGGCCGAGCACGCCGAGAGCAGCTACTACGACGGCAAGCAGAAGTCGGTCGCACTGGATCCGCTGCCGCCGGTGGCATACGCGAACCGGTACGACTCGAACTCCTCCACCAAGGCCATGCGGTTCGCCGGCTGGTACTACCTCTCGGTGACGCTCAATCCGGAAGTCGGCGACGAGTACGGCACGACGGCGATTCCGCTCACCCTGCGCGTGAACGTCGAGGGAGAAGCGACGAGCGCCCCGGCGTATGCAGACTCCGCCGGGGACTTCCAGGTCACCGACGACGACCAGGCGGCCGCCGACAGCGGGAAGAGCGCGCCCGAGGTGGCGAAGAGCGGCACGATGAAGTTGGTCGCGGCAGCGGGTATCGGCGCGGGGACCGTGCTGGTGCTCGGGCTCGGGGCGTGGATGCTGCTTGCGCGGCGACGGACGCCGGGCGCGGTACAGGCGGTTGGTCACGGTCAGGTGGCGGGGCATGTGCCTGGCCAGGCTCTGGGAGGTCAGCTGCCTGGCGGGCCGGTCCAGGATCCCCGACAGGCGCAAGGGCAGGGACAGGGGCAGGGGCAGTACGGGCCGCCGCCCGCCTGGTAGTTCAGGACGGGCGGCTCGGGCCGCGTGGCTCAGGGCTGCGTGAATCGGGACTGCGCGTGACTCAGGACTGGGCGCTCAGGACTGGGTCAGCGCCCAGATTCCGACCGCAAAACAGATCAGCGCGACGATCAGCACCGGGACCGCAACCTTCGGGGGCGGTCCCGGTCGCTTTGCTGCCGTCTGCGGAACTGGTGCGTGCGGGTGCGGAACCTGAGCGCTCTGAGCGGTGTAAGCACGAGTAGGAGACGGTTCGTAACTCACCGGACCGGTCGGACCGGTCCGGGGCTGCATGTACTGCTCGGGGTGCGCCTGAGCGTAAAGGGGGGATGCGCTGTGCGCCGGTACGGGAGCGGGGATGGGAGTCGGCGTCGGTGTTGGCGTCGGCTCGGAGGCCGCAGGCATGGGGGGAGGAGTGGCCGGATGGGCCGGGTGAGGCGGCTGTGTGGGCGGCTGCTGCGGTGGCGGGGCCAGGTGGAAGCTGCCGGTCTCCGACGGCGGAAGCGGCCGCTGTACGGGAGCCTGGGCGGCCGCCTGAGCCGGATCTTCGGGGCCGTTCGCGCCGAACCCCGAGGGAAGCGGGCCCAGTTGGTCGAAGACCTCCACCGGCTCTTCGTCCGCGCCGGCCTCCGGAAGCATCTCGACGGCAGAGGTGAGCGCCTTGCGCGCGCCTGTGGCCGTACGGAACCGCGCCTGCGGGTCGGGCTGCAGCAGACCGGCCAGTACCTGCCACAGCGGTTCCGGGATGCCCTGAGGCGCGCCGGGTGTGCCGTGGTTGGCGAAGTACTCGACCAGCGCCTGGGAGTCGGGCTTCTGGCCCTGGAGGAGATAGAGCGCGACCAGGCCGACCGCGAAGAGATCGGCGGTGAAGTCCGGCTCCGCGCCGAGCATCTGCTCGGGCGCGAAGTAACCGGGCGTGCCCACCACATAGTTGGTCTCGGTCAGCCGCGGCTCGCCCTTGCGCATGGAGATCCCGAAGTCGGACAGCCGCAGATGCGGCCGTCCGGTCCCGGTGGCCTCCATCAGGATGTTCGCCGGCTTGATGTCGCGGTGCACGACCCCCTCCGCGTGCACCGCGGCAAGACCGGACAGCAGCTGATCGAGCAGGGTGCACACAAAACGGGGCGGCAGCGGGCCGTAGTCGCCGATCACATGCGCCAGCGACCCGCCGCTCACCAGATCCATGGTGAACAGCACTTTGTCGTCGTCCGCGGCCCAGCTGGCCGGGGCGAGGACATGGGGATGATCGATCCGAAGGGCCTGTTCGCGGACGAAGCGCAGCAGCGTGTGAGCATCGCTCTGCTGCAACACCTTGGCGGCCACATAGCGACGGCGCCGGTGGTCCCAGGCGCGCCAGACCGCACCGACGCCGCCGCGCCCGATCGGGTCGATCAGTTCGTACCGACCAGCGAAGACCTCACCCATTGCGCTGCGCCCGCTCCCCGTTCCCTAGTGAGGCTCCGTGCCTCGGTGATCAGCTCTGGTGTGACTCGTAGTGCGCCACCGCGTCCGCGGTGCGCCCCGCGCCGTACACCCGGAGGAACTCTGCCAGTTCGGGGTGGGTCGGGGCGAGGGAGTCGGCCGCATCAATGATGTCGCCGGCGGCGGACACGGAGCGCAGCAGCGACTGGATCTCGCGTACGACCCGGCGCACTGTCGGCGCCCCCGAGCTGCTGGTGCTCTGGCTGGTGCCGGTGAGGACGGAGCCGCCCTGCGACTTCTTGATCTCTTCCATCCGGTCGGTCGCCTCGACCGCGCTGACACTGCCGTCGGCTACCTGACTCGCCAGCTCCTGCAGTGCCTGTACGCGCTGGACCACCGCGGGGTTGCCGATCTTGGCGCGCTGGCCGCTCATCAGCTGGGAGAGCATCGGAGCCGACAGCCCGAGCACGGCTGCGAGCCGGGCCTGGTTCAGACCCAGATCATCGATCAGCCGGCGGAAGAGCGCCCCCAGCGGCTCTCCGTACCAGCTGCGCTGCAGCTCTCTGGCTCTAGCGGTCGTCTCTTGCTGTGCGGCGTCCATTGCGTCTCCCCATCGCTTCCCCAAAGCGGGCTTCGCTGCTGCGAACCTCGCCGAGCATCTTACGGAGAGTGGTCGCCGACGGGGAGTCCCAATCCTTTTGCAGGATCCAGGGGGTCACCCGGTACTCTGGTCTGCGGCGGTGGCCGATGTGTGTGTCTGCTCGGCCGTACCCACCCTTCCGGGGCCTTAGCTCAGTTGGTAGAGCGCTGTCTTTGCATGGCAGATGTCAGGGGTTCGACTCCCCTAGGCTCCACTCACAAAGACCCCCTGATCTGCGGAAACGCGATCAGGGGGTCTTTTTGTCCCAAGGGGCGTGTCATGCCACCGCCATCTCATTCCGGGCCGATCAGTAAGCCCCGGGGTTGAGCTCCTGCAGGACGGCCTGCCCCGCCGCACGGTGCTCGGCGGCCTCGGCCGGATCCGTCTCGTCGAGCACGATCGCGATCCCTTCGTGGGCCAGCGCTTCCTCGTACCGGTTTCCGAGCTTCGGGGCCAGCTCCAGCGCTTGCCGGTGCAGACGGAGGGCCTCTTCGGGGAGACCAGCAAGCCGGCAGGTCTCGCCGTAGCCGTTGAGGAAATGGATCTTCCAGTGTTCCTCGAACAGTTCGTCGAGCAGCGCGAACGCCTCCCGGTGGCTGGCCAGCGCCTCCTCGTAGCGGCGCATCTGCCGCAGCGCGACGCCCAGGCAGTTGAGACACCACGCCTGGTTGTTCAGGTGTCCGTCGTCGCGGGCCAGCGCCAGTGCCTGACGCAGATGCTCCGCTGCCTCGTCAGGTTTTTCGTGGGCGATGGCCACGCCGAGGGTGATCCGAGCCGTCAGCGTGGGCGGCCAGGCGGGGTCGGTGTGGGGGATGCCCAGCACCTCGCGGGCCCGCTGCGCCGCCTCCTCCCGGTGTCCGAGCTGCAGCATCGCCCAGGCTTCCGACGCGGCCGCGTGGGCCGCGCCCGCCGGGCTGTCGGCCTGCTCGTACAGCTTCCCCGCCAGCCGGAAGAGTTCGAGCGGCTCCTCGACGTGGCCCGTGTCCCAGCTCAGGTAACCGCGGCGCACGGCCAGTTCGGCTTCCGCCCGGGTGTCTCCCGCCTGGGACACCCGGAGTCCGGCTGCCTCGTATGCGGCGGCGGCCTCCGCCATCCGGCCCGCGTTGTAGCGCGCGAAGCCCAGGTCACTGTGTGCCTCGGCCAGTTGCAGCGGATCACCCAGGCGCTCGGCGGCAGCCAGCGAACGCTCGAAGAGGAAGTTGAGATGCGTCGTGCCGCAGCGGCGGGCGAAGTACGCCCGCAGGAAGCGCGGCAGCTCGTACACGTGCACGTCGGCCCCGACGGCGGCCGCCGTCTCGAAGGCGGCCATCAGGTTTCCGTACTCCTTGACGAGCCAGGCGAGAGCCGCGTTCTTGTCCGCGAACCTCGGCAGCTCGGCCGGCGGCCGGCCCGCGGAGGCCGTACGACCGGACGACAGGAACGGCATCGCGGCGTCGGCGGCGGCTGCCGCGTGCACGTAGTAGTCGAGCACCCGGCCCAGGGCCCGCTCCCGCTCGGCCGCCGAGTCCTGCTCCGCGGCGGCCCGGCGCGCGTGCTGGTGCACCAGGTCGTGCAGCCGGTAGTGGCTCCCCGTCGGCTGCTGGACGAGGTGCGCGTCGAGCAGGTCCTCCAGCATCGCCCGGGCGCTGCGCAGCGGCATGTCCGCCAGCGCCGCCACCACGTACTCGTCGAAGAACTCCCCGGGCAACAGGCCGAGCATCCGGAACAGGCGGGCCTGGGACCGGTTCAACTGCCGTACCGACATGGCGAACGCCGCGCTGAACTCGGCGTCGAACTCGCTCGCGCCCTCGGCCATCCGCTCGACGAGGATGCCCACGGTCCAGCCCGGCCGGTGCCGCAGCCGTGCCGCGGCCAGCCGCAGGGCCAGCGGCAGATGGCCGCACAGCCGCAGCACCTCGGCGGCGGACTCCGGATCGCGGGCCAGTCTGCTGTCGGGGCCGCCTGGGTCGCCGCTGGCGCGGGCAAGGAGTTCTGCGCTCTCCTGCGGGCTCAGCACGTCGAGCGAGACCGGAGGCACCTCGTCCAGACCGAGGAGCCGGTTGCGGCTGGTGATCAGGGCGACGGAGGGGCCGGCGCCGGGCAGCAGCGGGCGGACTTGGTCGGCGTCGGCGGCGTTGTCGAGGACCACGACGACCCGTCGGCGGGCCAGTTCCGACCGCCAGCAGGCTGCCAGCTCCTCGATTCCCTCCTGCGGGACCTTCTCGGAGGGGACATCGAGTGCGCCGAGCAGCATCCGCAGTGCGGAGTCGGGGTCGAGCGGGGGCCGGCCCTCGGTGAACCCGTGCAGGTCCACATAGAGCTGGGCGTCCGGGAAGCCGGCGGCGAGCCGGTGCGCGGCGTGCACCGCCAGACAGGTCTTGCCGACGCCCGCCATGCCGTCGACGGAGACCGCCCGATGGCTGGCGACCGCGGCGAACACCGCGGCGAGCTGCTCCTCGCGTCCGGTGAAGTCGGGTGCGTCGCGCGGCAGATCGTTGCGGGGCGCCGGCCGCACCAGGCGGCTGCTCTTCGGCGGCGCCGGCAAGGGGTTCGAGGTCCGTTCCCAGAGGGGACGCAGAGGGCGCGGGTCGCGTTTGACGAGGCGGCAGAGCGCGACCACCGCGGGCCAGGGCGGCACCGTCTGCCCGTTGAGGTAGCGCGACAGCGACGACGAGCTGAGGTCGGCGTCCCGCGCGAGAGCCCGTACGCCGAGCCCCGACAGCTCCTGGAGCAGCCGCAGCCGCGCGGCCAGCTCCTCCTGTGGGTCGGCGTGTGCCGTCCGTTCCTGACCGTTCACTGTTCCCCCCGCGTTTCCGTCCCGCTTCGCCAGAAGTTTCGCCAGCCAAGTCACCGCCGGTCAAGGCTGTTTCAGCTGTCCCACGGTGTCCCATCCGCGTGGTCGTGGCAGGCGGTCCCGGCTGTTATGGAGTCACGCCCCGAGGGAACGGGGCACCGACCCGGAAGAGGTGCAGACAGATGCAGTCCCGTATGCAGAACCCCGCAGTTGTGCTGTCCGACGCGATGCAGCCCATTCAGGAGATCTTCAAGGCCGTCCACTCCGGTGGCGTGGACGGGCAGACGCTGGAGCTGGTGCACCTGCGGGTCAGCCAGATCAACGGCTGCAGCGCCTGCGTCGACGGCGGCGCCAAGACGGCCCGTAAGGCCGGCGTGAGCGACGAACGCCTTGCCACGGTCGCCGCCTGGCGGGAAGCCCCGTACTTCACCGAGGAGGAGCGGGCGGCCCTCGCGCTGGCCGAGGCGGCGACGCGGCTGGCCGACCGTCCCGACCCGGTGAGCGACGAAGTCTGGGACACGGCCGCTACCTACTTCGACGAGAAGCAGCTGGCCGCGATCGTCCTGATGATCGGTGTCACCAACCTGTTCAACCGGCTCAACGCCACGACCCGCCAGATCGCCGGCGCGTGGGGCTGACGGGCGCCGGCACCGAAGATCAGTTTCGGAGAAGCCGTCGCCGCGGCACCTCTCCAGAATGAAGAACAACCAGCAATCCGCATATCAGGAGGAAACCGCCGTGAACGCCACGCAGAAGCCCGCCAAGAGGACCACCGCGGCCAAGGGGACGTCCGAAGGATTCACGGACGAGGAGCGAAGCGCCATGAAGGAGCGCGCCAAGGAGCTGAGAGCGTCCTCACGCCGCGCATCGCGCGCCGACAAGGCGGCGGCTGACGAGGCCGCGGTGGTCGAGAAGATCGCCGAGATGCAGGAGTCGGACCGGGTGATGGCCGAACGAATCCACGCTGTCGTCAAGGCAAGCGCGCCGGACCTCGCGCCGAAGCTCTGGTACGGGATGCCCGCGTATGCCAAGGACGGCAAGGTCGTCTGCTTCTTCCAGAGCGCGGAGAAGTTCAACGCGAGGTACGCGACGTTCGGCTTCAACGATGTGGCGAACCTCGACGAGGGCGCCATGTGGCCGACCGCCTTCGCCCTGAAGGAGCTGACCGCCGCCGACGAGACGAGGATCGGCGAGCTCGTGAAGAAAGCAGTGCACTGAGGCCCGAGGGCAGCGGAAGGCTCCTCGATCTGCGGAAACGTCGATCGAGGGGCTTTCTCGTGCCGAGGCCGCCTTCATGGGTTTGCACACGTCAAGGACCTCGGTCCCGGTGAGGCGGCTGCGATCGCTACGTCCGAGCGCCCCCGCCGCGCAGGAAACGGCGCAGCTTCGTCAGGGGCCAGGTGTTGATGACATCGTCCTTCGTCAGCCAGCCGCGCTGAGCCGTGCCCACCCCGTACCGCATGTAGGGCAGATGCGTGGTGGAGTGCGCGTCCGAATTCACCGCGAACTTCACGCCGTACCGTTTCGCGCGCAGGATGTCCTCGTCGCGCAGGTCGAGCCGCTCGGGATGCGCGTTGATCTCAAGTGCGGTGCCCGTTCTCGCGCAGGCCTCGAAGACCGCGTCGAAGTCGGCGTCTATCCCCGGGCGTTTGCCGATCAGCCGAGTGGTGGGATGGCCGATGACGGCGACGTACGGGTTCTCGCAGGCGCGGACGAGACGGCGCGTCAGGGCCTGCCGGCTCTGGTTGAAGTGCGAGTGGACGGATGCCACGCACAGGTCGAAGCCGGCCAGGAAGTCGTCGGGCCAGTCGACCTCCCCCTCCGGGCCGATGTTGAGCTCGGTGCCGTGCAGCAGCCTCATTCCGCGGTGCTTGCGGTCGAGTTCACGTACGCGCTCCCGCTGCGCGAGCATCTTCTCGTCGGTCATGCGCTGCATATAGAGGTTCGGCGCGTGGTCGGTGACGGCGTAGTACGCGTAGCCGAGAGCGGCAGCGGCGGCGACCATGTCCTCCAGCGGGGCGAGTCCGTCGGTGAGGTCGGTGTGGGTGTGCAGGTCTCCCCTGATGTCGCCGTCGGCCACGAGCTCGGGCAGTTCGCCGCGCAGCCCGGCCGCGACCTCGCCCCGGTCCTCCCGCAGCGTCGGCGGTATCCAGGGCAGGCCGAGCCGGTCGTAGATCTCCTCCTCCGTCTCCGAGGCGATCGTCTTGCCGGTCTCGACGTCGAAGAGCCCGTACTCGGAGAGCTTGAGCTTGTGGTGCACGGCTATCTCGCGGGTGCGGATGTTGTGCGCCTTGGAGCCGGTGAAGTACTGCAGTCCCGCTCCCCAGGAGACGGGCGGAATGACCCGCAGATCGACCTGGAGGCCCTTGGCGGTGCGGATGGAGGTCTTCTTCTCGCCGTGCGCGATGATCTCGGCGGTGTACGGCAGGTTCCCGATGGCCTCCATGAACGGTGCCGACTTCTCGGCCGCGACCAGGATGTCGATGTCCCCGATCGTCTCCCTCATGCGGCGCAGCGAGCCGGCGTAGGTGCACCGTTCGCATCCGGCGATCCGGGACAGCTCGGCGACGATCTGCTCGGCGGTGTCCATGGCGGCCCCGATGAGGATCCGGCCGCTGCCCGCCTGCTGCATCAGGGTGATGCCGTGCAGGATGTTCTCCTCGGTCTTCTCGCCGAAGCCCTTCAGATCGCGCAGCCGCTCCTCACGGATGGCGTCGAGCAACTGGTCCACGGATGAAATGCCCAGCTCCTCATGGAGGACCATGGCCTTCTTGGGCCCGAGGGTGGGGATCGTGATCAGCTCGCGGACGCCGGCGGGGATCGACGCCCGGGTCTCCTCGATGGTGGAGATGTTCCCGGAGCGCACATACTCCACGATCTTGTCGGCGATCGACTTGCCGATGTTGGGGATCTCCCGCAGGGCCTTGGCGTCGAGCTTCGAGACGTCGGCAGGGTGGCCGCCGATGGACCGGGCGGCCTTTTCGTAGGAACGCACCTTGAAGGCGTCGCCGCCGGTGATCGCGATGAGGTCGGCGTACTCCTGCAGCAGCGCTTCGATCTCCTCGTTGGCTCGGACCATGTCTCCAGGGTGCTCCGGTCCTGCCGGGCGGGCATACCTGGCTGCGGCCGTGGGCCGGCCGCGGACGCCGTTCGGGTGCACACCCCGCCCGTCCGGAGCGCCTCGGGTCCACAAGGTTCCAATGGCCCACACCATGATCATTCCGAGGTGGGACGAGGAGAGGAACCTTGTGATGGTCGGCCGACGAGACGTACTGCGTAACGGAGCCCGGGCCACCGCTGTCGGCCTGGCAGCCGGGCTGATCGGCGGCCAGGGCTCGGCAGCCGCCGCGGCCGGGTCCGCTGCGGCGCCCGCGGCCGGGCCGGAGCCGCGGGCCTGGCGGGAGCTGCGCCGGAGGCTCAGCCCGGCGGCGGCGCTGTACCTGCCCGGCAGTGACGAGTTCCGCACGCTGGCCCTGCCGGACAACCTGCGGTACGCCGATGTGCTGCCGGCCGGGATCGTGGCCTGTGCGACGGCGCAGGACGTGCAGGTGTCTGTGCGGTGGGCGGCCCAGCACGGCGTGCCGCTCGCGCCGCGCTCGGGGGGCCACAACTACGCCGGCTACTCCACCACCCGCGGCCTTCTCATCTCGCTGCGCCGGATGAGGGACGTGACGGTCCAGGGCACGCGGCTGCTGCTCGGCGGCGGTGCGACCAACTCCGATGTCTACGCGGCCAGGTCGGCCAATCTGTACTTCCCCGGCGGCCGCTGCCCCGGCGTGGGCGTGGCCGGTCTTACTCTCGGCGGCGGGCTCGGCTTCAACGACCGCAAGTGGGGTCTGACCTGCGACCGGCTGGCGGAGACCCGCGTGGTCCTGGCCGACGGCTCGCTGGTGCGGGCCGCCGACGACGAGAACGCGGACCTGTTCTGGGCCTGCCGTGGCGGAGCGGGCGGCAACTTCGGGATCAACGCCGCGTTCGCCTTCGACGCCACTCCGGTCGCGGATCAGATCGCCACCGTCTTCGACCTGTCCTTCGATCTACGGGCCGGGGTCGGGCTGGTGGCGGCCGTGCAGGAGATCCTCGCGGCCGACGAGGCGGGCGACTTCGATGTACGCATCGGCTTCAAGCACCCGGGCGACGGACCGGCGGCCGTCGCGCTGCTGGGCCAGCGGCTTGGCGACGAGGCGGCGCTGCGGCGGATCTTCGCCCCGGTGCTGGAGCTCGGGCCGACGAAGGAGTTCATCGAGCAGCGCCACTTCTGGTCCGCGCAGGACTACCTCCTGGAGAAGCCCGGCGAGGGTGCGGCGGCGGCGTCCAAGTCACTTGTGCCGAACCGGTGGCTGAGCCCCGGGACGGTCGAGTCCGTCGTCGAATGGGTCCGCCACTGGCGGCCGGGAACGGTCGGCAACTCGGGCTACGTCACGCTCTTCGCGATGGGCGGACGCAGCGGGGCCCCTGCCGCGGACGAGACCGCGTACCCCCACCGGGACGCCACGTTCGTCATCGACATCGGAACGCACTGGAAGCCCAGCACACCCCAGGAGGCCGTTCAGGACCTGCTGGTGCAGACCCGCACGATGCACCGCACGCTCCGCCGTGAGCTCGAGACTTCCGCGGCGTACGTCAACTTCCCCGACCCGGACCTGCGGGGCTGGCAGACCGCGTACTACGGCGGCAACTACGGCCGCCTGGTGGCGGTCAAGCACCGCTACGACCCCAGCCGCCTGTTCCGCTACGACCAGGCGGTCGGGCCTAGGGCCTGACCCAGACGACAGGCCCCAGCGCCGGTCTCAGGCCAGCCCCACCACATACGAGGCCCGGTAGCCCTCGCCGTCACGCACCGGCTTCAGCGTGGTGGCGGGGCCGCTGGCCCGGTACAAGGAGTCCCGGCTGTTGGAGGTGTCCGGGCCGGGACGGCGTGCGTAGGGTTCGCGGGCGTAGACCGCGGCGAGGAGATCCTCCGGCAGATAGAACTGGCCGGTGAACTCCGCACTCCCGTCCGCCGCCGGATCCGGATGCACCTTGAAGTGGATGTGCGGAGCCCGTCCCGCGTACCAGCCCGGCACGATCGTGCGGAAGGCGCACCGGCCGGACGCGTTCGTGAGCTGTGTGCCGCGGAGAAAGCTCGCGCCGTTCAGCGAGTAGTCGCCGGTGGCGTCGCAGTGCCAGATGTCGAAGGCCGCCCCGGCGACCGGCCGGCAGCCCTCTGACGCCCTCACCACCGTCAGGTCGAGCCGCAGCGGTGCGCCGTCCCGGCCCTCGGTGACGTCCTCGCGGACCCGGTCCAGATCGACGTAGTACGGCCCCTCGGTGGACCGCGGGGTCAGCACGCAGCCCGGCGAGGTGCCGTCGCCGGCGGACTGCGGCGGAGTCGAGGTCCCTGTCGCGGTGTCGCCCGCCCCACTGGTCGCCGCGCTGCCCTGGTCGCTGTCCGAGCCGGCCGTGCAGGCCGTCCCGAGCGCGGCCAGTCCGGCCGATCCGGTGGCGGCCACCAGGAAGGTACGCCGAGTGGTCATGCGACCCTCTCCTTCTGTCGAAGGTGGACCGGGCCGTCGCGGTGCGAGAGCCGGGCACCTTGCACACCGTGCCGTACGGCCACGATCTCCGCGGCGATCGACACAGCGGTCTCCGCCGGGGTGCGCCCGCCCAGGTCGAGGCCGACGGGAGACGAGAGCCGGGCCAGCGCGCCCTCGGAGACTCCATTCTCGCGCAGGGTGTCCAGCCGGCGCAGATGACTGCGGCGCGACCCCATCGCCCCGACATACGCCAGCTCCATGCTCAAGGCCAGCTCCAGCAGCGGGACTTCGAATTTCGGGTCGTGGCTGAGCGAGACGACGACCGTACGGGCGTCCAGCCGGCCGGCCGCGGCCTCCTCGGCGAGGTACCGGTCCGGACGGCGCACCACCACCGAGTGGGCGTCGGGAAAGCGGTCGGCGCTGGTGAACAGGGCCGGGCGTCACAGACCGTGACCCGGTGACCCATAACCCTGCCGATCGCCGCCAGGGCCGCCGCGAAATCGCCGGCGCCGAAGATCAGCATGCGAGGCGGAGGGACGACGCAGGTGACGAAGACCCGGGAGCCGTCCCGGTAGGTGAGGAGCGCGCTCTCTTCCCGTAGGAGCAGCCGGCGGGCGTCCTCGGCGATCAGTGGCGTGAGCTCCGTTGTTTCACGTGAAACAGCACCCCGGCTGCCGTCGGCGCTCGGCTGCGCTGTTTCAGCGTGTGCACCGTCGCGTCGAGCGCCCGCAGTGCGACCGCGAGATCGGACGGATGGACGGCGATGCACTGGTCGCTGCCACCGAGAACGGCATGCCAGCGGTTCTGTCCCGTGAGCGCCGCGCATCCGCTGCCCGGCTTGCGCTTGTTGCAGGCGAAGTCCTCGCCCCGGAAGTACCAGCAGCGGGTGCGCTGCAGCAGGTTGCCGCCGATCGACGCCATGTTGCGGACCTGCGGGGATGCCGAGGCGAGCAGCGCCTGGGACAGCACGGGCAGTCGTTTTCGTACGACGGGATGGAGCGCGACATCGGACATCCGGGCCAGGCGCCGATCCGCAGCCCGCCGCCGTTCTCCTCGACGGCCGCGAGAGGCAGGGCGTTGATGTCGACGACGAGGTCGTGCGACTCGGCGCCGTCCTTCATCAGATTGAGGAGCTCGGTGCCGCCGGCGACGTATGTGGCGGTGGGATCGGCGGCGACGAGCCGTACCGCGTCCACGGGAAGCGTGGCGCGCGTGTAGTCGAAGAGCTTCGTCGCCGCACCGCCTTCGCCGCGTCGGCGATCGCGTCGACGATGTTCGGATAGCAGCTGCAGCGGCACAGATTGCCGCTCATCCACTCGCGGATCTCGTCGTCTGACCCGGTGTGGCCCTCGTCGATGCAGGCCACTGCCGACATGATCTGGCCCGGTGTGCAGATGCCGCACTGGAAGGCGTCCCGCCGTACGAACGCCTCCTGCACCGGATGCAGCCGGTCGCCGCGCGCCAGACCCTCGATCGTCGTGATGTCCCGGCCCTGCTGCATCACCGCGAGCGTCAGACACGACGTGATGCGCCGCCCGTCGACCAGCACCGTGCACGCGCCGCATTCACCGCGGTCGCAGCCTTCTTGGTGCCGGTCAGGCCGGTCTGCTCGCGCAGCGCGTCCAGCAGCGTCACCCGGGACTCGACGGTCAGACGGTGGGTGCTCCCGTTGACCCGGAGCGAGATGTCGCCGACGGCCCGGGGAACGGCCGCCGGCTCTGCTGCGGCGGCCGGTTCCGCGCCGTCGGCCACGGGCACCAGCACCGCGGCCGCGGTGGCACCGCCCGCCTTCAACACATCGCGTCTGCTGTGATCGGACATCGCTCAGCGCTCCTCGTCTGTCCCGAATCGCGGGTTGCGGATGAGCCTTCTACCGCCGTCGCCATACGTCCAATGAAAGTTGAACAGCTACAGAATGCGCCCGACGCATATCCGCGGGGCCGATCTGAACCTGCTCGAAGCACTGGCTGTGCTCCTCGAGGAGCGCCATGTCTCGCGGGCCGCCGAGCGCTTCCACCTCAGCCAGCCCGCCATGAGCCGCACGCTCCAGCGCGCCCGGGACACCTTCGGCGACGAGCTGTTGGTCCGCACCCGCAGCGGCTATGAACTCACCCCACGCGCCGGCAAGATCCAGGCCGAGCTGACCATCCTGCTGCCCCGGCTGGAGACCGTGCTGCGCGGCGATGTCTTCGACCCGGCCACGGCGACCGACTTCTTCCGCATCCAGTGCACGGACTACGCCACCACCCTGCTCGGCCCACACCTCTTCCAGCAGGTGTTCCACCAGGCGCCCGGCGTCTCGCTCACCGTGGAGCCGATGAGCGACACCACCTTCGAGGACATGGAGCACGGCCGCGTGCACCTGACGATCTCCGGCGTCGTCCCGCCCGGGACACTGCGCTGGGAAACGCTGTTCGACGAGGAATTCGTCTGTCTCCTCTCCCGCGATCACCCGGTCACAGCAAGCCGGCTGACCATGGCGGAGTACGTGAGCCATCCGCATGTCATGGTGACGATCAACAGCGCCGAACAGACCGTCGTGGAACGGCGGTTGGCGGAGTTCGGCCTGCGCCGGCCCACCGGATTGCGCGTCCCGTACCACTCCGCCGCCGCGACCGCACTTCCGGGCACACCCCTCATCGCCACCCTCCCGCGCCGGATGCCCCTCTCGTACGCCGACGACCCGGCGCTCCGGATCGCCGAGACCCCGCCCGAGCTCCAGCCTTTTCCGTACGGAATCACCTGGCACCCGCGCCTCGATGGCGATCCGGCAGCCGCCTGGCTGCGGGGCATCGTGCGGGAGAGCGCGCACGCCACGCGCTGAACCGCGCGGACGCGTCCGGAACCGGGCTGCACCGCGCCGAAGCCGCCCCATTGGACCGACCGGGTGGTGTTGATCAGAAGAACTGGTTGGCGGCTGCGTGGCTACGACGCAACTCGAGATGCGTACACATCATGAGGAAGGTATGTAAAACGCTCAACCCGAAAGCGAGGGGTCATGGCCGCCGTAAAGGTCAGGAATCTGTGGACCGCGTTCACCGCGTTCATCGCCGCGCTCTTTGCGCTGCTCGTCCCGGCGGGGCTCACCGCCACCGCCACCACCGCCACCGCCCAGCCGGCGAAGCAGCCGGCCGCCCGCACGCCGCAGCGCCCGGCACTGCCGCGGCAGGCGCGCAAGGAGGCTGTCCCGCCGACAGTGCCCGCTCAGGGCACACGATGGAGCCCGGGGGCGCGCGACAGGTCGCTGCCGCCCACGATCAAGCAGCGCATCCGCGCAGAAGCCCATGGCTCGTCGCCCGCCACCCGGCACGTGCCCGCGATCGACGCGGACGACGAGAGCGGCACGGGCAGCGGGGCGGCGGGCAGCGTCCCGGAGCAGGCGTTCACCTCGGCGTGAGGCGCCGGGGACTCGTACTTCTCCCGACGCCACCCGCCCGGCCACACGGACGGTCTGTGATCAGCGGCCCTCGTCGCGGTCCCCAGCCTCCGCCTCGGCCTGCTTCGCCTGCACCTCCGGGTCCAGATCAGCCTGGTCACTGCCGTCGACGGACGACAGCGGAGAGACCTCGGTGGCCGCGGGCGGTTCCACCAGCCAGTCCGGGTTGGCCTGCTTGTCCCACCACTTCCACACGGCGATGGCTCCACAGGCCAGCACGCCGATGATCGCGAGACCCTTGGCGAGCCGTGCGGCCTTCGAGCGCCGTTCGTGCTTTCTCACGAGCTTCTGAATGTCCTTCGCCGTCACCTGACCGCGCAGCGCGGCCAGCACGGCAGCGGAGCGGATCACAGCCTCTTCCTTCATGGGCTGAGCGACGGCCACCGCGTGCTCGACGCGCGGAACCGTGTAGTCCGCCGCCTGACGAGCGGCTTTCCGGGTCTGGACCGCGGCCCGGTGCGCTGCGTCGTCCACCTTCGGCGGCACATGCGGCGCAACACGGGCGTCGTACTGGTAGCGGGCCTGAACGCGGGCCTGCTGAGCTGCCTTCGACACTTTGGGCGCAAGCCGTACGCGCGCCTCATGCGCGTAGTGCGTGGCCTGGTCCCTGGCCGTACTGGCGTAGGGCGCCACCACGTCCGCGGCGTGACGCGCGCTCTCCTTCGCCGTATCGGTCGCGGCGCGCACGCTGTCCATGCGGGTCACGGGGATCCTCCTCCTCGGTGGCGTTCTGGGGGCCTGGGGTTCATCCCCAGTTGGGCACAGATTCGCCTTTCCGCCTGTTTGGAAATCATGCCCGCTCGGCGCTGCCTCGGCATGCGGGGCGGGCATCCGGGTCATCTGGGGAGTTGTGCGGAGTTGTAGGGAGCTTGCGGTCGACGATGCCACGGTTCGCCCCATAGCGCGCCGCTCCGACGACTACTCGGCGTCTTTTCTCCCCGGGAGCCCCTTCCGTGCGAGGATCGGGCGACGTCAGAGGAAGACTTACGGAAGGCACATCGTGGCCGAGCAGCTTTACGCCACCCTGAAGACCAACCAAGGCGACATCGAGATCCGGCTTCTGCCGAACCACGCCCCCAAGACGGTCAAGAACTTCGTCGAGCTCGCCAAGGGCGAGCGCGAATGGACCCACCCGGCGACCGGCAAGAAGTCCACGGACAAGCTGTACGACGGCACGGTCTTCCACCGCGTGATCAGCGGCTTCATGATCCAGGGCGGTGACCCGCTGGGCAACGGCACCGGCGGCCCGGGCTACGAGTTCGCGGACGAGTTCCACCCCGATCTCGCCTTCGACAAGCCGTACCTGCTGGCCATGGCCAACGCCGGCCCGGCCACCAACGGCTCGCAGTTCTTCATCACCGTGGCGCCGACCGCCTGGCTGACCCGTAAGCACACCATCTTCGGCGAGGTCTCGAACGAGGCCGGCAAGAAGGTCGTGGACGCCATCATGAGCACGAAGACCAACCCCCGCACCGACCGCCCGGTCAACGACGTCGTGATCGAGTCCGTCGTCGTGGAGACCCGCGAGGGCTGATCCCCGGCAGAGCCGTGATCCGCGAGGGCTGGTCCCCTCGCGGAGCCGCTCCCGCGAGTGCACCCGGTATCGATCCGGGAAAGAACGCTGCCGCAGCGAACCTGAGGGAACAAATGCGCCCCGTCCGTCCGTCTGGATGGACGGGGCGGTGTGTTGAGCTAAGGAGATCGAGGGACGTCATGGACCAGGCGCCGGGCAGTCCGCAGGAGCCGCAGGACGCGCACAGCCTGCCCAGCTGCTACAACCACGCGGGCCGTGAGACGGGCATCCGCTGTGCCCGCTGCGAGCGTCCGATCTGCACGGACTGCATGATCGACGCGTCGGTGGGCTTCCAGTGCCCGGAGTGCGTGCGCAAGGGCTCCGGTACGGGACACGCGCCGGCCGCGAACCAGCCGCGGACCGTCGCCGGCGGCACCATAGAGGCCGATCCCTTCTTCGTCACGAAGATTCTCGTCGCGATCAATGTCGCTGTGTATGTCGTGGTGCTGGCGCTGGGCGACCGGTTCCTCGCCGAGACGGAGCTGATCGGGCTCGCCCGCAGCCCCCAGCTCGGCTTCGATGTCATCGGAGTGGCGGACGGCGAGTGGTACCGCCTGATCACCGCCACTTTCCTGCACGAAGAAGTGCAGCACATTCTCTTCAACCTGATCAGTCTGTGGGTCCTCGGCAGGATGGTGGAACCGGCTCTCGGCCGTTCCCGCTTCCTCGCCGTCTATCTGATCGCGGGTCTCGGCGGCAGTGCGCTGGCCTATCTGCTGGCCGCGCCGAATCAGCCCTCGCTCGGTGCGTCGGGCGCGATCTTCGGCCTGATGGGCGCCTTCGCCGTGCTGGCGCGGCGCGCGAACCTCGACATGCGGCCGGTCATCGCGCTGCTCGCGCTGAGCCTGTTCTTCACCTTCACGTGGGCGAACATCTCCTGGGAGGGCCACATCGGCGGCCTGGTCGCCGGTGGTCTGGTCACCGCCGGTCTGGTCTACGCGCCGCGCGAGCACCGCAGGCTGGTGCAGATCGGCAGCTGTGCCGTGGTCCTGCTGGCGATCGTGGCCATCGTGATCGTCAGGACCGCCTCGCTCACCTGAGCGGAACCTTTCCCCAAAGTTGTCCACAGCGTGTGGCGGATCTTGTGCATGCTGTGGGGGACAAGTGTGCCCCTTGTCGCTGAGCTGGGTTTCCCCAGCAGGGACAAGGGGCGGGACACTTCACCAAGATGGCCGATGCAGTCACACCGGCGTCAATGCCCAGAAGGTTATCCACAGATCGTCAGACCTTTTCCCCACTGTGGACAACGCTGTGGATAACCTTGGGGCAAGGCTTGACTCCGAGGCTGTGGTGGAGCTACTTCCACTGGGTGGAGACACCGAAGCCGGCGGCGATGAAGCCGAAGCCCGCGACGATGTTCCAGTTGCCGAAGCTCTTGATCGGAAGATCGCCCTCGGTCACATAGAAGAGAACGATCCAGGCGAGCCCGATCAGGAACAGAGCGAGCATCACCGGTGCGACCCAGCTGCGATTGGTCAGCCTGATGGCGGTCGCCTGCTTCGATGCCGACGGCGGCGTGAAGTCGGCCTTCTTGCGGATACGTGACTTCGGCACGAGGGACTCTCCTGTCGATGCGCTGCGTGACCGCGCAGGGAACTGTGGCTGGCGCCGGGGATGGAGCGAGGGGGGAACCGCTGCCTCCCCCGGGCGTCCGTTAGCGTAGTGCTTCCGCGGCGCCTGAGGAGATAAGGGTACGTTGAGCAATTCTGCCGACTCACCCCAAGGGCCGGTTCACCGCTTCCGGTGGAGCACCGGCCGGCTGCTGACGGCTGCCGTCTTCGCGCTGGCCGGGCTGATTTTTGTGACCAGTTTCAACACCGCCAAGGGCACCAACCTCCGTACCGACGACTCGCTGCTGAAGCTCTCGGACCTGATCCAGCAGCGCAGTACCAAGAACGGCGATCTCGACGAGTCCATGGCGGCCCTGCGTGAGGACGTCGACGCCCTGGCCCAGCGCGACGACGGATCCACCAAGGCCGAGGACGCGAAGCTCGGCGCGCTGGAGAGGGCCGCGGGCACCGAGAAGCTCACCGGGCCCGCTCTCACCGTCACCCTCAATGATGCTCCGCCGAACGCCCAGGCCGCCCCCGGCTACCCGGAACCGCAGGCCAACGACCTCGTCATCCACCAGCAGGACCTGCAGGCCGTGGTCAACGCTCTGTGGCAGGGCGGCGCGCGGGGCATCCAGGTCATGGACCAGCGGCTGATCTCCACCAGCGCCGTACGGTGCGTGGGCAACACACTGATCCTGCAGGGGCGGGTCTACTCGCCTCCGTACAAGGTCACCGCCGTCGGCGACCAGAGCGCGCTCAAGAAGGCGCTTGACGAGTCCCCGGCGATCCAGAACTACCAGCTGTATGTGAAGGCCTACGGCCTCGGCTGGAAAGTCGACGAGCGCGGGGCGGTGACTCTCCCGGGCTACTCGGGCACAGTGGATCTCCACTACGCGAAGCCCGTGCAGTAGCGGTAGCGCCTGGGGGGTCGGTGTCGGTACGGATCGTCGTCAGGACCTTCAGCGAACTGTGCATCACCGTCGGCACCTTGATTGTGCTCTTTGTCGTGTACGTCCTGTTCTGGACCGGGGTCAAGGCGGCCGGCGCCACGGACGGCCAGATCGACCGGCTCCAGGACCAGTGGTCGCGAGGCACGATCGAGACGCCTGCCCCGACAAACCCAGCGCCCGCCCCAGGGCCCGCTCCCGGGGCGACCGTGCCGCCCGCGCCCAAGGCGTACGAGAACGGCAAGCCCTTCGCCGTCATGTACATCCCCCGCTTCGGCGGGAGTTGGGACTGGCCGGTCCTGGAAGGCACCGCGACGAAGACCCTCAAGAAGGGCCTCGGGCACTACGCCTCCACCGCCCGGCTCGGCGACACCGGCAACTTCTCGGTCGCGGGCCACCGGCGCACCTACGGCGACCCGTTCAAGGATTTCCCGAAGCTGCGGCCCGGGGACGCGGTGGTGCTGACGGACGGGACGACCTGGTTCACGTACCGCATCGAGAAGGAGCCCTACCGCACCCTGCCGAGCGACATCGGCGTCATCGACCCCGTCCCGCGCAAGTCCGGCTTCGACGGGACGGGCCGCTATCTGACGCTGACCACCTGTGACCCGGAGTGGGGCAGCAGCCACCGGCTGATCGCCTGGGCGCATCTCGACGCCACCCAGCCTGTGACCGACGGCAAACCGGAAGCTTTGCGCAGCTGACACATGTGCCCCGGCCGCCCTTTAGTCTGGTGCGGTACCAACACGGAAAGGGACAGCATGTACGGCTGGATCTGGCGGCATCTGCCGGGCAACGTATGGGTGCGGGCATTCCTCTCGCTCGTGCTGGCCCTCGCGGTCGTCTACGTGCTGTTCCAGTACGTCTTCCCGTGGGCGGAGCCGCTGCTTCCGTTCAATGACGTGACGGTCGACGGAGCGGGGGCGGCCCGGTGAGCGCGCGCATCCTCGTCGTCGACAACTACGACAGCTTCGTCTTCAACCTCGTCCAGTACCTGTACCAGCTGGGTGCGGAGTGCGAGGTGGTGCGGAACGACGCCGTCGCGCTCGAGCACGCGCAGGACGGCTTCGACGGCGTGCTGCTCTCCCCCGGTCCCGGCGCCCCCGAGCAGGCCGGTGTGTGCATCGAGATGGTGCGCCACTGCGCGGCCACTGGCGTGCCCGTCTTCGGCGTCTGCCTCGGCATGCAGTCGATGGCGGTGGCGTACGGCGGCGTGGTGGACCGCGCGCCGGAACTGCTGCACGGCAAGACCTCGCCGGTCACACACGAGGGCAAGGGCGTGTTCGCCGGGCTGCCCTCGCCGTTCACCGCGACCCGCTACCACTCGCTGGCCGCGGAGCCGGCGGACCTGCCGGACGAGCTGGAGGTCACGGCGCGCACCGCGGACGGCATCATCATGGGGCTGCGCCACCGTGAACTGGCGGTCGAGGGCGTCCAGTTCCACCCGGAGTCGGTGCTCACCGAGCACGGGCATCTGATGCTCGCCAACTGGCTCGAGCAGTGCGGCGACACCGGGGCGGTCGAGCGTTCGGCGGGGCTCGCGCCGGTGGTGGGCAAGGCTCTGGCGTGAACGCCGCAGGCCCTGAGGACGGGTACGAGTACGACCCGCTGACGGACCCCCTTCCGCCCGGGGAGCACGGTTCGCCGTGGTTCCGGACGGCCAACGTTCCGCCGGCCGAGGAGCCCCCGCAGCAGACGCAGCCGCCTCAGACGCAGCCGTCCCAGCCGCAGGAGTGGTACGACCCGGTCGGCTACGAGCAGGACTGGTACGGGCGGCCGCAGGCCCAGGCCCAGCCGCACGCGCCGCAGCCCGGGCCGTTCGTCTCGGCGATGCCCGAGCAGGCCGTGCCCGAGCAAGTGAGACCGGAGCAGCTCACACAGCCGATACCGGTGGCCGCGCCCGACCCGCAGCCGGACGCGCGCGACGCGTTCTTTGCCGACGCTCCGGAGGTTCCGGACGACGAGACCGTCGCGCTGCGTACGTCCGACACCCGCCGCGCCGCCCAGACCCCGGCCGGTCCCGGCCGCGCCGAGCGCCGCAGAGCGGCCAAGGGCCGCGGCCGCAGGCACCCTGAGGCCTCGCCCGCCGCCGCGGGCCGCGAGCGGCCCATGACGCGCGTCGAGGCCCGCCGTGCGGCCCGTGCGGCCAAGGACAGCCCCGCCGTCATCGCCAGCCGTGCCATCGGCGAGCTCTTCATCAGCTTCGGCGTGCTGATGCTGCTGTTCGTCACGTACCAGCTGTGGTGGACGAACATACGCGCCGAGCAGCAGGCCGGCCGGGAGAAGAACAGGATCGAGGACAACTTCGCGAACGGCCGTCAGCCCGGCGCCTTCGAGCCCGGCCAGGGCTTCGCCATCATGTACATCCCCAAGCTGGATGTGGTCGTCCCGGTCGCCGAGGGCATCAGCAAGCCCAAGGTCCTCGACCGCGGCATGGTGGGCCACTACGGCGAGGGCAAGCTCAAGACCGCGATGCCCGCGGACAAGTCGGGCAATTTCGCGGTGGCCGGCCATCGCAACACCCATGGCGAACCGTTCCGGTACATCAACCGTCTTCAGCCGGGGGACCCGATCGTCGTTGAGACGCAGGACGCGTACTACACGTACAAGATGGCGAGCATCCTGCCCCAGACCTCGCCGTCGAACATCGGCGTGATCGGTCCGGTGCCGCCCGGCTCGGGCTTCACCGAGCCCGGCCGGTACATCACGCTGACGACCTGTACGCCTGAATTCACGAGTACCTATCGAATGATCGTGTGGGGCAAGATGGTCGAGGAACGGCCGCGCAGCAAGGGCAAACCGGACGCGCTCGTCGGCTGACTGACTTGCTGACAGATGACTTGCTGACAGGCTTCAAGCTTCAAGACGGGAAAAGGTGCAGTGTCACGTGCGCGCAGCCGGATCGCCGGCGCCATCAGTGTCTTCGGCGAACTGCTGATCACTGCGGGCGTGGTGCTGGGGCTCTTCGTCGTCTACTCGCTGTGGTGGACCAATGTCCTCGCCGACCGTGAGGCCTCCCGCCAGGGCGACAGCATGCGCGACGACTGGGCGAACAACGGTCCCGGCGCGCTCGACGTCAAGGACGGCATCGGCTTTCTCCACGTGCCCGCCATGAAGAACGGCGAGGTGCTGGTGAAGAAGGGCACCGACGCCAAGAAGCTCAACAACGGCATCGCGGGCTACTACCTGGACCCGATCAAGTCGGCGCTCCCTTGGGACAGCAAGGGCAACTTCACGCTCGCCGCGCACCGCGACGGCCACGGCGCGAAGTTCCACAACATCGACAAGGTGCGGGAAGGCGACCCGATCGTCTTCGAGACGAAGGACACCTGGTACGTCTACAAGGTCTACAAGAAGCTCCCGGAGACCTCGAAGTACAACGTGGATGTGCTGCAGCCGGTCCCGAAGGGGTCGGGGAAGACCAAGCCGGGCCGCTACATCACGCTGACGACCTGCACGCCGGTCTTCACCTCGGACTACCGGTACATCGTCTGGGGCGAGCTGGTGCGGACGCAGAAGGTCGACAAGGACCGCACGCTGCCGGACGAGCTGCGCTAGCGGCCCGCGCCGACAGCGGGAAGCCCCGGCACGGCCCGCGCCGACAGCGGGAAGCCCCGGCACCCTTGGGAGGGTGCCGGGGCTTCCTGTGTGAAGCGTCCTGAGGACCGGTCAGTCGCTGTCCTGGCCGCCGATGAACCCGCCGCCGTTCCCGCCGTTGTTCCCGCCGTTCCCGGCGGTCGTCTGGAGCGTGATCACCTGGGTCGCGGGGTCCACCTGCGTACCCGGCTGCGGGTCCATGCCGATGACGATGGCGTTGTCATCCGTCGGGCTGCCCGGCGCGAACTGGATTTGCGTGAAGCCGCGCTGAGCCAGGATCTGCTTGGCCTGGCCGACCGTCCTGGTCCTGACCTCGGGAACAGGCTGCTGCGTCACCTGCGGTCCCTTGGAGACGTCGAGCGTGATCTTCGCGCCCTTCGACGCCTTGCCCTCCGGAGACTGCTTGATCACCTGACCCAAGGGCTGGTTCGAGTCGACGTCGTTCCGCACGACCTCGAACTCGAGGCCTTCGAGCTGGGCCTTGGCGGCGTCGAACTGCTGGCCCACCACCGGCGGCACGTCGACGAGCGACTCCTTGGCCACCGTGATGGTGATCGTCGAGCCCTTCTCGGCCTGACTGTTGCCCGGCGGGTCCTGCTTGAAGACGGTGCCGGGCTCCTCGTCCGACTCCTCCTCCACGACCTCGACCTTGAAGCCCTTGCGCTTCAACGCCTCCTCGGCGTTCGCCTGGGACTTCTCCGTGACGTCCGGGACCTCGATCTTCGGAGCGCCCTCGGAGACCACCACCTGGATCGTCTCGCCCTGCTCCATCTTTTCGCCCTCGCCGGGCGTCTGCTTGCAGATGGCGCCCTTGGGCTGGTCGCAGCGCTCCGTGCCGGACTGCGCGACCTCGACACCGGCGTTGGTCGCCAGCGTCTTGGCCTCCACCATGGTCTTGCCGACGAGCGACGGCACCGGCACCTCGCCGTTTCCGCCGCCACCGCCGCCGAAGACCGACCTGCCGATCAGCACCGCGCCGACCAGCACCAGGACTCCCGCCAGCACCAGCAGGACGGTCGAGGTGTTCGACTTCTTCTGGCGGCGACGGCCCGGGCGGTCGTCATAGCTGCCGAAGCCGCCGTCGTCCGGGTTCATCGGCGGGAGCATCGACGTCTGGCCGCCGGGGTCGGCCTGCCGCAGCGCCGTCGTGGGCTGGTCGTCCGGCGCGTAACCGCCGTAGCCGACCGAGCCCATCGCCGCCGTCGCCGCGACCGGCTGGCCGTCGAGGCAGGCCTCGATGTCCGCGCGCATCTCGTCGGCGGACTGGTAGCGGTAGTCGGGGTCCTTGACCAGGGCCCGCAGGACGATGGCGTCCATCTCGGGCGTGATCTCGGGGTCGAAGTTGCTCGGCGGCTGCGGCTCTTCCCGTACGTGCTGGTAGGCCACTGCCACCGGGGAGTCGCCGATGAACGGCGGACGCACGGTGAGCAGCTCGTAGAGCAGACAGCCGGTGGAGTACAGGTCGGAGCGTGCGTCGACCTGCTCGCCCTTGGCCTGCTCCGGGGAGAGGTACTGCGCGGTGCCGATCACCGCCGCGGTCTGGGTCATCGTCATGCCGGAGTCGCCCATGGCGCGGGCGATGCCGAAGTCCATGACCTTGACCTGGCCGGTGCGCGTCAGCATGACGTTCGCCGGCTTGATGTCGCGGTGGACGATGCCGTTGCGGTGCGAGTACTCGAGGGCCTGGAGGATGCCGATGGTCATCTCCAGCGTGCGCTCGGGCAGCAGCTTGCGGCCCGAGTGCAGCAGCTCTCTGAGCGTGGAGCCGTCGACGTACTCCATCACGATGTACGGGATCGAGACCCCGTCCACGTAGTCCTCGCCGGTGTCGTACACCGCGACGATCGCCGGGTGGTTGAGCGAGGCGGCCGACTGGGCCTCACGGCGGAACCGGGCCTGGAAGGACGGGTCACGGGCCAGGTCGGCCCGCAGCGTCTTCACGGCGACGGTGCGGCCGAGCCGGGTGTCGTGGGCGAGGTAGACCTCTGCCATGCCACCACGGCCGAGCACCGAGCCCAGTTCGTACCGGCCGCCGAGGCGACGCGGCTCTTCCATAACTGATCCAGCCCTCTCCGTCAGTCCCGACCGCACCAGCGTGTGGTCCGGCGGTGTGCTGTTCGCGCATACGGTACCGGCCACGCACCACCTGATCGGCCCGTGACCGTCACCTGATACCCGACCGGTATCGCAATGTGCAGGTATGGGGGCCGGACGTGATCCGCGTCACTTCTCGCATCACTTCTTGCTGTCCAGTACCGCCTGCATCACGGCCTTGGCAATCGGGGCGGCCAGGCCGCCGCCGGAGATGTCGTCGCGCTTGGCCTCGCTGTCCTCGACGACGACCGCGACCGCGACGGGCGACCCGTCGTCGGTCTTCGCGTACGAGATGAACCAGGCGTACGGGTTCTTGCTGTTGTTCTCGCCGTGCTGGGCGGTGCCGGTCTTGCCGCCGACCGTGACCCCGTCGATCTTGGCGTTGCCGCCGGTGCCGTTCTCGACGACGTTCTCCATCATCTCCTGCAGGAGCTGCGCGTTCTTCTGCGAGACCGGGCGGCTCATCTCCTGCGGCTCGGTCTTGCTGATGACGTCCAGGTTGGGAGATTCCAGCTGGTCGATCATGTACGGCTTCATCAGCTTGCCGTCGTTGGCGATCGCCGCGGTGACCATGGCCATCTGGAGCGGGGTCGTCGCGGTGTTGAACTGGCCGATGGAGGACAGCGCGTTGCCGGGCTTGTCCATCGCCTTGTCGTAGACCGAGGCAGCCGCGCGGACCGGGGTGTCGATCTCCGGGTTGTTGAAGCCGAACTTCTGCGCCGTCTCCACCATCTTGTCGCGGGTGACCTCGTCACCGAGCTTGGCGAAGACGGTGTTGCAGGAGACCTTGAGCGCATTGTTCAGGCTGGCGTTCTCGCACCCGCCGGCGTGGTTGGGCAGCTTCGTGGTGGTGTTGGGAAGCGTGTACGGCTCCGGAGTGTCCGTCGCCGCGTTGATGTCCGTGACGATGCCGTGCTCCAGCGCGGCGGCCGCCGTGACCACCTTGAAGGTCGAGCCGGGCGGATAGACCTCGCGCAGCGCGCGGTTCAGCTTCGGCTTGTCCTTGTCCTTCTCGAGCGCGTTCCACGCCTTCTCGTCGGAGGCGCCGTAGCCGGCGAAGGTTGCGGGGTCGTACGAAGGCGTCGAGGCCAGCGCGAGGATCTTGCCGGTCTGCGGGTCGATGGCCGCGACCGCGCCCTTCTTGGAGCCGAGGCCCTTGTAGGCGGCCGTCTGCGCGGCGCCGCTGAGGGTCGTGACGACGTTGCCGCCCTTCTTCTTGTCGCCGGTGAACATCGCCATCGTGCGGTCGAAGAAGAGCTGGTCCGAGTTGCCCGTGAGGATGCCGTCCTCGAGCTTCTCGATCTGGTTGGCGTCGAAGGCCTGCGAGGCGTACCCGGTCACCGGCGCCCACATGGGCCCGTTGACGTAGGTGCGCTTGAACGTGAAGTCGGTGTCGTTGGTCTCGACCGAGCCGGTGATGGGCTTGCCGTCGACGATGATGTTGCCGCGCTCGTTGCTGTAGCGCTCGATCAGGACGCGGCGGTTCTTCTTGTGCGTGTTGAGCTCTTCCGCCTCGACGTACTGCAGCCAGTTGGTGCGCACCAACAGGGCGAGGACGAGCAGTCCGCAGAAGATCGCGATCCGGCGCAGGGGCTTGTTCACGGTCGGACCACCTGGGTCATTTCGGCGTCGGGGGACGGAGCGGGAGCCGGCGCGGGACGGCGCGCGGTGTCGCTGATACGGATCAGGATGGCGATCAGGGCCCAGTTCGCGATCACGGACGAGCCGCCTGCCGCGACGAACGGCATCGTCATACCGGTCAGCGGGATGAGGCCCATCACACCGCCGGCGACCACGAAGACCTGGATGGCGAAGGCGCCGGAGAGGCCGATCGCGAGGAGCTTGCCGAACGGGTCGCGGGCGGCGAGTGCGGTGCGTACGCCGCGCTCCACGATCAGGCCGTAGATCAGCAGGAACGCCATCATGCCGGCGAGGCCGAACTCCTCGCCGACGGTGGAGAGGATGAAGTCGGAGTTGGCGGCGAAGCCGATCAGGTCGGAGTTGCCCTGGCCGAGGCCGGTGCCGAGCGTGCCGCCGGAGCCGAAGGACATCAGCGCCTGGCCGACCTGCTCGCTCTGCAGCCAGGTCGATTCCGCGAACGGGTTGAGCCAGAAGTCGACGCGCTGCTGGACGTGCGGCTCGAAGGTGGCGACGCCGACCGCGCCGACCGCGGACATCAGCAGACCGAAGACGATCCAGCTGGTCCGCTCGGTGGCGACGTACAGCATGATCACGAAGAGGCCGAAGAACAGCAGCGAGGTACCGAGGTCGGTCTCGAAGACCAGGATCAGGATGGACATCGCCCAGACCACGAGGATCGGGCCGAGGTCACGGCCGCGCGGCAGGTACAGGCCCATGACGCGGCGGCTGGCGAGCGCGAGCGCATCGCGCTTGACCATCAGGTAGCCGGAGAAGAAGACCGCGATGATGATCTTCGCGAACTCGCCGGGCTGGATGGAGAAGGGGCCGAGGCTGATCCAGATCTTCGCGCCGTTCACCGCTGGGAAGAACATCGGCAGGATCAGCAGGACCAGCGCCACGGCCATCGAGATGTACGTGTAGCGCTGCAGGATCCGGTGGTCCTTGAGGATCAGCAGTACGGCCACGAAGAGCGCGATCCCGACCGCGGAGTACAGCAGCTGCTTGGGGGCGTCGGGGGAGAACGCGCCGAACAGCCGCTCGGCGCGCTGGATCAGCCGGGGCGACTGGTCGAGACGCCAGATGAGCACCAGGCCAAGGCCGTTGAGCAGGGTCGCCAGGGGCAGCAGCAGCGGGTCGGAGTACTTGGCGAACTTGCGCACCACGAGATGGGCCACGCCGGCGAGCAGACCGATGCCGAGCCCGTAGCCGAGTACGCCGCTGGGGAACTCGCCGTCGAGGGCGAGACCCACGTTGATGTACGCGAACACCGGGATGACGACGGCGAAGGCGAGCAGCGCCAGTTCGGTGTTGCGGCGGCTCGGTGCTTCGATCGCGCCGATCGTGGTGGTGTTGGTGACAACGCTCATGGTGGAGAAGGCCCCCTACGGCTGATTACTGCTTTCCGCAGTTCGAGGCCAGCTTCTGCTCCTCCTCCGAGAGGGTGGGACTCGGAGAGGGAGTGGCTGCGGTCGGCTTGGTCTGGGCGTTCTGGGTGGTCGGCTTGCCGGTGGTGCCACCGGCCTCGCCCTCACCGGGCGGCGGGGCGCTCGCATTGTCGGCGGCCTCGCGGCGCTGCTCTTCCTTCTTGCAGGCCGTCGCCTGCGCGGCGAGCTCGTCGACCTTCGTGCGCGCCTTGCCGAGGCTGTCCTGGGTGATCGTGTCCTCGACCTGCTTGCGCTGGTAGGGCGGGAGGTACTTGAGTTCGATCTCGGGGTGGTCCTTCTCCACCTTCGAGAGCGAGAGCCAGGCCAGGTCCTGGCTGATGCCCTGGTAGAGCGCGACGTGCTCGCCCTTGGATCCGACGTAGTACTGGGTCTGCGTCCAGCGGTAGCCGCCGTACAGACCGCCGCCGACGACCGCCAGCGCGAGCACGATGTAGAAGGACCGCTTGAGCCAGCGGCGGCCGCCGCGCGGCTTGATGAAGTCCTCGTCGGAGTACGCGCCGAAGCTGCCCTCGGGCGGCATTCCGCCGTATCCCATCCCGTCGCCGCTGCCGGGCGGGCCGAAGCTGCCGTTCTGCTGCGGCGGTACGGGACGGCCGAGGCCGGCCGCGCGTCCCGCCGGGGTCTGCATGGCGCCGCCGTCGTTCAGCTGGAGCTGGTTCTCGGCGACCGCGCCGACGACGACCGGGGTGTCGTTGAGCTGCCCGGCCAGGGTGTCGTTGGAGTCGGTGTCGAGGACGTCGGCGACGATGCAGGTGATGTTGTCGGGGCCGCCGCCGCGCAGCGCGAGCTGGATCAGGTCCTGCACGGTCTCCTGCGGGCCCTGGTAGCTGGCGAGCGTCTCCTCCATCGTCTGGTGGGAGACGACGCCGGACAGGCCGTCGGAGCAGATCAGATAGCGGTCGCCGGCCCGGACCTCGCGGATGGAGAGATCGGGCTCGACATGGTCGCCGCTGCCCAGCGCGCGCATCAGCAGGGAGCGCTGCGGGTGGGTGGTGGCCTCTTCCTCGGTGATCCGGCCCTCGTCGACGAGGCGCTGCACCCAGGTGTGGTCCTGCGTGATCTGCGTCAGCACGCCGTCGCGCAGCAGATAGGCGCGGGAGTCACCGACGTGCACGAGGCCGAGGCGCTGGCCGGTCCACAGCAGGGCGGTGAGCGTGGTGCCCATGCCTTCGAGCTGCGGGTCCTCCTCGACCATCAGCCGGAGCTGCTCATTGGCGCGCTGCACGGCCGTACCGAGCGAGGTGAGGATGTCCGAGCCGGGCACGTCGTCGTCGAGCGTGACGAGCGTCGAGATGACCTCCGAGGAGGCGACCTCGCCGGCGGCCTGGCCGCCCATGCCGTCGGCGATGGCCAGCAGGCGCGGGCCGGCGTAGCCGGAGTCCTCGTTGCCCTCCCGGATCATGCCCTTGTGCGATCCGGCGGCGAAGCGCAGAGACAGACTCATGCGCACCTCGCCGGTCGGATCGGGGTACAGCCGGTCTCGAGCCACACTGCCCACCCTCCGGTCGGGAGCCCGTCCCGGTCCGCTGTCGGGACCGCTGCGGCTCGCTCGCTCCGCTCGCTCATTGTCGTACTACTTCCGCAGCTCGATGACGGTCTTGCCGATGCGGATCGGCGCGCCCAGCGGAATCGGCGTCGGTGTGGTGAGTCGGGTCCGGTCGAGATACGTGCCGTTGGTGGACCCGAGATCCTCGACGATCCACTGGCCGTCACGGTCGGGGTAGATCCTGGCATGCCTGCTGGACGCGTAGTCGTCGTCCAGCACGATCGTTGAATCGTGCGCCCGGCCCAGCGTGATGGTCTGGCCCTGCAGGGCCACCGTGGTGCCCGTGAGGGTGCCTTCGGAGACGACCAGTTTGGTGGGCGCACCGCGCCGCTGGCGGTTGTTCGTCTGCTGCCGCTGCTGCGGTGGCGCGGCGGACTGGCGCGGCTGTTGCGGTCGCGCGTCGGCATTGCGGCGTGAGCCGCGCTGCGTCACCCGCGTACCGAACAGATCGCTGCGGATGACCTGGACGGCCACGATCACGAACAGCCACAGAACGGCCAGGAAACCTAGCCGCATGACCGTCAGGGTCAGCTCTGACATTGCCCCCGCTTCACCCTTCGGCTTGCCGGTAAACGATGGTGGTGCTGCCCACGACGATCCGCGAGCCGTCGCGGAGCGTAGCGCGGGTGGTGTGCTGCCCGTCTACCACGATGCCGTTGGTAGACCCGAGATCCTGGATCGTCGAGGGCGTTCCGGTCCGGATCTCACAGTGCCGGCGCGATACGCCGGGGTCGTCGATCCGCACATCGGCGTCGGTGCTGCGACCCAGCACCAGCGTCGGGCGGGAGATCTGATGGCGGGTGCCGTTGATCTCGATCCAGCGTCGTACTTGGGTGCCCGGCAGCGGGCCGGGGCCCGGTGCCGTGCGGCGGTCCGCGACGGGCGCGGGACCGGGGCGGCCGGCGCCCGGAGGCGGCGCGGCCGGCATGGGAGGAGCGCCGACGGGCGGATAGCCGTACCCGCCGCGTGCGGCGGCCGGGCCCGCGGGACCGGGGCCTGCAGGAGCCCGCTCGGGCGACTGTGACGTACTCGACGCGAGGGTGCGGCTGCGCACCCGGTACAGACCGGTGTCGAGGTCGTCCGCCTTCTCCAGATGGACCTTGATGGGGCCCATGAAGGTGTAGCGCTGCTGCTTGGCGTAGTCGCGCACCAGGCCGGCGAGCTCGTCGCCGAGCTGGCCGGAGTACGGGCTCAGGCGCTCGAAATCGGGCGCGCTGAGCTCGACGATGAAATCATTGGGGACGACAGTCCGCTCGCGGTTCCAGATCGTCGCGTTGTTGTCGCACTCGCGCTGGAGGGCGCCGGCGATCTCGACAGGCTGGACCTCGGACTTGAACACCTTGGCGAAGGTGCCGTTGACCAGACCTTCGAGTCGCTGCTCGAACTTCTTCAGGACTCCCATGAGGCACCTCCTCCGTGCTTGCCGTCCTGGTACTGCTTACTGATCGTATCCACGCGTCGGGAAATCGGCTGGTTCCCCTTGTCTGCCCCGTCGATGAGTGTCACCTCTCACACGGATCGTAGAGGCGGCCTCCTGACAGTGTCCCGCACCCGGCGTGCGCCGAGGAGGAGTGGGGCCGGACCTCCATCGGTTCCCTGTTCCAGGGTCCGGTTCGGCAAACAAACGGATGTGAATCCACCGTGTGCAGCGTGCTAATCTTCTGGATGTCGCCAGGCGGACGCACCGAATCAGGTGGGAAACGGCAGGCGGCAGCACCCAATGCGCGGGTGGCGGAATAGGCAGACGCGCTGGATTCAGGTTCCAGTGCCCGAAAGGGCGTGGGGGTTCAACTCCCCCCTCGCGCACAAGATCGGAAGCCCCGTAGGTCATCGACCTACGGGGCTTCTGCGTTGCCCGGATGCACTCGGACGGGTCGCTGGAGTGTGGGATATGCGACTGTGCGACGTTCGTCGCTTTCCGGCGCGACGAAAGTCGGCCGCGGGCGCGGCGGCCGACTGTCTAGGGTTCGGGCGTGAACGCGTCAATGAAGATCCGGGCCGGGTGGGCGTGGCTGGCGGCACCTGAGCTGTGGTCGCGCAAGAGGACCGCCGCCGAAGTGGTTCTTGCGCTGGTGCTGGGCCTCATGGCGGCCGGTACCGAGGAGCTGACGGGGGGTGCCGGGCCCCGGCTGTTCTTCGTGGGGGCCGCTGCGGCGCTGCTCTCGTTCCTGCGGCGGCGGATGCCCACACCTGTGCTGGTGCTCACGGGCGTGCTCGCGCCCCTCACGACCGGCTTCGCGCCGGTGCTGATGGTCGTCGGTTGGTCGGCGGGGCGCAGGATTGTCGGCGCCGGCCGTGCGCTGACGGCCTTCACCGTGGCGTACGCCCTCTTCGTCACCTCCATGCTCGTGGACACCTGGTCCGAGGAGCGGCCGCTGACGCTGGTGCTGCTCGCCACTCTGTACTTCCTGGCGGCGACGGTCGTGCCGGGTCTGGCCAGCCGGTACTGGACGCAGCGCCGGACGCTGCTGCATGCGCTGCAGGAGCGCAACGCACAGCTGCTGCGGGAGCGCGTGATGATCGAGGGACAGACGCGGCTGCGTGAACGGCAGCGGATAGCCCAGGACATGCACGACAGCCTCGGACACCAGCTGGCGCTGATCTCCGTGCACACCGGTGCGCTGGAGGTCGATCCCGAGCTGACGGACCGGCAGCGGGAGGCGGTCGGGGTGCTGCGGAGCGCGTCGGTGACCGCGATGCACGAGTTGCGGGAGGTCGTCGGGATTCTGCGGGACGGGGTCGAGGCACCGGCCCCGGTGGACGAGTCGGGGCGGGCGGCGCGCGGTACGGCCGGGATCACGGGTCTCGTGGCGGCGGCGCGGGCCGCGGGCAACGAGGTGGAACTGCGGTGCACGGGCGAGGCGCGGCCGCTCGCCGCGGCGGCCGACCACGCGGCGTACCGCATCGTCCAGGAGTCGCTGACCAATGCGTACAAGCACGCTCCCGGGGTTCCGATCGATGTGGAGCTGCGGTACGAGCCGGACTCCTTCGTCGTCGAGATCGTCAGCGGTCCCGGGGCGGCTCCGGCACCCGGCGAGGTGGTCAGCGGCGGGCAGGGGCTGACCGGGCTGCGGGAGCGCGCGCGACTGGTCGGCGGGATCGTGCATGCCGGGCCGGCGGACGACGGGGGCTTTCGGGTGGCGGGAGTGCTGCCGTACGGAGTGGTGGAGGCAGCGCCTTTCGTCGCCGCGGAGGACGACTTCCGCCAGCAGTCGCCGCAGGCCACTTACGCGGACGGTGTTCCGGTCATGAACTGGAGCGTTACGGAGCGGGAGTTGGCGGTGGGGGCCATGGCGATGGACGGACAGCAGGGCCGGAGCAAGGGCAGCGGTGTCGCGCTGGGCTGTGGGATAGCCGTGGCGGCGGCGCTGGTGCTGGGGGCCGTGGGCATCTTCGGACTGTTCTTCGTGGTGGGGTCGATAGAGGAAGGAATGATCGACCCGGGCGAGTACGACATGGTGCAGGTCGGTGACGCGGAGAGCGAGGTACGCGACCGGCTTCCCAGCGGGGACACGATCTCCACGACCGGGCTGGGCGGGAAGGGACCGAAGGAGCCCGAGGGCTCGGACTGTCTGGTGCTGATGTCCTCGGAGGTGGGGGAGAACATCGAGACCGAGCCGGTGTTCCGGTTCTGCTTCAAGGACGGCAAGCTGATCGAGAAGAAGTCGTACGAGGTCAGTCGCTAGCCAGGCAGGAAGCCGCGTAGGCGTGGGGGGTTTCAAGTGACGGGGTCGCGGATCCGGGTCGTCATCGCCGATGACGAGCCGCTGATCAGGGCCGGGATCCGGATGATCCTCACCTCTGACCGCGAGATCGAGGTCGTGGCGGAGGCGGCGAACGGGCGCGAGGCCGTCGACCTGGCGCGGGCGCACAGCGCCGATGTGGTGCTCCTCGACATTCAGATGCCGGTCATGGACGGACTCACGGCGATGGGGGAGCTGCGGCGGGCGGTCCCGGAGGCGCGGGTGATCGTGCTGACGACCTTCGGTGAACGGGAGAACGTGCTGCGGACGTTGGAGTCCGGCGGCGCGGGCTTTCTGCTGAAGGACACCGCGCCCGCGGAGCTCATCGGGGCGGTACGGGCCGCGGCCGCCGGAGACGCCTATCTCTCTCCCGGGGCCACTCGGCATGTGGTGGACCAGCTGGCCACGGGGCGGGCGGCGACCCGCAGCGAGGAGGCACGGGTCCGGGTGGCCGGGCTGAGCGCGCGCGAGCGGGAGGTGCTGTCGCTGCTCGGCGAGGGGCTTTCCAATGCGGACGCCGGGCGGCGGCTGCATATGAGCGAGGCGACGGTGAAGACGTATGTGAGCCGGATCCTGGCGAAGCTGGAGTGCGAGAACCGGGTGCAGGCGGCGCTGCTGGCGCGCGACGCGGGGCTGGGCAGCGGGTACTGAGGAGCGGGTACTGAGCAGCAGGTACTGAGCGGCGAGCCCCGCGCTCCACGTTTCACGTGGAACATCCGCGTTGCCTGTTTCACGTGAAACGCCCGCAGGGGTGGACCCGCTGCGGGCGTTCACATGTGGTGCGCGGGACGCACGGTGCGCGGGGAGCGCGTGTGGCGTGCGGTGCGTGCGCTGCGCCGGGTGCGGGCGATCAGGCCACGAGACGGGCGGCGAGGGCCTTGGCCTTCTCGGCAGCCTCGTCCAGGGCCTTGGCGCGCGATGCCTCGGCCAGCGGGATCAGCTCCGCCATCTCTTCCTTGACGTGAGCCAGGGTCAGCTCCGGGACGATGAAGTCGACCTCGGCACCGAGCATGCCGGTGAGCACCTTCTCCAGGTAGTTCTGGACGAATTCGAAGTCCTCACGCGGCGTACCGGGAGCGTAGGAGCCGCCGCGGCTGGCGACGACGGTGACCGGGGTGCCCGCCACCGGGCCGTCGGGGCTCGCGTTGTGGCCGACGATGATCACCTGGTCGAGCCATGCCTTCAGGGTGGACGAGATCGTGAAGTTGTACATCGGAGCGCCGATCAGCACGGCGTCCGCCGCTTGCAGCTCGGCTGCGAGCTCGGCGCGCAGCGCGTCATCCGCGCCGGCAGAGACGGCGGCGATGTCCAGGTGGGGCAGCGGAGCGGCGGCAAGGTCGCGGTAGACGACCTCGCCCTCCGGGTGCTGCTCCCGCCAGGCCTGGACGAAGGCGGCGGTGACATCGCGGGACGCCGACCCCTGGGGGAAGACGGCGGAGTCGAGGTGCAGCAGCGTGGCCATGAGGTTCTCCATAGGGATGATGCCGGGTTATGCAGGGGACTGGACTCGGGGGATTCGTTCGGAACTGAAGTTCCGTATGCACCTATGGATAGCACAGTCACTAATCTTTTGTAAGTCCCTGCCTTCGGCGCAGTACTCTGAAGCCATGGCGGAACACAGTGAAGAGGCGTGCAAGAAGGTCGACGTGGGCATCACGCGCGTCTTCGAGCTGCTCGGCAAGCGCTGGACCGGCCTGATCGTCTCCGTGCTGCAGCAGCGCGCCGTCCACTTCGCCGAGCTGCGGCGGGCCATCCCGGGCATCAGCGAGCGCATGCTCTCGGACCGCCTCACCGAGCTGGGTGCGGCCGGGCTCGTCGTCCGCGAGGTCGACGAAGGGCCGCCGCTGCGGGTCTCGTACCGGCTGACCGCGGCCGGGACCGCGATGGAGCCCGCGCTCAAGGAGCTGGCGCTCTGGGCCGATCAGCATTTGGCGCCGGGCGCCAAGGACTCCTGCTAGCGCGGTACGAAGCGGTACGAAAGCGCAGGCCGCAGAGCGGCTGCACGTTATCCACAGGGGGAGACGACTGCCGGGCGGCGGCTGTACGGTCGATGCCAGTTGATGTTGAGGATGTACGACGACGGGGGAGGCAGCACGTCATGAGCGAAGCTGAGACGGTGATGCCGGCGGAGCGGGCGGAGTCCGGGAGTTCCGCGTCAACGACGGAGGGCGAGGCCGTGACCGGTTCGGCAGGCGGGTCCCCGCAGAGCGTGCGTATCCCGGACGTCCCCGGATTCGCACGGCGCCATGGCCATGGCGTGATGGGCTCTTCGGCTGCAGGGCGTACGCCGAAGCAGGAAGGCAAGGCGCTGCGGGAGCGGGTACCGCGGTCCTCGCACGACTCGCTGATGCTGGCCGTGGGCCGGCCCGACGCGGTCGAGGCCGTGGAGGAGTCCAGCCGTGGCCGGGTGCCGGAGCTGACGCCGATACGGGTCGGCCGGATGGCCGCCTCGCCGTTCGCCTTTCTGCGTGGCTCGGCCGGGCTGATGGCCCACGACCTGGTGGGCACGCCGACCACGGGTGTGAGCGCGCAGATCTGCGGCGACGCGCACGCCGCGAACTTCGGCCTGTACGGCGACGCGCGCGGCCGCCTGGTGATCGACCTCAACGACTTCGACGAGACCGTCGTCGGCCCCTGGGAGTGGGACGTCAAGCGGCTCGCTGTCTCCCTGGTGCTGGCCGGCCGGGTGGCGGGCGCGGACGAGACCGTGTGCCGGGCAGCCGCGCTGGACGCCGTGGGCGCCTACCGGCGCACCATGCGCCTGCTGGCAGGGCTCCCCGCGATGGACGCCTGGAACGCCATCGCGGACGAGGAGCTCGTCTCCCACACGGACGCGCGCGATCTTCTCGGCACCCTGGAGCGGGTCTCGGAGAAGGCCCGCAACAACACCAGTGCGCGCTTCGCCGCGAAGGCGACGGTGGCGGTGACCGACGGCAGCGGCGAACTACGGCGCTTCGTGGACGCGCCCCCGGTGCTGCGCCGCGTGCCGGACGCGGAGGCGCGCGCCGTCGCATCGTCGCTGGAGCACTATCTGGGCACGGTGTCGGAGGACCGGCTGCCGCTGCTCGCGCGGTACGCGATCCACGATGTGGCGTTCCGTGTGGTCGGCACCGGAAGCGTCGGCACCAGGTCGTATGTGGTGCTGCTGCTCGACCACCGCGGCGATGCGCTGGTGCTTCAGGTGAAGGAGGCGCGGCCGTCGGCGCTGCTGCCGTATCTCCCGGCCGCCGGATTCCCCGTGCCCGAGGTCGTGCACGAGGGCAGGCGTGTGGTCATGGGCCAGAAGCGGATGCAGGTCGTCAGCGACATCCTGCTGGGCTGGACGACGGTCGACGGACGGCCTTTCCAGGTAAGGCAGTTCAGGAACCGCAAGGGCAGCGTCGATCCGGCCGCGCTCGCACCCGACCAGGTGGACGACTACGGGCGGATGACCGGCGCGCTGCTGGCGCGGGCCCATGCGCACAGTGCCGATCCGCGGCTGATCGCCGGGTACTGCGGCAAGGGCGAAGAGCTGGACGAGGCCGTGGCCGGCTTCGCGATGCTCTACGCGGACCGTACGGAAGCGGATCACGCGGAGCTGCTGGCGGCGATCAAGAGCGGGCGGATTGCCGCTGAGCTGGGGGTGTGACAGGGCACGCCGCCACGCCCGTAGGCTGGACGAGTGACCCAGGATGCCCCCGGGAGTCCAACGACCCGGAACGACGAAGAGCAGGACGCGCAGCCGCGGCCGGAGGCCCGGCTGGAGAAGGCGGTGCGCGCGGCCGAGCAGGCGCTGATCGAGTTCGAGATCGCTCTGGAGACGTTCCGGGTGGAGGTGGAGAACTTCTCCAGGCTCCACCACCAGAAGCTCGGCCCGATGTACGCGCGGCTGGACGAGCTGGACGCGCAGATCGCCGAGGCCCGGGCCGCCCGCACCGGCGATCCGGAGGATCTGCGCAAGGCTCAGGAGGCGCGGGCCATCGTGATGCCCATGCCAGGTGTCGACGAGCTGTTCCACGACTGGATGGACTCCGACGGCCTCTCCCCCGAGGCCGCCGCCATGCTCAACGAGCAGCCTGTCCGGGCGCCGAAGCGGGTGCGGCCGAGCGACGAGGCGCGCAAGCTCTACCGCGAGCTCGCCCGCAAGGCCCATCCGGACCTGGCACAGGAGGAGACGGAGCGGGCCCGGCGCGAGGAGTTCATCACGCGGGTGAACGCGGCGTACGGGCTGGGCGACGCGGAGCTGCTGCGGGAGCTGGCCGCGGAGTGGGAGGCCGGGCCCGTGCCCGAGCAGCCGCCGCTCAGCGAGAGTGAGGAGCTCTATGCCCGGCTCGAGTGGCTGGCGCAGCGCAAGGAGCTCCTGACCGCGGTCGCGAAGGAGCTGGAGGAGAGCGCGATCGGCTCGATGCTGCGGATGGCTCCGGAGGACCCGGACCGGCTGCTGGAGGAGATCGCCGAGCAGCTGCTGGCCCAGGTCGCCGAACGCGAGAAGGAACTGTCCGGTCTGGTGCAGTAGGTTTTCCGGGGTTCTCCGGAACCCGGCAGCCCTGCCGCGTAGGTACGAGAGAAGGCATGACCCATGAATTTCGCCCCGCTCCCCTCGGTGGACGTCGCGGAGGTGCCGTCCGACGGTCTGGTGCTGGACGTTCGTGAGAGCGACGAGTGGGCGGCCGGACATGTCGAGGGCGCGCTGCACGTGCCGATGAGCGACTTCGTGGCCAGGTTCGGCGAGGTGACCGAGGCGGTGGCCGAGGGACGCCGGGCCTATGTGATGTGCCGGGTCGGCGGCCGGTCCGCGCAGGTCACCCAGTACCTGGTGCAGCAGGGCATCGACGCGGTGAATGTCGACGGCGGCATGCAGGCGTGGGACGGTGCCGGCCGCCCGATGGTCACGGACAACGGCACCCCGGCCTTCGTCCTGTGAGCCAGGGGCCTTTGTCCGGCAGGCGCTAGCCCAGAGGGTGGGCGGCCAGCAGGTCGCCCAGAGCTTCCTCGTGGGCCGCGGCCGGGCCGAGTGAGAGTTCAAGCTGCTTGGCCCAGGCGTGATAGCGGTGCAGCGGGTAGTCCGTGTCGGCGCCGAAGCCGCCGTGCAGATGCTGGGCGGTCTGGACGACGCGGCGAACGCCCTCCGAGGCCCAGATCTTCGCCACGGCGACATCCCCGGCCACCGGCAACGGTCCGCCGAGTCCCGCGCTCCCCCGCGCCGGAGTCAGCCGCCAGGCCGCCTGCCACAGCGTCGCCTCCATCGCCCGCAGATCGATAAAGCGGTCTGCTGTCTGGACGGCAACGGCCTGGAACGTGGCGACCGGGAATCCGAACTGCTCGCGCTTGCCCGTGTATTCGCTGGTCATCGTGAGCACGCCCTCGCCGAGACCGAGCGCCAGCGCGCATGTCCCGGTGGCCAGGAGCTGACGCAGCCACTCCCAGGCGCCTTCGGCGTCGATCAGTTCGCGGCTGTCGATCCGTACGGAATCCAGGCTGACTTCGGCGAACCGCTCACCGCTGGTGGAGATCTGCTCGGCGAAGGAAAGACCTTCGCGGTCGCGGGCGATCAGTGCCAGCGTGGCGCGGCCGTCATCCGTGTGCGCGGGCACGGCGATCAGGTCCGCGGAGTGGGCCCAGGGCACGCCCGTCTGCACGCCGTCGAGCAGCCAGCCCTCGCCGCGGTCGGTGTCGGGGCGCGCCGAAACAGCGAGCTCGGCGGGATCATGACCGGTTCGGCCGTTGGCACCGACGGTGAGCACCAGCTCGCCGCGGCCGACCCGCGGAAGAATCTCGTCGCTCAACTCGGCGTCGCCATAACGCTCCACGGCCATCGCGACCGCGCTGGTCTCCAGCAGCGGCACGCGGGCCAGCACCTTGGCGGATTCGCGGAGCACCAGGCAGAGCGCGATGGCGTCGAGGCCGGCACCGCCGCGCTCCGGCGAGAGCACCAGGCTCAGCAGATCGGAGTCAGCGAGCTTGGCCCACAGCGGCCGGTCGAACTCCTCGGCCACCGCGCCCGGTGTGAGCGCGGGGCTCGGCACACCGTCCGGCGCGACGCCGGAGAAGACGGCCTTCGCAGCCTCGACGGCCGCCTGCTGCTCCTCGGTGAAGGTGAAGTCCACTGGCTTGTCCTCCCACGCGCCGATGCCGCAAGAACGCTGTCCGGGCTGTGTCCCCGTGTATCTGACGGACCGTCAAGCCCATCGAGACCGCCAAGATAGAACACGTTCCTGAAAATGAACACAGCCCTGGAAGCGAACACAGCCCTTGGACGGGTACGCCGCCCTGGAAAGGAGCGCGGCCCCTGGAAGTGGACGCGGCACCGGGTGAACGGGGTCAGCGGTCGAAGTCCAGCTCCACTTCGGGCGTTGCCGGATGGGACTGGCAGGCCAGCACATAGCCCGCCTCGGTCTCCTCGGGCTCCAGCGCGAAGTTGCGGTCCATGCGCACCTCGCCGGAGACCAGGAAGGCGCGGCAGGTCCCACAGACCCCGCCCTTGCACGCATACGGAGCGTCCGCGCGGCTCCGCAGCACCGTCTCGAGCAGCGACTCCCCTTCCTGCACCGGCCACTTGCCCGACCGGCCGTCCAGCGTCGCCGTCAGCTCCGCATGAGACGGCGCGGCCACCGGCGCCGGGGCCGGTGCGTCATCGACGTGGAAGATCTCCTGGTGGATATGGCTCCGACTGACGCCGAGGCCGCGCAGCGCCCGCTCCGCGCCCTGGACCAGGCCGAAGGGGCCGCAGAGGTACCAGCCGTCCACGTCCGCCACCGGGAGCAGAGCCGGCAGCAGCTCGGTCAGCCGGTCCCCGTCGAGCCGCCCGGACGGCAGACCTGCCGCCTGCTCCTCCCGGGAGAGTGTTGTGACCAGCTGAAAGCGCTCCGGGAAGCGGTCCTTGAGGTCGGCGACCTCGTCCAGGAACATCGTCGAGGCCACGGTGCGGTCGCTGCGGATCAGGCAGAACCGGGCCTCCGGCTCCCGCGCCAGCAGCGTCGCAGCCATCGACAGCACTGGCGTGATGCCGCTGCCGCCGACGATCGCCGCGAAGTAGCCGGGCCGCGGATCGAGGAGGAACCGGCCCATCGGAGGCATCACTTCGACGATGTCGCCGACGGCGAGCTCCTTGAGCGCATACGTCGAGAACTCGCCGCCGTCGACCTGCCGGATGCCCACGCGCAGGACCGGATCGGCGCCTGCCGGAGCGGCCGGAGCGCAGATCGAGTACGTACGGCGGATCTCCTCGCCCTGCACCAGTCGGCGAAGCGCCAGGTGCTGGCCGGGTGTGTGGCGGAAGGCCTCCCGGAGCTCGGGCGGCACCTGGAGGGTGACGGCCACCGAGTCGTCCGTGAGCTGTTCGACCTCGCTGACCCGGAGCGGATGGAACATCTACAACTCCTTGAAGTGGTCGAAGGGTTCGCGGCAGCTGACGCAGCGGCGCAGCGCCTTGCAGGCGGTGGAGGAGAACCGGCTCAGCATCTCGGTGTCGGTGGAGCCACAGTTCGGGCAGCGCACGGAGAGCGTGAGCGCCACCGGGCCCTCCGCGGCGTGCGCGCGCGGCGGCGCAATGCCGAACTCGGCGAGCTTGCGCCGACCTTCCGCACTGATGTCGTCGGTCGACCAGGCCGGCGCGAGGACCTTCACGACCGAGACCTCCGGTATCCCGTGGTCGTGCAGCACCTGCTCGATGTCGGAGGTCATCGTTTCGATCGCCGGGCAGCCTGTGTAGGTCGGCGTCAGCTCCACCTCGACCCTGCCCGGGCCGAGGACCTGTACCCCGCGGAGCACACCGAGCTCCTCCAGCGTCAGAACGGGCAGCTCCGGGTCGGGCACGGAGCCGGCCAGCTTGCGCAGCTCCGCCTCCAGCCGTGTCTCGCCGGTGAGGCGCGTGTCGGTCACCATGACGCCCCCGGGTGGCTGCGGTGCAGATGCTGCATCTCCGCCAGCATCCGCCCGAACGACTCCGTGTGCAGTCCCTGGCGACCCGCGCCCGCCGCCCAGCCGCCGGACCGAGGCCCTTCGGGCACGGTCAGCGTCGCGCGCACCAGCACGGCGGTGACGGTCTCCAGCCAGCCGGCTTCCAGCGCCTGCCAGTCGATGTCCAGCCCTTCGACCGGCTGGAACATCTCACCGGTGAACCGCCACAGCGCGTCGCACGCCCGCTGCATCCGCTGATGGCTCTCGGCGGTGCCGTCGCCGAGGCGGTCGGTCCAGTGCTCGGCGTGGTCCTGGTGGTAGGCGACCTCCTTGACCGCCTTTGCCGCGAGCCCGGCGAACTCGCTGTCGCCGGTCGCCAACTGCCCGTACAGCAGCCGCTGGTAGACGGAGAAGTAGAGCTGGCGGACGATGGTGTGCGCGAAGTCGCCGTTCGGCTGCTCGACCAGCTGGAGATTGCAGAACTCGCGCTCTTCGCGCAGATACGCCAGCTCGTCCTCGTCGCCGACGAGTGAGAGCAGCACGCGCGCCTGGCCCAGCAGATCCAGCGCGATATTGGCGAGAGCGACGTCCTCCTCCAGAACGGGCGCATGACCCGCCCACTCCCCCAGCCGGTGGGAGAGCACCAGCGCGTCGTCGCCGAGGGCGAGCGCCGCGGCATTCACCGTGGTGGTCACAGGTGCTTCACCCCGTCCGGGATCTCGTAGAAGGTCGGGTGCCGGTAGGGCTTGTCGGCTGAGGGCTCGAAGAACGGGTCCTTCTCGTCCGGCGAGGACGCGGTGATCGCCGTGGAGGGCACCACCCAGATGGACACGCCTTCGTTCCGCCGGGTGTAGAGATCGCGGGCATTGCGCAGCGCCATCTCCGCGTCCGGGGCGTGCAGGCTGCCCGCGTGCGTGTGCGACAGTCCACGGCGCGAGCGCACGAAGACCTCCCACAGCGGCCAGTTGGTCGAGCTGCTCATGCCGTCGCCTCCCCGGGCTTCGCGTGCTGTGCCTGGCGCTTTTCGGCGTATGCCGAAGCCGCTTCGCGGACCCAGGCGCCCTCTTCGTGTGCCTTACGGCGCTGTGTGAGCCGCTGCTCGTTGCACGGGCCGTTGCCCTTGAGGACCTCCTGGAACTCCGCCCAGTCGATCGCGCCGAAGTCGTGGTGACCCCGCTCCTCGTTCCACCGCAGATCGCGGTCGGGGAGTGTGAGGCCGAGGGCCTCGGCCTGCGGGACGCAGATGTCGACGAAGCGCTGACGCAGCTCGTCGTTCGAATGCCGCTTGATCTTCCAGGCCATGGACTGCACCGAATGGGACGACTCGTCGTCGGGCGGGCCGAACATCATCAGCGACGGCCACCACCAGCGGTTCACCGCGTCCTGCGCCATCTCGTGCTGGGCGGCCGTGCCGCGCGAGAGCGTGAGCAGCAGCTCGTAGCCCTGGCGCTGGTGGAAGGACTCCTCCTTGCAGATCCGGACCATCGCGCGGGCGTAGGGACCGTAGGAGCAGCGGCACAGCGGCACCTGGTTGGTGATCGCCGCGCCGTCCACCAGCCAGCCGATCGCGCCGACATCGGCCCAGGTCAGCGTCGGGTAGTTGAAGATCGACGAGTACCTCTGGCGGCCCGCGTGGAGCTTGTCGAGCAGCTCGTCGCGGCTGGTGCCCAGGGTCTCGGCGGCGCTGTACAGATACAGGCCGTGGCCGGCCTCGTCCTGCACCTTGGCCATCAGGATCGCCTTGCGCCGCAGCGACGGCGCGCGCGTGATCCAGTTCGCCTCGGGCTGCATGCCGATGATCTCGGAGTGGGCGTGCTGCGCCATCTGCCGGACCAACGTCGCGCGGTAGGCGTCAGGCATCCAGTCGCGTGGCTCGATGCGCTCGTCGGCGGCTACGGCGGCGTCGAAAACCGCCTCGTACGTATCCGCAGTCACTGCCGTCATCCGGGCCCCCTACCGACCGATCGTTCGGTTCATGGACTTCAATGGTGAGTCGAGGGCCCTTAAGGTGTCAACCCTGTGGATAACCGAGGTGGACCGATGGGGATCGGGGCGGGATGGACTCCAACGAGGACGAGGGCGTAAAAAGCGCCGGGAGCCTGAGCTCCGGGCCGCCGTCCGGAGACGCCCCCGAGCCCGAGTCCCGGCCTACTGTCGTGTCCGAGTCCCGGCCGCAGTCCGAGCCCACTGAGCCTGTGCCGCAGCCCCACCCCGAGCTCACCCAGTCGCCCCAGCCCCACCCCGGGCCCGCAGAGCCCGCGCCTGTCGATCCCGGGCCCATTCCCCGCGGCATCGCAGCGCTCTCGCTGCCCTACCAGGTGGCCGTCGCCGTCTCCCTCGCGCTCGTCGCTGTCCTGGCCGGCGTTCATCTCGTCATGGTGTTTCTGCACGTCGCGCCGTCCAACACAGTGACCAAGCAGCACGGCAAGGCGGTAGACGGCTGGGTCTATCCCGAGTTCGAGCAGAACTGGAAGCTCTTCGCCCCGAACCCGCTCCAGCAGAACGTCGCCGTACAGGTGAAAGCCGAGTTCACGGACTCGGAGGGCGGCCGCAGGAGCACCGACTGGATCGATCTGTCCGCCGAGGACGGCGAAGCGATCCGCGGCAATCTCCTCCCCAGCCACACCCAGCAGAACGAGCTGCGCCGGGCCTGGGACTTCTACATCAACTCGCACGACAACGAGAACCGTGGCAACGGCCTGCGCGGCCAGCTCTCCGAAAGCTATGTCCGGCGCATCGTGATGCTGCGCCTGGAAGCGCAGGACCTCGGCGGCCCCGTCGAGCGCATCCGGCTCAGGTCCTCGACCCGCTCCGTCAAGCCCCCGAAGTGGAGCGACGAGAAGATCGACACCCGACCCGTGTACCGCGTCCTGCCGTGGTGGACGGTCACCGTCGCCGATCTGCCCGGAGGGGCCGACAACGGACGTACGGAGGCACGCAAGTGAGCGATGCCACCGACCGCGGGACAACCGAACGCCGGCCAACCGACCGCGGGACCTCCGACCGTGGGGTCGCCGGAGCCCTGCAGCGCATTACCTCCACGGCCCTCGGCCCGTACCAGAGCGCCATCATCCGGATCGGTTTCGCCGGCACCTGGCTGCTCTTCCTGCTCCGTGAGTTCCCCAACCGCCATGAGATGTACGGTCCGACCGGTCCATGGAGCTGGGACATGGCGCGGCAGCTCATTGCGGGCAATGACGCCTTCACCATGCTCATGTGGTCGGAGAGCACCCTCTGGTTTGAGGTTGTGTACGCGGTCTCCGCGCTGTCCAGCGTGCTGCTGATGCTCGGCTGGCGGACCCGCACGATGTCCGTGCTCTTCATGATCGGTGTGCTGTCGCTGCAGAATCGCTCCATTTTCATGGGCGACGGCGGCGACAACGTCATCCACCTCATAGCGATCTATCTCGTCGTGACCCGTTGCGGACAGGTCTGGTCCCTGGACGCGCGACGAGCGGCGTTCGCGGCGCGTTCGACGAGCCCGGAGGCCTCCACGGCACCGGAGAGGACTCGCGACCGCGTCGGTCCGGCCCTCTGGACCGTACTGGGCATCGGCCTGTTCATCGCCACCTTCCTGAACCAGACCGGCTGGCTCATACTCCTGCTCCTCTGGGTGGTGTGGGTGGCCCAGGGGCTGTGGTGGATGGTGAACAGGCACGCCCCGCGCAGCGAGCCGCGCATCCTGCTGGACGCTCTCGCCAATCTCGCCCACAACGCCGGCCTCGTCGTGATCATGGCCGAGGTCTGTCTGATCTACGCCACCGCCGGCTGGTACAAGATCCAGGGCTCGCGCTGGCAGGACGGCACCGCGCTCTACTACCCGCTCAAGCTCGACTACTTCACGCCCTGGCCGGCGCTCTCCGACCTGCTCGCCTCGGGCGGCGTGATGGTGATGGTCCTCACCTACGGCACGGTCGTCGTGCAGGTCGCCTTCCCCTTCACGCTCTTCAACCGCCGCGTCAAGAACGTCCTGCTCGTGGCCATGATGCTGGAGCACGCGGCCATCGCCGTACTGCTCGGGCTGCCGTTCTTCTCGCTCGCGATGATCGCTGCCGACGCGGTCTTCCTGCCGACCGCCTTCCTGGTCTGGCTCGGCGCGAGAGCGACGCGAGGACGGGACCGGCTGTTCCCGAGGGCGGCGGCCAAGGTGCCCAGGCAGCGGCAGGAAAGCCCGGATCAGACGCGCACGCTCGTCGGCTGAGGCAGCTGCCGCCTCTTCGGGCTCGAAGCTCGGGTCGGAGCCCGTCGCTTCGCCTCACCTCATCTCAGTTCGCCTCACCTCAGTTTGGCGCGGCGCTCGCCATTGAAAATCGAACAGACGTACCATTCCGGTGTGGCTGAACCGTACGACTTCCCCGACGATCTCCGCGTCGCCCAACTCGACCTGCACCGGACGCGTGCCGAGTACGTGGCGCTGTGCCGGGCCCTGCCGTGGTCGGTGACCCCGGAGCCCGGCTGGACGAGCGAGAAGCACGTACTCGGCGACCGCGTGGTGTCCTTCCCGGACAGCCCGGGCTACACCGAGGAGCAGGCGGCGGAGGTGGAGCGGTTGCGCCGACGGCTGCTCGAACTGTCGGCCGCAGTGAGCACGCATCCGTACTGGGCGACCCTGACCGCGGACGTCGTCGATGCGCGGATGTCGCTCAAGCACGCCCATGAGCAGGCCGAGGACGGGGAGGCGTAGACCGTCATGGCCGAACACGTCGAGTCCTGCGCCCTGCGTCGCCCCGGTCGAGAGCCCGGCGTGCTGTGTCGGGCGAGCCGTCGCAGCCTGGACGCATGAGCCACCCGCCGATCGTGGTGCACCGGATCAGCCCGTCAGGCGGCCGACGGGTCACGGTGCGCGATCAGATCATGGGCCTCGCGCACTCCGACCGGGATCTGCTGGAGTTCCTCAGACGGGCCGGACTTCCGGATGCCGGGGCGCTGCTCGACGACCCCACATGGGTCGAGTGGATCAACGGCAGAGCGCATGAGTACGAACCCTTGGAAATCCTTCCATGAGGCATCCAGGCATCCAGGCATCCAGGCATCCAGAACAGGCAGGCGGGCAGACAGGCACGGAGCGGCGAGATGCCCTTGGAACGCATCGCCCCTGGTGCGCCGGGACATCGGGGAGCGTCCGTAGGCTGAGGCGATGAGCGATGACGACGCCACGAGCGTTGTGCGGCAATGGCGCGAAACGGCCCCGGACACGGTGTTCCTCGACGGCTTCCATGCGCTGAAACACGCGCTTCGTTTCGGGGCTGACGTGCGGTGTGCGATCACCAGTGACAAAGAGGCCGCCCTGGCCCTTGCCGCTGACTTGGCTAACGACGTGACGGCCCGGATCGAGGAGCTCGTCGTGGAGGTGCCGGCCGACACCCTCCGGGAGCTGGTGCCCAAGGTCCATCCCACACGGGTCGCCGCTCTGGTGTTCAGGCGCAACCGTCAGGCGAACCTCGAGGGTCTGGCGGCGCTGCCCCGGTCGTCACCGATCGTCGTTCTGGACAACCCCCGCAATCTTGGGAACGTCGGGGCCGTCGTCCGTCTCGCTGCCGGTTTCGGGGTCACAGGTGTGGTCACCACGGGCGACATGGACCCGTGGCACTCCAACGTGGTCCGGTCTGCGGCCGGCCTGCACTTCGCCACCGCAGTGGAGCGGCTCCAGCCCGCCGACCTGCCGCCGGGCCCGCTGTACGTCCTTGACCCGGAGGGCGCGGACATCCGGTCCGTCGCCATCCCTGACGACGCGCTGCTGGTGTTCGGCTCCGAGCGCCATGGCGTCTCGCCCGAGCTCCGGGAGCAGGCAACCAAGCTTCTGGCGCTCCCCATGCGGCCCCAGGTGTCCAGCTACAACCTCGCCACCAGTGTGGCCATGACCCTCTTCCACTGGGGAGGAGGTCCGCCGCAGGCCCCGAACGCGCAGGACCGGACCGCCGCGGCCCCAGGTGCTCCCTGAGGCCACGGCCGGCACCACCTCGTCAGGCCTGGCGGCGGACCTCCACCACCCGGAAGCGGTTCGAGACGAACGCGCCGTCGCACAGCGCCGCGTTCGCCGCCGGGTTGCCGCCCGAGCCGTGGAAGTCGGAGAACGCCGCCGTCTGGTTGACGTACACCCCGCCCGTGAGGTTCAGGGAGAGCTGCGCCGACTCGTCGAAGCAGATGTCCTCGATCGCGCGCTCCGTGTCGGCCGACGTCGTGTACGCGCCGATCGTCATCGCGCCCTTCTCACGGATCGTGCGCCGCAGCAGCTCCAGACCGTCGGCCGTCGAGTCGACGGCGACCGCGAACGACACCGGGCCGAAGCACTCGGTCAGATACACGGCCTCGGCGTCCGGCTTGGCGCCGTCGAGCTTGACGATCACCGGCGTACGGACGACGGCTTCCGGGAACTCCGGGTTCGCGATCTTCCGTGAGGGCAGTGCCACTTCGCCCAGCGCGGCGGCGCCCTCGAGCCGGGCCTTCACATCGGGGTTGACCAGCGCGCCCAGCAGCGCGTTCGCCCGGGCGTCGTCGCCGAGCAGGCCGCCCACCGAGGCGGCGAGGTCGCCCACCACCTCGTCGTACGACTTGTGTCCGGCGTCGGTCGTGATGCCGTCGCGCGGAATCAGGAAGTTCTGCGGGGTGGTGCACATCTGGCCGCTGTACAGGGAGAGCGAGAACGCGAGGTTGGACAGCATCCCCTTGTAGTTGTCCGTGGAGTCGACGACGACGGTGTTCACGCCTGCCTTCTCGGTGTAGACCTGCGCCTGTCGGGCGTTGGCCTCCAGCCAGTCGCCGAAGGCGGTGGACCCGGTGTAGTCGATGATCTTGACTTCGGGCCGCAGCGCGAGGGTCTTGGCGATGCCCTCGCCCGGTCGCTCGACGGCCAGGCAGACCAGGTTCGGATCGAAGCCGGCCTCGGCGAGCACCTCGCGGGCCACGCGCACCGTGAGCGCGAGCGGCAGCACCGCGCGCGGGTGCGGCTTGACCAGGACCGGATTGCCGGTGGCCAGGGAGGCGAACAGGCCCGAGTACCCGTTCCACGTCGGGAAGGTGTTGCAGCCGATCAGCAGGGAGATGCCGCGGCCCGCCGTGGTGAAGGACTTCCGCAGCTCCAGGGGGTCGCGCTTGCCCTGGGGCTTGGACCAGTCGGCGGCGGCCGGAGTGCGGGTCTGCTCCTCGTAGGCGTACGCCACGGCCTCCAGGCCGCGGTCCTGGGCGTGCGGGCCGCCGGCCTGGAACGCCATCATGAAGGCCTGCCCGCTGGTGTGCATCACCGCGTGCGCGAACTCATGGGTGCGGGCACTGATGCGGGACAGGATCTCCACGCAGACCAGCGCCCGGGTCTCCGGACCGGCCTCGCGCCAGGCCACCATGCCCGCGCGCATCGCGGGCAGCAGGACGTCCACGTCCGGGTGGGGATACTGGATGCCCAACTCCGGTCCGTACGGCGAGACTTCACCGCCAGTCCAGTCGTCGGTGCCCGGCTGGTCCAGGTCGAAGCGGGTACCGCGGAGCGCCTCGAAGGCGGCGAGGCCTTCGGCCGGCGCGTCCTCGCCGTACGCCTTGGGGTGCTCGGGGTGCGGGGACCAGTAGGCGCGCGTGCGGATCGCATCGAGGGCCTGGTCGAGCGTCGGCCGGTGGGTCTCGGTCAGCTGCATGACGGACCAACTCCTCGTCGAGCTGGGCAGGAATGGAATGACAGAGTTAGAGTAACCGAACGATCGGTCGGGACAAGGGGGCCTGTCAAACCTGTGGACAACTCATCGGGGAGGATCTCTCCCATGACCGCCATCGATAAGAGCCGCACCGTCGCCGTGGTGGGCACCGGCACCATGGGGCAGGGAATCGCCCAGGTCGCCCTTGTCGCGGGCCATCCGGTACGGCTGTACGACGCGCTTCCCGGACGCGCGGGCGAGGCCGCGGAGGCCATCGGGAAGCGCCTCGACCGGCTGGTCGAGAAAGGCCGGATACCGGCGGCCGAGCGTGATCAGGCCAAGGCGCGGCTGAGTCCGGCGGCGGACCTCGCAGAGCTCGCCGACACGGCACTCGTGATCGAGGCCGTGCTCGAACAACTGCCGGTGAAGCAGGAGCTGTTCGCGGCACTCGAGGAGATAGTCGCGGACGACTGCCTCCTCGCCACCAACACGTCGTCCCTCTCCGTCACCGCCGTCGCCGGCGCCCTGAAGCACCCCGGCCGCTTCGTCGGACTGCACTTCTTCAACCCGGCGCCCCTGCTCCCCCTGGTCGAGGTCGTCAGCGGCTTCGCCACCCAGGCAGCGGCCGCCACGCGCGCGTACGAGACCGCCAAGGCCTGGGGCAAGACGCCAGTGCGCTGCGCCGACACCCCCGGTTTCATCGTGAACCGCATCGCCCGGCCCTTCTACGCGGAAGCCTTCGCGGTCTACGAGGAGCAGGGCGCCGACCCCGCCACGATCGACGCGGTGCTGCGCGAGTCCGGCGGCTTCAAGATGGGCCCCTTCGAGCTCACCGATCTGATCGGGCAGGACGTCAACGAGGCCGTGACCAGGTCGGTCTGGGAGTCCTTCTTCCAGAGCCCCAAATTCACCCCCTCGCTCGCCCAGCGGCGGCTGGTCGAGTCGGGGCAGCACGGCCGCAAGAGCGGGCGCGGCTGGTTCCCGTACGAGGACGACGCGATCCGCCCCGAGCCGCACACCGCACCGGCCACCGAGCCGCCGTCCGAGATCACCGTGGAAGGCGATCTCGGGCCCGCGGGGGAGCTCATCGGGCTGATCCGGGAGGCCGGCATCACCGTCCGCGAGGTGGACGAGGACAAGGGCACCAGGATTCTGCTTCCCAGCGGTGGCCAGCTCGTGCTCGCCGACGGCCAGACCTCGGCCGAGTTCCGCGACGTCGTCTACTTCGACCTGGCGCTCGACTACCGGGACGCCACCCGGATCGCGCTCTCCGCCTCCGAGATCACCGGATGGGAGACGCTCAGGCAGTCGATCGGCCTGTTCCAGGCCATAGGCAAGAGCGTCAGCGTCATCAAGGACGTACCCGGGATGATCGTGGCCCGTACGGTCGCGATGCTGGTGGATCTGGCCGCCGACGCCGTGGCCAAGGGAGTCGCCTCGGCGGAGGACATCGACACCGCGATGCGGCTCGGCGTGAACTACCCGCTGGGGCCTGTGGAATGGGGGCACAGGCTGGGCCGCGCCTGGGCTCACGAGCTGCTGGACGAGCTCGACACACGCGTGCCCACCGGACGCTACGCCCCCTCCCTGGGGCTCTACCGGCAGTCGTACATCCGGATGGAGAAGGACGAGGCGGGCACATGACCACGGCCAAGCGGGACACGTACACCCCGGAGACGCTGCTGACCGTCGCCGTCCGCATCTTCAACGAGCGCGGCTACGACGGCACGTCCATGGAGCACCTTTCCCAGGCCGCCGGCATCTCCAAGTCGTCCATCTACCACCATGTCGCGGGCAAGGAGGAGCTGCTGCGCCGGGCCGTGAGCCGGGCGCTCGACGCGCTCTTCGCGATCCTCGACGAGCCGGGCGCGGTGCGCGGGCGCGCCATCGAGCGTGTGGAGTACGTGACCCGGCGCACCGTAGAGGTGCTGGTGGCCGACCTGCCCTATGTGACGCTGCTGCTGCGCGTACGGGGCAACACGAAGACCGAGCGCTGGGCGATGGAGCGGCGCAGGGAGTTCGACCAGCGGGTCGCCGATCTGCTGAAGGCGGCCGCGGCGGACGGCGATCTCCGCGCGGACGTGGACATCCGGCTGGCGACCAGGCTGCTCTTCGGCATGGTGAACTCGCTGGTGGAGTGGTACCGGCCGCACCCGGGTGGCGGATACGACGCCGACCAGGTGGCCGAGACGGTGGTCCGCCTCGCCTTCGACGGGCTGCGTACGGACTCGTAGACGCGGTCACCCGCGCTGCGGACGGCCCTGCGGGGCAGGCGTACCGGCGGGCGCCATAGGGGCCACGTACGGGTCAGCTCTATAGCGGGTCGATTTCGGTGGCCGGGCCCTGGCCGCCCGGCCCGGGGTCGAGATCCGTCTCCTCGAAGACCAGCAGCGTGCGCGTGGACAGCACCTCCGGGATCGACTGCAGCCGGGTCAGCACCAGCTCCCGCAGCGTCCTGTTGTCCGGGGTGTGCACCAGCAGCAGTACGTCGAAATCACCGCTGACCAGCGCGATGTGGGCGGCTCCCGGCAGTGCCTCCAGCTGCTCGCGCACCGTGCGCCAGGAGTTCTGCACGATCTTGAGCGTGATGTAGGCGGAGGCGCCCTGGCCTGCGCGCTCGTGGTTCACCCGGGCGCTGAAGCCGCGGATGACGCGGTCGTCGATGAGTCGGTTGATGCGGGCGTACGCATTGGCGCGGGATACGTGGACGCGCTCGGCCACCGAACGGATCGAGGCGCGGCCGTCCGTCTGGAGGATGCGGAGGATGTCCCGGTCGATGGCGTCCAGCGGTCGCGCCGGAGGACCCTGCTCCGCCCGGTTCCCGCCCTCGGCCATTTGTTCAGCTGCCATATCCCCCCGCCTCTCCGACATGGACGACCTGTCTCCATCAGAGGCTGTGGAGAACCGTTTGTCCACAGGCTGAAGGTGCCTGTAGCCAAAATGCGTCCACGACCGAACAATCGGTAGGTGAGGCGAGCCACACTCGGGCCGCTTCGTCGTCGCTCCCATGAGGAGGTGCTCGCGTTGCGAAAGAGCAGCATGACGGTTCAGGAGCTGCCCGGTGCCGCCGCCTACCGGCCCACCCCGCCCCCGGCGTGGAAGCCCCGCACCGACCCCACACCGTTGCTCCCGGACCCGGAGCCGTACCGCGTGCTCGGCACAGACGCCGCGGCCGGCGCGGACCCCGAGCTGCTGCTGAGGCTGTACGCACAGCTGGTGCGCGGACGCAGGTACAACGCGCAGGCGACGGCTCTCACCAAGCAGGGCCGCCTCGCCGTCTACCCGTCGAGCACCGGGCAGGAGGCCTGCGAGGTCGCGGCCGCGCTGGCCCTGGAGGAGCGCGACTGGCTCTTCCCCAGCTACCGCGACACGCTCGCGGCCGTGGCGCGCGGCCTCGACCCCGTGCAGGCACTCACGCTGCTGCGCGGCGACTGGCACACCGGATACGACCCGCACGAGCACCGCATAGCGCCGCTGTGCACCCCGCTCGCCACCCAGCTGCCGCACGCCGTCGGCCTTGCCCACGCGGCCAGGCTCAAGGGTGACGACGTCGTCGCGCTCGCCATGGTCGGCGACGGCGGCACCAGCGAGGGCGACTTCCACGAGGCGCTGAACTTCGCCGCGGTGTGGCAGGCCCCCGTCGTCTTCCTCGTACAGAACAACGGCTTCGCGATCTCGGTTCCGCTGGCCAAGCAGACCGCCGCGCCCTCGCTCGCGCACAAGGCCGTGGGTTACGGAATGCCCGGCCGACTGGTCGACGGGAACGACGCGGCCGCGGTGCACGAGGTGCTCGGCGAGGCCGTGGCCCGGGCCAGGCGCGGCGGCGGCCCGACACTGATCGAGGCCGTGACGTACCGCATCGAGGCGCACACGAACGCCGACGACGCGACGCGCTACCGCGTCGACAGCGAGGTCGAGGCCTGGCGTGCGCACGATCCGATCCGGCTGCTGGAGCGGGAGTTGACGGAGCGAGGACTGCTGGACGAGGACGGCAAACGGGCCGCGGCGGAGGCTGCCGAGACCATGGCCGCCGAGCTGCGCGACCGGATGAACGCCGAGCCTGTGCTCGACCCGATGGACCTGTTCGCGCATGTCTACGCGGAGCAGACGAGCCAGCTGCGTGAGCAGGCGGCGCAGCTGCGGGCCGAGCTCGACGCTGAGGGAGACGCTCGATGACCACGGCCGCGGTGAAGCCCGCCACCATGGCGCAGGCCCTGCAGCGCGCGATGCGCGACGCGATGGCCGAGGACCCGACCGTCCATGTGCTGGGGGAGGACGTCGGCACGCTCGGCGGGGTCTTCCGGGTCACGGACGGGCTGACCAAGGAGTTCGGCGAAGACCGCTGTACGGACACGCCGCTCGCCGAGGCCGGCATCCTCGGCACGGCCGTCGGCATGGCGATGTACGGGCTGCGGCCGGTCGTCGAGATGCAGTTCGACGCCTTCGCCTACCCGGCGTTCGAGCAGCTGATCAGCCATGTGTCGCGGATGCGGAACCGCACGCGCGGCGGGATGCCGCTGCCGATCACCGTCCGCGTGCCGTACGGCGGCGGAATCGGCGGCGTCGAGCACCACAGCGACTCGTCCGAGGCCTACTACATGGCGACTCCGGGGCTCCATGTCGTCACGCCCGCCACCGTCGACGACGCGTACGGGCTGCTCAGGGCCGCCATCGCGTCCGACGACCCGGTGGTCTTCCTGGAGCCCAAGCGGCTGTACTGGTCGAAGGCGACCTGGTCGCCCGAGGCTCCGACCGAGGTCGAGCCGATCGGCCGGGCCGTGGTCCGCCGTCCCGGGCGCAGCGCCACGCTGATCACCTACGGTCCGTCCGTTCCGGTCTGCATGGAGGCGGCGGAGGCCGCCGCGGCCGAGGGCTGGGACCTGGAAGTCGTCGATCTGCGCTCGCTCGTGCCGTTCGACGACGAGACGGTCTGCGCGTCCGTGCGGCGCACGGGACGGGCGGTCGTCGTCCATGAGTCCACCGGCTTCGGCGGCCCCGGCGGAGAGATCGCCGCGCGCGTCACCGAGCGCTGCTTCCACCATCTGGAGGCTCCGGTGCTCAGGGTGGCCGGATTCGACATTCCCTATCCGCCGCCCATGCTGGAGCGGCACCATCTGCCGGGAGTGGACCGGGTGCTGGACGCGGTCGCGCGGCTGCAGTGGGAGGCGGGGAGCTGATGGCTCAGGTGCTGGAGTTCAAGCTGCCGGACCTCGGAGAAGGGCTGACCGAGGCGGAGATCGTGCGCTGGCTGGTCTCCGTGGGCGATGTCGTCGCCATCGACCAGCCTGTCGTCGAGGTCGAGACGGCCAAGGCGATGGTGGAGGTGCCGTGCCCGTACGGAGGTGTGGTCACCGCGCGTTTCGGCGAGGAGGGTGCGGAACTTCCGGTCGGTGCGCCGCTGTTGACGGTTGCCGTCGGCGCGGTGGATCTGGGCGGGGCAGGGGCTGCAAACTCCTCCGGCTCGTCCCGCGGTACTGAGGCCGCCGGCTCCGGCGCATCCCACGAGTCGTCCGGCAATGTGCTCGTCGGCTACGGCACGGGTGCGCCCGCGGCCCGTCGGCGACGGATCCGGCCTGCGGCTCCGGCCGCACAGGCGCTGACCGCACCTCCTGCCCAGGCTCCCGCCCCCGTTGCTGAACCCCCTGCCGAACCCCCGCGTCGGACCGTGGCGGAGAGCGGGCCCGTGCCCGTCATCTCGCCGCTCGTACGCAGGCTCGCCCGGGAGAACGGTCTCGATCTGCGGCAGTTGGCAGGGTCCGGTCCCGACGGCCTGATTCTGCGGGCCGATGTCGAATTCGCGATGCGGTCCGCCACCGGGACACCGGTCGCAACCGAGCCCGTCGCTCCGGCCGCCCCGGTCTCCGCCGGGCTGCGCGGTGAGCGGATACCGCTGCGCGGCGTGCGTGGGGCCGTGGCCGACAAGCTCTCCCGCAGCCGGCGCGAGATACCGGAAGCGACCTGCTGGGTCGACGCGGACGCCACCGAGCTGATGGCCGCGCGGGCCGCGATGAACGCGGCGGGCGGACCGAAGATCTCGCTCATCGCGCTGCTCGCCCGGATCTGCACGGCCGCTCTCGCCCGCCACCCGGAGCTCAACTCCACGGTGGACATGGAGGCCCGGGAGATCGTGCGGCTGCCCGAGGTGCATCTCGGGTTCGCGGCGCAGACCGAGCGCGGTCTGGTCGTGCCCGTGGTGCGCGACGCGCACAGCCGCTCGGCCGAGTCGCTGACCGAGGAGTTCGGCAGGCTGACGGAGAAGGCCAGGCAAGGGACGCTGACTCCGGCGGATCTGACGGGCGGGACGTTCACGCTGAACAACTACGGAGTGTTCGGCGTCGACGGCTCCACGCCGATCATCAACCACCCGGAGGCGGCGATGCTCGGCGTCGGCCGGATCGTCCCGAAGCCGTGGGTGCACGACGGCGAACTGGCCGTACGCCAGGTCGTCCAGCTGTCGCTCACCTTCGACCACCGGGTCTGCGACGGAGGCACGGCGGGCGGCTTCCTGCGCTACGTGGCGGACTGTGTGGAGCACCCGTCGGTGCTGCTGCGCAGCCTCTAGGGTCTGCCGTCTGGATCTTGCCGGGCTCGCGTGCCCTGGCACCAAGCACTGATCCGGCCTGATCCAGACGAAAGGCCCTGGACAAGGAAAACTGGGCCGGGGAGCGGAAAGAAAGATCCACTCGAGGCTCCCCGCCCACGCGGATCGCGGCCCATACTTCAGGCATGACCGCGTATGCCGCCACCGCGTATGACGCCATCGTGCTCGCCGGAGGTGCCGCGAAGCGCCTGGGCGGGGCAGACAAGCCGGCCGTGAGCGTGGGCGGGCGCGCCCTGCTCGACCGTGTCCTCGGTGCCTGTCGTGACGCGGGACGCACCGTGGTCGTCGGCGGTCGTCGGGCCACTGCCCGGCCCGTGGTCTGGGCGCGCGAGGAGCCGCCGGGCGGCGGGCCGCTCGCGGCGCTGGACGCCGGAGTGCGGCAGGTCGGGGCCGATTCCGTGCTGGTCCTCTCGGCGGATCTGCCGTTCCTCGAAGAGCGGACCGTGCACCGGCTGATCGGCGCTCTCGGCACCAGCGGGCGCGAGGCGGCCCTGCTCACCGATGCCGGTGGCCGCGATCAGCCGCTCGTCGCCGCCTACCGCACCGAGCCGCTCCGCCGTGAACTGGCCCTGCTCGCCACCGAGTACGGGACTCTCGCCGGGCTGCCGCTGCGGCTGCTGACGGATGAACTGGACCTTGCCCGGATCGACGCGGAGCCACTCGCCTCCTTCGACTGCGACACCTGGGAGGACATCTCCGCGGCCAGGGCCCGTATCAGGGAGCATGGGAACGTGCTGGACGAATGGATCACCGCAGTCAAGGACGAACTCGGCATCGAACTCGACGTCCCCATCGGCGTCCTGCTCGACGTCGCCCGGGATGCCGCGCACGGCGTCGCCCGCCCCGCCGCACCGCTGACCACCTTCCTGGTGGGCTACGCGGCGGCCAAGGCGGGCGACGGCGGCCCCGAGGCGGTCGCGGAGGCGGCCCGCAAGGCCGCCGCGCTTGCCGTTCGGTGGGCGGACGAGGCCGAACCGGCCCTGCCCCGGGAGGCCGAACAGGCCCCGCCCCAGGACAAGGCCGCCGGGCCAGGGCAGGCCGACGCCGGATGAACGGCCAGAACCACGAGGTCGGCGCCGACGAGCCCCGGACGCCCGGCGCCGATCGAGCCAAGGACGCCGCCGACCGGGCCCAGGCCCGGGCTCAGGTCGAGGCCGAGTCCGACGGCGTCGAGGAAGCCCTTGCGCTCGTGGGCCGGCAGACACGGCAGGAGCCCACCCCCGCAACGCCCGCCGACCCCGCCAACCGTGCCGACCCCGCCGGTGAACGCCATCGCGCGACCGTGTGGCCCGACGCCCGCGCACTCGCCGCGCGCATCGGGCGCAGCGTCCCGGCCCGTACCCGCAGCGTGCCCCTGGACCAGGCCTTCGGCCAGGTCCTCGCCGAGCCGCTCACCGCGCTCTGTGATCTGCCGTCGTTCGACACCTCCGCCATGGACGGCTGGGTGGTCGCGGGCCCCGGCCCCTGGCGTGTCCAAGGCGACGGCTCCATCCTCGCGGGCCACGCCGACGCTCCGCCGCTGCCGGACGGCGCGGCGGTGCGGATCGCCACCGGCGCCCGTATCCCGCCCGAGGCCACCGCGGTGATCCGTGCGGAGCACGCCCGTACCGACGCGGAACAGCGGGTGCTGTACGCCGAGCGGGATGTGGTGCCCGGCCAGGACATCCGCGCGCGAGGACAGGAGTGCCGCTCGGGCGACCAACTGCTGCCCGCCGCCTCCCTGGTGACCCCGGCGGTGCTGGGACTGGCAGCGGCGGCGGGCTACGACGCGTTGCTCACCGTCCCGCGGCCGCGCGTCGAGGTCCTGGTCCTCGGCGACGAACTGCTCACCGCCGGACTCCCCCACGACGGCCTGATCCGTGATGCCCTCGGCCCGCTGATCGGCCCCTGGCTGCGCGCCCTGGGCGTCGAGGTCGTCGCCACCCGGCGACTCGGTGACGACGCCGACGCACTCCACGGGGCCGTCACCACCTCCGAGGCCGATCTCATCGTCACCACCGGCGGTACGGCCGCCGGTCCCGTCGACCATGTGCATCCGGTGCTGCGGAAGGCCGGTGCCGAGCTGCTGGTCGACGGAGTCGCCGTACGGCCGGGGCATCCGATGCTGCTGGCGCGGCTCACGTCCGAGGGCGACCACCCGGCCAGGCATCTGGTGGGGCTGCCCGGCAATCCGCTCGCGGCCGTCTCCGGGCTGCTCACGCTCGCCGAGCCGCTGCTGCGCGGTCTGGCCGGTCTGTCGGCTCCTGCTCCGTACCGTGCGCCCGTACGCGACGAGGTGCACGGGCATCCCTACGACACCCGCCTGGTGCCCTTCGTCCATCGCGCCGAGCACCTCGTGCCGCTGCACTACAACGGGCCGGCGATGCTGCGCGGGATCGCCGCCGCCGATGGGCTGGCCGTCGTTCCGCCGGGCGGTGCACGGCCCGGAGACGAGCTGGAGGTCCTCGATCTGCCCTGGACGCCGGGGGCGTCCTCGGCCGTTGAGGACGGGTGTTTCACGTGAAACTTCCTGGCCATGACGCCATGGCCCGGCAGGACGACGAGCAGCTGGCCACCAGGCGTGTGAAGCTCCCACGCCGCGTGGTCGAGCGCCCACTGCGGCAGGTCGCCAAGCGGCTGCTGATGGCGCTGGCGGTGCTCGCACTCACCGTGCTGCTCGTCTGGTCCGACCGCGGCGGCTACCACGACAACGCCGATGGGTCCGTCGACTTCCTCGACGCCGTCTACTACGCCACGGTCACCCTCTCCACCACGGGATACGGCGACATCGTCCCGCAGAGCGACGTCGCGAGACTCACCAATGTGCTGCTGGTGACGCCCCTGCGCGTGCTCTTTCTGATCATCCTGGTCGGCACCACTCTTGAGGTCCTCACCGAACGGACCCGCGAGGAATTTCGGCTGAACCGCTGGAGGCTTCGCTTGCGTGAGCACACCGTCATCGTCGGCTTCGGGACAAAGGGCCGTTCCGCGCTGCAGACGCTGACCGCCACGGGTCTGAGCAAGGAACAGGTCATCATCGTCGACCCCAGCAGCAAGGTGATCGAGGCCGCCAACGCCGATGGCTATGTGGGTGTGGTGGGCGATGCGACGCGCAGCGACGTGCTGCTCGGTGCCGAGGTGCAAAAGGCCCGGCAGGTGGTCATCGCGACCCAGCGCGATGACACGGCGGTGCTGGTCACGCTCACGGCGCGGCAGCTCAACCGCCGAGCCAAGATCGTTGCCGCGGTGCGTGAGGAGGAGAACGCACCGCTGCTGCGGCAGTCCGGTGCGGACGCGGTCATCACCAGCGCCAGTGCGGCAGGCCGGCTGCTGGGTCTGTCCGTGCTCAGCCCCAGCGCGGGCGCGGTGATGGAGGACCTGATCCAGCAGGGCAGCGGCCTGGATCTCATCGAACGGCCGGTGATAAAGGCCGAGGCGGGGCGTGGTGTCCGGGAGACGGACGATCTGGTGGTGAGCGTGCTCCGGGGGCATCGGCTGATCGCCTATGACGATCCCGCCGCCAGCCCGCTCCAGTTGACGGACCGTCTGATCACGATCGTGCGCGCGGACAGAGGCTCACCGCTCAACGCCCGGGATTAGCCTCGGTCCTGCCTCCTGGACGGCTGGAGTAGCCTCGCGGCCATGCATGCGATCACGATTCCCGAACCTGGTGGTCCCGAGGCGCTTGTGTGGGCCGAGGTGCCTGACCCCGTACTCGGCGATGGAGAGGTCCTCGTCGAGGTTGCGGCGAGCGCGGTCAACCGTGCGGATCTGTTGCAGCGGCAGGGCTTCTACGACCCGCCGCCCGGGGCGTCCCCGTACCCGGGCCTCGAATGCTCGGGCCGGATCACGGCGATCGGGGCCGGGGTTTCGGGCTGGACCGTGGGCGACGAGGTCTGCGCGCTGCTCGGCGGCGGCGGGTACGCGGAGCAGGTCGCGGTGCCGGCCGGGCAGCTGCTGCCGGTGCCGAATGGCTTTGACCTGGTCACGGCGGCGGCGCTGCCGGAGGTGACCGCGACGGTGTGGTCGAACGTGTTCATGATCGCGCACCTGCGGCCGGGCGAGACGCTGCTGATCCACGGCGGTGCGAGCGGCATCGGCACGATGGCGATCCAGCTCGCCAAGGCGGTGGGCGCGCGGGTGGCCGTCACGGCCGGCGGGCCCGAGAAGCTCGCGCGGTGCGCCGAGTTGGGCGCGGACATTCTGATCGACTACCGGCAGCAGGACTTCGTGGAGGAGCTGCGGAAGGCAACGGACGGAGCCGGGGCGGACGTGATCCTCGACATCGTCGGCGCGAAGTATCTGGACCGGAATGTGCAGGCACTGGCGGTCAACGGGCGGCTCTCGGTGATCGGCCTTCAGGGTGGCGTCAAGGGCGAGTTGAACCTGGGGGCACTGCTGCGTAAGCGGGCCGCGGTCACCGCGACGTCGCTGCGGGCGCGGCCGCTGGGCGAGAAGACCTCGATCGTGGCGGCCGTGCGGGAGCATGTGTGGCCGCTGCTCGAGGACGGCCGGGTCCGGGCGGTCGTGGACCGGCAGGTCGCGATGAGCGATGCGGCCCAGGGGCACCGGGTGCTGGAGTCCGGCGCGAACGTCGGCAAGGTGCTGTTGGTGGCGGGGTAGTCCCACGCCCTGCGGACCGGCCCGGGGTGCATCCGGCGCCGGGCCGCGGCCCGAGCACGCAATCGGCCGGGGCAAGCGCCCCGGCCGATTCAGTTCGTTTGAAGGCTTGTTCGTTTGACGGCCTAGAGGTACGGGCCCGAGCGGATCGCGCCGTGCTGGGGGTCTTCGTCCTCGTGGGAGGCGCCAGGCGGGAGGGCCCGGCGCATTTGTTCGAGCTGGGCGCGGGCCGCCATCTGCTGGGCGAACAGTGCCGTCTGAATGCCGTGGAACAGGCCCTCCAGCCAGCCCACCAACTGGGCCTGCGCAATGCGCAGTTCGGCCTCTGAGGGGATGGCCTCGTCGGTGAACGGGAGGGAGAGGCGTTCCAGTTCCTCGACGAGCTCCGGGGCGAGGCCGTCCTCCAGCTCCTTCACCGAGCTGGCGTGGATCTCCTTGAGCCGTACCCGGCTCGCCTCGTCGAGAGGTGCTGCTCTGACCTCCTCCAGCAGCTGCTTGATCATGCTGCCGATCCGCATGACCTTGGCAGGCTGTTCGACCATCTCCGTCACCGGGACCTCGCGCGACTCGTCGTCACTGTCACCGCCGCCGAGCGTCATCCCGTCCTGTCCCACGACCAGGACGTGAGGATTCTCCTGCGACCGTTCATTCCTCGGCATCTCCATGCCGCCATTCTCTCGCACACGCGCCTCACCACACGTGTGCCCCCGTACGAGAGAGATCCACCCTCGTACGGGGGCACAAAATAGGTGATCAGACGCCGGTTACGTGGCCTCGCGGCGGGACAGGGCCCCACGGGAGCGGGTCACCAGAGCAGCCAGCAGCGCGGCGCCCACGGGGACCGCGATCAGCAGCGCGGCAAGGGTTTCCCAGGGCACGATGATCGGCACGTACGGGAGCGAGTCGGACGAGGCAAAGCCTTGGTCAAGGCTCTCCTGGTACCACTTCATCTCCTGGCGCTCCTCGGTGAGCCGCAGCCCGATCGCCGGCAGCACACCCGCCGCCGAACCGAGCAGCACACCCATCGCGGCCACCACCCCGCATTGGAACCCGCTGAGAGTCCTGCGCACCCGCGGAGGTGCGCCGACCGCGGCGAGCGTCTTGAGATCGGCCTCGGCGTCGGCCTGCGCGAGACCCGTGGCGATGCCGGCCGCACCGATGGTGATCAGTCCGGCGAAGACCGTCAGCGCCAGCAGGATGATGCTGTTCTCGCTGGTGTAGCCGTTCTCGATGTGGAGGTTGATGTCGGAGCCGGTCTTGTCGAGCTCGCTGTCCAGCCGCTGTCGCTGTTCGCTGCTCGGCATCTTGTCCGTGGAGTAGTACGCGCCGAACGGGACCGTGGTGATGCCCGCGGCCTTCGCCGCGGCGGGCGGCAGGATCATCGAGACGCCGTAGCTCTTCTGCTGCCCGGAGACCTGGTGCGTGTCGAACGACTTGACGGCACCCGGTGCCTCCTTGCCCTTCTCCATGGCCGCGTCGGCTGCCTTGACATCGGTGATCAGCCGGATGGAGATCTTGCCGTTGGCGTCGATGTTCCTCTTGTCGAAGGAGACGATCTGCCCCGCCGCCAGCGCCTTCTCGGCTGCCGGGTCGTCGATCGCGAGCGCCTTCACCAGCTTGGCGTCGCCGACCAGCACTCCGCCGTCGACGCTGATCCAGCCGCCGGACTCCTGGCAGCGCCAGTCGTTCGCGAGCTTGCGCCGTTCGGCCTTGCTGAACTTGTCCGCGGGATCCTGGTCCGGATGGGCCGGGTCGGTCACCCACAGCGGGCACTCGTTGGCCTTCGGCACCATCACCTCGTACCGTCCGCAGCCCCCGTCGTAACCGCCGTAGATGGGGCAGTTGGTCTTGCCGACCACGATGCGGTCCACATCGGCGCGTACGTCGATGGGCAGCATCTTCTGCACCGTGTCACGTACGGCGGGCACGTCCCGGCCGCCGGCCTCCTCGAGCATCACGGAGACCGCGCCGTGCGGCAGCCGGGCCTCGTACGCCGCCTTGGCCTGGGCTTCGTTGCTCGCGGCGTAGGTTGCCACCGCGACCGTGCCCGCGACGGCGGCCAGCACGGCGGCGACCGCGGGAGCCGTACGGCCCCGGTTGCGCACCGCGTCCCGCAGCGCGAGCCGCGGAGAGAGCGGCAGGATGCGCCCGGTGCGGCCGAAGAGGCCGACCAGGGCCGGCGTCAGCGCGACCACACCCAGCTCGGCGATGGCGCTGCCGCCCGCGACCACGATCGCCTGGTCGGTCATCGTGGATCCGTAGAGCGCGATCGTCGCGCCCAGTGCGACGGCGATCAGACCGATCACCGGCAGCACCCGGTTGCTCTTCCGGACGCCGCGGCGACCGGTGAGCGAGGCCAGTACGGACTGACGGGACGAGGTGATGGCCGGCACGAGCGCCGCCATCAGACCTGTGAAGACGGCGAGCAGCCCGATGCCGAGCAGCTCCAGCGGCCGCACGTCGAAGCTGCCGAACCGCGCGCCCATGTACTCCTCGAGCAGCGGGCGCAGCGCCAAGGTGAGCAGCAGACCGAGAAGGGTGCCGACCACGGCCGCGGCAACGCCGATCACCAGGCCGCCGGCGAGGACGATGGCGCGGATATGGCGGCGGTCTCCGCCGTTGGCGCCGACCAGGCCGAGCTGGCGACGCGAGCGCCGGGCGCCGACCGCGAAGGCGGGCCCTGCCAGCAGACAGATCTCCAGCATCGCGAGGCCGACGACGGTGCCGACCGCGGCGAGCGCGGCGGCCTTTGCGCCCGTGCTCTCCTCGTACTTCCCGTAACCGTCCTGCTGGTAGTACGGAATGTCGGCGTTGGCCGGCGGGTTCAGCGCGACGGCGCGCGAATGGACCGTCACACCCTTGGTGTTGGCCTGCTTGACCATGTTCCACGTGAAACCACCGTCGACGCCCACCAGATACGTGGCGCTGCTCGCGGTCGTCGGCAGTCCGGCCTTTTCGAGGGCCTTGTCGAGCGGTGCGAGCAGAGCGCCAGGCAGCGCGTTGACCTGGTCGGCGTTCAGCGCGCTCGGGATTTCGTACGCGCCCACGATCCGGTACTCGCGGTCGAATGCGCGCGCCGTGAGCGTCGAGCCCACCTTCAGACCGCTCTCCTCGAGGAAGTGTGTGGTCGCGGCGACCTCGCCGGCCTTCTGCGGAAGCCGTCCGCGGTCGACGACCATGAGGCCCTTGGCCAGCGGGTCCGAGGAGTTGAGCTCGCGGATCTCGGTGTTCAGCAGGCCGTGCGTGGTGCGCAGCTTGGCCGAACCGGTCCGGTCCGTCAGGGACTTGGCGCCGGCGGGCAGAGCTTTGGCGACATCGGTCTGGCCCTCGGGATACGGCTTGTTCTCGAAGTCCCCGACCGGCGCATAGCCGTTACCGTCCAGGTCCTGCATCAGCGGTGCGCCGCCCATGCCGGGGTCGGACAGCCGGGCATCGGCTCCGCCCAGCTCGCGCGACAGGCTCTGCTCGGTGGAGAGCTGCGCGCTGCGCAGCGTCAGATCCGCGGCGCTCACACCGAGGATGGGCAGAGCGATCATCGCGAGGACGAGGAAGCTGCGTCCCTTGAAGCGGACGGCGTCGCGGCGGGCGATCCGGATCGCGGCCCGCCAGGAGTGGTACCAGGTATTCACAGTTCGGCCGCCTGGCCCGAGAGCAGCGAGTCGGCCTGGCTGCGGACGGTCTGGTCGACCACCGCGCCGTCGCGCAGGAAGACCACACGGTCCGCCCAGGCCGCGAAGCGCGGTTCGTGTGTGACGAGGATGCCGGCCGCGCCGGCGTCGCAGCGGGAGCGCAGCAGCGCGAGCACGGACTCCCCGGTCTCGGAGTCCAGCGCGCCGGTCGGCTCGTCGGCGAGTACGAGCCGGCGCTCGCCGACGAGGGCGCGGGCGATGGCGACACGCTGCTGCTGGCCTCCGGACATCTCGTCCGGGAAGCGGTTGGCGAGATGACCGAGTTCCATCTCCTCCAGCGCGGCGACGGCCTCGCCACGGGCCTTGCGGGCGGAGACGCCGTCCAGTTCGCGCGGCAGCGAGACGTTCTCGGCGGCGGTGAGCGCCGGGATCAGGTTGTAGTCCTGGAAGACATAGCCGATGCTGCGGCGACGCAGTGCGGCGAGCGTCTTGCGGTCGGCGGTGGTGATGTCGGTGTTCTCGACGATCACGCTTCCCGAGGTGGGTGCGTCGAGGCCGCCCGCGATGGTGAGCAGCGTGGACTTGCCGGAGCCGGACGGGCCCATGACGGCGACGAGTTCGCCCGGGAAGACATCGAGGTCGATGCCGCGCAGGGCGTGCACCTCGGTCGCGCCGCTGCCGTGCACCCGGGTCAGCTGCTTGAGCTGAAGCACGGGCTGCTGCTGCGTCGGATGTGGCTGGTGTGTCTGATGTGACTGGAGGTTGGACATGGGAACGGTCCCCCTTGGACGGACGGGTGAGCGGAAGTGTGAGTGCGTGAGTGGGAACTGCGCGGTGGTGGCCCGCGCCGGTGGTCGTGTACCGGCCGGGGCAGCTAGGTGGGCTCCGCCCTGGACGCGGCATCCGCCGCGGGCTGCTGCGTGAGCAGCGAGGCGGCCGTAGGACGGTCGGCTCCAGGGTCGGCCTTGGCGGAGAGTGCGAGCCGGATCAGCCGCACCTCGCAGTGGTCGAGCCAGCGGGCCTCGGCCTCCGTCTGGAAGATCAGCTGTTCCAGTACGAGAAGCCAGGCCACGTCGTCGCGCTCCTGCGAGCCCTCGTTCTCGATGGCGGCCAGCGCCTGCGCCTTGAGCCGGGTGTAGTCCTGCATCGCCTTCACGGTGTGGTGGCGCTGCGACTGGATGACGGCGCGGATGTCCACGCCGGGAGCCCCGATCGCCATCGCGAGCTTGATGGCGAGTTCGTCGCGGGGCGGGCTGCTGCGGTCCACGGGCGTCTGGAACCAGCTCTTCAGCTCGGCGTGCCCGGCGTCCGTGATCACATACAGCGCATGGCCGGCGTCGTCCTCGCCGCTCTGGGCGACCATGCCGTCGCGCTCCAGGCGGTTGAGGGTCGTATAGACCTGGCCCACGTTCAGCGGCCAGGTGGCGCCGGTGCGTGACTCGAACTCACTGCGGAGCTGTGAGCCGTAACGAGGACCGTGCTCGAGGAGGGCTAGGAGGCCGTGGCGAATGGACATACTCAGTATGTATACCGGGTATGCCGAGCCCGGCAACCATCGGGAGACTGAGCCTCCGGGTCCGTCTTGAGGGGGACATGAAGGGAACGAGGAGGCTCAGCGACGCCTCATCCGTACGCCCAGGAAGCCGATTCCAAGCCCCATGAGGGCCATGCCGATGCCCAGTGACACCGGCGAAATCTGGTGCGCGACGGCCTCGGGAACGGCCTGTTCGGTCCTGTGACGTGCATCGGCGGGCGCGGTGAGGGTCGGCGCGGGCGACTGAGGCTTGGCGGCGTCCTCGAGCTCCTCCGTCTCGAGTGCCTCCTCCTCCGTGGGAGGGGGTGAGGAGGGGGACGGGTTCACGCGCGACGGTGTGTCGGAGGCGGATTTCGACGCGGAAGCGGAGCCGGATTCTGTAGCAAAATCGGAACGGGACGCGTCGGGTGGAGCGGACGGGGGACGCGACGGCCTTCCGGACGCGTCGGGAACCTGTGACTCGCTCGGGCTCTTCGGTACGGATGGTCGCCCCGGCCGCGGACGGCCCTCGCCGGCCGGGCGTCCCGCGTAGGAGGTGGAGGCGCTGGGTCTGGCGCTGGTTGCGCGTTCCGGGCCCCTGGACTCCTCGGTGTACGCCGTCGGGGCGGCGAGCAGCAGCGAGGCGACCGCGGCGGTGACTGTGACCGCGATTGCGCACCGCGTGCGGAGCATTGGAGTCACCGGGTGACCCCCTCCCGTGCCGAGCCGCCGAGATATCGGACTCAGCGTCACATGTCATGACACTTCCGGCATCTCGGGCGCCCGTCGTCAACGGGCCCCGGCATCGGGGAGGGTCAGGCCCGTGTCCCGGGCCCGAAAGGGCCGTCAGCCCGACTTGCCCGAGGAGATCTCGAGCTCGAACTCCTGGTTCTTCGGGACGACCGCCTGGCCCTGGCCCGGGAACTGCTTGAGCACCGCGTCCTTGGGGTACTGCGGGTTGTGCACCTCGACGACCTTCCACGTCCAGCCGGCCGCCCGCAGGCACTCCTTCACCGAGAGCACGTCCTTGTACAGCAGATCGGGCGCCTGGACCTTCGACGGGTCCGTGCCGTCCTCGTAGGCGTCCGTGCACTTGGACGTCTCGATCGTCCGCGAGCGGTCCGGCGGCACGACCCCGGTCTCGGCCGTCTGGCTCGCGGTCGGGTCGTCGCCGCCCTTGTTTTCGTCGTTGCCCTTGTTCAGCACGATCGCCGTGATCAGACCGCCGACCGCCAGCACCGCCACCGCGATCGCACCGACGATGACCGGCATGTTCCGCTTGCCGCCGCCACCGCCGCCGCTCGGGGCCGGAGTATGGGGCGCCTGCGGCGAGATGGTGTACGGAGGCGGCGTCGAGACCGGGTTCTGGTACGCAGGCGCGGGCGTCTGCGGGTATCCGTAGTGCTGGGCGGGAGCGGGCGTCGGCGCCGGGGTCGGCGGGCCGTACGGGCCCGGCTGGTACGGCGTCTGCACGCTGTGCGGTGGCGGCGGAGCCGACTGGTCCAGCGGAGGGAAGACCGCCGAGCCGACGCCCGAGCCGCTGGACGCCGGAGCGCCGCCGATGATCATCGGAGCGCCGGTCTGACCGGCGCTCGCCACCCGCGCGATCTCGTCGCGCATCGCCGCCGCGCTCGGGAATCGCTCGTTCGGGTTCTTCTTGAGCGCCCGCGCGACCAGTGCGTCCATCGATGGGGTGACGGAGCGGTTGATGGTGGACGGAGCGACCGGCTCCTCCTGTACATGCGCGTACGCGATGGCCAGCGGCGAGTCCGCGTCGAACGGCAGTCGGCCGGTCAGCAGCTGGAAGAGCATGATGCCGACGGAGTACAGGTCGGAGCGGGCGTCCACACCGCGGCCGAGTGCCTGCTCGGGCGACAGATACTGCGGAGTGCCGACGACCATGCCGGTCTGCGTCATCGACGTGACGCCGGACTGCATGGCCCGCGCGATGCCGAAGTCCATCACCTTGACGACGCCGCGCTTGGTCATCATCACGTTGCCGGGCTTGATGTCGCGGTGGACCAGGCCCATTTCATGGCTGGTCTCCAGCGCGGCCAGCACATCGGCCGTCACCTTCAGCGCCTTGTCGGCCGGCATCGCGCCGTACTGCTGGATGTCCGTCTGCAGTACGGATCCGAGAGGCTGGCCCTCGACGTACTCCATCACGATGTACGGCATCAGCGAGCCGTCGAGCTCGTCCTCGCCGGTGTCGAAGACGGAGACGATATTGGTGTGCGACAGCTTGGCGACCGCCTGGGCCTCGCGCCGGAACCGCTCGCGGAAGGACTGCTCGCGCCCCAGTTCCGTGTGCAGCGTCTTGATGGCGACCTGGCGGTCGAGTGCGCTGTCGTACGCCAGGTACACGGACGCCATGCCGCCCTCGCCGAGCAGGTCGCGAAGCTGATACCGGCCACCCGCCACGGAACCACCCGCATAGCGGCCCTGCGCGCCGTCCTGGCTCATGACTGTGCATCCCCCTCGGCGCGAACTCCTCGGCGCGCAAGCCTGACGGCCCGCGATAGTGATCCGTTCGCGATCGTGATCCGTATTACGGGGCAAGTCTGCCCGAGGGGTCCGACACGTCAAGCCAGGTGCCCGTTCCGTGACCGTACGCACAACAAGCGTCTCGGAAGCGTTACAGGAACCGCATGGAATTTGCCTGGCCACCCGGACAGCGGGTTTGATGGCCGGTCCATCCCGAACGGTCCGGTCGCGCGAAGGCTGTAGCGTGACACGACACAGGCACCGATGAGGACGACAGCGAGGACTGATGGCACCCGAACCCGAAGCAGGCGGCGGAGTGCCGGATTCGGCTGATTCCTGGGGAGCCGGCGGGCTGGTGGGCGACGGCCGGTACCGCCTCACCCACCGCCTCGGCCGCGGTGGCATGGCCGAGGTGTTCGCCGCGGAGGACGTACGGCTCGGCCGTACCGTCGCGGTGAAGCTGCTGCGCGCGGACCTTGCCGAGGACCCGGTCTCCAAGGCCCGCTTCACGCGTGAGGCGCAGTCGGTCGCGGGCCTCAACCACCACGCGATCGTCGCCGTGTACGACTCCGGCGAGGACGAGGTGAACGGCCAGTCCGTGCCGTACATCGTCATGGAGCTGGTCGAGGGCCGCACGATCCGCGATCTCCTGATCAATGCGGAGGCCCCGCCGCCGGAGCAGGCGCTGATCATCGTCTCCGGTGTGCTCGAGGCGCTCGCGTACTCGCACCAGCACGGCATCGTGCACCGCGACATCAAGCCCGCGAACGTCATCATCACCAACTCCGGTGCGGTGAAGGTGATGGACTTCGGCATCGCCCGTGCCCTGCACGGTGCGTCGACGACGATGACGCAGACCGGCATGGTCATGGGCACGCCGCAGTACCTCTCTCCCGAGCAGGCGCTGGGCAAGGCCGTCGACCACCGCTCCGATCTGTACGCGACGGGCTGTCTGCTCTACGAACTCCTCGCGCTGCGGCCGCCGTTCACCGGCGAGACCCCGCTCTCGGTGGTCTACCAGCACGTCCAGGACATCCCGCTGCCGCCGTCCGAGGTCTCGGACGTGGTGCCGCCGGAGCTCGACGGTCTGGTGATGCGCTCGCTGGCGAAGGACCCGGACGACCGGTTCCAGAGCGCGGAGGAGATGCGCGGTCTGGTGCAGTACGGGCTGCAGATGCTCCAGCAGGCCGGCAGCCACACCGGGGCCTGGAACACCGGCCCGGTCGACATGCACGAAGGCGGCCTGACCCCGGCGATGGGGATGACCGGGCCGACCGCGATGCAGCACCCGGTGCACGGCGAGACCTCGCAGGGCCCGATCCTGCCGCCGATGAACCCGGACGACGGCGGATACACCGGCGGGTACAACGGCGGCCGGGGGCGCAAGAACGGCGGTGGCCGCGGCAAGCTGTGGCTGCTGGCCGCGCTCGCCGTGGTCGCCATCGCCATGGGCATCGCGTTCGCGCTGAACAAGGCGAACGACACCGGCAAGAACCCGTCGGACGGCACGACGATCTCCGACACTCCGTCGACGCAGGAGACCACTCCGTCGCCGACGGACGAGGAGACCGAGCCCACGGAGGACGAGGAGACGTCCACGGGCAACGAGCAGCAGCCGTCGTTCACGCCGTCCGACACCCCGTCGTTCACGCCGAGCACCAAGCCGACGCCGACGGACGACCCGACGACGGAGGACCCGCCGACGCCGACGGACGACCCGACGACCGAGGACCCGACGGACCCGCCGACGCCGACGGACGACCCGACGGACCCGACAGGCGGGCCGAGCGGCAACGGCGAGTAGTCGCCCCACGCCGCCCCACCCACGCCGCCCTACGCCGCGAACGCCTCGCGCACCGCGTCGTACTCCCTCGTCCACCACACCGCCAGGGCCGACACCGCAGCGAATTGCGGGTCGGCCCTTCGGTCGTGCAGCAGGTAGCGCCAGCGCAGTATCCAGAAGTCGTTGAGCCGCTCCCACCACACCCGGTGCACCGCCGCCGCCAGCTCTGCCGCGTCCGCGCCCGCCGCGCGGCGGTAGGCCTGTGCGTACGCACGGACCTTGGCCAGGTCCAGCTCTCCGGCGGGCTGGACGAAGAAGATCGCCGCCGCCCGGACCGCCTCCTCCGCGCGCGGCTGGACGCCGAGCCGGTCCCAGTCGACGATCGCGGCCGGTTCCGCGCCGCGGTAGAGCAGGTTCAGCGGGTGGAAGTCGCCGTGGACCCAGCCTCCCGCGCAGGCCGGCGGCGGGCGGCGGTGAGCATGGCGTTCCAGCAGGGCGCGGCGTTCCAGGAGGCGGTGCTCGGCCAGGTTGTCGAAGGAGTCCCGGGGCCTGGCGGCCCGCGCCAGTGCCAGGAGCTCGTCGATGACCGCGAAGGTCTCGTCGGGGTCGGCGCTCTCGTACTCGCGGCGCTCTGTGGCGTCCACCTCCATGACCTGCTCCAGACAGGTGTGGACCAGCCCCAGCAGTGAGCCGAGCCGGCGGCACTGGACCGTTGTCAGATGCGCGCCGTCGCGATGCCGTCCGTCGACCCACGGATGCAGCGCGTAGCACCGGCCGCCGATCACCGCGACGGTGTGGCCCTGCGCGTCCTCGACGGGCGGCGCGACGGGCACGCCGAGCGCCTGGAGCCGCTGGGTGGCGCGGTGCTGGCGCGCGATGGCTTCGTGGTCGCCGTCGAGATGGTGCTTGAGGAAGTACGCGCCGCGGGTGGTGGCGAGCCGGTAGCCGCGGTTGAGGAGGCCCAGGGTGACGGGCTCGCAGGAGAGCGGTTCGCCCGGGTCCTCGTAGCGGCTGAGCAGCGCACCGACGGGTGGGGCTGTTGCAGATGAGCGCGGCACGCGCCAGATGTTAGATCACGCGGCGTGCCGCACGGGCGGCTCTTCGAGATAGTCCAGGGTGTGCACGGTCACGAACTGCGGCTCGATGCGCATGAAGACCGGATCGAAGGCCTCGCCGTTCATGTGGTGCGGCTGCTCGCCGAACAGCCTGATCTGGTCGTCCGGCGGCTGGACGATCTCCGCCTTGCCGGTGAACTGCACGGACCACAGCGCCGCGGCCCCGGAGTTGAAGTTGTCCGCGCCGTACGCCACCACGCTGCCGTTGCACGCTCGGTGATAGCCGAAACCGCGGTGTATCCGCAGGACGACCCGGCCGTCCACCACGATGTGCCGGGCAGGGGCCACGAACGGCAGCGCGCGCATGCTGGTCGCCAGCCGTCCGTACGAGACCCGGGTGAGCAGTTCGATGGCGCGGCGATCCTCGGTGGACATGACTTCCACTCTCGGTCACCGGCACCTGTCGGAACAGAGGCCCCTGCCCCCGGCCGAAGGGACCTTGGTCCCGGTCGTGGTGCCGGAACGGGTCAGCCCGAACGGGTGACCCTCCTACGGGGACGTCAGTTGTTCTGACGCTCGGCCTGCACCCTGGCCACATACGCGGCGGCCTGCGAACGCCGCTCCATGCCCAGCTTGGAGAGCAGGCTGGAGACATAGTTCTTGATGGTCTTCTCGGCGAGATGCAGCCGTTCGCCGATGACCCGGTTGGTCAGGCCCTCGCCGATCAGGTCCAGAATCCTGCGTTCCTGCTCGGTCAGGCCCGCCAGCTTGTCGTCCTTGGGGCTGTTGCCGTCGCGCAGCCGCTCCAGCACCCGGGCGGTGGCCACCGGGTCCAGCAGCGACCGGCCGGCCGCCACGTCCCGTACGGCCGTCAGCAGCTCATTGCCGCGGATCGCCTTGAGCACATAGCCCGAGGCGCCGGCCATGATCGCGTCGAAGAGGGCCTCGTCGTCGGCGTACGAGGTGAGCATCAGGCATTTGATGCTGTCGTCCACCGAACGGATCTCGCGGCAGACCTCGACGCCGCTGCCGTCCGGCAGCCGGACGTCCAGCACGGCGACATCGGGGCGGGTCGCGGGGATCCTGACCAGGGCGTCCGCGGTCGTGCCGGCCTCGCCGACCACCTCGATGTCGTCCTCCACGGAGAGCAGCTCATGGACGCCACGCCGAACGACCTCGTGGTCGTCAACGAGAAATACCGTGATTTTTCCCTCTTCACGCACGAAAGGAGTCTCACACACCTACTCTTCCCGTGCCCGGGGTCGCCGGGATAACGTGCCCGTGTTCCGGCGGCCTGCAAGGCTGTGACCAGTGGTTGTTCCCGAATTTCTCGATTTACTTGGAAATCCAAGCAAAATCGCAGGTCAAGTGGGGTTTCGCAGTAATGCTGCCCACTGGGTAACGTGCCTTTGGCAGGGCGCTCGCCGGGGCACCTGTCACGCCTGTTCCCGGACGAGTCGCACCCACCCCGTGCACGCGTACGGAATCAGGCGAGCCGCACTGGCCACGCCGGCGAACCCGGGGGCCGGACCGACGGAGGAGCAACGCACGTGACCGTGGAGAGCACTGCCGCGCGCAAACCGCGCCGCAGCAGCAAGCGCGCCAGCGCCGCGAAGAAGCCGCAAAGTTCCGAGCCTCAGCTCGTACAGCTGCTGACGCCCGAGGGCGAGCGCGTCGAGCACCCGGACTATGAAATCGACCTGAGCCCCGACGAGCTGCGCGGACTGTACCGGGACATGGTCCTGACCCGCCGCTTCGACGCCGAGGCGACCGCGCTCCAGCGCCAGGGCGAGCTCGGTCTGTGGGCATCTCTGCTGGGCCAGGAGGCCGCACAGATCGGGTCGGGCCGCGCGCTGCGCGACGACGACTATGTCTTCCCGACCTACCGCGAGCACGGCGTCGCCTGGTGCCGCGGGGTCGACCCGACCAATCTGCTCGGCATGTTCCGCGGTGTGAACCACGGCGGGTGGGACCCGAACACCAACAACTTCCACCTGTACACGATCGTCATCGGCTCGCAGACGCTGCACGCCACGGGCTACGCGATGGGCGTGGCCAAGGACGGCGCCGACTCCGCCGTGATCGCGTACTTCGGCGACGGCGCGTCCAGCCAGGGCGATGTCGCCGAGTCCTTCACCTTCTCGGCGGTCTACAACGCGCCGGTGGTCTTCTTCTGCCAGAACAACCAGTGGGCGATCTCCGAGCCGACCGAGAAGCAGACCCGGGTGCCGCTCTACCAGCGCGCCCAGGGCTACGGCTTCCCGGGCGTCCGCGTCGACGGCAATGACGTCCTCGCCTGCCTGGCCGTGACCCGGTCGGCGCTGGAGCGGGCCCGCCGCGGCGAGGGACCGACGCTGGTCGAGGCGTTCACCTACCGGATGGGCGCGCACACCACGTCGGACGACCCGACGAAGTACCGTGCGGACGAGGAGCGCCAGGCCTGGGAGGCCAAGGACCCGATCCTGCGGCTCCGTACGTATCTCGAGAACGCAGGCCACGCCGACGAGGCGTTCTTCACCTCCCTGGAGGAGGAGAGCGAGACGCTCGGCAAGCGGGTGCGTGAGGCGGTGCGGGCCATGCCCGACCCGGACCACCTGGCGATCTTCGAGAATGTCTACGCCGACGGGCACGCGCTCGTCGACGAGGAGCGCGCCCAGTTCCTCGCGTACCAGGCGTCCTTCGCCGAGGAGGGCAAGTAACCATGGCCGTACAGAAGCTCCCGCTCGCGAAGGCGCTCAACGAGTCGCTGCGCAAGGCGCTCGAGACCGACCCCAAGGTCCTGATCATGGGTGAGGACGTCGGCAAGCTCGGCGGCGTCTTCCGGGTCACCGACGGACTGCAGAAGGACTTCGGCGAGGACCGCGTCATCGACACGCCGCTCGCCGAGTCCGGCATCGTCGGCACGGCGATCGGCCTCGCGCTGCGCGGCTACCGGCCCGTCGTGGAGATCCAGTTCGACGGCTTCGTCTTCCCGGCGTACGACCAGATCGTCACGCAGCTCGCGAAGATGCACGCCCGGGCGCTCGGCAAGATCAAGATGCCGGTCGTCGTGCGCATTCCGTACGGCGGCGGCATCGGCGCGGTCGAGCACCACAGCGAGTCGCCGGAGGCGCTGTTCGCGCATGTCGCGGGCCTGAAGGTGGTCTCGCCGTCCAACTCGTCGGACGCGTACTGGATGCTTCAGCAGGCGATCCAGAGCGACGACCCGGTGATCTTCTTCGAGCCCAAGCGGCGCTACTGGGACAAGGGTGAGGTCGATGTCGACGCCATCCCCGGACCGCTGCACACCGCCCGCGTCGCGCGGACCGGCACGGACCTCACGCTCGCCGCGTACGGCCCGATGGTGAAGGTCTGTCTGGAGGCGGCCGCCGCGGCGCAGGAAGAGGGCAAGTCGGTGGAGGTCCTGGACCTGCGCTCGATGTCCCCGATCGACTTCGACGCCATCCAGACGTCGGTGCAGAAGACGCGCCACCTGGTCGTGGTGCACGAGGCCCCGGTCTTCTACGGTTCCGGCGCGGAGATCGCCGCTCGCATCACGGAGCGGTGCTTCTACCACCTGGAGGCCCCGGTGCTGCGGGTCGGCGGTTTCCACGCGCCGTATCCGCCGGCCAGGCTCGAGGAGGAGTACCTCCCCGGTCTGGACAGGGTTCTGGACGCCGTCGACCGCTCGCTCGCGTACTGAGGAGGTGCTGTGACCATGACGCAAGACACTTCGCTCCGCTTCCGCGAGTTCAAAATGCCCGACGTGGGCGAGGGACTCACCGAGGCCGAGATCCTCAAGTGGTACGTACAGCCCGGTGACACCGTGACCGACGGCCAGGTGGTGTGCGAGGTCGAGACGGCGAAGGCGGCGGTCGAGCTGCCGATTCCGTACGACGGGGTCGTGCACGAGCTGCGCTTCGAGGAGGGCACGACGGTGGACGTCGGCACGTCGATCATCACGATCGACGTGGCCCCGGGAAGCGGCGACGCGCCTGCCGCGGCAGCTCCTGCCGCTGAGGTCCCCGAGCCCGCCGAACCTGCCGCGCCGCAGGGCCGGCAGCCGGTGCTCGTCGGCTACGGCGTCGCCGAGTCCTCGACGAAGCGCCGCCCGCGCAAGGGCGCCGCGGTCCCGGCCGTGCCGGGCGCGGCCGGCGCCGCGGCCGCTCCGCCGGCCGCCGCTCCCGCCCCGGAGCAGTACGCCGCCGCCGCGATCCAGGCCGAGATGAACGGGCACACCGGGGGCGCCGCCCCGGCCGCCCGGCCGCTCGCCAAGCCGCCGGTGCGCAAGCTCGCGAAGGACCTCGGGATCGACCTGGCGACGATCGTGCCGACCGGTCCCGAAGGGACCGTCACCCGGGACGACGTGCACGCGGCCGCGCAGGCGGCCACGGCACCCGCACCCGTCGCGCCCGTCGCGGAGCCGGTGTCCGCCGCTCCGGCCGCGGCCGCGCCGGTCGCCGTGCCTGCCGGTGCGCGGGAGACGCGTATCCCGATCAAGGGCGTACGGAAGGTCACCGCTGCCGCGATGGTCGGCAGCGCCTTCACCGCGCCGCATGTCACGGAGTTCATCACGCTCGACGTGACGCGGACGATGAAGCTCGTCGACGAGCTCAAGGCCGACAAGGACATGGCCGGTCTCCGGGTCAATCCGCTGCTGCTGATCGCCAAGGCGCTGCTGGTCGCGATCAAGCGGAACCCGGCGGTCAACGCCGCCTGGGACGAGGCGAACCAGGAGATCGTGCAGAAGCACTACGTCAACCTGGGCATCGCCGCGGCCACGCCGCGCGGTCTGATCGTGCCGAACATCAAGGACGCGCACGACAAGACCCTGCCCGAACTGGCGCAGGCGCTCGGCGAGTTGGTGGCCACGGCCCGCGAGGGTAAGACGACCCCGGCGGCGATGCAGGGCGGCACGGTGACCATCACCAACGTCGGCGTCTTCGGCGTCGACACCGGCACGCCGATCCTGAACCCCGGCGAGTCCGCGATCCTCGCGGTCGGCGCGATCAAGCTCCAGCCGTGGGTCCACAAGGGCAAGGTCAAGCCGCGCCAGGTCACCACGCTGGCGCTGTCCTTCGACCACCGGCTCGTCGACGGCGAGCTCGGCTCCAAGGTCCTGGCGGACGTCGCCGCGATCTTGGAGCAGCCGAAGCGGCTGATCACCTGGGCCTGATCACTGCCCCTACGCATGAGGTCCCGTGACGCGCTCAGCGTCACGGGACCTCGTTGCTTTTACCTTGCGCCTTGCGCCGTGCGTCAGTCGCGTTCCGCGCCCGCAGGCAGGGAGCGCAGCTGCATCGTCTTCGCGGTGCTGGAGCCGAAGCCGAAGTCGAGCAGCTTCGCGGCGTCCTTGTAGCGGTCGGCGCCGTTCAGCGTGACGCCGACGAAGGTCTTGTCACCGCGGGTGGCGGCGAAGACCAGGCAGGGGCCCGCGGCGGTGCCGGTGCCGGTCTTGATGCCGATGGCGCCCTTGTAGGAGCCGAGCAGCTGGTTGGTGTTGTACCAGGTGTAGGTGCGCTTGGTGCCCTTGCTGGTGGGCGCCGTGGTCACGTACTTCGGAGTCGCGACGACGGCCCGGAAGTTGGCGTTCTTCATCGCGTAGCTCGCGATCTTCGCCAGGTCGCGGGGCGTCGTGTAGTTCTGGCCCGCCTGCGAAATGCCGTCGAACGAATCGAACTTGGTGTTCTTCAGGCCGAGCGAGGTGGCCGTCTGGTTCATCTTGGCGATGAACGACTTGGTCCGCGCGGCGGGGGTGGTGCCCTTGCCGAGGAGGTCGGCGAGCGCGTACGCGGCGTCGCAGCCGGACGGGAGCATCGTGCCGTACAGCAGCTGACGGACGGTCACCTTGTCGCCGGTCTTCAAGTCGGCCGAGCTGGCGCCCTGCTTGACCACGTAGTCGCGGTACGACTGCTTGATCGTGACCACGTGGTTGAGGTTGATGCCCTTGGTGTTCACGACCACCGCGGCCGTCATGATCTTCGTCGTGCTGGCCATCTGACGCCGGGTGTCCGGGGTCTTGGTGTAGACGGCGGTGCCGGTCGCGTTGTTCAGCAGGACCGCGCCCTTGCTCGCGATCGGCGGAACGGGGACCGCGTGTGCGGGCGCGGCCAGGGGCGAGACGGTCAGCAGCGCGCCGGCGGTGAGGGCGACCACGGCGGCGTTGCGCACGCCCGGGAGGCTGGATATCAAGAAAACGCTCCGAGTTCACGAATTCGTCCAAAAGCGACGAAATGGTCGAAGTGGGACCGGTGTAGCGCGCCACGGTGACACGAGGGCCCCGATACGAGACTCACGAACGTGTCGAAGGGATGTACGCCTCTGCCACACAAGTTCCGTCCTGCATCGTGGACACGGCTTTCTGATGCACCTGTGTTGTATCTAAGCTGTGCGCATGCCCGCCGCCGCACCCGCAGCCGACCGCGTCTACACCCACATCAAGCAGGCCGTCCTCGACCGCCGCTACGAAGGCGGCACCCTCCTCACCGAAGGTGAACTCGCCGACGCCGTAGGCGTATCGCGCACGCCCGTCCGCGAAGCCCTCCTCAAGCTCGAGGTCGAAGGGCTGATCAAGCTCTACCCGAAGAAGGGCGCGCTCGTCCTCGCCGTCTCCGCCCAGGAGATCGCCGACGTCGTGGAGACCCGGCTGCTGGTCGAGGAGCACGCCGCCCGCAAGGCCGTACCGGCGTCGCCGCGGCTGCTCGCCCGGCTCGAAGAGCTGCTGGAGCAGCAGAAGCGCCAGGTCGAGGCGGGCGATCTGGCCGCCGTCGCCGTCACCGACCGCTGTTTCCACGCCGAGATCGTGCGCAGCGGCGGCAACGAGATCCTCTCCCGCCTCTACGACCAACTCCGCGACCGCCAGCTGCGGATGGGCGTCGCCGTGATGCACGCGCACCCCGACCGCATCACCAAGAACGTCGCCGAACACAGCGAGATCCTCGAAGCGCTCCGCGCCGGTGACCCGGACAAGGCCGCGGCACTCGTCCACCGGCACGTCGGCTGGTTCAGCAACCTCGCGCGGGGCGAAGTCCGGTGACCGCGCCCGTCGCACTGCCCGGAGACCCGCCGGGAGGCCGGCGCGCCGCAGCCGTCTGGGGCATCGGCGTCTCCGTCTACTTCGTCGCGGTCATCTTCCGTACGTCCCTCGGCGTCGCCGGACTCGACGCCGCCGACCGCTTCGACGTCAACGCCTCCGCGCTCTCCACCTTCTCCATACTCCAACTGCTGGTCTACGCGGGCATGCAGATACCCGTCGGCCTGATGGTCGACCGGCTCGGCACCAAGAAGGTGCTGGCCCTCGGCGTGGTGCTGTTCACCGCGGGCCAGCTCGGCTTCGCGCTCTCGCCGTCGTACGAAATGGCCCTCGCCTCGCGCGCGCTGCTCGGCTGCGGCGACGCCATGACCTTCATCAGCGTGCTGCGGCTCGGCTCCCGCTGGTTCCCGGCCCGCCGCGGACCGCTCATCGGCCAGGTCGCCGCCCTCTTCGGCATGGCCGGCAATCTCGTCTCGACGCTGCTCATCGCGCGGATGCTGCACGGCCTCGGCTGGACCGCCACCTTCGCAGGCAGCGCGGCGGCCGGAGGTGTGGTCCTCGTCCTGCTGCTGCTCTTCCTCAAGGACCATCCCGAGGGCCACGAACCCGCGCCCGCGCAGCACTCCGGGGCCGCGTTCGTACGCAAGCAGATCGCCCTGTCCTGGCGGGAGCCGGGCACGAGGCTGGGCATGTGGGTGCACTTCACCACCCAGTTCCCGGCGATGGTGTTCCTGCTGCTGTGGGGCATGCCGTTCCTGGTCGAGGCGCAGGGCCTGTCCCGGGAGGGCGCCGGCTCGCTGCTGACTCTGGTCGTGCTCTCCAACATGGTCGTGGGCCTCGTCTACGGACAGGTCATCGCCCGTCACCACGCCGCACGGGTCCCGCTCGCCCTTGGCACGGTCGCAGCGACCGCGCTGCTCTGGGCCACCACCATCGTCTACCCCGGCGACCATGCCCCGATGTGGCTGCTGATCACACTCTGCACGGTGCTCGGCGCCTGCGGGCCCGCGTCGATGATCGGCTTCGACTTCGCCCGCCCCGCCAATCCGCCGCAGCGTCAGGGCACCGCCTCCGGCATCGTCAACATGGGCGGTTTTGTTGCCTCGATGACGACACTGCTGGCGGTCGGCGTGCTGCTGGACGCGACCGGCGACAACTACCGGATCGCGTTCTCGTCGGTGTTCGTGCTGGAGGCGCTGGGCATCGCGCAGATCCTGCGCCTCAGGGCACGGACGGTACGGCGGGAGCGGGAGCGGCTGGTGGCGAGCCGGGTGGAGACGGTGCACGTACCGGTGTGACGGGCCGGTGCGTGAACCGTTCGCCTACGACTGCGTGACCGCGAACTCCCGCAGAATCGCCGCCGCCAGATCCGGGTCGCCGTCCGCCTTGATCCGGTCCGGCACCGCGGTCGCCCGGACCCGCCCACAGGCCAGCCGGTAGAACGTCTCCCAGTCCATGGCGAGCGTCACCAGCGGCCCGAGCGAGGGCGCGCCGTCGACCGTGCCCTGACCGTCCGCGTCCACCCGGACCGTACGCAGGAACTCCACCGGCCCGTGCACATCGAGGACGACCGCCGAACTCGGCGGCGCACCCGCGTCCTTGGCGACCACCTTCGGCAGCGCCTCGAGCAGGAAGTCCCGCGCGATGTACGCACCCGGCGCGTCGAGGTTGCCCGGCTTGGCGAGCGCGATGCGCAGATCCTGCTCGTGCACCCACGTGTCGAACGCCCGCATCCGCATGGCGACTTCGAGTGTCTGCTCGGTGCCGAGCGGCGCACGGACCATGGTGTCCGGCCCGCGGTTCTCGTTCCGCAGCTGCCGGGCCCGGCGGATGATCGTGTACTCCAGCTCCGAGGTCATCTCCGGAGCGGTGTGGTGCCGGCGCACATCGACCTGCATCTCCATGTAGCGGGCGAAGTCGCTCTGCACATGGTAGAGATCGCGCGGCAGCGTGTGGATGGGCCGCGGGTCGCCGAGCATCTCGCACTCCATGCCGATGACATGCGAGACCAGGTCACGCACCGACCAGCCCGGGCACGGAGTGGGCCGGTTCCACTCACCCTCGACGAGCGGCTGCACCAGCTCGGCTATCGATTCGATGGAGTGGGTCCAGGCGTCGGCGTAGGTCTGGAGGCTGGGATGGACGGTCACGGGACCCCTCGGCGGTTCTGCGGTACGCGGGCTGGGCTGCTGACTGCTGGGCTGCGTGGGAGGCTCGGCAGTTAAGTTACGCTGCCGGGCCCTGGCCCGGCAGGGCTTTCGTGTGACGATCGTAGGCCGGTGTGGGCGCCTCGAATGCCAGGGCGGGGAGTGGGTCTACGGCAGCGTGCCCGGACCGGTACGAACCGGGTCATTCCCGGCTCACTCGGCGGGCCGCCCGGACATGCCGGACCGTCAGTCCGACTCCCGCTCCTTCTCCGCCATCCGGATCACACACACCGCGACGGCGATCAGCAGCGCGGCGTCCGCGTCCTCCCGGACGACGTTGACCGCGTACGTCTCGCGGACCTGGAACCACTTCCGCGAGATGTGGGCCAGCAGCTCCCCGTCGTACTCGACGACGAACTCCCGGTCCAGGACGCGCCCGCTCACATCGAGCTCCGTGCCCTCGACCAGCGTCACCCGGTAGTGGTTGCGCAGCAGCGAAAGCCGCTTCTTGCGGATGGTGGCGAGCGGCTGCTCGTCACGCTCGATGGTCATCGTGTCCCGCAGGCTGAGCAGCTTCTTCTTCAGCGTGATCAGCACCAGACCCGTCGGGTCCTTGAGCTCCAGGGTGTCGCGCAGCCGCAGGGCCTTGCCGTCGACGAGGAAGGCGTGGCGGCCGTGCTCGTCCTCGATCCAGTAGTCGTCGCCGATCGCGAAGATCTTGTCCCGCACGAGATATCTCATGCGGAATGCGTACCCCCGCTCGTGCTGTTGGATGGGGATATGGCTACACGTGCACGCGTTCGGGCCCCTGAGCTGATCGGCAAGGGCGGCTGGCTGAACACAGGTGACAGGCAGTACACCCTCGCCGACTTGCGAGGAAAGATCGTAATTGTCGATTTCTGGACATTTTGCTGCATCAACTGCCTGCACGTCCTCGACGAGCTCCGTGAGCTAGAGGAGAAGCACCGCGACACCGTGGTGATCATCGGCGTCCACTCGCCGAAGTTCGTGCACGAGGCCGAGCACCAGGCCGTCGTCGACGCCGTCGAGCGGTACCAGGTGCACCACCCCGTCCTGGACGACCCCGAGCTCGCCACCTGGAAGCAGTACGCCGTACGCGCCTGGCCGACGCTCGTCGTCATCGACCCCGAGGGCTACGTCGTCGCCCAGCACGCCGGTGAGGGACATGCGCACGCCATCGCGAAGCTGGTGGAGGAGCTGGAGGCCGAGCACGCGGCCAAGGGGACGCTGCGGCGCGGTGACGGGCCGTATGTGCCGCCCGAGCCCGTCGCGACCGATCTGCGGTTCCCCGGGAAGGCCGTCCGCCTGCCGTCCGGGAATCTGCTCGTCTCCGACACCACGCGCAACCAGCTCGTCGAGCTGGAGCCGGACGGCGAGAGCGTCGTACGGCGCATCGGCGACGGCGAGTTCAACGAACCGCAGGGCCTCGCGCTGCTGCCCGACGGGCGCGTCGCGGTCGCCGACACCGTGAGCCACGCCATCCGCGCGTACGACCCCGAAACCGGTGCGATCGAGACGCTCGCCGGTACCGGCAAGCAGTGGTGGCAGGGCTCGCCGACCAGCGGTCCGGCGCTGGATGTGGCGCTGTCGTCGCCGTGGGACCTGGCCTGGTGGGGCGGGAAGCTGTGGATCGCCATGGCCGGCGTGCACCAGCTGTGGACGTACGACCCGGCCGCCAGGACCGTGGAGGTCGCGGCGGGCACCACCAACGAAGGGCTTGTCGACGGGCCCGCAGCCGAGGCCTGGTTCGCCCAGCCGTCCGGGCTCGCGGCGACCGAGGAACGGCTGTGGATCGCCGACTCCGAGACCTCGGCGGTGCGCTGGATCGACCGTGATCTGGTGGTGCACACCGCCGTCGGCACCGGTCTCTTCGACTTCGGGCACCGCGACGGACCGGCCGGCCAGGCTCTGCTCCAGCACCCGCTCGGCGTGACCGCGCTGCCGGACGGGTCGGTCGCCGTCAGCGACACGTACAACCACGCGCTGCGCCGCTTCGACCCGGCGAGCGGCGAGGTCACCACGCTCGCGACCGATCTGCGCGAGCCGTCCGGCGCGGTGCTCGACGGTGACGAGATCGTCGTCGTCGAGTCGGCCCGGCACCGGCTGACCCGGCTGCGGTTGCCGGAGGAGGCGGTCAGGGTCGAGGCGGTCGCCCACCGCACCCAGCGCGCCGCCACCGAAGTGGCCCCGGGCACGCTGCGGCTGGATGTCGTCTTCCAGGCCCCGGCGGGCCAGAAGCTCGACACCCGGTACGGGCCTTCCACCCGGCTGCTCGTCTCCTCGACCCCGCCCGAGCTGCTGACGGGTGGCGACGGGGCCGGGACCGATCTGTCCCGCGACGTGGAGCTCAATCCGGAGATCGGCGAAGGCGTGCTGCATGTCTCCGCGATGGCCGCGTCCTGCGACGACGACCCGGCCAACGAGTACCCGGCCTGCCATGTGCATCAGCAGGACTGGGGCGTGCCGGTGAAGCTGACCGCGGACGGGGCCTCGCGGCTGCCGCTCGTACTGGCCGGGATGGATCAGGCCCAATAGCGGATCGCGCTCAACGGCGGATCGGGCTCAACGGCGGGTCGGGCTCAACACCGGCTAGTGGAACAGGCCCTGCCGCTCGGGCTGTCGCCCCGCCGCGCCCGCCAGGCAGCCGTCCACCCACAGATCCGGGTCGTATGTCGCCTTGAGCCCGCCCACGCCTTCCGCCCGGAGCCGGGCGCAGCCGCCGGCCAGGAGGTCCTTCACCTCCTGGCCGGTCCTGTCGTAGTGGCGGACGCGGTTGCCCTGGACGAAGCCCGCCTCGTACGCGATGTCCTGCGCCCACGGCGGCCGTTCGTTGTGCCGCTGGATCAACAGCCAGGTCCCCGCGAGCAGGACGGCGGCCGCCGAGGCGAGCGCGAGGGACAGTGTGCGACGTGAAGGGCCGGGCCGGTGGGAGCCGACCGTCTGGTGACCGAGCAGAACCATGGTCGTCAGCGTGCCGGGCGCGGCCTTTCCCGGATGTTTCGCAATGGCCGTCAACTGCCCCTCGTACGAAGGGACTTCAGCGGGACGTCAGCCCGCCAGGAACGTCGACAGCGCGTTCGCCAGCAGATACGGGTCGTCCGCGCCGCACAGCTCGCGCGCGCTGTGCATCGACAGGATGGCCACGCCGATGTCCACGGTCTGAATGCCGTGCCGGGCCGCGGTGATCGGGCCGATGGTCGTGCCGCACGGCATCGCGTTGTTCGAGACGAATGTCTGCCACGGCACGCCCGCCTTCTCACAGGCCGCCGCGAACACCGCCCGGCCGCTGCCGTCGGTGGCGTACCGCTGGTTCACGTTGACCTTGAGGATCGGGCCGCCGTTCGCGCGCGGGTGGTGCGTCGGGTCGTGCCGCTCGCCGTAGTTCGGGTGCACCGCGTGACCCGTGTCGGACGACAGGCAGACCGTGCCGGCGAAGGCGCGGGCCTTGTCCTCGTACGATCCGCCGCGCGCGAACACCGAACGCTCCAGCACCGATCCGAGCAGCGGGCCGTCCGCGCCGGTGTCGGCCTGTGAGCCGTTCTCCTCGTGGTCGAAGGCGGCGAGCACCGGGATGTACGGCAGGTCGCCGGAGGCGGAGACGGCGGCGAGCGCCGCCGTGCAGGAGTGCACCGACAGCAGGTTGTCCATCCGGGGGCCGGCGAGCAGTTCGCGGTCGCGGCCGAGATACGCCGGGGCCTCGACCGAGTGCGTCATCAGGTCCCAGCCGGAGACCTCGCCCGCCGGGAGCCCGGTCTCCTCCTCCAGGAACGAGATCAGATCGCCCTCGTGCACGACGTCGCCCAGGCCCCAGATCGGCTGCATGTGCTTCTGCTTGTCGAGCTGGAGACCCTTCTCGTAGATCCCGCGGTCCATGTGGATGGCGAGCTGCGGCACGCGCAGCAGCGGCCGGTCGATGTTGACCAGGCGCGTCGTGCCGTCGCGCAGTGTGAGCCGGCCGGCCAGGCCCAGATCGCGGTCGAGCCAGGAGTTCAGCAGCGGGCCGCCGTAGATCTCGACGGCGATCTGCCGCCAGCCGTGGGCGCCCATGTCGGGCTGCGGCTTGACCCGCAGATTGGGCGAGTCGGTGTGCGCGCCGACGATCCGGAACGGAGTGTGGGCGGCCGCGCCCTCCGGGACGTACCAGGCGATGATCGCCCCGCCCCGCAGCACGTACTTGCCGCCGCTGGTCCCGTCCCACGCGTCGGTTTCCAGCATCTGCCGGAAGCCCGCCTTCTCCAGCCGCTCCGCGGCGGTGGCCACCGCGTGGTACGGAGACGGCGCGGCCGTCAGGAAGGACATCAGGTCGTCGGTGTGGCCGCGGTCGAAGCGGGGCGCGCTGCTGCTCATGAAGTCACCTTAACGAGGGGCGTGCGCGGGGCGCGTACGGAAAGATGCGGCCCGCCCCTGAGCAGGGGCGGGCCGCATCACGGACGGTCGGTCGGGGCCTAGAAGGCCGCCTCGTCCAGGTCCATCAGCGAGCCGTCGACCGTCTCGGCGAGCGCGCGCTCGGCCGAGACGCCCGGCAGGACGTTGGCGGCGAAGAACTTCGCGGCCGCGATCTTGCCCTGGTAGAACGGCACGTCCTTCGCGGAGGCCGTCGGCAGCTTCTCCGCCGCGACCGCCGCGCCGCGCAGCAGCAGATAGCCGACGACCACGTCGCCGGAGGCCATCAGCAGACGCGTGGTGTTCAGGCCCACCTTGTAGATGTTCTTGACGTCCTCGCCGGTGGCGATGAGGTCGTTCGTCATCGTGCCGACGATCGCCTCCAGGTCCACGGCCGCCTTGGCGAGCGCGTCGCGGGCCGGGGCCAGCTCCTCGCCGCCCGTGCCGACCGCGAGGAACTTCTTGATCTCCTCGGACAGCGTGTTCAGCGCCTGGCCCTGGTCGCGGACGATCTTCCGGAAGAAGTAGTCCTGGCCCTGGATCGCCGTGGTGCCCTCGTACAGCGTGTCGATCTTGGCGTCCCGGATGTACTGCTCGACCGGGTACTCCTGGAGGTAGCCGGAGCCGCCGAAGGTCTGCAGCGACTGGGCCAGCTGCTCGTACGACTTCTCGGAGCCGTAGCCCTTCACGATCGGCAGCAGCAGGTCGTTCAGCGCGACGAGCGAAGCGGCGTCCTCGTCCGCGGACTCCTTGGCGGCGATCTCGTCCTGGACGGCCGCGGTGTAGAGGACCAGGGCGCGCATGCCCTCGGCGTACGCCTTCTGCGTCATGAGCGAGCGGCGGACGTCCGGGTGGTGCGTGATGGTGACCTTGGGCGCGGACTTGTCCGCGAAGTTCATCAGGTCCTGGCCCTGGACGCGCTCCTTGGCGTACTCCAGCGCGTTCAGGTAGCCGGAGGACAGGGTCGCGATGGCCTTCGTGCCGACCATCATCCGGGCGAACTCGATGATCATGAACATCTGGCGGATGCCGTCGTGCTTGTCGCCGATCAGCCAGCCGACGGCCGGGTGCTGGTCGCCGAACGTCATCTCGCACGTGTTGGACGCCTTGAGGCCCATCTTGTGCTCGACGTTCGTGGCGTACACGCCGTTGCGCTCGCCCAGCTCGCCGGTCTCCCAGTCGAAGTTGAACTTCGGCACGAGGAAGAGGGACAGGCCCTTGGTGCCGGGGCCGTGGCCCTCGGGGCGCGCCAGCACGTAGTGAAGGATGTTCTCCTCCATGTCGTGCTCACCGGAGGTGATGAAGCGCTTCACGCCCTCGATGTGCCAGGTGCCGTCGTCCTGCTGCACGGCCTTGGTGCGGCCGGCGCCGACGTCCGAGCCGGCGTCCGGCTCGGTGAGGACCATGGTGGAGCCCCAGCGCTTCTCGACGGCGATCTCGGCGACCTTCTTCTGCGCCTCGTTGCCCTCCTCGAAGAGGATGCCGGCGAAGGCCGGGCCCGAGGAGTACATCCATATCGCCGGGTTCGAGCCGAGGAGCAGCTCGGCGTACGACCAGATCAGAGAGCGGGGCGAGGTGGTGCCGCCGATCTCCTCCGGGAGGCCGAGACGCCAGTACTCGGAGTCCATGAAGGCCTGGTAGCTCTTCTTGAAGGACGCCGGGACGGGCGCGGTGTTGGTCTCGGGGTCGAAGACCGGGGGGTTGCGGTCGGCGTCCGCGAAGGACTCGGCGAGCTCGTTCTCGGCGAGGCGGGCGACCTCTTCGAGGATGCTCTTGGCGGTGTCGACGTCCATCTCCGCGAACGGGCCGGTGCCGTACAGCTTGTCGCGCCCGAGGACCTCGAAGAGGTTGAACTCGATGTCGCGGAGATTCGACTTGTAGTGCCCCATGGCGACGGCTCCGTAAAGATCGGGAGGCAGATTTCTGATCCGCATACCTGTAAGTAGCTACGATGATGCTACCCGTCGGTAATAAGACGCAACCCCTATTGGGTCAACTGTGACTCGTTACTCTTGCGGACATGTACGGCTACGACCAGAACCCGGGTGCTCAGCAGCAGTACGCACCGCAGCAGCCCTACGGTGCGCCGCAGCACGGCGGCCAGCCGCTGTACCCCGAGCCGTCGCCGCCCTCGCTCGCCGACGCGGTGCGGGCCTTCACCACCGCATCGCTGTCCGCCGAGGACTTCCAGCAGATCTTCGCCACCTCGAAGGTCTACTGCCCGCGCGGCGACAACCCCGGCTTCCTGGCCCTGCACAACACCCAGCAGCCGGTCATCCCCATGTTCACCTCGCTCAAGGAGCTGCGCAGGTACGCGGGCAAGGAGTCCAAGTACTTCGTGATCACCGGCGCCGAGGTGATCGATCTGCTGCCGACCGGGTACGGCTTCGTCCTCGACATGGAGGGTGAGCACCGGATGGTCTTCGACGCGAAGGCCGTGGAGCAGATGGTGGACTTCGCGATGCGGCGGATGTACGGCTGACGCAAGGCTGACAGGCGGCTGACAGGTCGCAGGCGGTACGCCCGGGGGGAATTCCTCCCGGGCGTTTCTCGTTCCGGGTGGCAGGAAGTTCAGAATTCAACTAACCTGGTCGTACAAGGAGGTCCCGCCATGCCTGCAGTGACCGTCGAGAATCCGCTCACCCTGCCGCGCGTCTCCGCGCCGGCCGGAGCTGTGACCCGTCCCGTGCTCGCCGTGACCACGGCGCCCAGTGGGTTCGAGGGGGAGGGCTTCCCGGTGCGGCGTGCGTTCGCCGGGATCAACTACAAGTACCTCGACCCGTTCATCATGATGGACCAGATGGGCGAGGTGGACTACGCGCCGGGCGAGCCCAAGGGCACGCCGTGGCATCCGCACCGCGGCTTCGAGACCGTCACGTACCTGATCGACGGAACCTTCGTCCACCAGGACAGCAACGGTGGCGGCGGCACCATCCAGAACGGCGACACCCAGTGGATGACCGCCGGGTCCGGGCTGCTGCACATCGAGGCGCCGCCGGAGTCGCTCGTCATGTCCGGCGGCCTCTTCCACGGGCTTCAGCTGTGGGTCAACCTGCCGGCCGCCGACAAGATGATGGACCCCCGCTACCAGGACATCCGCGGCGGCCAGGTCCAGCTGCTCACCTCGCCGGACGGCGGCGCGCTGCTGCGGGTCATCGCCGGTGAGCTGGACGGCCACGAAGGCCCCGGCATCACGCACACGCCGATCACGATGATCCACGCCACCCTGCGGCCGGGCGCGCAGATCACACTGCCGTGGCGCGAGGACTTCAACGGCCTCGCGTACGTCCTCGCCGGTCGCGGCGCGGTCGGCGCCGAGCGGCGGCCCGTGCACATGGGCCAGACCGCGGTGTTCGGCGACGGCGGCTCGCTGACCGTGTGGGCCGACGACAAGCAGAACGGCTCGCACACCGGCGACCTGGAGATCATCCTGCTCGGCGGCCGGCCGATCCGTGAGCCGATGGCGCACTACGGGCCGTTCGTGATGAACACGCAGGCCGAGCTTCAGCAGGCGTTCGAGGACTTCCAGAAGGGCCGGCTCGGCACCATCCCGGCCGTGCACGGGATGGACGAGGGCGGTCTGTAGCCCACCCGGCTCCCCCGCGGAGCCGGTGAGGCGGGTGACGCACTCGAAGGGGTGCGTCACCTGATGGGGCGTCACCCGCGCGGCCCCGGTGGGCGGGACGGGGTCACGGGCCTGTGATCGGGTGGGTTCGTGCAGACCCTTCTTCCGGAGTCCGTGAGGCGTGTCGCGGCCTGGTGCGTGGTCGCACTGCTGGTGGCCGGAGTGATCGCGGTCGGCGTCTGGCTGGTCATCGTCCTGCAGACCGCCGTCACGCCCGTGCTGCTGGCGCTCCTCGGCACCGCGCTCCTCGGGCCGGTGAACCGGTGGCTCCTGCGGATGAAGGTGCAGCGCTCGCTGGCCGCGGGACTGACCTGTGTCGCCGTGGTCGGGGTGGTCGGCGGGGCCATGTACCTGGTCGTCCGCGCACTGATCGATACCGGCGACCAGATCGTCGACTCGCTGCGGCAGGCGGCGAAGGACCTCGCCGAACGGTTCGGGGCCGCCGGGACCTCGCTGGACGATCTCGCCGCCAACTCCAGGGATCTGCTGGGTAAGTTCGGTGAGACGGCCGCGTCCGGAGTCATCAGCGGGCTGAGCGTGGTCGGCGAGCTGATCGCCACCGCCGTACTGTCCCTGTTGCTCAGCTTTTTCTTTCTCCGGGACTCGGACAGGGCGGTGGGCGCGCTGCGCTCGCTCGCGCCGCGCGCGGCGGGTGACGTCATCGAGGCCATGGGGCGGCGCGCGTTCAAGGCCGTCGAGGGCTTTATGCGCGGGACCACGTTCATCGCGCTCATCGACGCGATCTGCATCACCGTCGGGCTGCTGATCCTGCGCGTCCCCGGAGCCGTCGGGCTCGGCGCGCTGGTGTTCGTCGGTGCGTACATCCCCTACCTCGGCGCGTTCGTCTCGGGCGCCGTCGCCGTCCTTGTCGCGCTCGCGGACCGGGGGTTCGTGATCGCGCTGTGGGCGCTGGGTGTGGTGCTGGCCGTGCAGCAGCTGGAGGGGCATGTGCTCCAGCCGATGATCCAGAGCCGCATGGTGCGGATGCATCCGGCCGTGGTGATGCTGGCGATCACGGCGGGGGCGTCCGTCGCCGGGATTCTGGGGATGCTGCTCGCGGTGCCGCTGACCGCCGCGGTGTTCGGCGTGATCGGCGAGCTGCGCACCCGTTACTCGGGAGCGGAAGCCGCGGCCGAGAGCCCGTCCGACTCGTAGAGCTCGAACCAGATCGACTTGCCCTCGCCCCGCGGATCCACGCCCCACGCGTCCGCCAGCATCTCCATCAGCAGCAGCCCGCGCCCGGACGAGGCCATCTCACCGGGCCGCCGCCTGTGCGGCAGTTCGTCGCTGGCGTCCGTGACCTCCACCCACAGCCGTCGTGTGCCGTCGCCGCCGGTCACCTCCGCCACCAGCAGCGCGTTGCCGTCCGTGTGGACCAGCACGTTGGTGACCATCTCGGAGACCATCAGCACCGCGGCGTCGATCTGCTCGTGGTCTGCCCAGTCGTGGAGCAGCTCCTTCACCTGCTGGCGGGCGGCCGCGATCCGCTCCGGCTCCGCCTGGGCCACGCTCATCGCCGTGCGCCGCGGGGCCACCCGCGCCGGCGCCACCTCCCTGAACAGCAGCAGAACCGCGATGTCGTCCTCGCGGCGGTCGGCGAGCGGTCCGGTGGTGTAGTGCGAGCCGGGACCGTGCACGGCCTGTACGAGGGTGTCGGCGAGCTCGTCCAGCGACTTGTCCGGATGGCCCTCGAGGACCGAGCGGAGCCGTGCCCAGCCGGTGTCCAGGTCGTGGCCGCCGGTCTCGATGAGCCCGTCGGTGCAGACCATCATCGTGTCGCCAGGCTCCAGCACCAGCCGCGTCGTCGGGTAGTCGGTGTCCGGGTCGATGCCGAGCGGCAGGCCGCCCTCGGTGGGCCGCATCAGGACCGTGCCGTCGGCCGTCCGCACGGCCGGGTCGGGATGCCCGGCCCGGGCGATCTCGATCAGCCCGGTCGACGGGTCGACCTCCAGATAGAGGCAGGTGGCGAAGCGGGGACCGATGTGGTCGCCCTCCTCGTACGTACTGGTGATGCCGTGCAGAAACCGGGAGGCCCGGGAGAGCACGGCGTCCGGCCGGTGCCCTTCGGAGGCGTACGCGCGCAGCGCGATCCGCAGCTGGCCCATGAGTCCGGCCGCGCGCACGTCGTGGCCCTGGACATCGCCGATGACCAGCGCGAACCGTCCACCTCCATGGCCATCGGCATGGGAGGCGCCCCCGGGCAGCGGAATCATGTCGTACCAGTCGCCGCCGACCTGGAGTCCGCCGCCCGTCGGCACATACCGCGCGGCCACCGCCATCCCCGGGATCGCGGGCCCGAGCACGGGCATCATCGAGCGCTGCAGTCCGAGCGACAGCTCGCGTTCCGACTCGGCGACGCCGGCCCGTGCGAGCGCCTGCGCCAGCATCCGGGCGACCGTCGTCAGCACGGACCGCTCGTCGGGCGTGAAGGCGACCGGATGCTTGAAGGCCGCCATCCACGCGCCCATCGTGCGCCCGGCGACGATCAGCGGCAGAAAGGCCCAGGACTGCCGGCCGAAGCGCTGCGCGAGCGGCCAGGTGGTGGGATAGCGGCGGCGGTACTCCTCCGGCGTCGGCAGATACGAGGCCCGGCCGGTGCGCACCACCTCGGCCGCCGGATAGTCCGTTTCCAGCGACATGGTGGCGAACGGGTTCTCGTCGCCCTCGCCGTGCCCGTGGTGCCCGATGATCGTCAGCCGCTCGCCCGCGACCCCGAACACCGCCAGACCGTCCGGCGAGAAACCCGGCATGGACAGCGAGGCCGCCACCCGCAGCACCTCGGCGGTGGAGCGGGCCTCGGCCAGCGCCCGGCCCGCGTCCAGCAGAAAGGCCTCCCGGGAACGCCGCCAGTCGCCGGTGACGGGCGTCCGGGCCGCGCTGCCGGCCGGCGGCTCGGCGACCTCCTGGATCGTGCCGACCAGTTCGTAGCGGCCGTCGCGCGGGATCGGCCTGGACCGGCCGCGTACGGTCCGCAGCACTCGGCCCTCCCCGTCGACGATCCGCAGCCGGGACTCGGCGAGCGTGCCCTCGGCGATGGCGAGGTTAACGACGCCGTTGATCTCGTTCCAGTCGACCGGGTGGAAACGGGAGCGTACGGCGGACTCCGGATAGACACCGGCCTCGGCGGGCAGCTCGAGCAGCCGGGCGGCCTCAGCGTCGAGGGTGACCGTCCCGGAAGTGTTGTCCCACCGCCACAGGCCGGTCGCGATCGCGGCCAGGACGTCCTCCGTGCGCATTGCCTCACTTTATTCCGATCTTCCGCGCGACGACCTGCCGGGGTGCCGCCCTCGGTCGGGGCATGCATATGTCAATGAGTGGTACGGGAGCCGGGCGGTAACCTTGACGGGCCCGGCCCACCCCCAATCGCTAAGACTGGATGAACGACGATGCATCGGTACAGGTCCCACACCTGCGGCGAGCTCCGCGCCTCTGACGTCTCCACCGACGTCCGGCTGAGTGGCTGGCTGCACAATCGCCGAGACCTGGGCGGCATCCTCTTCATCGATCTGCGCGACCACTACGGCATCACGCAGCTCGTCGCCCGCCCCGGCACCGCCGCCTACGAGGCCCTCGACAAGGTCAACAAGGAGTCGGTCGTCCGCGTCGACGGACAGGTCGTCTCGCGCGGCGCCGAGAACATCAACCCCGAGCTGCCCACCGGCGAGATCGAGGTCGAGGTCACCGCGGTCGAGCTGCTGGGCGCGGCGCAGCAGCTGCCGTTCCAGATCAACACCGACGACGGGGTGGGTGAGGAGCGCCGTCTCGAGTACCGCTTCCTCGACCTGCGCCGCGAGCGTATGCACCGCAACATCATGCTGCGCACGGCCGTCATCTCCGCCATCCGCCACAAGATGACCGCGCTCGGCTTCAACGAGATGGCGACGCCGATCCTGACCGCGACCTCTCCCGAGGGCGCGCGTGACTTCGTGGTCCCCTCGCGCCTGAACCCCGGCAAGTTCTACGCGCTGCCGCAGGCCCCGCAGCAGTTCAAGCAGCTGCTGATGATCTCCGGCTTCGACCGCTACTTCCAGATCGCGCCGTGCTTCCGCGACGAGGACGCGCGCGCCGACCGCTCGCCGGGCGAGTTCTACCAGCTCGACGTCGAGATGAGCTTTGTCGAGCAGGAGGACGTCTTCCGGCCGATCGAGCAGCTGATGACCGAGCTGTTCGAGGAGTTCGGCGACGGACGGCATGTCACCTCGCCGTTCCCGCGCATCCCGTTCCGCGAGTCGATGCTCAAGTACGGCAACGACAAGCCGGACCTGCGCGCGAAGCTGGAGCTGGTGGACATCACCGATGTCTTCGAGGGCTCGGAGTTCAAGGCGTTCGCCGGCAAGCACGTGCGCGCGCTCCCGGTGCCGGACGTCGCCGCGCAGAGCCGCAAGTTCTTCGACGGCCTGGGCGAGTACGCGGTCGAGCACGGCGCGAAGGGCCTGGCGTGGGTGCGCGTCGGCGAGGACGGCTCGCTCACCGGACCGATCGCCAAGTTCCTCACCGAGGAGAACGTCAAGGTCCTCACCGAGCGTCTCTCGCTCGCGCCCGGCCACGCGGTCTTCTTCGGCGCTGGGGACTTCGACGAGGTCTCCAAGATCATGGGCGCGGTCCGTGTCGAGGCGGCCAAGCGGGCGGGCCACTTCGAGGAGGGCGTGTTCCGGTTCTGCTGGATCGTCGACTTCCCGATGTACGAGAAGGACGAGGAGACCGGCAAGATCGACTTCTCGCACAACCCCTTCTCGATGCCGCAGGGCGGCCTGGAGGCCCTGCAGACCCAGGACCCGCTGGATGTCCTGGGCTGGCAGTACGACATCGTCTGCAACGGCGTCGAGCTGTCATCCGGCGCGATCCGGAACCACGAGCCCGAGATCATGTTCAAGGCGTTCGAGATCGCGGGTTACTCGAAGGAGACCGTGGAGCACGAGTTCTCCGGCATGCTCCGCGCGTTCCAGTTCGGCGCCCCGCCGCACGGCGGCATCGCGCCGGGCATCGACCGCATCGTGATGCTGCTGGCCGACGAGCCGAACATCCGCGAGACGATCGCCTTCCCGCTGAACGGCAACGCGCAGGACCTGATGATGGGCGCGCCGACGGAGCTGGAAGAGGCGCGGCTCAAGGAGCTGAACATCGCGCTCCGCAAGCCGGTCGCGAAGCCGGGCGAGTAGCGCATACGGCGAAGGGGCCCAGGACCGGGAAGGTCCTGGGCCCCTTCGCCGTACCCGGGCACTCGCACAGGAAGCCGACAGCCCGCTCCCATGTCCCTGCCAGGGCGGCTCCCTAGCGTCCCGGTCATGGACGAAACCCAGGGACCCGCCCACAAACGGGACATGACACGGCGCCGGCTGATCGTCGCGGGCGGGGCGGCGCTGGCCGCCGCCGGCGTCGGGGCCGGTGTCGCCGCCACGGCGTCGGCCGGCGAGTCGGCGAAGAAGGCGTCCGCAACGCCCTCCGGAACCGCGACCGCCACGGGTGAGGTGTGTTACCGGCTCACCTCGGAGACCACCGAGGGGCCGTACTACATCGACGCCGACAAGATCCGCAGGGACATCACGGAGGACCGGGAGGGCATCCCGATGACCCTCCGCCTGAAGGTGATCGACTCGGACACCTGCAAGCCGCTCAAGGGCGCGGCGGTCGACATCTGGCACTGCGACGCGCTGGGCATCTACTCCGGCTACGAGGACCTCAGTTCGGGCGGCGGCGGTGGCGGTACGCCGCCGAGCGGAGCTCCGACGGACGCTCCCAGCGGCACACCGACCGGTACGCCGACCGGCGAACCGACCGGCACGCCGCCCTCCGGCGGGACCGGCGGAGGCGGCGGCCACGAGGAGCCCACCGACGACAAGCGGTATCTGCGCGGCACCCAACTCACCGACAAGAGCGGCTATGTGCAGTTCAAGACCGTCTTCCCCGGCTGGTACCGGGGACGTTGCGTCCATATCCACACCAAGGTCCATGTCGGCGGCAAGCTGACCGACAGCGGCTACGAGGGCGGGCACACCTGCCACACCGGACAGCTCTTCCTCGCCGAGAACGCGGTGCTGGACTCCGCGAAGGTCGCGCCGTACTCCACGAGCACCACGGAGCGCACGACGCTCGACGAGGACAGCATCTACCCGGACAACGGCGCCGAGGGCGGTCTGCTCACGCTGAGGTACCAGAAGGGGCGCATCGCCAGGGGAGTTCAGGCCTCGCTGACGCTCGGCGTCGACCCGGACGAGACGCACACCGGCACCGGCTGACCCGCGCCGTACGCCACGCACCCAAGCAGGGCCCGGAACCGAAAGGTTCCCGGGCCCTTCTTGCGTGCCGCGGGCAACCCGACCCGTGTCCCGCCGCGTTCCCATGGCGTGGGAGACGGAATACAGAGACAGAGGCGAGGACTGGGCGATGGGCTCCGAGGGCGGCGACGGGGACTTCGAGGCGTTTGTCGCCGCCCGGGGTCCGCGGCTGCTGCGGATGGCCTGGCTGCTGACCGGCGACGGGCATCTCGCGGAGGACCTGCTCCAGACCGTACTGGCGAAGGTGTGGCCCAAGTGGCACCGGATCTCCGGGGACCATCCGGAGGCCTACATCCGCAAGGCGCTGGTGCACACGCATGCGTCGTGGTGGCGCAGACGCTGGCGCGGCGAGGTGCCGCACGGCGAACTCCCGGACGCGGCCGCCTCGTCCGACGCCTACGAGAGCGTCGACCTGGAACAGTCGCTCGCCGCCGCGATACGCGCGCTGCCGGTGCGGCAGCGCGCGGTGGTGGTGCTGCGCTACTTCGAGGACCTGAGCGTCGAGGACACCGCCGCCACGCTCGGCTGCGCGCCCGGCACGGTCAAGAGCCAGTCCGCGAAGGCGCTGCGCACGCTGCGGGCCGCGCTGCCGCAGACCGTGGCGGAAGGCGGTGACCGCTGTGCGCGACCGTGACCCGGACCTCTTCGAGGAGCTGGAGCTGCGGATCCTGCTGGAGCGTGGGACGCCGAAGCTGCCCACTCCCGACGGACGGCTCCAGCAGGTACGCGAACGGATCGCCCGTCGCCGCCTGCGGCGCCGTACCGCGGGCGCCGCCGCGGCCGCCGTGACGGCGCTGGTGCTGGCGGGGACGCTGATGCCGCAGGCGCTGCGCGGCGACCCCGAGCCGGTGCAGCCCGCCGGCCCCGCGCCGTCCCTCAGCACGGGCGGCACCACCGCCGTACGCTTCCCGGACCTCGGGAACCTCACGCTGCGGCTGCCCGCCGACTGGCACGCCCTGGCCGAGCCCGAAGACCTTCTGCACAAGGCCCCGGCCCGCGGCTTCGCCGGTACGCAGCAGCTCACGGCCCATGACCGGCCCTGCCCGGCGAGCGACCAGCGCGAGTGCCTGCCGGTCCAGGCCCTGCAGCCTGGCCACGTGCTGCTTACGCTGGCCATGGAGAGCAGTGCGGGACTGCGCACCAAGGTGCAGGTCCCGCCCGTGCTGTACAGGCAGACCGTGCAGCCCGCCTGCCGGGCGATCCGCGGCGGCAGCGAGTACAGCACGCTGCTCGGCGCTCTGCCGAACCCGGACTCGGGGGTGGTGTCCGTCAGTCTCTGCGCCGGAGTGGGCACGTCGGCGAAGACGGTGGACGACGTGCGGCGGATGCTCGCGGGAGCCCGTTTCGGCGACGACGGAGCCGCTGCCCCGCCGACGGCAGCCTCGACACCGCCGCCCAAGCGTGCGACGACCGGCCAGTCATTGACCGACCCGACACCGGGCAACCCGAGGTGAAAGGTCCGCGCATGTCCTTCCGCACGGGAGTGCTTCCGGCCGCGCTGCTGGCCGCCGGACTGCTGCTCACCGGGTGCGCGACCGAGCCGTCCCCGAGATCCGTGAGCAACGGCTCCGAAGGCGGCAGCATCGGCCGGTCCGCGCCCGAACCACCGACCGTCGTGCCGGTGCGCGCCGAGGAGATACCGGCCCTCGGACCCAAGACCCGTGGGCAGATACCCGACGCGACCCGGCAGGCGATCGTGGTGACGGGCGAGAGCCCGCGTTCCAACCGCTCCACCGCGGTCCTCTACGAGCGCGACCCGGTACGCGGCTGGCAGCCCGTCTCCGGCCCGTGGCCCGCCCGCAACGCGCTGCGCGGCTGGACCGACGACCACCGGCAGGGCGACCTGCGCTCCCCGGTCGGGGTGTTCGGCCTGACCGATGCGGGCGGCCGGCTGCCGGACCCGGGCACGAAGCTGCCGTACGACCGCGGTCCCGCCTTCAGCGCGAGGGGCACCGGCTTCGACGGGCAGGCGCTGGCCGGGGCGTTCGACTTCGTGGTGGCGGTCAACTACAACCGCAAGCCCGGCACGACACCGCTGGACTGGACCCGCCCGCTCGGTGCGTCCAAGGGCGGCGGCATCTGGATCCATGTGGATCACGGTGGTGCGACGCAGGGCTGCGTGGCGCTGCCGAGGGCCCGCATGAAGGAACTGCTGCGGTGGCTGGACCCGGCGAAACACCCGCTGGTGGCGATGGGCGACGCGGCGGCGCTGGCCCGCTGACGCGCGAAAGGGGCCCCGGACGACACGGTCCGGGGCCCCTTCTCACGTACGCCTGACTACGCGGGCTTCTCCTCCAGGCGCGGGAACAGCACCGCGCCCTTGGTCACCGTCGCGCCCGGCCGCAGCCGGCCCCACTCGCCCGCGTCCTGGACCCGCTGGTCCGCCAGCGCGCCCAGCTGGGCCTCCGCGCCGAGCGAGTCCCACAGCGCCTGCGAGGTCACCGGCATCACCGCGTTCAGCAGCACCGCGACCGCGCGCAGCGACTCGGCCGCCGTGTACAGGATCGTCGCGAGACGGGCCTGGCCCTCGGCGGAGTCGTCCTTGGCGACCTTCCACGGCTCCTGCTCGGTCAGATAGCCGTTGACCTGCTTGACGAAGTCGAAGATCGCCAGGATGCCGCCCTGGAAGTCCAGCTCCTCGCCGATCTTCCGGTCGGCCTCCGCGACCGCCTTGGCAAGGCCCTCCTGGACCGCCTTCTCCGCCTCGCCGGACGCCGTCGCCTCCGGCAGCGCCCCGCCGAAGTACTTGCCGACCATCGCCGCCACGCGGGAGGCGAGGTTGCCGTAGTCGTTGGCCAGCTCGCTGGTGTAGCGGGCGGTGAAGTCCTCCCAGGAGAACGAGCCGTCCTGGCCGAACGCGATGGCGCGCAGGAAGTACCAGCGGTACGCGTCCACGCCGAAGTGCGAGGTCAGGTCCTGCGGCTTGATGCCCGTCAGGTTCGACTTCGACATCTTCTCGCCGCCGACCATCAGCCAGCCGTTCGCCGCGATCCTGCCGGGCACCGGCAGGCCGTTCGCCAGCAGCATCGCGGGCCAGATGATCGCGTGGAAGCGCAGGATGTCCTTGCCGACCAGGTGCACATTGGCCGGGAAGGTCGACTCGAACTTCGCCGGGTTCTCGTTGTAGCCGACCGCGGTCGCGTAGTTCAGCAGCGCGTCGATCCACACGTAGATGATGTGCTTCGGGTCCCACGGGACCTTGATGCCCCAGTCGAACGTCGAGCGCGAGATCGACAGGTCCTGAAGGCCCTGCTTGACGAAGTTCACGACCTCGTTGCGGGCGGACTCGGGCTGGATGAAGCCGGGGTTGGCCTCGTAGAACTCCAGCAGCTTCGGGCCGTACTCGCTGAGCTTGAAGAAGTAGTTCTCCTCCTTGAGGATCTCCACCGGCTTCTTGTGGATCGGGCAGAGCTTCTGCCCGGCGTACTCACCCTCGCCGTCGAGCAGATCCGCGGGGATCTTGTACTCCTCGCAGCCCACGCAGTACGGGCCTTCGTACCCGCCCTGGTAGATCTCGCCCTTGTCGTACAGGTCCTGCACAAACTCCTGCACACGGTCCGTGTGCCGCTTCTCCGTCGTGCGGATGAAGTCGTCGTTCGCGATGTTCAGGTGCTCCCAGAGGGGCTTCCAGGCCTCCTCGACGAGCTTGTCGCACCACTCCTGCGGGCTGACGCCGTTCGCCTCGGCAGTGCGCATGATCTTCTGACCGTGCTCGTCCGTGCCGGTGAGGTACCACACCTTCTCGCCGCGCTGGCGGTGCCAGCGGGTGAGCACGTCGCCTGCGACGGTCGTGTAGGCGTGGCCCAGGTGAGGAGCGTCGTTGACGTAGTAAATGGGGGTCGAGACGTAGTACGCCTTCGCCCCCTGCTTCTCGGATCCAGTGGCCGCCATGGTCGAAATCCTATCGGCCCGCGGAAGGTCCACTCACCCGGATAATCCGCACCGCGGCCGTGGAGACGTTCGCGAAACATCCCGTCCCGTAGAAAGACGCATCCTTGGGGGAGAGGCGGCTCGGCGGGTGCAAGGGGACGACAGCATGCGGGTACTGGTGGCCGAGGACGAGGAAATCCTGGCCGAGCTGGTCGCCACCGGGCTGCGGCGGGCCGGATTCGCCGTCGACACCGTCTACAGCGGGGACGCGGCGCTCGCCTACCTCGGACTGCACGACTACGACGTGGTCGTGCTCGACCGTGATCTGCCGCGGGTGCACGGCGACGAGGTCGCCCGCGAACTCGTCGCGTCCGGATCCCGCACCAGAATCCTGATGCTGACCGCGGCGGCGTCGATGGAGGACCGGGTGGAGGGCCTCGACCTCGGCGCCGACGACTACCTGGGCAAGCCCTTCGAGTTCCCGGAGCTGGTCTCCCGGGTGCGTGCGCTGCGCCGGCGCAGCGCACGGCCGGTGCCACCGCTGCTGGAGCGGCACGGCGTACGGCTGGACACGGTGCGGCGGACGGCGACGCGGGACGGGCGGGATCTCGACCTGTCGCCGAAGGAGTTCTCCGTGCTGCAGATCCTGCTGGAGGCGGACGGTGCGACGGTCTCGGCGGAGGAACTGCTGGAGCGGGCCTGGGACGCGCACGCGGACCCGTTCACGGGCGCGGTACGGGTCTGCATGAGCAAGCTGCGGTCGAAGCTCGGGGAGCCGGGGCTGATCCGCACGGTGCAGGGCGTGGGGTACGCGCTGTGAGCCGCGGCCTCATAGGCCCGGGTTCGACGATCCGGACGCGGATCGCGCTCGTCTACGGCGGAGTCTTCCTGGTCCTCGGCGGGCTGCTGCTCGGGGTCGTCAACCTGCTCTCCCGCGCCGGAACGGAGAGCCGGGTCGCGGCGATCAGGGCGCGCACCGAGCCCGCGCTGCCGGTGTCGGACGTACGCGGGGTCACGGTCGTCCAGCTGACCGACAGCGTCCGGGACGCGGCGGGACAGCAAATGCTGATCTGGTCGGCGTTCGCGCTGCTGACGACGGCCGTCGTCGCGGTGGTGGTGGGGTGGTGGATGGCGGGACGCGTGCTCCGTCCCGTGCACAAGATGACGGCGAGGGCCCGGCGGCTCTCGGAGCACACCCTGGACCGGCGGATCGCGGTGCGCGGGCCCGACGACGAGCTGAAGGCGCTCGGGGACACGCTGGACGCGCTGCTGGCGCGGCTGGAGAAGGCGTTCGACAGCCAGCGGCGGTTCATCGCGAACGCGTCGCACGAGCTGCGTACGCCGCTGGCCACGCAGCGCACGGCGATCCAGGTGGGCCTGGACGAGTCCGATGTGAAACAGGTGCTGCTGGACAGCAACCGCCGTAGCGAGCGCCTGATCGAGGGGCTGTTGGTGCTGGCGCGCAGCGAGCGGGGCCTGTCGGAGCGGGAGGACGTCGACCTGGGCGACATCGTGTCCGACGAGGCGGCGCGGCACGAGGTGAAGGCGACGGTCTCGTCGAGCGGCCTGGTGCGCGGGAACCCGATGCTGCTGACTCAGCTGGTGGGGAATCTGCTGGCGAACGCGGTGACGTACAACGTGCCGGGCGGGACGGTGTCCGTGTCGGTGGCGGGCGGTGTGCTGGTGGTCGCCAACGCCGGGCCGGTGGTGGACGCTTCCGACATTCCGGGCCTGTTCGAGCCGTTCCGGCGGGGCGAGGGCCGCGACCGGATGGGCCCGGGTGCGGGCCTCGGCCTGTCGATCGTCCGCTCGATCGCCGAGGCACACGGCGGCACGGTGACGGCCGAGCCGGGCCCGGAGGGCGGCCTGACCGTCACCGTGACACTGCCTACGGCGAAACCGCCTACGGCTTCCAGGTCCTGAGGAGCCCGTCGTACAGCTCCGCGTCGGGGAGCTCACGGGGCACGGGGCCCGCGTGGAAGAACCCGGCGTTGGTGGCGCTGAGCTTGCGGAGGTAGTCGAAGGCCTTCGCGTCGTGCTCCCCGAAGGCGACGAACTGCCAGTACACGGGCTTGTCCGCGGCCGCGGCCAGCGCGGCGGTGGCGGCGGTCTTGGACTCGGGAGCCCCGTCGGTCTGGAAGATCACGAACGCGGCGCTCGCGGGGTCGGCCTTGGCGTGCAGGGCCAGCACCTCCTCGACGGCGAGGTGGTAGTTGGTACGCCCCATCCGCCCGAGGGAGTCGTGCAGCTCGTCGATGCGGTTCTCGTACGCGTCGAGGTTGAGCTCGCCGGTGCCGTCGACCTCGGTCGAGAAGAACACGACGCTGAGGGCGGCGTCCTGATCCAGCTGCGCGGCGAGAGCGAGAGCCTGCTCGCCGAGGGACTGTGCGCTGCCGTCCTTGTAGTACGGCCGCATGGACCCGGACCGGTCGAGCACGAGATACACCCGGGCGCGGGTGCCGGTGAGCCCGGCGCGCTCGAGAGCGTCCCCGGCGGCGGCGTACGCCCCGGTGAGCCCGGGCGCCTGCGCCTGGACGCGTGCGAGCGCGGTGACGTCGGTGACATCGAGGGGCACGTCACTCTGCGCGGCCGCCGCGACGGGCTCGGGCTCGGCGGGTTCGGTTTCCGCGACCGGCTCGGTGTCCGGGGCCTCGACGGTGACGGCCTCCGGCTCGGCCGGGACGACCTCTGCGGTCACGGGTTCGGCCGCCGCTACCGGCTCGGCGGGCTGGGCCTCAGTCTCGGCCTCAGACCCCGCGTCTGCGGCGGGCTGCGCCTCGGCGGGCTCGGCCTCCGGCTCGACAGGAGCGACCTCGGCGGTCACGGGTTGGTTCTCCGTGACGGGCTCGGGCTCCGCCGGAGCGACCTCTGCGGTCTCCGGTTCGGCGGGCTGCGCCTCGACGGTGACGGCCTCCGGCTCGGCCGGGACGACCTCCGCGGTCACCGGTTCGGCCGCCGCGACCGGCTCGGCATCCGAGGCCTCGGCCTCGGGCACCGTGTCTGCGGCGGGCTGTGCCTCGGCGGGCACGGCCTCCGGCTCTGCCGGGGCGACGTCGGCCTCCGGCTCGGCCGCGGCCGGGATCTCGACGTCCGAGGCGGCAGCCTCAGCCCGCGCGTCGGCGGCGGGCTCGGCCTCGACGGCCGCGGCTTCCGGCTCCGCCGAAACGTCGGCGGCAGCCGGGGCCTCGTCCGAGGCGGCAGCCGTCGCGGCAGCCTCCGCAGGCTCACCCTCCGGCTCCCGTTCCGTACGGGTCTGCGGCGGGACCGAGCCGGTGGACGAGCCCCGGGACGGGGTCGGGTTGTCGAATGCCGCCGACACCAGGTCCGCCGCCCTGTCCTCGGGGGACTGGTCCGGGTGGGACGGCTGGGGCGGGACGGAGGCTGAGGCCGACGGGGCCGTCGCCGTGGCGTTCGGCTCCGAGCGGTCGCGACCGAACACCTTGCGCAGCAAGCTCCGAATGCCCATGTGCGAGGCCTTTCGCATGAGTTGAGTGCCGTGTATGTCCGCACCTGGGCCGGGCGTCCAAGGGGTGTCCTGGCCAGGGCGGACACGTAAGGTTAGCGGCCGCCCGCGGCCGTCCCCGGCAGGGGCGGGCACCGCGCGCCACCAGTCACCCTGCTCAAACCAAACTCCCGTGGATTCATCCGGCGTTCACCTTGTGTCCGCCACCCTGCACACATACACCCCTAACGTCACGGCCGGAGATATTCCGACACGATGTCGGCGCGGGGTGCGCCGGAGGAGGACCAAGTGCGCAAGCTCCTGCCGTTGTTGAGCACAAAACCGCATGCAGGCGGACGTTCCGCCCTTACCTGTAGATACCGCTGTGGCGACGCCTGCTTCCACGAGGTGCCGAACACCAGCGACAACGAGTACGTCGGCGACGTCATAGCCAGCACGCTCTCCCGCCGTTCGATGGTGCGCGCCGCCGCCGTCGTGACCGTCGCCGCTGCCGCCGGCACCACCGCCGTCGTCGGCCTGGACGGAACCCAGGCCTCCGCCACACCGGCCGACACCTTCGGCCACGGCGGCAAGACCGACGGCGCCCGCGGACTCCGCTTCGCGCCCGTCGCGCCCAACAAGGACGACAAGGTCACCGTCCCCGACGGATACGCCCAGAACGTCGTCATCCGCTGGGGCGAGCCGATCCTCCGCGGCGCCCCGGCCTTCGACGCCGACAACCAGACCGCCAAGGCGCAGGCCGGCCAGTTCGGCTACAACAACGACTTCCTGTCGCTGCTCCCGCTCGACGAGCACAACCGGCAGATCCTCGTGGCCAACCACGAGTACACGGACGAAGTCCTGATGTTCAGGGGCTACGACGCGGCCAACCCGACCCGCGAGCAGGTCGAGATCGCCTGGGCCGCGCACGGCCTCTCCGTCGTCGTCGTGCAGGGTGAGCGCAGCTCCGGCAAGCTCACGCCGGTCACCCGCCACTACCTCAACCGGCGTCTGACCGCGACCTCCGAGTTCAAGGTCACCGGCCCGGCCGCAGGGTCGGCGCTGCTGAAGACCTCCGTCGACCCGACCGGCACCAAGGTCCTCGGCACGCTCAACAACTGCGCCGGCGGCACCACCCCGTGGGGCACCACGCTGCACGGCGAGGAGAACTTCAACCAGTACTTCGCCAACGGCTCGAGTGCGACCGACAAGCGCTACGGCATCGGCACCGCCGCCACCGAGCGCAAGTGGGAGCGGTTCGACAAGCGCTTCGACGTGGCGCAGGAGCCCAACGAGGTCCACCGCCACGGCTGGGTCGTCGAGCTCGACCCGTACGACCCGGACTCGACCCCGCGCAAGCGCACCGCGCTCGGCCGCTTCAAGCACGAGGCCGCCCAGCCGCGGCTGACCGCCGACGGCCGTCCGGTGGTCTACATGGGCGACGACGAGCGCTTCGACTACTTCTACAAGTTCGTGTCGAGCAAGAAGATGAAGAAGGGCTCGAGCCGCAGCGCGCGCGAGCACAACCTCACGCTGCTCGACGAGGGCACGCTGTATGTCGCCAAGCTGACCGGCGACAGCCCGGCCGCCGAGATCGACGGCACCGGCAAGCTCCCGAACGACGGCGAGTTCGACGGCAGCGGCGTCTGGATCCCGCTCGCCACCGGCGATGTCTCGCACGTGCCCGGCATGACGGCCGAGGAGGTGTACGTCTTCACCCGCCTCGCCGGCGACAAGGTGGGCGCCACCAAGATGGACCGTCCCGAGGACGTCGAGCCGAGCCCGCGCACCGGCCGCGTGTACATCGCGCTGACCAACAACACCGACCGCGGCAAGACCGGCAAGCCCGGTGCTGACGAGGCCAACCCGCGCAACCTGAACAAGCACGGCCAGATCCTGGAGCTCGCCGAGAACTGGGACGACCCGACGAGCGACGGCTTCGCCTGGCGGCTCTTCCTGGTCGCCGGTGACCCGAACGACCCGGCCACGTACTTCGCGGGCTACCCGAAGGAGAAGGTCAGCCCGATCTCCTGCCCGGACAATGTGGCCTTCGACGACCACGGCAACCTGTGGATCTCCACGGACGGTGCCCAGCTCGGCTCCCACGACGGCCTGTTCGGCGTGGCGACGCAGGGTGAGCGGCGCGGTGAGCTCAAGCAGTTCCTCACCGTCCCGGCCGGCGCGGAGACCTGTGGCCCGATCATCCAGGACCGCCGGGTCCTGGTCGCGGTCCAGCACCCGGGCGAGCTCGACGGCGCGTCCGTCGAGCAGCCGAAGAGCATCTGGCCGGACGGACCGGGCAAGCTCGTCCGCCCGTCGGTCGTCTCCGTCTGGCGCAAGGACGGCCGCGACATCGGCGTGTAAGCAGGTCTCAGGCATCACTCCGGAGTGAGCCGGTGCCTATGAGGTGGCGCGCACCTGTGTGCGCCACCTCATGAACTGCTCTTCCGGGTCGCCCGTGTACTGCCACGGCACCCGCGCCGCCCGCGGCCCGAGCTGCACGAACAGATACCGGGCCTCCTGGCCCATGCCCGCGTAACAGGCCGCATGCGCCAGATAGTTGAGCTCGCCGACCTCTTCGGGGGCGGCGGGCCCCGGCGTGCGGCCGCCGATCCAGCGGTCCCAGGTGCGCCGTACCTCCGCCACCGCCAGCTCGTGGTGCCAGTGCCGTCCGAAGTCCCGCACCGGGGGCCGGCCCTTGGCCGTTTCGGTGGCGTACCGGTACTCCTCGACCCGGGCGATCTGCACCAGCACCGGCAGCGGCGAGCCGGGCGGCGCCGCGCCCACCGCGTCCCGTGCGAAGTCGTACATCGCGCCGTGCGTGCCGTGCCAGCGCGCCGACCAGTAGCGCAGCAGCTGCACATGGCCCTCGATGTTGTACGGGTCGCGCCGGCGCAACTCGTCCCACCAGCGCCGCAGTTCGCGCCGCGGCACACCCGTCTCGTACAGCCGCGCCACCGTCAGCAGCGACACCCACGGCATCGGATCGGCCGGCTTCGCGTCGGCGGCGGTCAGACAGATCCGCACCGTCGTGTCCAGCCGCGCACGGTCGATCGCCGTCTTGCGGCCCATCTCGATCGCCTGGTGGAAGACGCGTACGACCTCCGTCGCCGCCCGCAGCACCGCCGCGTCCCCGCTCGCCGGCTCGGCCGCGCGCCAGGTATCCACGGCCGACGTTCCCACCGCCGCGTGCGAGAGCAGCCGCAGCCGGTGGGTGCGCAGCGGCCAGTCGTCGCCGGTGTCGCGCAGCAGATCCCGTACGCCCTGCCAGCGGCCGATGACGATGTCGTGCAGGGCCTCGGCGAGCGGGCGGTCCCCGAAAGCGGGGTCGAAGTCCGGGGTGAAGCGGCGTCTTGCGGCCATCTGAGTCGCTCAGAAGTCCGTGGCCAGCGAGGAGTTGGCATAGTCGGGACGGCGCGAGTCGCTGTCGCCGTCCTCGCACGGCGCGATGGCCGACGACGCGTCCAGTCGCGCCGGGCGGTAGTACGAACTTCCCTGCCGCCAGTACCGGATCATCGGCCAGACTCCGGCCGCGAGCCCGCCGATGCCGATAGCGAGCGAGGCATTGCTCAGCTCGCCCAGCGCCTCGACGAGGACCCAGAGCATGAACAGCGCGCCGAGCAGCGGCCAGGCGCCGCCGAGGACGAAGTCCCGTACGGAGCGCAGCAGCGTCTTGCGGTAGGCGACGACGGCGGCGATGCCGGCGAGCCCGTAGTAGAAGGCGATCTGGAGTCCGATCGCGGCGACGGCGGCCTCCAGCACGGCGCCGACCGAGCCGAGCGCGGTGGACGCCACGAACATCGCGAGCGCGACCGCGCCGACGACGGCGACCGCCACCCACGGCGTGTTCCAGCGCCGGTGGACCGTGCCGAGCGCGGCCGGCATCGTACGGTCCCTGCCCATCGCGAACAGCGAGCGCGTCACCTGGATCAGCGTCGTCTCCAGCGTCGCGACCGTGGACAGCAGCACCGCCACGACCAGCAGCTTTCCGCCGACACCGGGCCAGATCGCATCGCCGAGCAGGGACAGCACATTGGCCCCGCCCGCCTTGATGTCCTCGGCGGTCAGGATCACGTTCACCGCGATCGTGAAGGCCTCGAAGAGCAGGAAGACGACGCCGACGCCGACGAGGGCGGCGAGTCCGGCGGTGCGGCGGCTGTCCCGGGTCTCCTCGCTGAGATTGCTGGTGACGTCCCAGCCCCAGTAGTAGAAGGCGGCGATCAGCGCGCCGGAGGCGAATCCGGCCGGTCCGTCGAAGTGCGAGAAGCCGAGCCACGACCAGTCGAAGGCGGCCGCGGCGCCGTTGTGCAGCAGCGCGGCGACGATGAAGAACAGCAGGATCGTCAGCTCGACACCGGTCATCAGCAGCTGTGCGCGCACGGTGAGCCGGGCACCGCCCAGCACCACCAGCAGCATGGCCAGGAACCAGGCCGCGCCGACGAGCGTCGCGAGCGCGGTGTTCTCGCCGAGTGCCGGGTCGAAGAGCGCGAGCGTCATCGCGCCGGCGGGCAGCGAACCGGCCACCATGAACAGCGTCGTGGAGACGACCAGCGCCCAGCCGGAGAGAAACCCGAGAAACGGGTGGAGCGTGCGGCCCACCCAGGAGTAGCCCGCGCCCGCGTTGATGTCGATCCGGCCGAGGCGGCCGAAGGCCAGCACGATGCCGAGCATCGGGATCGCGCAGTAGAGCAGTGCGGCCGGTCCAGCGAGGCCGACGGTCGCGACAAGTACGGCGGTGGTCGCGGCGATTGAGTAGGCGGGGGCGCTGCCGGCGATGGCCATCACGATCGTGTCGAAGGTCCCGAGAACGTTGGGCTGCAGTCCTCTGACGGAGTTGTTGCGCATGGCACTCTCCGAACGCGCTTGTGCCGCACGACATCTGTCGATGCGTCAGAAATGAACGTCCCGGGCCGGAGTGCTGGGCTCCGTAAAGGGGAGAACGAGCGCATCGTAGTCGGATGCGTGCGCGGTGGTGAGCGGGGTGGGGCTTCCCCCACCCTTAAGAGACTGGGTGACGCCATGGGCCCCGGTTCTCGCTCTCCGTAGCGTCATGACCATGGACATGATGCGGCTGGCGCTACGTACCCTGCGGTTCCGGAAAGGCGGCTTCCTGGCCACCTTCGTCGCGCTCTTCTGCGGCACGGCGATCGTGCTGGCCTGCGGAGGGCTGCTGGAGACCGGCATCCGCAACAACGTGCCGCCGGAGCGGCTTGCCAGGGCTTCGCTGGTGGTGACCGGCGACCGTTCGTACGAGCTGCATCCCGGGGATCCGGAGGAGAGCGAGCAGGCGGTGCTCGCGGAGAGCGTGCCGGTGGACGCCGCGCTGGCCCAGAAGGTGCGGGGTGCCGCGGGAGTGCGGCAGGTGGTCGGCGATGTGACGTTCGCGGCGACGGTGCTGAATGGTTCTGTGGGAGTGCAGGGGCACGGGTGGGGCTCGGCGTCGCTCGCGCCGTACCGGCTGGAGTCCGGGTCCGCGCCGAACGGCGCCCGCCAAGTGGTGCTGGACGCGGCGACGGCGGCGAAGTCCGGTGCGGGAGTGGGGGATTCGGTACGGGTCGCGGCGCACGGGGAGACGGCGGCGTACGAGGTGAGCGGTGTGGCACGGGCCGCGACGGTGGCGCGGGAGACGGTGTTCTTCTCCGACGAGGTGGCTCAGCGGCTTTCGGGCGCGGGCAGCTTCGACGCACTGGCGGTCGTGGCGCGGCCCGGTGCGGACCTCGACCAGGTCCGGGCAGCTGTGGATGACGTGCTCGCCGGCGCACCCGTCAAGATTCTCTCCGGCGACGACCGCGGCTTCGCCGAGTACCCCGCCGCCCTGGAGCGGCGCGAGGACCTGATCTCGCTCTCCGCCGTCTTCGGCGGCATGGCCGTCATGGTCGCGCTCTTTGTCACCGCCGGCACCATGGCACTCTCCGCGGCCCAGCGCCGCCGCGAACTCGCCCTCATGCGCGCGATCGGCGCGACCCCGCGCCAGCTGCGCCGGATGCTGGTCGCCGAGACGCTTGTCATCGCCGTCGCGGCCGCGCTGCTCGCCTGGCTGCCCGGCCGCCGGCTCGGCGCCGCGCTGTTCGAGCAGCTCGCGCGGAGCGGTGTGACAACGGACGCCGTGCAGTTCAGCCAGGGCTGGATCCCGCTGGCCGCGGCGGGCGGCGCGGTGCTGGCGACCGCCGTCGGCGCGGGCCTCATCGGGACCCGGCGCGCGGTACGGACCAGGCCCACCGAGGCGCTCGCCGACGCGGCCCTGCAACAGCGCTGGTTCTCCGTGATCCGGCTGCTGTTCGCCATTGTCTTCCTCGGCGGCGCGGCCGCGCTCGCCATCGTCACCTGGACGGTGATGGACGGACCGATCGCGGCGAGCACCGCCGGCCCGACGGTCATCTGCGCGGCGATCGGTCTCGCGCTGATCGCCCCGTGGCTGACGAGGGTCTGCGCGGCGCTGCTGCACTGGCCGGTCGGCGCGCTGACCGGCACCACCGGTCAGCTGGCGATGCTCAACTCCCGGGCCCGCATCGTCCAGGTCGCCGCGGCCGTCACGCCGGTGATGCTCGCGGTCGGCGTCGCCACGGCCAATCTGTACCTCCAGACGACGCAGGCCGACGTCGTGGAACGGGCCTTCTCGGAGAATCTGCGCGCGGACGCGGTCGTCACCTCCGCATCCGGCACGGTGGCGCCGGACCTGGCCGACCGGGTCCGTGAGCTGCCCGGCGTCGCGGCGGCCAGTGCGTACGTGACCAGCACAGGGTTCATCGAGCGGCCCGACGGACGGGGCGCGGAGACCGGTGAGGACGGCATCGCGCTGCAGGGCGTGAGCGCGGCGGGCGCGGCCGGCACGGCGACGGTGACCGCGGGCAGCCTCGGGGACCTGCGCGGCGACACGATCGCGCTGCCGGAAGAGTCGGGCCACGAGGTGGACGAGACGCTGACGCTGCGGCTCGGGGACGGGAGTACGGCGCGGGTGAAGGTGGTTGCGACGTACCGTCCGAAGGCGGGCTCCGAGGCGGCACTGCTCCCGGCGGAACTGCTGGCGCCGCACACGACGGAGGGCCTGCCGCAACAGGTCCTGGTGGTGGCGAAGCCCGGCGCCGATGTCGAGGACGCGCTGGGCCAACTGACGGCCCGTACTCCCGGCTTGGCGGTGTCGGACCGCGACGCGCTGATCGCCGCGCACTCCGAGGACACCGAGACGCAGGCGTGGATCAACTATCTGCTGGTCGGCATGATCGTCGCGTACACCGCGATCTCGGTGGTCAACAGCCTGGCCATGGCGACGGGCGCACGCCGCCGGGAGTTCGGCCTCCAGCGGCTGACCGGCGCGACGAAGGCGCAGGTCATGCGGATGCTGACGGTCGAGGGCCTGCTGGTGGCGGCCATCGGCGTCCTGCTGGGCACGGCGGCCGCGGCGACGACCCTGGTCCCGTTCGCCCACGCGGCGGCGGACCGCCTGCTGCCGACGGGCCCGCTGTGGATCTACGGCACGGTGGTGGGCACGGCACTGGCACTGGCGCTGTCGGCGACGCTGATCCCGGCATGGCGGGCTCTGAAAATCCTGCCGGTGCGGGCGGCGCGGGAGTCGTAGAGTCGGGGACATGGATGCTGCAGGGACGGTACGGGTCGACGCCTGGATCTGGTCGGTACGCCTGACGAAGACCCGCTCCCAGGCTTCGTCGGCCTGCCGCGCGGGCCATGTCCGCGTCAACGGCGACCGCGTCAAACCGGCCCACGCGCTGCGCACGGGCGACCAGGTCCGGCTGTTCCACGCGGGCCGCGAGCGCCTGGTGGTCGTCTCCCAGATCGTGAAGAAGCGCGTCGGCGCCCCGGTCGCGGTCCAGTGCTACGTGGACAACAGCCCGCCGCCTCCGCCGAAGGAGTTCACGGCCCCGGTGGCGATCAGGGAACGGGGCGCGGGGCGTCCGACGAAGCGGGACAGGCGGGAGATGGAACGGCTCCAGGGCGGACTGCCGAAGCCGTAGGGGTGGTCCTGCTGCGTGCGTCAGCGCAGCGGACCGACCGTTTGTGCGGTGAGTTGGCTGAACTCGTACGCGTCGTGCGAGGAGAAGATCCGGATCACTCTCGGGTCGATCCGCCGAAGCTCCCGCAACCGTTCCAGCTGCGTCATCCGCTGCCCGTGGTGGTCCGCGACCAGGCGCTGGTGCAGGGCCACCGGGCGCGGGCAGCGCGGGCGGCGGAGGTCCATTTCGCCGTGGAAGAAGTACGCGTCTCCCGCGTGGAGCAGCCAGCGGTCCGGCTGCTGGACCGCGACCGCGCAGTGGCCGCGGCTGTGGCCCGGGAGCGGGACCATCAGGACGTCCGGGGCACGCAGGACCCGGCTGGCCGCGAAGCCGTGCCAGTCGGAGTCCGCCGTGTCGTGGATCATCCACTGCGGGCCGTGCGCCCATTGGGCCGTGACGTAGCGGCTCGCGTCGAGGCGGCCGTCGCGCCGCATCGCCGCGCGGTACTCGTCGGTCATCACATGGACCCGCGCCCAGGGAAAGTCCGCGAGGCCGCCCGCGTGGTCCAGATCGAGGTGGGTCAGGACGATGTCCTGCACGTCGTACGGGTCGTAGCCGAGCGCCCGGATCTGATGGACCGCCGTGTGCGACAGGTCCAGCGTCGGGCGCATGGTGCGGCGGAACAGCGGGCCGAGCCGGCGCGGGTCCGCGATGTCCGCGGCGCCGAGGCCGGTGTCGACGAGGAGGAGGCCGCTGCCCGTCACGACCAGCAGGCAGTGAGCGACCAGCGGGGAGCCGCCGACGGGGTGCATCGGGGCGCAGTCGAGGTGGTGGACCGTGGGCCAGGACATGCGTTCCTCCGGCTACGGCTTGAGAGGGAGTGGAAGTGCGGGGGCGGGTCCGGCAGGGGGCGACGGTCTCGCGCAGAGGAGGGCTGACTCGCGCGGTGTCCGCTCCGTATGCTCGAGATGGTCGGGGAACAACGCCTCACGCACTGCCTTGCTCATGTGAACTGGCCCTCCAGGCCTGTGCCGTACTTACACCGTAAGTACCGGCCCGAGAGAAGCACTTACGCTGTAAGCCGTCAAGTGGTTGGGCGAAACCGGGGAGCGGTCGGATGTCTGCCGAGTCAGGTCAACAACCCACGCGGGCCGAGTCGTTGACGAAACAGGCGACGGCCCGTGAGCCGTTGTCCCGTGAGCGGATCGTTGCCGCAGCGCTCCGCATCGTCGACGACGAGGGCGTGACCGCGCTCTCCATGCGCCGGATCGCCGCCACCCTCGGCGTCCAGGCGATGTCGCTCTACAACCACGTGGGCGGCAAGGACGATGTGCTCGACGGGATCACGGAGTTCATCACCACGGACATCCAGCTGTCCATGACCCGCAAGCCCGACGGCGACTGGGAGGACGGCATCCGCTCCCTCTCGTACGCCTTCCGGCAGGCGTCGCTGCGCCACCCGCGCGCCTGCGAGCTGGTGCTGGTCCACCACCTCTCCTCGCCGAGCGCGCTGGTGATCATCGACTGCTCCCTCGCCGTCCTGCTGGAGCACGGCTTCGAGGAGGCCGCCGCCGTGCACGCGCTGCGGCTGCTCATCGCCTTCCAGATCGGCTCTCTGCTGCGGCAGTTCCATTCGCCCTGCTCCCCGGAGTACGACGACGCGGAGCTGCGGGAGCGGACGGCGGATCTCGCGGAGTCCGGACTCCCGGCCGTGGCCAAGCTCGCCCCGCTCCTGGCGGTGATCGACCACGACGCCGAGTTCGCCTTCGGACTGGACCTGCTGATCGCCGCGCTGCGGCCGTACGCCCCGGCACGCAAGATTGCCGGTGACGTGCCGCAACAAGTCCGGCGGAACTGACGTCCTCACAGGGGAGTGACCCACCCCGTACGTGCACCCGCTCCCGGAGGCCGGTTTGGACAGCACCATCCAGGCGGCCCCGGCCGCCGGGCCCGACCTCCCGTACCGCGCCTCCGGCGGCCGCCGTGCCGCCGCCTGGCTCGCGGGTCTGCTGCTGCTCGCGCCCACCGTGGTCGCGGTCTGCCGCGCGGCGGACACCGACTTCGTCACGCCCGTGCCGCAGCTGCTCGCCTTTCTGCCGTGGCTGCTGGCCCCAGCCGGCTTCGCGCTGCTGCTCGCGCTGCTGGCGCGCTGGCGCACCGGCATGGTCTGGGCGGTCGCGGTGCTCGCGGTCACCGGCTGGTTCGTCAGGCCGTACGACACCGGTCTCACCGACGATCCGCCCGGGCCGGTCGTCGGCCGTCTGAAGGTGCTCACCTCGAACGTCGAGTTCGGCAACGCCACCGAGGGCCTGCTGGCGACCCTCCGGAGCGAGCGCCCCGACATCGTCTTCGTCCAGGAGTGCGCGAGCAGCTGCTCGAAAGCGCTCGCGGCGAAGGTCTCCGCCGCCGACTACCCGTACCGCAAGGTCGTCGAGGGCGACTGGGCCTCCGGCTCGGCGATCCTCAGCAAACATCCGCTGCGCACCGCCGCCGGCATCGAGAGCAGGCTCGCGATGCCGGGCGCCGTCGCCGTCGTCGCGGGACGGCAGGTGAATCTCCAGCTCGCCCATCCGCTGCCGCCCGTCCCGGCCGGCATCGCCGACTGGAACCGGGAGCTCGGGCGGGTACGGGTGTACGCCGCCGGGGTGAAGGGTTCCCCGACGATCCTCGCCGGCGACTTCAACGCCACGCAGGACCATGCCGCCTTCCGCCGGGTGCTCGACGCCGGCGATCTGCGCGACAGCGCCACTCTCGTGGGCGCGTCCCGTACGCCGTCCTGGCCGGCCGAGGTGCGCAGGCCGCTCGGCGCGCAGATCGACCATGTGCTGGTCAGCGAGGACTTCTCGGTGCGCAGGGCCCGCTTTCTCCAGCTGGCGGACACCGACCACCGTGCGCTGCTGGTCCGGCTCGAACTCCACGACGACGTGCGCTGACCGCCGCGCCGGGTGAAAGTAGGTCCGTGACACCTGGTCCTGTCCGGCCGATCAGGCCGGACAGGGCCCTGGGGGGCCGTCAGTCAGGAGGCGTTCCGGATGCGCGCTGTCGCGGTCAAGGCGTTCAAGGCCGAGCCCGAACTGATCCAGGTCCCCAAGCCGGACCCCGCCGAGGGCGAGGTCCTGGTGAAGGTCGAGTACGCGGCGCTCAACCCGTTCGACTGGCGGGTCGCCGACGGAGCCCTGGAGGGCGTGGCCCCGCATGTCTTTCCGCTGGTCCTGGGCGGCGACTTCGCGGGCCGCGTCGATGTGGTCGGGCCCGGCGACAACCGCTTCCGGGTCGGCGACGCGGTCTTCGGCCAGGCGGGCCGGCCGCCGGTGGGCACCGGCACATACGCCGAGTACGTCACGATGCCGCAGGACGGGGCGATCACCTACGTACCGGACGGGCTGTCGCTGAAGACCGCGTCCCTGCTGCCGACGGCCGGGATGACCGCCGCACAGATCCTGGCCGCTGCCGGAGTGACCGCCGGACAGTCGCTGCTGGTCATCGGCGCGGCGGGCGGCGTCGGCAGCCTGCTGACCCAACTGGCGGCGGCCCGCGGGGTCAGGGTCCTGGCGGCGGTGCGCGGCGACGAGGAGCAGCGGATGGCCGCGCTCGGAGCGGCCGCGACGATCGACGTCACGGCGCAGGACGCCGGTTCGGCGGTACGGGCCGGCTGCCCGGCCGGCATTGACGCGCTGATCGACCTGGTCTCCGCCGATCCGGACGCCTTCACGGCGTACGCCGCGCACGTCCGTCCCGGCGGCCGGGCCCTGACCACGCGTTCCGTGGCCGGTGCGGCACGGCTCCCGCAAGGTGTCGAGGGCGTCGACTTCCAGCAGCATCCGTCGGCCGCCCTGCTCGACACCCTGGCAGCGGCGGCCGCGGACGGTGAGCTCCTGGTGCCGGTGGACGCCGAACTCCCGCTGGAGAAGGCCCCGGAGGCGCTGGCAACGTCCCGTGCCGGCGGCGCGCGCGGCAAGACGGTCTTCGCGCTCTGACGCCCACCTGTCAATACGGGACTTGCTCCCGCACGCCTGAATAAGGCATGTCTTGACCATGGAGACCCGAGCGGGACGGCTGTCCCCACCCGAGTGGCTGCTCAAGGGCCTGCGGCCGCAGCAGGCGCCGGTGCCGTGGGCCGCGGTCTGCCGGGCCGGGGTCGCGCTCTCCGCGCCGCTCGCGGTCGGGCTCGCCGTCGGACAGCCGGTGTACGGCGCGCTGGCGTCGATGGGCGCGCTGGCCGGGGTCATCGGCGACACCGCCGACGCGTACCGGATGCGGATCTTCAACATCGCGGTGCCGCAGCTCTTCGGCGCGGTCGGCGTCACGCTCGGCACGCTGGTGTACGGCGAGGGCTGGCTCGCGGTCGGCGTGCTGACGCTGGTCGCGCTGGTTTCCGGAATGATCTCGTCGATCGGCGCGGTCGCCTCCGTCTCCGGACTGCTGCTCCTGCTCAACGCGGTCGTCGGCGCGGGACTGCCGATGCCGCAGCCGTGGTGGAAGGCGCCGCTGCTGCTCGGGCTCGGCGGGCTTTTTGTGCTCGTACTGACGCTGCTGGCCTGGCCGTTGCGCGGACGCGAGCCGGAGCGGGCCGCGGTGGCCGCGACCTATCGCAGCGTCGCGGACGTGCTGGCGGCCGCCGGCACAGCGGAGTACGAGGACAAGCGCCAGGCGGTCACGGAGTCGCTGAACACCTCGTACGACCTGATCCTCGCGCGGCGGGCGGGCGACCACGGGCGGCGCAGCCCGCTCGTGCGGCAGCTCTCGCAGCTCAATGTGCTCATTCCGCTGGTCGAGGCGGCCGCCGCCGCGCATCTGCACGGGCGGGCCTCGCGGCGGCCCGAAATCGCCGCGGCGGTACGGGACTTGGCCGACGACGTCGCCGAACAGCGGCGCGGTGCAGCGCCCCGGCTGGTGCTGCCGGAGCCGGAAGGCCCCGCGGACCGCGCCGTCGAGAGCGCGCTGCGGCATGCCGCGGCGGTCGTGCACAAGGCGGACCCCGACCCGTACAACGTCGACGACCGGCTCGGCCGCCCGGCCGCTCTGCGGATCCGCTTCCGGCGCACGACCCGCAGCGTGCTGTTCTCCGAACCGTCCTGGCGCTACGGCCTGCGGCTCGCGCTCTGCATCGGCCTCGCGCAGGCGTTTGCCTCGCTGGTGACGGTGGAGCGCTCGTACTGGGTGGCGCTCACCGTCACCTTTGTCATGAAGCCGGACTTCGGCTCGGTCTTCTCCCGCGCGGTGCTGCGCGCGCTCGGCACGGCGGCGGGTCTCGTGGTCGCCGCGGCGGTGCTCTCCCAAGTCCCGCGCGGCTGGTGGGACGTACCGGTGATGCTGGTCCTCGCGGCGCTGATCCCCGCCCTCACGGCGAAGGGCTACGCCTTCCAGACGGCGGCCATCACACCCGTGATCCTGCTGCTCTCGGACGTCCTCAACCACGAGGGCTTCGGCCTGCTCCTGCCGCGCCTCGTGGACAGCCTCATCGGCTGCACGATCGCGCTGGTCGCGGGCTATCTGCTCTGGCCGGAGAGCTGGCACACCCGGATCGGCGACCGGCTGGCGGAGGCGGTCGACGACGCGGCGGGCTATGTGGCGTTCGCGTTCGGAGCGGGGAAGGACCAGAGCGAACGGGTGCGCCGCCGTCGCCGGATCTACCGCGACCTGTCGTCGGTACGGTCGGAGTTCCAGCGGGCGCTGACCGAACCGCCGCCGACGGGGACCCGGGCGGCCGCTTGGTGGCCGCTGGTCGTCGCGGTCGAGCGCATCGTGGACGCGACGACGGCAGCCCGCGTCCGCGTCACCTACGGCGCGAAGCCGCCTGCGCCGGAGGAGATCGCCGAGATCGAACAGCAGCTGCGCGAGCTGGCGGCGGGCGTACGCAGCAGCGAGGTGCTGGTGGAGGTCAGGGCGGAGCTGACGGGCGACGAGGAGGGCGTGCTGGCTCCGCTGCGGCAGGAGGTGCGGGCGGCGCGGGCGATCGCGTCACCGGCCCGGGAGAGGTGAACGAAGGGCCTTCGGCACCGGACCTGCGCCGGCCGCGGCGACCCGGGACAGGGCGTGGGGCAGCAGCCAGGCTCCCGCCGCCAGCGCGAGGCCCGCGCCGAGCAGCCACCACGACGTCGTGCGCAGGGGCGAGGTCAGCGCGTCGAAGACCGCTCCCGCCGCGGGGCGGTCCACATCCGGGGGGAGGTCGTCGAGCGCGAGGCCGCGGCCCACGGCCACCGAGCCGCGGAGCAGCAGGCCGCCCGCGGCGAGTGCGAGGCCGAGGCCGGTCAGGGCCCGCGGCCGGTGGAGAGCGAGCAGGACTCCCGTCACCGCGAGCAGCAGCGTCGCCACCGGCAGCCAGACGCCCGCGATCTGGAGCCCGTCGAAGACCTCGCGCGCCTCGCCGAGCCGGTCGGCCTCCAGGACCGTGATCCTGGTGTTCCCGACCGGGATCTGGTCCGCGAACGGAATGCCCTCGTCGCTGAGCTGCCGCTTCACCTGCTCGATCACCGGCGCCAGATCGATGCCGACCGAGTCCGCGCTGTCGCTCGTCAGCGAATCCTCAACGGCCGTGTGCGCGGCTCGGTTGACCGTGTTCCACGCCGTCTTGTACGCCTCCGTGCCCGCGAAGGAGATCACCGCCTCGTGCACGAGCTGCTGCACGCCCTCCTGGAACGGACCCGCGTCGATCTTCTGCATCACCTCGTCGGTGATCCGGACCGCGACCGCGTTCTGCACCGCGGGGTCGGAGGCGAGCGGAGCCATCGCGGCCACATATCCGTCCGTGTCGCCGATGTCCCGGTCCGCCCAGACGGCGAGCGCGCTCAGCGGCGTCAGGACGGCCACGAGGGCGATCAGCACCGCTGACAGGAAGCTCCGCACTCCTCCAGGGAACGCGGGGCGGGGGCCCGGCGCGAGCGGTGCTCCGCCGACCAGGGTGGGTCGGTCGCCCGGGCAGCCCATGCCCGGTCCATGCCGCCCGGTCCTGGCCTCTGACTTGCCAGGCGGCCGCGGCGGGTGTGCTCTGAAGGCAGGACGAGAGGGAAGGAGCTCTCCGCCATGGCCACACACGCAACGATGCCCGTTCAGCGACAGCACCACGGTTCCCTCAGCTGGGCGCTGCCCCTCTCGCTGGGGGTGTTCTACGGCTTCTACGCCGGATTCCTCCGCCGCGAAGGCCAGCCCGTCACCTGGTGGGACGTCCTCTTCGGCGCGGTCGTCGGGCTCATCTTCGCCGGGCTGGCGTACACGCTGGGCCGTTTCCAGCAGTCGCTGCCGCGCGAGCTGCGCGCCGGCGCGTACGGAGTGCTGACCGGCGTGGCGATGGGCTTCCTGAACAGCCAGACCGGCGAGAGCGTGCTGCACTCCTCCGTGATCGGGCTCGTCATCGGTGCCGTGATGCTGGCCGTGAGCTTCTACATCTTCTACATGCGGGAGTCGTGAGCTTCCGAGCCGTGAGCTTCTCCGTCTGCCACGTCCCGCGCAGACCCGCCGGAATCCCTGACCTCGCGCGGCCGCCAGATCCGATCTGGCGGCCGCGCGTCGTCGTCTCGCGCCTACAGAGTGAGACCGATGGAGGGAGGCGCCGATGCAGCAGGACGTACCGCCGCTGCGTGTCGCGGTCATCATCGGCAGCACACGTGAGGGGCGGGTCGGCGAGAAGGTCGGCCGCTGGTTCGCCGAGCGGGCCGCCGAGCGTGCGGAGCTGGAGCTGTCGGTGGTCGATCTCGTCGACTTCGACTTCCCGGTCCGCTATCCGGACCGCGCGACCGGCCAGATGCGGGACTTCGTCGCCGAGGTCGGCCGCGCCGACGCGTTCGTGGTCGTGACCCCGGAGTACAACCGCTCCTTCCCCGCCTCCCTCAAGCAGGCCATCGACTACGCCTACGACGAGTGGCAGACCAAGCCGGTCGCCTTCGTCAGCTACGGGCACGGCTCGCGCGGTCTGTACGCGGTCGAGCAGCTGCGTTCGGTCTTCACCGAGCTGCACACCGTGACCCTGCGCAACGGCGTCAGCATCAACCTCCTCGACGAGACCGGCGAGGACCGCGACCGCGCGGCCGCGCTGATGCTCGACCAGCTCGGCTGGTGGGGACTGGCGCTGCGCGAGGCCCGCGCCGCACGTCCGTACGTTTCCTGACGCCGCCGCCGATGAGTTCCGCCGTTGGCAACGGTCAAACCCGTGAACCTGCTGGACCTCCTAGACCTCCGAGAGACCTCCGAGACCTTCCGAAGGAACTGACGATGAGTACAGAACTGGCAATCGAGACCGCGGGTCTGGTGAAGGTCTTCGGTGAGAACCGGGCCGTCGACGGCGTCGATCTCAGCGTGCCGGCGGGCACCGTGTACGGCGTCCTCGGGCCGAACGGCGCGGGAAAGACGACCACGGTCAAGATGCTCGCCACCCTGCTGCGGCCGGACGGCGGCGAGGCCCGCGTGTTCGGCAAGGACGTGCAGAAGGACGCCGACGCGGTACGGAGCAGGGTCAGCCTGACCGGGCAGTACGCCTCTGTCGACGAGGACCTCACGGGCACCGAAAACCTGGTGCTGCTGGCGCGGCTGCTCGGCCACCCCAAGCCGGACGCCCGCGAGCGGTCCGCCCAACTGCTGGAGGCCTTCGGCCTCTCCGAAGCGTCGGACAAGCAGGTGAAGAACTACTCGGGCGGCATGCGGCGCCGAATCGACATCGCCGCGTCCATCCTGAACACTCCCGATCTGCTCTTCCTCGACGAGCCGACCACCGGCCTCGACCCGCGCAGCCGCAACCAGGTCTGGGACATCGTGCGCGCGGTCGTCGCCCAGGGCACGACGGTGCTGCTGACCACGCAGTATCTGGACGAGGCCGACCAACTGGCGTCCCGTATCGCCGTGATCGACCACGGCAAGGTCATCGCCGAAGGCACCAAGGGCGAGCTGAAGTCGTCGGTCGGCTCGGGCGCGGTCCATCTGCGGCTGCGCGACGCCGGGCAGCGGCCGGACGCCGAGCGCGTCCTGGCCCAGGCCCTGAACGCCGAGGTCCAGCTCGACTCGGACCCGGTCGCCCTCACCGCCCGCGTCAACGGACACGGCACGGATCAAGGCGCGGCGGAACAGGCCGCGCGAGCACTGGCGGAGCTCGCCCGCTCCGGAATCACCGTGGACAACTTCGCGCTGGGACAGCCCAGCCTGGACGAGGTCTTCCTCGCCCTCACCGACAAGAAGGGGACGGCGGCATGAGCACCGCGACCACCACCAAGGATGTCGAAGACCTGGTACTCGACGCGCCGAAGGCGGAGCATCTCGCCGCGCTGCTGGTGAGCAAGGAACGACCACCGCGGCCGAGCGCGCTCTCCGCGTCGCTGACCTTCGGCTGGCGGGCGATGCTGAAGATCAAGCATGTGCCGGAGCAGCTCTTCGACGTGACGGCGTTCCCGATCATGATGGTGCTGATGTACACGTACCTCTTCGGAGGGGCGCTGGCCGGCTCGGTCGAGGCGTACATCCAGTTCCTGCTGCCGGGCATCCTGACCATGAGCGTCGTGATGATCACGATGTACACGGGCGTCGCGGTCAACACCGACATCACCAAGGGCGTCTTCGACCGCTTCCGCACGCTGCCGATCTGGCGGCCGTCCCCGATGGTCGGCTATCTCCTCGGCGATGTCGTCCGGTACTTCCTCGCGTCCGTGGTGATGCTGACGGTCGGCGTGATCATCGGCTACCGGCCGGACGGCGGAGTCCCGGGCATGCTGCTCGGCGTCGCGCTGCTGATGGTCTTCTCGTTCTCCTTCTCCTGGATCTGGACGATGTTCGGGCTGCTGCTGCGCACGGAGAAGTCCGTGATGGGCGTCAGCATGATGGTGATCTTCCCGCTGACCTTCCTGAGCAATGTCTTCGTCGACCCGAAGACGATGCCGGGCTGGCTGCAGGCCTTCGTCAACAACAGCCCGGTGACCCATGTGGCCACGGCGGTACGGGAGTTGATGGCCGGCAACTGGCCGGCGGCGGACATCGCGTGGTCGCTGGGCTGGGCGGGCCTGTTCGTGCTGGTCTTCGGCTCGGTGACAATGCGGCTCTACAACCGCAAGTGAGGTTGCGGGCGGGTGAGACGGGCGTCCTCGGTGGTCCGGGGGCGCCCGCCGCCGTCTGCCTTGACCTTCCCGGCGGGGGAAGCCGCAGCATCGGTCGGGCCGGGCGGAGCGCCCGGTACGAGGAGGAAAGCATGGGTCTGCTGACGATCGGCGCGTTCGCCCGCGCCTCCCGGCTGTCCGCCAAGGCGCTGCGCCGCTACGACGAGCTGGGCCTGCTGCGGCCCGCCCGCGTCGACTCGTACACCGGCTACCGGTACTACGACGAGACGCAGTTGGAGCGGGCCCGGCTGGTGGCGTGGCTGCGCCGGATCGGCATGCCGCTGGCCCGGATCCAGGACGTCTGCGACCTGCATGCGTCGGACGCGGCCGCGGCCGCCCGGGACATCCGGGCGTACTGGGCCCAGGTGGAGGCGGACACCTCCGCCCGGCGTGACCTGGCTGTCTTCCTCGTCGACCAGTTGTCAGGGAAGGACACCGACACCATGTCTCAGCTCACTGCACCTCTGGGGTTCCGCTACGCCGCACGGTCGGACCGCGGACTCGTCCGGGAGACCAACCAGGATGCCGCGTACGCCGGTTCCCGGCTGATCGCCGTCGCCGACGGGTACGGGGGCCGGGGCGCGCCCGCGAGCACCGCGGCGATCGACGCGCTCAAGCCCCTGCAGGCGGAGGAATCCGGCTCCACCCGGGTCGGAGACCTGCTCAACGCCCTTGAGGACGCGGTCCTTCGGGCCGACACCGCCGTCAGCGGCTTCGCCGAGTCCGGCACAACGCTGACCGCGATGGTGTGGACCGGCTCGCAGCTGGCCCTGGTCCATGTCGGGGACACCCGCGCCTATGTGCTGCGCGACGGCGACTTCTTCCAGATCACCCATGACCACACGGTCGTCCAGTCGATGATCGACGAGGGTGAGCTCAGCCCCGAGGAGGCGGCGACGCATCCTCAGCGGGCGCTGCTGCTGCGCGCGCTGGACGGCGGTGGCGCTGCCGTCCGGCCCGATCTGCGGCTGCACGAGGCGCGGGCCGGCGACCGGTATCTGCTGTGCTCGGACGGCCTGTTCACGGCGGTGCCGGACGCGGACGTACGCCGGGCGCTCGCCACGGTCGCGGACCCGGAGGAGGCCGTCACCGAACTGGTCGCGCTCGCTCATCGCGCGGGCGGCCCCGACAACATCGCGTGCGTCGTCGCCGATGTGGTGCGGCTCTGAGCGCGGTCACAGACGCCAGTCGACCGGCCGCGGCGGGTGGTAGGAGCAGTACGAACCGGTGGTGACGGACTCCCGCAGATGTGCGGCGAGTTCGGGGTGGAGCGCGTCGAGTCTGCGCAGGGTGTCGCGGATGCGGGCGGTGACCGTCTTACGGGCCCGCTCGGCCTCGTCGCCGAGACGGCGCGTGCGGCCGCCGAGGCCGGCGGCCGTGCGCAACTCGTCCAGCAGGGCCGATCGTTCGCGGTCGAACTCATCGGCCCTGCGCGTGTCGCCCAGCTCCGCCGCCCGGTCGATCTCCTCGTCCAGGCGCTCGAGGCGTCGCCGGTACTGCGACTTGGCCTCCTCGTCGAGCACCGGGTCCCCGCCGAATGCCTGGCCCGCCTCCGGGGCGAGCAGGCGGACGGCGGGGACCTCGGTGCCCGGGCGTGCGAGCAGTACGGCGAGGTCGCGCAGGCCCTTGGCGTCCGGGACATGAACGGGCCTGTCGCGGTAGGTGAGGACCCAGACGGCTCCGTCGCGGCGGAATTCGTCCCGTACGGGCGCGTCGTGCGGCGGCGGAGTCCCGGCCGGTCGCAGGCCGAGGGACTCCGCCTCCTGTGTCGCCTCCGCCGCCAGGGCCCCTGCCCGCGCGACGTCGCCGGCCGTCGCGCGGGCGCGCAGCGCTCCCGCCAGGGCCGACTTCGCGCGCACCGCCCAGGGCCGGGCGCGGAGGAGGTCCGCGGAGGCGATCGCCGCGGTGAGTTCGTCGATCGCCTCGGTCCAGCGGCCGCGCGCCGCGTCCAGCAAGCCGAGCCAGAGGTCGACCGGGCCGCTGATGTCGCAGCCGTACAGGGAAACGACCCACTGGCCCCGGTACGGATCGAGCTCGGCCCAGGCCGCCGCGATGAGATCCTCGTCCCCGGAAAGAGCCGCCGCCTGCGCCCGCAGCCGCATCCCCAGCGGCGCGAACACCCGGGGCAGCGGGTCCGGCGCGGCGTCCAGCTCGGACAGCAGCCTCAGCGCGGTCGCCCGGTCGCCGCGCTCGGCCGCGGTGACTCCTTCCAGCAGCCCGGGATACGGGTGGGCCGTCTCTTCCAGCTGCGCCAGGATCGCGTCCGCCTCGCCGACGCGTCCCTGGAGCAGCCGCAGGCTCCATTCGATGTGCAGCGACATGAAGGCGAACGGCGAGTGCTCGTGGCCGAGCACGCTGACGCCCGCCAGATGTTCCTCGGCCTCGTCGAAGCGGCCGGTGAGCGCGTCGACCAGGCATTTGTCGACCGCCTTGCCCAGTTCGAGGCGGCGCACCTTGAGCCGCTCGGCGACGGCCTGTGAGGTGCGCAGTTGATCGAGATAGCGGGGGTCGGCCAGTTCGAGCATCGTGACCCAGCGCATCGCCGTGGCGTGGAACTCCATGTCGCGGTTGGCGGTACGGCGCGCCACCGCCGCCATCTCGCTCGTGAGGTCCATCCGCTCCTGGGCGGTGCCGAGGCCCCAGATCGAGTCGTGCCGCGCCCACAGCGCGAAGGCGAGGGCCTCGTCGTCCTCCAGGCGCCTGGCGTGCGCGGTGTACCGCACGGCCAGCTCCTGTGCGATCCGTTCGGGACTGAACTCCTCGGCGTCCGCGGTGCCACCGACCAGCGCGCGGTAGGCCTCCCGCAGCCGTGCCGCCGTCTGCTTCCGGCGCCGTTCGTCGGCCAGGGAACCGTGCACATGCAGCGTGATGGCGACGCGGGCGAGCAGTTCGGGCTCGCCGACCTCGTCCGCGAGGGCCGCGGCGTGGTCGAAGACCGGCCACGACTCCGATTCCGCGGCGCCGTAGTGGTGCAGCTCGCCGGCGAGGTCGAGGGCGATCAGCGCGGCTCTTCGCTGCAACGGCTCGTCCTCGCCGCCGCCCCGCGCGCCTTCCTCCGCGACCTCCAACGCCCGCCGGTAGTGCCCGACCGCCTCCTCGGTGGCCAGCCTGCTCGACGCGTCCCGCGCCGCCGTCAGCAGCAGCTCGGTGCGGCGCTCGGCCGGCAGCTCGTCGCCCGCCAGATATGCGTGCCTCGCGAGGTCGGCAGGGATGACCTGGTCCGCGATGTCCGGAGCCCCGTCCAGCGCCCGGACCACCGTGCCGTGCCGCCGCCGCGCGTCCGCGTCGTCCAGCGAGTCGTACAGCGTCTCCCGCACCAGATCGTGCGCGAAGGCGAACCGGCCGCCCTCACGCACGGTCACCAGCCGCGCCGCGACGGCCCGGTCCAGCAGCCGGTCCACATGCGGCACGGGCGCACCGGCCACGACGGCGAGCACCCCGCGACGGAATTCGCGCCCCAGCACGGCGGCGCTGTTCAGCAGCTCCCCGACCGGCTCGGGCAGCAGCGTCAGCCGCCTGCGCACGGCTTCACGCACGCCCGGCGCGACCGCCGTGACCGGGCTTCCGCCGTGCCAGAGCCGCGCGGTCTGCTCGACGAAGAAGGGATTGCCGCCGGTACGCCGGTGCACCTCGTCGACGAGCGCCGCCGCCGGCTCGCGCCCCGTCGTGAGCGTCATCAGCGAGCCGACCTCGTCCCGCTTCAGGCCGGTCAGCGTCAGCGTCGTCGTCGCCCGCGCCGCGAGCGGGAGGATCAGCGGCTGGAGCGGATGGTCGGGGGTCTCCACTTCCGCGTCCCGGTACGTCCCCACCAGGAGCAGCCGCTCGAACCAGGCGTGCTGGGCCGCGAATTCGAGCAGTTTCAGTGAGGCGGGGTCGGACCAGTGCAGATCGTCCAGGACCACCATGACCGGGCGGCTCTGGGACACCGTGACGAGTGCGGTCGTCACCGCGTCGTACACCGCGAACGGCTCTTTGTCGTCCTCCCCGGACGCCCCGCCGGACGCCTCGCCGAGCAGCACCGCGAGCCGTCCGCCCGCCGCCTTCTCCGCCTCGGCCCACTCGTCCTGGCTGACGCCGCGCCGCAGTCCGCGCACCACCTGCACCCACGGCCAGTAGCCCGGCGCGCTCTCCGAGTCCCAGCAGGAGCCGCCGAGTACCAGCGCGCCGCGCCGCCGCGCCTCGTCGGCGGCGTCGGTGACCAGCGAGGTCTTGCCGATCCCTGCCTCGCCCGTGACCAGCAGCAGGCCGCCGTGGCTGTCCGTCGCCCGGCCGATCTCCGCGCGGAGGACGCCTGCGGGGTGGTCACGCCCGATCAGTGCAGGGGTCATGCCGAAACCATAGGAGGCGGCACTGACAACCCGCACATGAGAATCCGTGCGAGTTCCTGTGCCGCCTCCGGCGTTCGGGCCCTCCGGTTATGTGAAGCGCAGCTCGGCCAGCGGATCGGCCGTCCTGCGCGCCGTCCTGGCGGACGCCGTGACCATGAGCTCCGCGAGCTCACCGCCCGCGCGCCCGATCCGGTTCGGCAGCGTGTCCGTCAGCGCGTCGCCCGTGCCGCCCCAGTCCTCCGACGCCGCGTACACCGCGGTCGGCACGACCAGGGCGCGCAGGTGGGCGAAGAGCGGACGCATGGCGTGCTCCAGCACCAGCGAGTGCCGGGCGGTGCCGCCGGTGGCCGCGATCAGCACCGGCTTGCCGGTGAGCGCGTCGGGCTCGATCAGGTCGAAGAACGACTTGAAGAGACCGCTGTACGAGGCCGCGAAGACGGGCGTCACCGCGATCAGGCCGTCGGCCTCAGTCACCGCCTCGATCGCCTCGCCGAGCGCCGGCGCCGGGAACCCGGTCACCAGGTGGTTGGCGATCGGCACGGCCAGCTCGCGCAGTTCGACGACGGTCACCTCGACCTCGAACCCGTCGTCCGTGGCCTGCTCGGCGAGCCGGTTGCGTACGGACTCGGTGAGCCGGTCGGCCAGCAGCCTGGTCGAGGACGGCACGCTCAGTCCGGCCGAAACGGCGACCAGCTTCAGTGTCTGCATGACGGTTACGCCTCCTTGCCGGCAGCGGCGACGGGGATGCGGACGGCGGGGTGCAGCGGCGCGGTCTCCGGCACCCCGGCCGGCCGCAGGTTGGCGAACTCCTTGCGCAGCACCGGCACGACCTCTTCGCCGAGGATGTCGAGCTGCTCCAGCACGGTCTTGAGCGGCAGTCCCGCGTGGTCCATCAGGAACAGCTGGCGCTGGTAGTCGCCGACCGCCTCACGGAAGCCGAGGGTCCGCTCGATGACCTGCTGCGGGGAGCCGACGGTCAGCGGCGTCTGCTCGGTGAAGTCCTCCAGCGACGGACCGTGTCCGTAGACCGGCGCGTTGTCGAAGTACGGGCGGAACTCGCTGATCGCGTCCTGCGAGTTCCTGCGCATGAAGACCTGGCCGCCGAGGCCGACGATGGCCTGCTCGGCCGTGCCGTGTCCGTAGTGCGCGTACCGCTGCCGGTAGAGCTCGACCATCTTCTGGGTGTGGGACATCGGCCAGAAGATGTTGTTGTGGAAGAAGCCGTCGCCGTAGTACGCGGCCTGCTCGGCGATCTCCGGCGAGCGGATGGAGCCGTGCCAGACGAACGGCGGCACGCCGTCGAGCGGTCGCGGCGTGGAGGTGAAGGACTGCAGCGGCGTACGGAACTTGCCCTCCCAGTCCACGACGTCCTCCCTCCACAGCTTGTGGAGAAGCGCGTAGTTCTCGATGGCGAGCGGTATGCCCTGGCGGATGTCCTTGCCGAACCACGGATAGACCGGTCCGGTGTTGCCGCGGCCCATCATCAGGTCGACGCGGCCCTCGGCGAGGTGCTGGAGGTACGCGTAGTCCTCGGCGATCTTCACCGGGTCGTTGGTGGTGATCAGCGTGGTGGAGGTGGACAGGATCAGCCGTTCGGTACGCGCCGCGATGTAGCCGAGGAGCGTGGTGGGGGACGACGGGACGAACGGCGGGTTGTGGTGCTCACCGGTCGCGAAGACGTCGAGTCCGACCTCCTCGGCCTTGCGGGCGATGGCGACCGTCGCCTTGATCCGCTCGTGCTCGCTCGGCGTGCGGCCGTTGGTCGGGTCGGTGGTGACGTCGCCGACGGTGAAGATGCCGAACTGCATGGAGCTCACCTCTCGCGTAAGGGCTTCAACCTCGATGGTTGAATATTGAACCATACGCGCCAACGAGAGGCACAGCCCTTCTATTCCGGGGCTTCTGCTCCGGGGCTCCGGATCCGGGCCCGTACTCGCGGCTAGCTGCCCGTACCCGCGGCGCTCGCGAACAGCTCGCGGAACGCATCCGCCGATTCGGAGCCCGACCGGCCGAACGGCGCGTCGAAGTCCCACACCAGGAACAGCAGAAACGCGATCAGCGCCGAGAAGAGACCGGCGAGCAGCAGCTCCCGGGACGAGCGGCCCATCTGCATCGTGAAGATCAGCCCGATCGTCACCAGGGCGCCGCTGATCAGGCCGAACCACACCACGCCCGGCAGCGTCTCACCGGCGTTCTCCGCGCGGGCGTTGCGCGCGTCGTCCGCGATGGCGACCTGGTCGAGCATCGGCTGGTACGCCTGCGCCTCCAGCTCGTCGGCCGGCTTCCGCTGCGCGATGTCGGCGCGCACGACGTCGAGCAGCTCGCCGCCCCGGCCGGACAGCTCGTTGCGGTCGATCATCCGCGGCCACTCCTGGTGGACGACATGGGAGACGTACTCGTCGATGTCCGCGCGCAGCCCTTCCTGGACGTCGGCCGGATAGACCTCGGCGCGCTTGGTGACCTCGTACAGGGCCTGTGCCTCGCGGCGTACGTCGTCCTGTGCGGCGCTGCGGGCCTCCCAGACGCCGGCGATCGCCAGACCGAGCACGATTGCGTACACCACGCCGACCATCATCGTCATGTACTCGAGGACGTCGGGGGTCTCGGCCGCTTCGCCGTCCACCGATCCGGCCCGGTTCAGCCGGTGGCTGAGCAGTGTGACGACGAGGACGACGGCGCAGGCGGCGGCCATCGCGAGGGCCAGGACCAGCCATTCCGACATGAGTGATCTCCGTGAGGGTGGGGGGTGCGGGGGTGTGGCGGTGGGTTCAGGAGCGGCGGGAGGAGGCTGACCCCGAGCGCGGGCGCAGCATGGCCGCCGCGAGCACGGCCGGGACGCTGGTCACCAGCATCAGGATCGTGAGGGGTGTGCCGCCGTCGTCCCGCCGCCCGGGAGCGGGACGGTAGTTGCGTACGGCACGGGGGGCGGCCGGCGGGCCGGCCTGTTCGACGACGGTCGGCGTCTCGGTCTCCGGTTCCGGCTCCGGCGACGGCTCGGGCTCCGGTGTCTTCGGCGTCGGGGCCGGCGGCTCGGGACGTGCCGGCTGCACCGGCTCCGGCGCGGGCGGAGGCGGGGGCGGCGTGCTGGGCGCGGGTGTGCCGGGTGGCGCGGGCGCCGGAGGTGCGGGCCGCGGCGGCGCCGGTTCCGGCGGCGGTGCGCAGTCGCCGAACAGCTCGATCGAGACCTGTACCGACACCGGTACGGGCGGCGGCACCTCGACAAGCACCAGTGCGCACACCGGCTCGAGCCACGGCCCGCCGGCCGGCGGGAGCTCGTCCGCCGACGCTGTTGCGACCCCCTGCGTGCCGAGAATCGCCACGATCCCCAGCGCGCTCAACTGCTCCCATCCCGCCACAGGGGCACGCTATGGGCGCGCGGACGTGGGCGGCGACCAACTCCACCCGTACGGATGATTGGCACGTTTGTCGGATCGGCGGCCCGAGAGCGGGTCCGGGGTGAGGTTTCGCTCACGGTTTTGCACCTTGTTGCAAAAACATCTCGCGGCCGCTACAACAGAAAGCGACCGACCCCGCCCGAGGAGGCCTCCGCGATGCCCGAGACGACAACCCCGTACCCCCATCTCCTGCGCCCCCTCGACCTCGGTTTCACCACGCTCCCCAACCGGGTCCTGATGGGCTCCATGCACGTCGGGCTCGAGGAGGCGGAGAACGGGTTCGAGCGGATGGCCGCCTTCTACGCCGCCCGCGCCCGCGGCGGCGTCGGGCTCATCGTCACCGGCGGCATCGCGCCCAATGACCGGGGACGGCCGTACGAGGGCGGCGCCAAGCTCACCACCGAGGCCGAGGCGGAGGGCCACCGGACCGTGACGGACGCCGTGCATGCCGCGGGCGGCCGGATCGCGATGCAGATCCTGCACTTCGGGCGGTACGCGTACCACGCCGATCTTGTCGCGCCGAGCGCCATCCAGGCGCCGATCAGCCCGTTCGTCCCGCATGCGCTCACCGACGACGAGGTCGAGGAGACGATCGAGGACTTCGTCCGGGCGGCCGCGCTCGCGCAGTCCGCCGGGTACGACGGCGTCGAGATCATGGGCTCCGAGGGCTACTTCATCAACGAGTTCATCGCGAGCGCCACCAACCACCGCACCGACCGCTGGGGCGGCTCGTACGAGAACCGCATCCGGCTGCCGCTGGAGATCGTCCGCCGCACCCGTGAGCGCGTCGGCGCCGAATTCATCCTGATCTACCGGCTCTCCATGCTCGATCTCGTGCCCGGCGGCTCCTCGCTCGACGAGGTCGTCACGCTCGCCAAGGAGATCGAGGCGGCCGGAGCGACGATCATCAACACCGGGATCGGCTGGCACGAGGCCCGTATCCCGACCATCGCGACCTCGGTGCCGCGCGGCGCGTACAGCTGGGTGACGAAGAAGCTGATGGGCTCGGTGTCCGTGCCGCTCGTCACCAGCAACCGCATCAACACCCCCGAGATCGCCGAGCAGTTGCTCGCCGACGGCCGTGCGGACATGGTGTCGCTGGCGCGTCCGTTCCTCGCCGACCCGGACTTCGTCGCCAAGGCGGAGGCGGACCGCGCCGACACCATCAACACCTGCATCGGCTGCAACCAGGCCTGCCTGGACCACACCTTCAGCGGCAAGCTCACCTCCTGCCTGGTCAATCCGCGCGCGTGCAACGAGACCGAGCTGGTGCTGTTCCCGACCCGGCGGCGCTTGCGCGTCGCCGTCGTCGGCGCCGGTCCCGCCGGGCTCGCCTGCGCGGTCTCGGCGGCCGAACGCGGCCACGAGGTCACGCTCTTCGACGCGGCCGACGAGATCGGCGGGCAGCTGAACATCGCCAAGCGGATCCCGGGCAAGGAGGAGTTCAACGAGACGCTGCGGTACTTCCGTACGCAGCTCGACACGCACGGCGTGCAACTCCGCCTCGGTGTCCGCGTCGACGCGGACACCTTCGAGTCCGGCGCGTACGACGAGATCGTGGTCGCCACCGGCGTCAGCCCGCGCATCCCCGAGATCCCGGGCGTCGACCACCCGAGCGTCCTCAGCTATCTCGACGTCCTGCGCGACGGCGCTCCGGTCGGCGAGCGGGTCGCGGTCGTCGGCGCGGGCGGCATCGGCTTCGACGTCGCCGAGTTCCTCACCGACGCCGGGGAGGGCGCGAGCCTCGACGCCGAGACGTACTTCCGGCAGTGGGGCGTCGACACCTCCTACAGCGCGCCGGGCGGGCTGACCGAGCCGAAGCGGACCGCGCCGCCGCGTTCCGTGCATCTGTTGCAGCGCAAGAGCAGCAAGGTCGGCGCCGGCCTCGGCAAGACGACGGGCTGGATCCACCGGACGGAGCTCAAGCACCGCGGCGTGACGATGACGGCCGGGGCGACGTACGAGCGGATCGACGACGACGGGCTGCATGTCACGGTGGACGGCACCACCACCGTCCTGCCCGTCGACACGGTCGTGCTGTGCACGGGTCAGGAGCCGCAGCGCGGACTGTACGAGGAACTGGCCGCGGCCGGCCGTTCCGTGCATCTCATCGGCGGCGCGGACGTGGCGGCCGAGCTGGACGCGAAGCGCGCCATCGACCAGGGCACCCGGCTGGCGGCGGCGCTCTAGGTCGTGTCCGCAACGTCTCGCCTGGCCTGCGACGCCCTGCACGCACGCTCGCTGCGTTGCCGATACGCCCAAGTAGCTCCGCTACGAGGGCGCACCGGCGCCTTGCGATCGCACGCACCGGACGCCGCATGCCCCGCCCTTCGGGCGGACGGCGATACTTTGCCGACACTCCCTAGCGCCTGTCGTCCGAACCTAGGATCGGGCCATGTCCCTGCCGCACGCGATCCTCACTGCGCTGCTCGAAAAGCCCTCTTCGGGTCTGGAGCTGACCCGCCGTTTCGACAAGTCGATCGGCTACTTCTGGTCGGCCACGCACCAGCAGATCTACCGCGAGCTGGGCAAGCTGGAGCAGGCCGGCCAGATCCGCGCACTGCCGGCGGCGCAGCCGACCCGCGGGCAGAAGAAGGAGTACGAGGTGCTGCCCGCGGGCCGCGCCGAGCTGACCGCATGGGTGGCCAGGGCCGAGGACCCGAGGCCGGTCCGCGATCCGCTGCTGCTGCGGCTGCGCGCGGCGGGCGTGGTCGGCAGCGCGGGAATGGCCGCGGAGCTGGAACGTCATCTCGCGCTGCACAAGCGGCAGTTGGAGCAGTATCTGGCGATCGAGGAACGCGACTTCCCGGCGGAACGGCAGGGCACCGAGCAGGACCGGCTGCGGCACATCGTGCTGCGCGGCGGCATCGAGCTGGAGACGTTCTGGACGAAGTGGCTGACCGAGGCGCTGGCGGAGTTTCCCACGCGGACGGTGTGAAGCGTCTCGAAGAGGTCGCCGGGTTGCGGCAACCTAGGCTGCCGCCGCGGCCCGCCCCACCGGGACGGAGTACTCCGGAGTGCGGGTCCCGACCGGCCGTGAGAACGTCGCCGCGTGATGGTTTCCTTGATCGCCGTCTTCACCACGGCCGCGCTCGCCATGCTGGCGACTTCTGCTCTCCGCCTATCCCGTGCCGGCGGCGGCGACCCGTCCGCCGAGGCGCGCTCGGTGACGCTCGCGCTGTACGGGTGCCTGGTCGCCGTCCTCGCTCTGGGCCTGTTCGTCACGCAGACGTAGTGCGCAGGCGATGGCTGGTGAACCAGTTCGTGGCCAGATCCGCGACCTGGTCCAGAGCGCCCGGTTCCTCGAAGAGGTGCGTGGCGCCGGGAACGATCTCCAGCCGGTTCTCGCAGCGCAGTTCGGCCTGGGCGTGCCGGTTGAGTTCGAGCACCAGCGTGTCGCGGCCGCCCACGACGAGCAGCGTCGGGGCGCGGACCTCGGAGAGGTGTTCACCCGCCAGGTCGGGGCGGCCGCCGCGGGAGACGACGGCGGCGATGTCCGCGTCGGCGGACGCGGCCGCCGCCAGTGCCGCCGCGGCTCCGGTGCTCGCACCGAAGTAGGCGATCGGGACGGACTCGCGGGTGCGCAGCCAGTCGGTGGCGCCGGCGAGACGGCGGGCCAGCGTCGCGATGTCGAAGACATTGGCCCGGTCGGCTTCCTCGGCCGGTGTGAGCAGGTCGAAGAGCAGCGTGCCGAGGCCCGCGCGGTTCAGTGCCCCGGCCACCTTCCGGTTGCGCGGGCTGTGCCGGCTGCTGCCGGAGCCGTGGGCGAACATCACCATCTCCTCCGCGCCCTCCGGCCTGCTGAGGTCCCCGGCCAGCCGGACCCCGTCCGCATCCAGCTCCACCGCGGTCTCGATGCTGCCCGCCTCAGGCGCGGTGGCCTGCGCGAGCAGCGCGACGACCTCCTCGTCCGGGGTCTGCGAGAAGTCCTGGTACCACTCGCCCACCGCACGGAACAGGCGTGGCGTGGACAGGCACACCACCTCGTCCGCCTCGGCGCGCAGCCGCTCGACCGCGTCCGGCGGCGCGACCGGCACGGCCAGCACCACGCGGGCCGCGCCCTGTGCCCGTACGACCTCGCAGGCGGCCGAGGCCGTCGCGCCGGTGGCGATGCCGTCGTCCACGACGATCACGGTCCGGCCGCCGGTCGCCACTCGCGGCCGGTCCGCCCGGAACCGCTTCGCCTGCCGCCCGAGCTCGGCCTCCTCGGCCCGCTCGACCGCGTCGAGCTCGTCCCGCCCGACCCGGCTGAGCGCGACGATGTCCTCGCTGATGACCCGTACGCCGCCCTCGCCGATCGCGCCGTACCCGAGCTCCCGGTGGTACGGGACGCCGAGCTTGCGGACGACGATCACATCGAGCGGTGCGCCGAGTGCCCGCGCCACCTCGAAGGCCACCGGGACTCCGCCGCGGGGCAGCCCCAGGACGACGGGCTTCTCCGTCTGTAGGTGCCGGAGCGCTTCGGCGAGCCGAAGCCCGGCATCGGTGCGATCGGTGAACAGCACAGTGGTTCACCCCCAACCCAGGGGAGACAGGAACCACGCTCGTACCGTCTCTCCCACCAGCCTAAGCCTGTCTGCTGAGGCGGGCATGCAGCTCGCGGGTGTGGTCCAGCCGGCGAACCGGACCGGTCAGGGTGACGCCGAGGGTGAGCCGGCGCGGATCGAGCTGGGCACGCGGCTGGTGGTCAGGAACAGCACGGCCGCGGTCCGGCCCGCGGCGCAGTGACGCCAGGTCCGGCCCGGTTGCGCCTCAGAGCCAGCCGTTGCGGCGGAAGGCGCGGTGGATGACGACGCAGGCGGTCGCCATGACGCCGAGGACGAGGTAGTAGCCGTACGTCCAGCGCAGCTCCGGCATGTGCTCGAAGTTCATGCCGTACACACCGCAGACCATCGTCGGCACGGCGACGATCGCCGCCCATGCCGTGATCTTGCGCATGTCCTCGTTCTGGGCGACGGTCACCTGCGCGAGGTGCGCCTGGAGAATGGAGTCGAGCAGTCCGTCGAAGGCGGTGATCTGCTCGTTGATCCGGGCCAGATGGTCGACGACATCACGGAAGTACGGCTGTATGTCGGGGCCGACCGGCGGCAGTTGGGTCGTGGCCAGTGTCCACAGCGGCCGGTCCAGCGGCCCGACGGCCCGCTTCAGCTCCAGCAGTTCGCGCTTGAGCTGGTAGATCCGGCCGGCGTCGCCGCGGCCGGCCTGTTCGCTGAAGACGGTGGTCTCGACGTCGTCGATGTCCGTCTGCACGGCGTCGACAACGGCGAGATAGTCGTCCACGACCTGGTCGGCGATGGCGTGCAGCACGGCGGCCGGGCCCTTCGCCAGCTGCTCGGGCACGGCCTCCAGGGCCTCGCGGAGCGGTCCGAGGGAGCCGTGTCTGCCGTGGCGGACGGTGATCACGAAGTCGGAGCCCACGAAGACCATGAGTTCACCGGTGTCGACCACCTCGCTGTGGGCGGTGAGTTCGTCGTGCTCGACATACCGGCAGGTCTTGAAGACGGCGAACAGTGAGCCGGCGCTCTTGCCGATGCCTTCGTACCGCTCCACCTTGGGCCGCTGATGCGCCTGCACCGCGTCCTCGACGGCGAGCGGATGCAGCCCGAACAGCTCGGCGATCCCGGCGAACTCGGCCTCGGTCGGCTCGAAGAGCCCGATCCAGACGAACGCGCGTCCGGACTTGCGGACCAGGCGCAGCGCCTCGTCGGCCGGGGGCTGGCCTGGTTGGCGCACACCGTCCTCGTAGATCACGCAGTTGACCACCGAACTGCCCAGCGGCGAACGGGCGGGGTGGCTCAGATCCACGGTACGGCGGTAGGCGCGGCGCATCACGCGGCGCAGCTTGCGGATCATGGGCACGGCGGTGGCTCCTTCGGACGACCGAGCCCAAGTCTGCCACCGGTCGCCGGGCGGACCGTAAGGCCCACCCGGCGGTCGGGATTCAGGACACCGCAACTACCCGCAGGTCAGCTGGGGGCCCGCCCAGTCGGCGTGGTCGTAGTTGCCGCCGTCGGTGGCGTCCGTGACGGACAGCCTCAGTTCGAGGCCGCCCGTGAGGTCCGCCGTCAGCGGCCTGGCCGTGTCCGCGCCCGTGACGCGGCCGCTGTCCGCGGCCAGTGTGCCGTCGCGGTAGATCCGGAAGACGACCGAGCCGTTGGATCCGCCCGACTCGTCGTCGACGCCGACGTTCACGGTGAGCCGGGAGCACGTGCCGCCGAGGTAGTACGTCACGTCGCTCGGTGCGTGGGTGCCGAGGCCCTTGGCGTAGGTGGTGCCGCCTATGGTGAGCGTGCGGCCGTCGCCGGCCGGCTGCTCGCCGTTGCTGCGGTCCCGCTCGACCGGACCCCAGCCGCCCACCGCCGCGCTCCACGCCAGGTCGCTCAGCGCGTGCGTGCCGGCCGACGGGCCGTTTCCGCAGGCCAGTTCGGCGTCGGCCCAGTCGGCGTGGTCGTAGTCGATGCCGTCGCCGCCGTCGGTGACGACCAGCCGCAGTTTGGCCGCGCCACTGAGGTCCGCGGTGAGCCGCGTCGGCGGATCGCTCGCCCTGCGCACTCCGCTGTCCGCGACCAACGCGTCGTCCCGGTAGATCTGGAACACCACGGACCCGCCCGCCGTCGACTCGTCGTCCACCCCGACGTCGACGCTCAACGACCGGCATGCGCCGCCCAGGTGGTACGTCACGTCGCTCGGTGCGTGGGTGCCGAGGCCCTTGGCGTAGGTGGTGCCGCCGATGGTGAGCGTGCGGCCGTCGCCGCCCGTCTGCTCGCCGTTGCTGCGGTCGCGCTCGACCGGACCCCAGCCGTTCGCCGCCGATGTCCACGGCAGATCGCTGAGCTGGTTGACCCCGGTCGGCGGCGGCACCGGACTGCCCGGAGTCACGCGGTACATGACCGTGCCGTGCGCGGGCACCGAGGCGCTGATGGCACCCGTCGTGGTGCTGGTCTGCTTGGTCCAGAGGTCCTTGAGCGCGTACGAGGACGCGCCGCCGAGCCCGATCGCGTCGGCGGTCGTCGAGATCGTCCTCGCCGATGTCGTCTCGTTCGTCAGCGTCACCGAACGGCTGCCGTCGGCCAGCGGTTTGGACATCACGACCAGACCGCCGGAGCTGGAGACCACCGTGCCCTGCTTGCCGAGGCTGTCCTGGTCGACGGCGATGACGTCGGTGTTCTTCAGGATCGCCAGGGTCGCGGGCGAGGCGCTGCGCAGATCGCTGCCGATGAGCAGCGGCGCGGCCATCTGCGCCCAGAGGCTGAAGTGCGTGCGGTACTCGGTGTCGGTCATGCCGCCGTTGCCGACCTCGAGCATGTCGGGGTCGTTCCACGCGCCGGGCTTGGCGTACGGCGCGAGCGGCTGGTTCCGGTGGGCGATATTGATCATGCTGGTCCAGGAGTCGGAGATGTCACCGGTGGTGCGCCAGGAATTGCCGTACTCCGCGGCCCAGTTCCAGGGCTGGTTCTCGCCCCACTCGCAGATGCTGTAGAGGATCGGCCGGCCGGTGGCCTTCAGCGCGTCGGCCATGGCCTTGTAGCGCTGCCGGGCGTCGGCGCCGGTGTTGTTGCAGTTGTCGTACTTCAGGTAGTCCACGCCCCAGGACGCCCAGAGGTTGGCGTCCTGCTGCTCGTGTCCGAGGCCGCCGGGGAAGCCCTGTACGTCACAGGTCTTGGTGCCTGCGCTGGAGTAGATCCCGAACTTGAGGCCCTTGGAGTGCACATAGTCCGCGACGGCCTTGATGCCGTTCGGGAAGCGGACCGGGTCGGGAACGAGATTGCCGCTCGCGTCGCGGTTCGGCAGGGCCCAGCAGTCGTCGATGTTGACGTAGGTGTAGCCGGCGTCCTTGAGGCCCTGGGTCACGAAGGCATCGGCGACGCCCTTGACCATGGCTTCGTTGAACTCGGCGCGGCAGTGGGTGGAGTTCCAGTTGTTGAAGCCCATCTGGGGCGTACGGGCAAGGCCGTTGTCGGCGGCGGGTGCCGCGGGTGCCGCGGGCGCGGCGGGTGTCGCGGGGGCTTCGGCCGCGGCGGCCTGGGTGGTCACGAGCGCGCCGGCGGCCAGACCTAAGGCCGCGGCGACGCCAACGAGGCGTTGTCGGAAGGGTCTGATGGAGTGTCGTTCGGTTCGCACGTGCGGCTCCGTGGGGTGAATGTCGCACACAAGTAAACGGGGACGAACGAAAGTCACCACATCCCAGCGCCAAGGCCGGTACATGTCAATACATCCGTCAGGGCGGGAGCTCGGCGGGCCCGCCGTAAGACTTTCGTCACCGGTCATCCGCAGCCGATCGTGCTCCGCGTCGCGTTGAATCGGGCAGGAGAACGCACACGCACATGATCTGGGGGACGAGAGACATGCGAGCCATTCTGAGGCGGCCGGTGGTCATCGGGCTGCTCGTGCTGGGCCTGGTCGCGGCCGGTTTCGGAGCCCTGTGGTTCCAGCCGTGGAAGCTCTGGGTCGACGAGACCGTACGAGAGGAACTGCCGGCCGCCGCCGCGCCTGCGGCACAGGACCAAGGCGCCGCGGCCGCGGCACCGCGGACCGTCGCGGCGGGCGAGCTGATCAGCCATGAGCACAGGACGACCGGCTCCATCAAGATCGTGCGCCTGGCCGACGGTTCACACGTCCTGCGGCTGGAGAACCTCGACACCAGCAACGGCCCGGCCCTGCGCGTCCTGCTCGCGGACGCGCCGGTGAAGGAGGGCCGGGCCGGCTGGCACGTGTTCGACGACAAGTCGCACCTCAGCCTCGGCGAGCTGAAGGGCAACAAGGGCGACCAGAACTACGCGCTGCCGAGGGACGTCGACCTGTCCGACTACAACAGCGTGAGCATCTGGTGCGACCGCTTCGACGTCTCCTTCGGGGCGGCCGAACTCTCCCGCGTCTAGGTCGTGTCCGCAAAGTCTCGCCTGGCATGCGACGCCCTGCACGCACGCTCGCTGCGTTGCCGATACGCCCAAGTAGCTCCGCTACGAGGGCGCACCGGCGCCTTGCGATCGCACGCACCGGACGCCGCATGCCCCGCCCTCCGGGCGGACGGCGATACTTTGACGACACTCCCTAGGGCCTGTCGTGCCCGGGCGCCGGTGCGCGGTCCCAGCTCATCCGGGACCACGGCAGCGCCAGCTCCGCCTGGGACGACACCGCACGCGGCGCGAAGTCCTCGATGCGGCCGGCCTCCCGGTGGCGGGCGAACACCGAGTCCACATAGCGGTGGCCGGTGTCGGCGGCGATGAACAGCACCGTCCGCCCCGGCGCGCAGTCGCGCTCCCACCGGGCGGTGAGATACGCGGCCCCGGTGGACAGGCCGGCGAAGACCGCATGCCTGCGCAGCAGATCCACGCTGCCGGCGAGCGCCGCGTCGAAGGCGGTCCAGTGCACCGTGTCGTACAGATCATGATTGACATTGCCGAACGGAATGGAGCTGCCGATCCCGGCGATGATGATCTCGGGGTCGGCGACATGCTCGCTGCCGAACGTGACGCTGCCGAACGGCTGGACGCCCACCAGACCGACCCCCGGCGCACGCTCCCGCAGACAGCGGGCGAGCGCGCCGGTGGACGCCCCGGAGCCGACGCCGCCCACGACCGTGAGCTCGTCGGTGCCGGTCTCCTGGTGGATGCGGTCGGCGACGGCCCGGTATCCGAGATAGTGGATGTCGTCGTGGTACTGGCGCATCCAGTGGTAGTCCGGGTGCTCGCGCAGGATCTCCCGCACGCGTGCGACCCGCCGCTTCTGGTCGAGCTTCAGGTCGCTGCACGGCTCCATCTGTTCCAACGTCGCGCCCAGCACCGCGAGTTGAGTGCGCAGCGTGTGGTCGACGGTGGTCGAGCCGACGATGTGGCAGCGCATCCCGTAGCGGTGGCAGGCCAGTGCGAGCGCGTAGGCGTAGATACCGCTGGAGCTGTCGAGCAGCGTGTCGCCGCGGCGGACGGCTCCGGTGTCGAGCAGGTGCCGTACCGCGGCGAGTGCGGAGACGACCTTCATGGTCTCAAAGCGCAGACATATGAGCCGGTCGTCGAGGCGTATCAGGTCCGGCCGGCCGATCGACTCCGCGATGTGCTCGTCCATCGCGCCGTTCGGCCGCGCGCCCAGTTGCTGATCCATCCGGGATCTCCTCGGTGGTGGTGAAGGTCGTGAAGGTCCGGGTGACGGGAATGCCGTTGCTGTTCAGCGCGTGTACGCAGTGCCGCATCCGGCGGCGCAGGCCCGAACCAGCCGGGTCGAACAGCAGCCCGGCCACATTGCCGCTGTGCGCGATCTGCACTCCTGTCGCGCCGGTCCGCCGCGCGACATGGCGGAGTGTGTCGAACTCGGCATGGCGCAGCGTCCGTTGGCCGCGTTTCGCGCTGGCCGTGCAGACGTGTCCGAGCAGTGCCGGATCGCGGTCGGCGATCGCCCGCCGGAGCGCCGAGCGCAGCTGCTCGAAGGCCTGTACCTCCTCGTCGTCGTAACGTCGGGCGGGCAGCGACAGGGTGTCCACAGGCCGCCCGCCGCCGAGCGTGCAGCCGACCACGACGACCGGCGGCAGCGCCTCGCCGAGCACTTCCAGGACGTGTCCCTCGCGCTGGGCGAACAGCACCGGCCGCCCGTCGAGCATCAGCGGATCGGACGCCCGCTCGGCGCGGACCGCGAGTGCGGCGATGGTTTGGGGCGGCAGCCGCAGTCCGTACGCGTCCGCGACCGCGCGCACCGCGGCGATGACATCGCTGCTGGACGAGCCCATGCCCAGACCGACGGGTACGTCGGCGGTCAGCCGCAACTCACCACCGCAGGCCGGGCCACCGAGGAGCCGCACGCACTCCTCGACGGCGAGGCCCGCGGCCCGCAGCGCCTTGGTGCGGTCGGCCGGTACGACCGAGAGGTCCGTGCCCGGCCGGCGTACGAACTCGGCCGTCGTGCCGAGTCCGTACATCGGCAGCGTGACCAGGCCGGCGCGGCGCCGCCCGCGGCCGTCGAGGAAGACGCCCTGCAGGATCTCGCCGTGGTGACAGGACGCGTACCCCCTGCCGCGGCTCACGACATCGGCGCCGGCACGGCGGGTGTCCGCCGTCATGAGCCGCTGGTGGCGCGGTAGCGGTACAGCGCCGTCGGCTCGGCGCTGAACTGGGAGAACGGGAACGGCTCCGCGGACAGCGCGGTCACCCCGTGGCCGAGGAAGGCACGGGCCACCGCGCTGCCGGTCTGTGCGTAGACGACCAGCGGCAGCTCGCTGTCGCGGCAGCGCGTGAGGATCGTGTCGAACGAGCCGTTGCTGAGCGTCATTCCGGTGGCGACAACCGCATCGGCCCGCTCCAGCACCTCGTCCATGTCCTTGGTGACCGGGTCGCCCCACTGCGTCGTGCGGAGGTTGAAGTCGCACGGCAGCGGCACCCCGCCGCGCTCACGGATCGCCGCCACCAGCGGATTGACGACACCGATCAGCGCGACCTTCGCGCCGTCCCGGATGTCGAGGAGCCCGGCGACGGCCTCGTCCCGGGCACGCGCCCGAACTTCCGGCGGCCCGGCGGGCAGCGCCACCGGCTCGGCGTCACCGGCCGCACCGGCATCCCGGTGCGGGCGCGTCTCGGCGAGATACGCGTCGAGCGCGGCGATCCGCAGCGGGCGGGGCGCTTCCCGCAGCAGTACGTCCATGGTGATGCCGGACGAGTCGCGACAGATCGCCGGATCGATCTCACCAGCCTCGAAGGCACAGCCGCCGAAGGAGCCGCCGAGCCGTACGAGGACGTACTGGTTGAGGTAGGTGGTGTCGCCGCCCGCCAGTCGCGTGCCGTGATGTATCCAGAACACGCTGGTCGCGGTCAGCTCGGCGGGCGGCGTCCCGAGCTCTCCGGCCAGTACGGCGGTCAGCAGCTCGTCGACGTTCTTCACTGGGACTCCTTGTGGGGCTTGTTGAGCTCGTTGAAAAGGGAGGCTCGGGGCGCGACGCCGCGGTAGGCGACCGCCGGATTGCCGAGGGTGTCCGGGCCGATCTCCGCGTCCACTTCGAAGACTTCGGCGAGCAGCTCCGGCGTCAGCACGTCCTTCGGCGGGCCGGCGGCGACCAGCCGACCGCGGTGCATCAGCAGCAGCCGGTCGCAGTACCGCGCGGCCAGCGACAGATCGTGCAGCGCGACCAGCACGGTCTGATCGGTGCCGGCCAGCAGATCCATCAGCTCCAGCTGGTGCCGTACGTCGAGGTGGTTGGTCGGCTCGTCCAGCAGGACGGCATACGGCTGCTGGGCCAGGGCCCGTGCGATATGGGCGCGTTGACGCTCGCCGCCGGACAGCGCCTTCCACTCGCGTGTGGCGAGCGCGGTGAGTCCGACCCGGTCGAGCGCGGCCGCGACGACCGCGCGGTCGGCGGCGCCCTGGCCGCGCCAGCGGTCCCGGAACGGGGTGCGGCCGAGGCCGACGACGTCGGCGACGCGCAGATCGCTGTCGATGTCCGCGGCCTGTTCGACGAAGGCGACGTGCTGCGCGATCCGGCGCGCGCTCCACTCCCGTATCGGTTCGCCGTCGTAGCGGACCGTGCCTGCGGACGGGGCGCGCAGACCCGCGATGCAGCGCAACAGCGAGGACTTTCCCGACCCGTTGGGCCCGAGCAGTGCGACGGTCTCGCCGGGTGCGATGTCCAGGCCGACATCGCGTACGACGGTCGTGCCGTCCACCGACCAGCTCAGTCGTTCCGCGCTGATCCTCACAGCTCACCTCGCTTGCGCAGGACGAGCAGGAACAGCGGCACGCCGAGCAGCGCCGTGAACACTCCGACGGGGACCTCCTGCGGCGCGAACGCGACCCGGGCGAGAGCGTCCGTCCACACCAGGAAGACCGCGCCGGCCAGCGCCGAGTACGGCAGCAGCGTCCGGTGCAGCGGCCCCGTCAGGAAGCGGATGCCGTGCGGCACGATCAGCCCGACGAAGCCGATCGCGCCGACGGAGGCGACGGCCACGGCGGTCAGGACCGCGGTCACCACAAGCAGCACGGCACGCGTCGCGCGTACGTCGATGCCCAGCGAGGACGCGGTGTCGGCGCCGAACGAGAAACTGTCGAGCGCGTTCGCGTACAGCCAGACCACGGCGAGCCCGGCCAGCGTGACGGCGGCGCAGACGGCGACGGAGTCCCAGCGGGACGGGGCCATCGAGCCGAGCAGCCAGTGCGTGATCGCGCGGGTGCTGTCCGCGTCGCCCGCGGCCATCAGCACCAGCGAGGTCAGCGCGGTGAAGAGCTGGCCGACGACCACTCCGGTCAGCACGATCCGCATCGAGTCCAGGCCGGAGCGCCGCAGCAGCAGCATCAGCAGCCCGAACGACAGCAGCGCGCCGGCGAACGCCCCGCCCGCCACGCCCAGCGAGCCCGCCCCGATGCCGAGGACGACCACCGCCACGGCCCCGGTCGAGGCTCCCGACGACACTCCGAGCAGATACGGGTCGGCGAGCGCGTTGCGGGTCACGGCCTGCAGCACGGCGCCGCACACCGCGAGCGAAGCGCCGACCAGCGCCGCCATCAGCACGCGCGGCAGGCGCAGATCCCAGATCAGCGAGTCGACGAGCCGCGGCAACGGCTCGACGTCCAGGCCGAGACGGAAGCCGAAGGTCCTGGCCACGTCGGCGTATCCGATGTCGGTGGTGCCGACGCGTACGGACACCGCGACGGACGCGAGCAGCGCCGCCGCGCCGAGCAGGAACAGCGCGGCCTGCGACAGCGCCGAACGCCCGGTGGCCGGTACGGAGTCCCGTACGGGAACGGGCTCCGCGCGCGCCGCCGGATGCAGCAGATCCACCCTGGCCGGGACCGGAGAACTAGCGGACATACCCGAGGTCCTTCATGCCCTTCGCCAGCAGGCCAAGGGTGTTGACGGAGCGCACCGACGGGTCCATCTCGACACCGGGCACCTCGATGATCCGGTTCTCCCGCACCGCGGTCAGCTTCGACACCAGCGGGTCCTTGCGCATCAGCGCCCGCTTCTCGTCGGCGCTGTCGCCGGGCCGCCCGCGCTCGGAGAGGTCGCCGAGCACGATGAAGTCCGGGTCCCGCTCGGCGATCTCCTCCCAGGAGACCTCCGGCCAGTCCTCGGCAACGTCGTCGAAGGCGTTCTTCGCGCCTGCGATCGAGCTCATCGCGCTGGGCAGCGCGCTCTTTCCGGCCACGTACGGCGCGCCGTTGAAGACGGAGTACACCCACACGACGGTCGGCCTGTCCTTGACCTTCGCGCCGGCCGCGGCCGCCTTTTCGACGGCGGTCCGCTGCTCCTTCGCGAGCGCGGCGGCCCGGTCCTCGACGCCGAAGATCTTCCCGAGGTTCTCGTAGTCCTGGAAGAGCAGGTCGAACGGCGTGCTGCCGGGTCCGCTCTGCTCTGGGCACTCAACGGCGCTGACGTACGAGGGCACATCGAGCGAGCTCAGCTCCTCGCGGGTGCCCGCCCGGTCCTTCGCGTACAGATCGGCGAAGGACGCGACGACGACGTCAGGGGTGGCGGCGCGCAGCTGCTCGCCGGTGATGATCTTCGGGTTGAGCACCGGGACCTTCGCGTACGCGGCCCGGTACTGCTCCGGCATCTTCGTCTTCAGATTGGACGTGCCGGCCATCCGGTCGGTGAGGCCGAGTTCCAGCAGCGTCTCGGTCGCGCCCTGGTCCAGCGTGACGGCCCGCTGCGGCGGCTTGGCGAAGGACAGTTTCTGGCCGCAGCTGGTGACGGTCGTCTTCGCTGCGGCGGCGGCCTTGTCCGCCGGGCCGGAGCCGCCGGCCTGGGCCGAGCAGCCCGCTGTCGCGAGAACGAGTGCCAGGGCTGTGCCGATGCGGACGGGCTGACGCATGAATCCTCCGGTGGTTCGCGGACGCGCACCGGTCTGGAGCGACCGGAGGCAAGGGGTACTGTAACGGTAATCATTTTCATTAAGCTACCGACGGGAGCTCACACCGTGGCGACTTCGCCCGCACCGGCCGCCTCCAAGACCGAGCCGCCGCCCGCGCGTTCCGTCCTTCTCGACACCGCGTTCCTGCGGCTCTGGACAGGTACGACGGCCTCGGGTCTGGCCACCTGGGCACTGCCCTTCGTCCTCGGCCTCGCGGTCCTCGACCGGACGCTCTCGCCCGCCGCGCTCGGTCTGCTGCTCGCGGCCCGTACCGCCGGATTCCTCGCCGCGGTCGCCGTGGGCGGGGTGCTGGCCGACCGGCACTCACGCCGTGCGGTCGTCCTGTGGTCCGCGCTCGCCGCCGCGACCGCGGCTCCGCTGCTCGCCGCCGGGCTCGGCCGCTCGCTGCTGCTGATGGCCGCGGCCGCGGCGCTGGCCGGAGCGGGTCAGGGCGCGTGCCGGCCGGCGTTCCAGGCGCTCACCGCCGAGGTGGTGGACGGCGGGCGCAGGCAGCAGGCCAATGCCGCGATGACCCTGTCCGTACGGGTCACCACGCTCGCCGGACCCGCGCTGACCGCGCTGCTCGCCGTGGTGCTCGACATCCGGGCGCTGCTGCTCGGCATCGGTCTGCTCTGGCTGGTCGCGGCGCTCGTGCCGGGTCCCGGCCCGCAGGACGCGCCGGCCGGGCCGGTGCAACGCGCCTCGTTCCGGGCCGAGTTCATCGACGGCATACGCGAGGCCCGCAGGCATCCGTGGTTCCTGGCCGGTCTCGCCGCGCTCACCGCCGTCATCGCGACCGGATACTCCGCCACCGGCGTCGCCCTGCCGCTGATCAGCCGCGACCGGTACGACACCGAAGTGGTGCTCGCGGCGGCCATGACCGCCTACACCGTCGGCGCACTCGGCGGAGCGCTGGTGATCGCGCGCTGGCGGCCGCGCGCACAGGGCTGGGCGGCGTTCGCCGGGCTCGCTCTGTACGGATTCGCGCCGCTCAGTCTGATGCTGCCGGTGCATCCCGCCGTCGTGATCGGCGCGTACGCCGTCGCCGGAATCGGCATCGAACTCTTCAACGTGCCCTGGTTCACGGCCACTCAGCGAGAGGTCGAACCGGACAAACTGGCCCGGGTCTCCTCGCTGGACTTCATGCTCTCCTACGGTCTCGCCCCGGTCGGCCTCGCCCTGATCGCCCCGGCCATCGACGCCTTCGGAGTCCGCCCGGTGCTCGGGGCGTGCGCGCTGATCTGCTTCCTCGCACCGGCCGCGGCGGCCCTGGTGCCGACGGCCCGGAACTTCTCCCGTACTGAGGCGCGGACCGGGGCCGCGTCCGCCTGAACCGTCAGGCCCGGCGCCCGCCGGCCGACGCCGTGAGCGCTTCGAGCTGCCCGCCGGACGCCGTTCCCGGCACCGGCGCGAACCACAGCAGGCGCTGACGGCCGTCGTCCGTCGGCATGTTGTGGCAGTACACGTCGACGACGCCGAGCTCCGGGTGCACGATCCGCTTGCGGTCGCTGTGCCGCACGGCGACGTCGTGCGCCTTCCACAGGGCCGCGAACTCCTCGCTCTCCGCGCAGAGCCGGTTCATCAGCTCCGCGGTGGCCCGGTCGTTGCCGCGCCGGGCCAGCGCGGCGCGCAGATCCGTGGCGAACGCCCGCGACTGGGTGTCGTGGTCCTCCTGCGGATAGATGCCTCGGGAGTTCGGATCGGTGAACCACTGGTACGCGAAACTGCCCTGTGGCCAGGGGCCGATGTTGTGCGGGCCGAGCAACGCGGCGCCCAGGGCGTTCTGTTCGAGGACCTCGTGCAGATCCGTGATGATCAGCGCCGGGGTGTCGGCGAGCCGGTCGAGCAGATCGCGCAGCCGCGGACGGACCTGCTCGGTGGCGGGCGAGACCGGCGGCGCGTAGTCGGCCAGCCGGAACAGGTAGTCGCGCTCGTCGGCGGTCAGCCGCAGCGCGCGGGCCATCACGGTGAGCATCTGCTCGGAGGGCCGGGGGCCGCGGCCCTGTTCCAGCTCGATGTAGTAGTCGGTGGACATCCCGGAGAGCAGGGCGACCTCGTCGCGCCGCAGGCCGGAGACCCGGCGGCGGGTGCCTTCGGGCAGTCCCGCGTCGGCCGGACGGATCTTCGCCCTGCGGGTCTTGAGGAAGCTGCCGAGTTCCTTCCGGTCCATGGCGGAATCGTCACATCCTCTGATCGCGGTTGCCAGAGCCGATATCCGGGCGGATATCCGGGCCGACGTCCGAGCCGATGTCCGAGCCGACTGCGTGCAGCTCCTGGGTGCCGATCACGGTGAGCAGGCGCAGCAGATCGGCCGCCGGGCCGAGCGGCGGCGCGGTGAACCAGACCAGCCGCTGGCCGCCGTCCGCGGACAGCAGGCTGCCGCGGTCCAGCTCCAGCGGTCCGAGCGCGGGATGGACGAGCCGTACGCGGGCCGGTCCGTCGGCGGCGATGCGGGCCGTGGGCCGGTGGCCGAGCAGCGCCCGCGCCGGACCGTTGCGTACGAGCACCTCGTCGTCCCCCGTCGTGATCAGCGCCGGCAGGTCGGCGAGCCGGTCGAGCAGCGTGAGCAGGGCCGGTTCCACATGCCGTTCGAGCGCGGGCGTACGGCCGGTGAGCCGGAACAGCAGATCGTGCTCGTCCCGGTTCAGCCGCAGCGCGCGGGCCACTCCCGCGAGCGCGGCGGCGGACGGGCGGCGCTCATGGCCCTGCTCGATCCGGGCGTAGTAGCCGGGCGAGAGACCGGCGAGCCGCGCGACCTCGTCCCGCCGCAGGCCCGGCACACGGCGGCGGGGCCCGCCCGCCAGACCGACGTCGGCGGGACGCAGCGCTGCGCGGCGGGTCCGCACGAAGTGGCCGAGTTCCATGCCTTCGAGTGTCCGCGAGCGCGCGGATCCGAACCAGGTGGTGCCGTCCCCAGGGTAAGAAGCACTCTCGCTGCCGTCCGCCGCCGCGGGGATCGTCGATGTCACCAGCACCGACGACCCCTTCCGGAAGGACCGACACGATGACTACAGCGCCGGACAGCACTCGTGTGGCGATCGTGACCGGCGGCTCGCGCGGCATCGGCCGCCGTACCGCGGAACATCTCGCCGCGGGCGGCTACGCGGTCGCCATCGCGTACGCCGGGAACCAGGCGGAGGCCGAGTCCGCGGTCGCCGCGATCAGCGAGGCCGGCGGCCGGGCTCTGTCCGTGCGCGCCGACGTGGCCGACGAGAAGGCGGTGGAGGCGCTGTTCGACGCCGCCGAGCAGGCCTTCGGCGGCGTGGACGTGGTCGTGCACGCGGCCGGGACGATGGTCCTGGGGCCGCTGGCCGACTTCGACCTCGACGCGCTCGACCGGATGCACCGCACCAACATCCGCGGCACCTTCGTCGTCAACCAGCAGGCCGCGCGCCGGCTGCGCCCCGGCGGAGCGGTCATCAACTTCTCCACGTCGGTGCTCGGACTCAACATGCCGACGTACGCCGCCTACGCCGCGAGCAAGGGAGCCGTCGAGGCGCTGACCCTGATCCTCGCCCGTGAACTGCGCGGCAAGGACATCACGGTCAACGCCGTCGCACCCGGACCGACCGCCACCGCGCTGTTCCTCGACGGCAAGGACGAGGAGACCGTCGCGCGGATGGCCGCGCAGCCGCCGCTGGAACGCCTCGGCACGCCCGAGGACATCGCCGAGGTCGTCGCCTTCCTCGCCGGGCCCGGCCGCTGGATCAACGGCCAGGTCGTCCGCGCCAACGGCGGCATCGTCTGACCACCCCTGCACGACTGTGACCACCCCTGCACGACAACGTCGACAAGGAGCAACGAGCAATGAGCCGGACGATCCTCATCACCGGCGCGTCCAGCGGATTCGGTGCGCTCGCCGCGCGGGCCCTGGCCCGCGCCGGCCACACCGTGTACGCGGGCATGCGCGACCTCGCCGGCCGCAATGCGGCCCGGGCGGACGAGGCCGCCGTGTACGCCGCCGAGCACCGCGAAGACCTCCGTACGGTCGAACTCGACGTGCTCTCGCAGTCCTCCGTGGACGCCGCAGTCGAGCGTGTGCTCGCCGAGACGCCGGGCATCGACGTCGTCGTCCACAACGCCGGCCATATGGTCACCGGTCCGACAGAGGCCTTCACGCCGGAGGAGATCGCCGCCGTCTACGACACCAACGTCCTCGGCACCCAGCGCGTCAACCGCGCCGCCCTGCCGCGGCTGCGCGCCCAGGGCCACGGCCTGCTGCTCTGGGTCGGCTCCACCAGCACCCGCGGCGGCACTCCGCCGTATCTGGCCCCGTACTTCGCGGCGAAGGCGGCGATGGACGCGCTCGCCGTCAGCTACGCCGCCGAGCTGGCCCGCTTCGGCGTCGAGACGTCCATCGTGGTGCCCGGCGCCTTCACCTCCGGCACCAACCACTTCGCCAACGGCGGCCGCCCGGCCGACCAGAACACCGCGGCCGCGTACGAGAAGTTCTACGCCGGTCTGAACGAGCAGGTCGGGGCACGGCTCGCCGCGCTCGCGCCGCCGGACGCCGATGTGTCCGCCGTCGCCGACGCCATCGTCTCGGTGGTCGAAGCGCCGCGCGGGGAGCGCCCGTTCCGCGTCCATGTCGATCCCAGTGACGACGGTTCGCAGGAGGTCAGCGATGTCGCCGACCGCGTCCGGGCGCAGTTCCTCGACCGGCTCGGCCTCGCGGATCTGCTCACGCCGCGCGTGAGCTGACCGGGCGCCAGGGCGGTGCCCGGCATGCGCGCGCCGGCCGCCCGTGGTCGGATTCCAGAACGGGACCGGGAGGCGGAAGCGAGATCGGGAGCGGGAGGCGCCGGCGGTGACGACGCAGGAGATCCTCGCCGGCATCGGGCTGACCGTCGTGCTCGCCGCCGGGTCCCAGATCCTGGCGACGCTGCTCAGGATTCCGGCCATCATCGTCCTGCTCCCGGTCGGCTTCGCCGCCGGCGCGCTGACCGACGACATCGACCCCAACCGCCTGCTCGGCGACGCCTTCCCGCCGCTGGTCTCGCTCGCGGTGGCAGTCGTGCTGTACGACGCGGGCCTCGGCCTCGACCTGCGGAAACTGACCGGCCACACCCGCCGCGTCGTGGTCCGGCTGATCTGGATCGGCACACTCCTCACGACGGCCGTCGTCGCGTTCACCGCGGCGCCGCTCCTCGGCCTGTCCGACCGGGCGGCCCTCATGCTGGGCGCGATCCTCGTCGTCTCCGGGCCGACCGTGGTCGGACCGCTGCTGAGTTTCGTACGGCCTTCGGAGCGGCTGCAGCGCATCCTCGTCTGGGAGGGATCCCTGATCGACGCCGTGGGCGGCATCCTCGGCGCGCTGGTCTTCCACGCGGTGCTGAACGGCGGAAACGAGAGCGTGGGCCGTGTCGTGGGAGGTTTCGCGGTCAGCACCGCGATCGGTCTTGCCGGCGGCGCCGTCGGGGCCGCGGTGCTGTGGGTGCTGCTGACCCGGCTGCCGCTGGGCGAAGTGCTCGGCACATCCGCCCAGTTCGCCGCGGTCGTCGGGGTGGCCGCGCTCTGCGACGCCGTACGGGACGACACGGGACTCATCGCCGCCATCGTGATGGGCGTGGCGGTGGCGAATCTGCCGGGGCTGGACGTACCGGCCCGGCATCCGTTCTTCGAGACCCTGGTGACGCAGATCGTCGGACTGCTCTTCATCTCCATCTCCGCCACGGTCACTCCGGCCTCGCTGCGCCATGTGGTCCTGCCGACGCTGGTGCTGGTGGCGGTGCTGGTGTGCGTGGTCAGGCCGCTGGTGACCGCGGCGGCGACGTACGGCACCGATCTCGCGCGCGGCGAGCGGGCCTTCATCGGCTGGATGGCCCCGCGGGGCATCGTCGCCGCGTCCACGGCGTCGGCGTTCTCGGCGACACTCGCCGACAAGGGAGTGGGCGGGGCCACGAAGATCCTTCCGGCCACGTTCGTGGTGATCGTCGCGACGGTGACGCTCTACGGTCTGACCGCGGTCCCGGCGGCCCGCCGGCTGGGCGTCGTACGCAGCGCCCGCTCACGTCCGCTGCTGGTCGGCGGGGACATGTGGGTGGTGGAGCTGGGCAGCGCGCTGAAGGCGGCCGGGCTCGGCGTCGTGATGTGGGCGGGGGAGGAAGGCCGTCGCGAACGCATCGCCGGGGCGGGCCTCGAACTCGCCCCGGGCGAGCTGCTGGGCTACGCCACCGGCAAGGGCGCGGTCCTGGAAGGCATCACGTCCGTACTCCTGCTCACCGCGGACGACGACTTCAACGCGCTCGCCTCCGCCGTGCTCGGGTCCGACGACGAAGCCCCGCCGGTGTACCGGCTCGCGCACGCACCGCACGGCGGCGCGGTCGTCGCGCCTTTCACCGGCGACCGGACGGTCTTCGGCGACGAACTGCACGCCGCGGAAGTGTCCCGCCGTTACGCACAAGGCGCGCGCGTCGTCACCCGGCGCGGCGCGGACGGCGTCCCGGAGGCCCACGACCTGCTGTTCACGGTGGACGCTCAGGGCGCGCTCACTCCGGCGGCCGAAGCGCCGCAGATCAAGGACACGGACCTGCTGGTACTGCTGGGCCCACGCCGCCCGTAACCCCGGCCGTCACCGCGCGGGCCGTCACCCGACTGGCCGCCGCCGGATCGCCGCCCGTCCGCCTCCGCCGCAGGCTCGGAAGCCGGTACCCGCAGCACACCGCTCCTAAGGATGGTCGGGCCGAATGAGTCAGGAACCGCACGCTTCAGGAACCCCGTCGAGTGGCGGCATGGGCGGCGCAGACCAGCCGTGGCAGCGCGCCGACGGGCTCTCGTCCCCGGCTCCGGCCCCCGACCCGGAAAGCGCCTGGGCGGAGACGGGCTATCTCTTCGCCGGCATCCTGCTGCTCGTGGACGGCGTGCTCGCGATCCTCCAGGGCATAGCCGCGATCGCCGGCGACGACGTCTACAGCAGCATCGGGTCCTACGTCTACGAGCTCCACCTCACCGGCTGGGGCTGGGTCCACCTGATCGTCGGCGTCCTCGCGGCCCTCACGGGCGTGGGTCTGCTCAGAGGCGTGGGCCTGGCGCGCCACGTGGGGATGTTCTTCGCCTCGCTCGGCATCGTGGTCCAGTTCCTGTTCCTGCCGTACGCGCCGTTCTGGTCGGTGCTGATGATCGCGATGAACGTCTTCGTGCTGTGGGCGCTGGCCGCGTACCACCCGAAGCACGGGCGCAAGGCCACCGCGGGCTGACCTCCTCGCCGCGCCTACTTGTTGCGGCACACTCGCCGCGCCTACTCGCCGAGGCGGACCAGCGCGAGCGTGATGTTGTCGGGGCCGCCGGCCTCGATGGCCGCCTTCCACAGCTCGTAGGTCGCGCGGCCGTCGTCGTGCACCCGCAGCAGGGCGTCGATCTCCTCGTCCGGCACCGGATCGGTGAGACCGTCGCTGCAGATCAGATAGCGGTCGCCGGGGGACAGCGGGAACAACGCCAGATGCGGTGTGACGGCTCTGAAGTCCGGGCTGCCGCCGAGGGTCTGGGTGACCGCCGACGTGGTGCGCCGTCCCGGCGCCGGCGGCGGGCTGTCGTCCACGCTCACCTGGCGCAGTTCGCCGGGAGTCGCGTCGTACACCTTGCTGTCGCCGACGTTGAACACCATCAGCGACTTCTCCAGGACGACGACCCCCGCGACCGTCGTCCCCATGGCCAGCAGATCGGGATCGTCCACCGCGGCCGAGTACACGACGTGGTTGCAGAGTTCCAGGGCGTCACCGAGTGTCTCCTCGTCGTCCAGCGAAGGGCCGAGCGCGGCGATCCGCCGGACGACGAGCGCGCTGGCCACCTCGCCGGCCGGATGCCCGCCGAGGCCGTCGGCGACCGCGACGACGAGGGGTGAGCCGACCGGGAACAGCAGGGTCTGGGGGTTCTCGGTCACCGTGCCGCACAGAGTCCACGGCCCGACGACGAGGCTGTCCTCGTTGTGGTCGCGGAGCAGACCCGCGTGACTCAGGGCGGTCACGGCTATGTACGGCACACCACAAGTGTCCCGCTCCGAAGGGACCGGGGCAGAGTCTTCCGCCTGTGGATCTAGTCTTCCCCGTGCACGGGCGGGCGGCATGCCCGCGTCAACGAAATACGGGGAGCAACAGATATGCGCGCACGCCGGATCTTCGGCGCGACCTTGATGTCCGCCGCGATGTCCGCCGCACTGGTCGGCACCACGATCATCGCCGGCGGACCCGCCTCCGCGACGGAGACCGTCGCGGTCACCGCCTCCGCGGCGGGCTGTACGGCGAAGGCATTCGAGACGGTGATCATCCGCGACCGAACGAGCACCAGCGGCACGGCACTTGCCCAGCTGAACAAGGGGGAGACCGCTCCTTCGCCGTGCCGGATGTACTACGGCGGCGAGTACACGAAGTGCAACATCACCAGCAAGCGCTGGGTCAAGGTGACCCGTCACGGCGTCACCGGCTATGTGGTCGGCACCTGCGTGAAGCAGCCCGCCTGATCCAGAGGCAGTTCACGCCGGGCGCGCCGACGGCCCCCGTGCCGCCGGCGCGCCCGGTCCCCCGACCGGCCTACGGAATCAGGCTCGCCACGGCGGCGTGGGGCGGTACGCGTCGCAGGGCCAGACGCAGGCAACGTCGCCGGGCTCGTACAGCCCCGCGTCGCTCTCGTAGTTGTCGCCGCCGGAGAAGTAGACCTCCGGGACCCAGCCCCACTGGCCGTTGTCGGCCAGCGTGCTGGCCCACCAGTTGTTGACGCCGCCGCTGAGGCTGACGGTGCCGCCCTGCTTCTCGTAGACGAACCAGTTCGAGGAACCGCCGTACGTCAGGTATCCGACGACGGCGCTGTTGGCGTCCCGGCCGGCGTACACCGGCACGTTGCCGCGCCACAGCGGGCAGTACTTGACCTCTTGGTTCAAGGTCAGGCCGTTGTACGGGTTGGTCAACTGGCGGTTGGTCGGCGAGTGGCAGGGCGAGCCGTCGTAGGCGGAGGCTGTGGGAGCGGCGACCAGCACCGCGGACAGGGCGGCGACGCTGGTGACCGCCGCGGTGAGTGCTTTACGGATACGTGCCACGGTTCGGTGTTCTCCTCGACAGATACGGCCTGGTACGAGGCGTGACGCTAGCCAGCGGGGCGGGGCCCGCGGTCCTGACAGATGTCAGGAGGGGCGCGGATCGGGGACGTACGCGACCATCGGTGCCATGGACGCCACGGACCTCGTACGCGAACTGGGCCTGCGCGCCGACTCGCAGCGTTTGCGCGGCGATGTCGAGTTCCTCGCCGACCGGCCGCGCAGCCGGATGCGCGAGCCCGAGGCGATGCGGCGGGCCGAGGCGTATGTGACCCGTGAGCTGGCCGCGGCAGGCTGGCGGACGGAGCGGCAGCCGTTCGACGTCCGGTGGCGGCTCGGCTCCGCGGACCGTCCCGGCAGCCGTGCCGTCGCGCTCGGGCTCCGGCTGCACCGGCGGCTGGCCGGGGCGAACCTGGTGGCCCGGCTTCCGGGCGGCGACTCCCGGCCCACCGTGATCGTCGGAGCGCATCTGGACACGGTCGACGGCAGCCCCGGCGCCGACGACAACGCGTCCGGAGTCGCCGCGCTGCTGGAGGTCGCCCGCCTCCTCGGCGCTCTGCCGCAACAGCCCGCCGTCACGCTCATGATCTTCGACATGGAGGAACTGGGGATGATCGGCTCCCGGGTCGCGGCCCGTCGGGCCCGTCGGGCCGGGCGGCGGGTGGCGGGCATGATCTGCCTGGAGTCCGTCGGCTGCTTCGCGACCGGTCCCGGTACGCAGCGGATGCCACCCGGCTTCGCCAGGGCGTTTCCCGCCGTGGCCGCCGAAGTCCGCTCATCCGGCCGCCGCGGCGACTTCACGCTGGTTGTCCACCGCCGCTCGACGGCCCCCGCGGCGGCGCTCTGGCGCCACGCGGCAAAGTCCATGGACCCGCCGCTCCCGGTCGTCACCCTGCGCGATCCGCGCCCCGACGGCCCGCTGGGCGCGCTCATCGGCCTTGCGGTTCCCCCGATGAACCACCTGGGCCGCAGCGACCACGCGTCCTTCTGGAACGCGGGAATCCCGGCCCTGATGCTCACGAACACGGCCAACTTCCGCAACCCCAACTACCACCGCCCGACGGACACCCCGGACACGCTCGACTACGCCCGCCTGACGACGGTGTCGGTGGCAACGGCGACGACGGCGGTGTCCTGGCCCGCCAACTGACGCCGGTCTGCGGTGACTTGGCGCTTCGCGTTGTCAGTGCCCTGGCCACCGGCTGACGGCTCCGGAGGCGCGGTGCGGCGGGCAGGCAGGCCGCGCCCGTTCCCTTCCCGCCCTGCCGGCCGGTCGGCGGCCTGACCGCGACCGTTCTCTTCCCGCCCTGCCGGCCAGCGGCGGCCTGACCGCGACCGTTCTCTTCCCGCCCTGCCGGCCAGCGGCGGCGCGGTGCGTCGCCGCGGCGCCAACTGTCCGCGCCGGTGGCGCACGCCGCATCCCGCCGCCCAACCGGCGGTGCCGCCGCGCATCGGACGCCGCGCCAACTGACGGCGTCTGGTGGCCCGGTGGGCCGACGGCGGTGCGCGGCATCCCGCTGGCCAACCGCCGTGCCGCCGCGCGCCGCCGTGTCCTGGCCACACCGGCCGACGGCCGCTGAGGCGCGGTGCGGCGGGCGGCCAGGCCGCGCCCGTTCCCTTCCCGCCCGCCCTGCCGGCCGGCGGTGCCGCCGCGCGTCGGACGCCGCGCCAACTGGCCGTGTCCCGTGGCCCGGTGGGCCGACAGCCGCACGCCGCATCCCGCCGGCCAACCGGCCGTACCACCGCGCATCGTCGAATTCACGGCCCCCACACGCGGGAATCGCCTCCCGTACGCCCCACCGCCACCCCCTGCTTCCACGCTCACCTGAGCAATCGTCATGTTCCCGACATCCGGTTTCCTGACATCCGGTTCCTGACATCCGCTTACCGACTTAGGAGCGCATTCGTGAGCAGGCCCCGCTCTGCACAGCCGGCCGCCCTCGTCCTCGGCACCGCTCTCGCGGCGATCGCCGCACTCGCCGCGGCCACGCCCGCCGAGGCGCGCAACCATGCCTCCGAACCACTGCCCGCGGTCACGCCGCGAGCCGAGACCGCCACGCTCTACGACGACGAGGCAGGCGGCAACGCCAACGCCGACGACCCCGCGATCTGGCGCAACGCCGCCGACCCCGGCCGGAGCCTCGTCGTCGCCACCGCCAAGGAAGGCGGGCTTCGGGTCTTCGACCTCGACGCCCGCACAGTGCAGTCCATCCCCGCGCCCGCCGCGCCGGGTCCGGACGACGCACCGGGCAGGTTCAACAACGTGGACCTCGTCCACGGTCTGCGGCTGACGTCCGGGCGGGCCGACATCGCCGTGACCACCGACCGCGGCCAGGACCGGCTGCGCTTCTACCGCATCAACGGCAACAGCCGTACGCCGCTCACCGACATCACCGACCCCGCCGCCGCGCCCGTGTTCTCGGCCGACCAGGACGAGATCAACGACCAGAGGACCGTTTACGGCCTCGCCACCTGGACCGACCGTACGAGCGGACGCACATACGCGCTGGTCAGTCAGCGCAACAGGACCAGCGTCGCGCTGCTGGAGCTGACCGCGAAGCCCGGCGGCACCGTCGGCTACCGCAAGCTGCGCACGATCGACCTGCCGTCCGCCTTCCGGCTGCCGAACGGCACGTCCTGGACCCCCTGCGCCGAGCCCGGCGAACTGCCGCAGGTCGAGGGCATGGTCGTCGACCCCGCCAACGGGGTGCTCTACGCCGGTCAGGAGGACATCGGCATCTGGCGGATCCGCGCCGACCTCACCGGCAAGCCCCAACTCGTGGACAAGGTCCGCGAGTTCGGCGTACCGGGCGTCTACGACGAGGAGACCGAGGAGTGCGCCCCGGGCGCCGACCCGGGCTTCGGCGGCACCCGCATCTCCGCCGACGTCGAAGGGCTGACCCTGCTCACCGAGTCCGACGGCGACGGCTATCTGCTCGCCTCCAGCCAGGGCGACAACACTTTCGCGCTGTACGACCGCGAGCTGAAGGACGACAACGAGTACGAAGGCGGCTTCCGCGTCGCCGCCACCGGGACGGTCGACGGATCCGAGGAGTGCGACGGCGCGGCCGTGCTCAACGCGCCGCTCGGCAAGAAGTACCCGCGCGGTCTGCTTGTCGTCCAGGACGGCCACGACACTCCGGTCGAGGGCGACCGGGAGGCCACCGGCTTCAAGTTCGTGAGCCTCGGCGACGTCCTGGACGCCGTCGACGACTGAGGCCCGAGCGAGGGCGGGACCGAGCCCGGGTCCGAAGCCGACCGAGTCCGGGGCCGAGGCCGGTTTCCGCCGTTCGGCAACTCTCTGTCGACCATGCATCCACACCCTGTCAGTGCGGCCCGAAAACCGGGTCTGTACTGGCAGGGCAATCCCGTCCCACGAGGCCCAAAGCCCCGGAACACCCGCAGAAGCACCGCACGCGACGCCCACCTTCCCTAGGCTGGAAGCGACTGGTCCGGGCGCGCGACGAGGTGGGCGGGCCGCCTCGTAGGGCCGCTTCGCCGTGAGACCGTCGGAGGCGAGGAACGATGACATGTCCGGCGATGCCGCCACCGAATCGCGTCCACATCCGGCCATGGAGGCGCTGCGGACTGTGAGAGAGCGGATCCGGGTATTCGGCGGGGCGGCGCTGGCCGCTGTCTATGTGCTGGGCAAGAAGAACGACTGCCTCCAGCTGGCGGAGTCGTCCGGCGGCTCCACGGCCCGGTACGGCCTCTCGCCCAGCTACCCCCTGTCCGGTCACGGTCCAGTCGTGGACGCCTTCCGCGCCGGCCGCCCGCTCTGGCTGAACGCGGCGGGCCTTGTCGCGTACGGCGAGCATCCGGAGGCGCCGCCGCCGGCCGACATCTCGGTCGGCGCACTGCCGCTCGGCGGGAACGGCAGCGCACTCGGCTGCCTGGTCGTCGTGGACGACGAACCTGAGGGCTTCGACCAGGACCGGCGCAGCTTTCTGGAGCTGTACGCCGACCAGGTCACCGCCTTCCTCGAGGCCGGCGGCGAGCTGGGCGCCCACCCGATCGGGCGTACGGGCGCCGAACCGGGCACACCGGGCTCCCGGGCCCGGCCGGTGCTCGGCCCGGCGCTGGACCGGCTGCGCGTCGGCAAGTTCACGCTCGTCCTGAGCAGCGGCCAGATCGACGCGGACAGCCAGGTCCTCGACCTCGTCGACATCCCGCAGGGCGACTTCGACGGACGCGTGGAGACCCTGCTCGCACACACCGTCCCCGACGACCTGCACGCGCTGATGTCGATCGTCGAACCGGGCCGCACCACCTCCGGCGGCCGCGAACTGGAGTTCCGCATCCGCCGCCCCAACGGCGAGCTGCGCTGGCTGCGGCTGCGCTGCCGGGTGCTGGTGGACGGTCAAGGCAAGCCGGAGCGGGTGCTCGGCGTGCTCGCCGACGCCTCGCACCTGCGGGCCGGCGGCGACGAGGTCTCCCGGGTGCAGCGGCTGTCGGTCGCCCTGGCCGGGGCGATGACCGTACGGGACGTGAGCCGCGCGGTCGTCGCGGCGCTGCGCGACCCGCTGGGCGCGGACCGGGTGGCGCTCGCCGAACTCGAGGCGGACCGGCTGGTGGTCACCGTCCTCGACCCGCCGGAGCCGGACGACTGGCCGGAGCTGTGGCGTTCCGAATGGCGCTCCGAGTGGCCCGACGCACCCGCGTACGCCCTGCCCACGCTGGAGGCCGCACTGCGCGAGGGCCGCGCCAGCCTGTGGACGGCGGGCTCCGCACTCGAACCGGGCCTGCACGGCGTCGGCCCCGGCGGTCTCGCGGTACTGCCGCTGCCGGCCGAGGGCCGGGTGGTCGGCGCGTGCCTGGTCGGCTGGGACGAGCCGCACGAGTTCGGCCCGGAGGAACGCTCGCTCCTCACCGCGACCGCGGGCCTGGTCGGCCAGGCGCTGGTGCGCGCCCACGCCTTCGACGCCGAGCACGAACTCGCCACGATGCTCCAGCGCAGCCTGCTGCCGCGGAAACTCCCGCGCCTGCCCGGCGGACTGGCCGTCGCCCGCTATCTGCCCGCGACGGTGGGACTCGAGGTCGGCGGCGACTGGTACGACGTCATCCCGCTCTCCGAGAACCATGTCGCGCTGGTCGTCGGCGACGTGCAGGGCCACAACGCCGGCGCGGCGACGATCATGGGCCAGATGCGCACGGCGATCCGGGCCTATGCCGTCGAGGGCCATCCGCCGGACGTCGTCGTCTCGCTCGCCAACCGGCTGCTTGTCGGCATGGAGACCGACCTCTTCGCCACCTGCTGCTATGTCGCCATCGACATGGAGGAGGGCAACGCCTGGTGCGTACGGGCGGGGCATCTGCCGCCCTTACTGCGCAGCCCGGAAGGAAGCACACGGGAGCTGACCGTCGAGGGCGGGCCGCCGCTGGGCGTGCTCGCGGAGGCGGAGTTCCCGATGACCGCGGTCGCGCTGGCGCCGGGCGCGGTGCTCGCGCTGCTCACGGACGGCCTGGTCGAGTCGTCGAGCCTGCATCTGGAGGACGGCCTGCGGCGCGTGTGCGGCGCACTGTCCACCGCCGACCCGACCGACCCCGGCCGGATGGCCGACGAACTGCTCGGCGGCGCCAACCGCCGCGACGACGACGTGGCGCTGCTGCTGCTGCGCTACGACGGCATAGGAGTCCGGCCGCTGCGCGCGGGCTGGACGGTCTGGCGACTGCCGGAAGCGGTCGCGCACGCCCGCCGTTTCACCTCCCGCACGCTGCGCGCGTGGCGGGTGGCGGAGGAGCGGGACGCGATCCTGCTGATCGTCTCCGAACTGGTCACCAACGCACTCGTACACACGCAGGGCCAGATCCGCCTCGACCTCATGCTGGCCGGAGAGCGGCTGCGGGTGGCGGTCAGCGACTCCTCGCCGCGGGCGCCCGTCAGACCAGCGAGCGTGAGCTGGGAGGCGACGGGCGGCCGCGGGATCATGCTGGTGGAGGCGGTGTCGGAGTCGTACGGCTCGGTGCCGCTGAGCGGTGGGAAGCAGGTGTGGGCGGAGACGCTGGTGTCCCCGCCGGAGGACGGTGCGCACGCCTCCGCGTAGAGAGTGGAGAGACGTGCGCACCAGGCCGTTTCACCGGGCCCTGATACGGGGCCCTGATACCGGGCCTTGCTACAGCTTCCACCAGGGGGCGGAAGCATCCCGCAGCGTGTTCGTCCCGCAGTGAATCTCGCCCATGCCGACGTGGTACGTGTGCCAGTCGTCGATGTACGAGACCTTCATGCCGGCCTGCGTGTACGCGGCGGTCACGGCGGTGGTGAAGATGTCCTTGCCGCCGATGACCGGACCCCACTGGCGCGGAGCGAGGTAGCGGTCCCGGCCGAGCAGGATGCCGTTGACCGCACCCGGCACGTACGCGCTGGTCATCACGGTCTCCGCCGCTCCGGCGCGGTCGGCGTGCCGGTCGAGCTCCTTCTGCTGCCCGTACTCCCGGACCCCGTCCGGGACTTCGCCGGCTCCCATCCGCGACAGCCGCGGCATCCGGTCACCGCGCTCGCCCTCGTCCGTGCCGCGCGTGAACAGCGCGGGCACCTTGACGATTTCGGCGTCGGTCACACCGGTCTCGCGCTTGAGCGTCGCGAGGTTCGCCGCGATCCGCTGCGCGGCGAGGGTGTTGTCGGCCACCAGGTACTTCGAGGCGAGCGCCTGGTCGATGGTCTCCTTGGGCGCGGGCAGGTCCTTGCTGCCGGGCACGGAGAACATCTTCGTCTTGCCGTTCCCGGCCTTCTGCGCATCGCGCAGCAGCTGGATCCCCGCGTCGGTGTCGGCGATGGCGAGCTTCCAGCCACGCGGGGTGTTCGCGGGCAGGAACTGCACGAACTCGTCGACGTGCCCGACATGCAGCCACGAGGTGTCGAGGAACAACGGGTCCTGGAATCCCTGCGACTTCAGCAGGGTGCGCATCGCCAGCGCGGGCTTCGAGCCGTTGTCCTTGCGCTCGCCCATGATGATGCGCCCGGCGGGGAAGGACCGGCCGCCGTTCGCGTACGGAGGGATGGTCTCCAGGTTGCCCATGGAGTTGAGGGTCCACTCCTCGGTGTCCTTGACCCCGGACACCTGCACGACGCCGACGCCGTTGCCGCGCAGCTTCTCGAAGAGCTCCCGCCCGGCCTCACGGTCGGCCTGCGCCGACCGCAGCATGATGCGCATGGTCTGCGCCCGTCCGCCGGGGCCGGTCATGCTGACGTATCCGGGCTCGACGAAGTCCTGCGCCCAGACGTCCTGGTACTTGTCGAAGGTCACCAACGGCTTGCTGATCCCGGCGGACTTGACCTCGGCGGCGAGCCCCTTGACGAAGGCCTGGTTCCGCAGTGCGTAGTCGTCCTTCCCGGGCACCTTGGTGACCAGGAGCTGCTGCGCGTTCTGCACATGGTGGTGGGTGAGCAGCGGCGCGACGCGGAGGGTGATGTCGTCCGAGCTGCTCTTGCCGTTGGTCGTGACGGTCAGCCGGACGGTGGCCCGGCCGCCCCACTTCTTGTCGTCCCGTATGACATCGGTGCTCTCGACCCCGAGCTCCACTCCGGCCCGCAACTCGGCTGCTGTCAGGCGGGTCTTGGCGGTGACCCAGACCCAGCCGGTCGAGCGCTTGACGAAGACCCGGGTGTTCTTGGCCCCGGCCGTGACCTTGAGGGTGCCGGTCGCGGTGTTCGGCAGCTTTGCCATCGGTACGGAACGGACGCGCGCGAGATCGGCGGCGTCGTCGGAGCCGTTCACCGTGGTGTCGGCGGCGTCGTTGCACGCGGCGAGCTTGGCGTCGGGCAGCGGCTTGCCACCCGGGCCCTTGATGGCGCACCGCTTGGTGTCGTCATCGATGTTGGGCAGAAATATCGCCCCGCGCTGAGTGGTCCAGGTGTCCTCCCCGTCGGCATCCGTCCCCCCGGCGACGTCCACGCGCCCGTCCCGGTTCACATCCGCCCGGAGATCGGCCTGCGGCTCACCGGCGGCGAACGCCGGTGACACGGGGGCCAGTACGGCCCCGACGATGGTGACGGCGAGCGCCGCTCGTCTCGCATGACTCGTACGCAAGATGTGCCCCTTCTGGTGGTGGTCAGCTACCGAGCCGGAAGAGGGGCGGAGACGGGGGATGGGTTGCCTGAGTGAACGGGGTTCATACCGGGGTCGGTCGGGATGTCAGCCCGTGGCATGACGTCGCGTCGCGCGCGGTGCGCTACTGGCGACGTTGTTCCATGAAGCCCGGAGGGCGGGGAGCACCGGCGGAGGGCCCGGTGGTGATGATCACGGTGTCCCGGTGATGCGGCTGGTCGTCCGGGCGCGCGCAGCCGGGGATGTGACCGGCGTAGCTATGACCGGCGTGGCTATGACCGGCGTGGCTACGACCGGCGTGGCTATGACCGGCGGCGCGGCTTGCCCCGCTTGCCGCCCTTGGGGCCGCCGGAACCGCTCCGTGGACTCTTGCCCGTCGCCTTACCGGCCTTACTCGCCTTACTGGCCACGGGCTTGCGCTTCGGCGTCGCCGGGGCCGCGGCCGGTGCCTGCGTACGGCCCCGTGTGCTGTTCACGGTCCGCCCGCGGACGATGCCGATGAAGTCCTCCACCAGATCGGTGGTCGCGTCCTGCGGCCAGGACAGCGCGACGCCCGACTCGGGGGCGTCGGAGACCGGCCGATATGTGAGGTCCTTGCGATGGTGCAGGCGGGCGAGCGACTGCGGCACGACGAGCAGCCCCACTCCCGCCGCCACCAGCTCGACGGCGTCGGCCGTCGTGGCCGGGCGCTCGTTCGCGGCCAGTCCCGGCCGTCGTTCCCAGTCGAGGGTGTCGTCGAAGGGGTGCAGCACGATGTCGTCGGCCAGATCCTCCGCGGAGACCTCGTCGACCGCCGCGATGACGTGGTCCTTCGGGACCACGACGACGGTCGTCTCGGTGTACAGAGGGATCGCGCTGAGGTCGGTCCGGTCGACCGGCAGACGTACGAAACCGGCGTCCGCTCCGCCGCTCCGCAGCAGGTCAAACGCCTCGGCCGGGGACACCGGGACGAGGGTCAGGGGGACGTCGGGCAGTCGCTCGTTCCAGATCCGCACCCACTTCGTGGGCGTCACGCCAGGGACGTAGGCGAGCCGGAACGAAGGGGATGCATCCGAGCCTGTCACTTCACCAGGCTATCGGTCGTGGTCGGAGGCGGCGCACACGCTCGTTACCCTGGACACCATGACGTCGCACCAGACCACCCAGACGATGAAGCCCGCAACCGCGGCAAAGAAGCTGGGTGTGTACCTCGAGGCCACCCCCGCCGAATTCCAGGAGGGCGTGGTCTCGCGGGCCGAGCTGAACGCACTGCAGGCCGACCCGCCGGAGTGGCTGCAAGAACTGCGACGCAACGGCCCGCACCCCCGCCCGGTGGTCGCGGCGAAACTGGGTGTCTCGATCGCGGGCCTCGCACGCGGCGGAGTCACGGACCCGCTCACGACGGAACAGATCGACGCGCTGAAGCAGGAAAGCCCCGAGTGGCTGCAGCGGGAGCGCGCGACCCAGGCGGACGTCCGGAAGGAAGCGGCGCGCATCAAGGAGAAGAACGCGGAACGGGACGAGAAGCCCCGCGGACCGCGTTCCTGACCTCTGCGGACGTCAGACGGGCCGGGGCGCGATGCTCACCGCGCGGTAGTCGTACCCGTCCTGTTTGAAGCCGGGGGCTTCCCATTCGAGGTCCACGTGCTGTCCGGGCAGCAGACTGCGGAACCCGTCCATCTGGATGTGGGAGAAGTGGCCCCAGCAGCCGCCGGGCGTCTCGGCGCAGTCGAGTACGCCCCACCCTTCCTCTTCGTGCCACTCGCGGACAGTCGCAGTAACCATGAGTGGAACCCTACGGGTCCGGTTTGTGCCGTGTGTGCCGTCGTACTGAGCACCTCGCTTCGCCAACACCGGGAGTGTTGACCGGAGTTGTCTGCGCAGTCCCGGCCGGCCGTAACCGGAGGCGCCTCCGCGTCGGAGGCGTACGCACGGACATGCCGCAGCGTCAGTGCCTCAGCGCGGTCAGTACCTCAGCGCGCTGCCGACCTCCGCCTTCACCTCACCGGACAGCTTGCGGTTGCTGACCGCGGTGGCATTGCCGCTGGTGCCCGCCGCCACGTCGCGCACCGTGACGACGACCGTGTCCAGGAGATTGCCGCCCTGGTCCCGGAAGTTGACCTGCACGGCAAAGGACTTGTCGGAGTCGGTGGCGTTGGTCGCCGTGACGGTCACGGTGATCCGCCCCTCGCCGCCGGCGCGCGGGGCGCCGAGCTTCACGACGTCCTTGGCGTTCACGCCGCCCTTGATCTCGTCCAGCTTCCGCTGCGCCTCCGTGGTCGCGGACTCCACTGCCTCCGCCGCCTGGGAGGACAGTGACGACGCGGCCGCGGTGACCTCGGCGCCCGCGGACTCGATGGCGGACGCGGCTTTGCTCGCGACGTCCGAGGGGCTGCTGCTGTCGTCCGTGCAGCCTGCCGCCCCGACGGCGACGCCCACGGCGACGACGGCCCCGACCGCACGACGCTTCCAGCTTCCCGGCATCCTGTATCCGGCCATGACACCTCCCTCAGCCAGTGAATGACTGGTCAGGCGCGGGCGCATGTCGAGGCGGTGGTGGTGGAGGCTGTTCACCCGAATGGCCCGGCAAGGCTGGACGGGGCCGCGGCACATGGCCGAGCCGCGTCGAGTCTTAGGGTGATCCCCGTGAAAGAGCAGCGGAACGTCACAGTCGTCACCGGGGGCAGCCGTGGAATCGGAGCCGCGATCTGCCGGCGGCTGGCTGCCGACGGGCATGACGTGGTGATCGGTTACCGCTCCGACGCAGCCGCCGCGGAAGCGGTGGCGGCCGAGGTCAGGGAGCCCGGTCGCCGATGTGTGGCCGTACCGGTGGACACCGCGGACGAGGCCGCGGTCGACCGGCTCTTCGAGACCGCAGCGGCCGAACTCGGTCCCGTCACCGGGCTGGTGAACAACGCGGGCGTCAGCGGCCCCAACGGACGCCTCGCAGACGCTGACCCGAGCGGCATGCGGAGCGCCTTGGAGGTCAATGTCCTGGGGTATCTGCTGTGCGCGCGGCGGGCCGTGCGGGACATGACGCGGACCGGTGGCGGCGCCATCGTCAACATCTCCTCGGCCGCGGCAACGCTGGGCAGCCCCGGTCAGTACGTCCACTACGCCGCCACCAAGGCAGCCGTCGACACCATGACGGTCGGGCTGGCCAAGGAGGTGGCCGCCGACGGTATCCGGGTCAACTGTGTGGCGCCCGGAATCATTTGGACCGAGTTCCACGAGGATCCACAACGGCCCGAACGGCTGGCCACGACCATTCCGATAGGCCGCTCGGGGCAGCCCGAAGAAATCTCCGGGGCGGTGTCCTGGCTGCTGTCCGACGACGCCTCCTATGCGACGGGGGCGATTCTGCGGGTGGCAGGCGGACTGTAGGGCAGAGGAATGTGGGGGCGGAGGAATGCAGGGCGGGGGCAACCCGGGGCTGCCGAATCCGGTGCGTCAGTCGCCGGGGGCGCGGTACTCCGCCTTCTGGCGGACCGCCTCGTCGATCTCCTCAGGCGTCAGCAGCACGACCGTGCTCGTGTGAACGCCGCCGGCCGCCGACGTGACCAGGCCCATGGCCGCTGCGGAGACATTGCTCGGCAGGTCCACCATGACGTAGACGTCGTCGCCGCCGAATGCCCAGTTCATTGATTCGACCTGACCACCGAGGCTCTGGACCAAGCGCTCGACGACCTCACGGCGGGCCGTGCCACCTTCTTTGAGCAGGCCCTTCAGCCCGTCCACGGTCAACGTGGCCTTGACAAGGTACTTAGGCATCGGACGCCGCCTTTCGCATACGTCATGATTTGTGGTCTTTGGTCGGATTCTCCTCTGTTTCGCTTCCTACGTCGTTATGAGTGCAAGGCCCTAGGCTGCCGCCGTCCGCCATGAGGAGACCGCGTCCGATGCCGCACGACGACACCCCGCCACGGACGATCGACATCGCGCCGCTGACGCAGGGCCGGTGGGACGATTTCGCCACGCTGTGCCGCCGTATGGGTGGCAATCGCGGCTGCTGGTGCTTCTGGTGGCGTGAGAGCAAGAACGAACCGCGTATCCGTCCCCGGCGCGTCGAGGCCCAGGCGCTTCTGGCGGAGGACCGCTTTCCCGGGCTGCTGGCGTACGTCGGGGATGAGCCGGTCGGCTGGTGCGCCCTCGACCGGCGCAGCTCCTTTCCGCGGCTGAACACCACCCGCGACACGGCTTCCGCTCCTCAGGGCGCCACCGGCCGGACGCCGGCGGACGACGACCCCTGGGTGCTGCCCTGCTTCTTCGTGCTCGAGGAGTGGCGGCACCGCGGGGTGACGCGCGCTCTGCTCGCGGCTTCGCTCGACGAGATCTCCCGCCGCGGCGGCCGGGTCGTCGAGGCGGTCCCCGTCGACCCCGCCACCACCCGCCGCAGCCCCTCCGGCTCCTACACCGGCACGCTGCCGCTCTTCCTCGCCGCCGGCTTCGAGGAGGTCGCCCGCCCTACCCCGACGGGACGCGTCCTGGTCCGCCGCACGTTGAGCTCCGGGCCGAACCCTGGCCACTGAGGTACGCGATCTCCGAACCACCGCCACACCCAGCCACCTGCCGATGGGGAACCAAGCGGTCGGTTCCGGCATGGCAGGGGCACAGCCCCGTCCGCTCACGCGTCCCTCAGCCTGAACACCGCCGCTCCCGCCAGCAGCGCCGCAGCCGACCAGGCCGTCAGGACGCCGAGGCCCGGCCAGGGGCCTATCGGGAGGGCGTCCAGGTTCTCGGTGGCCTGGATGGACAGGCCGGCCGAGGTGGGCGTCAGTTTCTGGAGGCGTTCGCTCCAGCGCTCGTCGGCGACCAGCTCCGCCACGACGGGGAAGGCGTAGAGCAGTCCGAGCACCGATGTGACTGCCCCCGCCGTGTCCCGTACGAGCGCCGCCACCCCCAGAGCGAGCAGGGCTATCAGGCCGAGGTAGAGCACCGTGCCGGTGGCGGCGCGGAGGGTCGGGCCTTCAGCGAGGGAGAGCGGGGCCGCGCTGAAGCCGTTGCCGGGGAGGATCAGCCGGGCGACGAGGAGCGAGGCGAGGACGGCGACTGCGCCTGTGGCCAGTGCGGCCGCAGTGACGATCACCGACTTGGAGGCGAGGACGCGGACGCGGCCCGGTATCGCCGTCAGCGTCGCATGGATGGTTCCCGTGCCGTACTCACTGCTCATCGCCAGCACCCCGAGGACGGCGACCACCGCCTGACCGAGCCAGACTCCGGTGAGGCTCAGCTTGACCGTGTCCTCGTGGCACTCGGTCGGGGACGGGCACTGATCTGTGGTCACCGAGCCGGTGGCCATCGCCCCCAGCGCCACCATGAGCGCCACGGCGGCAAGCATCAGCCACCAAGTGCTCGGCAGCGTGCGGAGCTTGGTCCACTCCGCGTGCAGGGCACCGCTCGTGTGTCCCGTTGTACGGCGGGTCGTAGGGCCGCCCGTCATACGTCCCGCCTCCGCAGCCGCCAGATGGCCAGGCCCAGGGCGAGGGCCGCGTAGGCGCACAGCACCGCGAGTCCCGTCCACGGGCCCTGCGGGTAACAGCCGTCCTCGGGCAGACAGATGTCGTCAGTGTGGGCGTACTCCGGAAGCGTCCGCTGCACTGCGAATCCGGCGAGTGGCGTCAGCTTCATCACCCAGTTCGCGGTGTCCAGCGGCAGCCCGGAGAGGAGGAGGACCGGAAGTACCAGCAGGATCACGATCAGCGTTATCGCTGCCGCCGTGTTCCGCAGGAGCGCGCCCGCGGCCAGCGCGAGTACGGCGACGGCGGCCAGCAGCACGGCAGTTCCAACGACGGCCTGGAGTACCGGGCCGTCGGTGAGTGCCGCTTCGGGGTGGAACAGCGGGTTGGGGGCCTTTTCCCGCAATGCGGGTTCGCTGAGCAGGAAGGACAGGACGGCGGCGACAAGTCCGGCCACGAATGCGGCTCCCGCCAGCACGACGGCCTTGGCGGCAAGCACCCTGCCCCGACGCGGGCTGGCCGTCAGTGTTGTGCGGATCATGCCCCGGCGGTATTCGGCGGTGATGAACAGCACGCCCAACGCGGCCAGCGGGATCAGCCCGATCTGGGCTCCGCTGAGGGACTGTTGCGTGAGGTCTGTCTCCGGGGTGAAGGGGCCGATGTCGCCCGAGCCGGTCAGCGTCCAAGTGCCGGACTTCTCCGTCGACTTCTCCGTCGCCCCCTGGGTCTCCTCGCTGCCCTCGGGGAGGACCTCGCCGATGTCGTCCTGCAGCCAGCCGCCCTGGCCGCCGTCCACCGTCAGGTGGTCGAAGGACGCGGTGACCTCGGCGGGCTCCGAACCGACCGAGGTGGAGCCGAACTGTCGCTCCACACGGACCTGTCCGGGTGTGGCGACGAACAGACCTGCCTGTGCGGTCCGCGGCAGCCCGGTGAGCTTTGCTGTGCCTACCTTGTTCCAGTCCTTGCCGTCGGCCGACTCGTACGCGGTGAGCTCGTCGCCGGAGCGGGTGAGCCGCAGCCAGTGCGGCTCGTCGTCGTTGGTGGCGCCCCCCGCAATGTCATGGGTGAAGTTGGACTGGAGCCGGACTCCGTGCCCTTGGGTGATCATGGCCGCGACGTAGGGCGCGCCCGGCTTGGTGCTCTCCTTGATCATGATTCCGGCTTTGGCCCATGGAGCAATGGAGCCCTCGCGGCCGGTGAACGGGGACACCCGCGCGGTGATGCTGCCGTCTCCGGTCAACGGCTGGTGCACAAAGGGGAAGTTGTCGGAGACCACGGTGCCGTCCGGGCCCACCGGGGGCGCGGACCGGTTCCCGGAGAAGCTGCTGCTGCCGCTGTACGCGGAGAGGAGCGAGACGAGCACGGTGACCACTACCGCGGCGAGCAGAGTGGCGCCCCATCTGCTTACGGTGCGCAGCTTGGTCCACTCGGCCCGCAGCAGCTGTGGGAAACCAGCACGTGCGGAAGCCAGTTGGGAGCGGTAGGGGGTGACGGCAGGAGCGGGAGGATTCGCGGGAGTGGTGGGAGTGGTCATCGCGCGTCCTCCCCGTTCACCGCGGCGGACTGGAATTCGACCGCGTCGCGAGTCAGCTCCATGTACGCCTCCTCAAGCGTCGCCCGGTGCGCACTGACCTCGGAGAACGGCACCCCGCCGGCGCCCAGCAGCGAGACGATCCGCTCCGCCGGCAGCCCGGTCACGGTCAGCGATTCCTGCCCGTTGGCGGCGACGGTCCCGCCCTCGCGGGCCAGCAGCGCCATCGCTTCCGTACGCGCGGACGTACGCAGCGCAACTCGGTCGCCCGAGGCCGCGGCCAGCAGTCCGGCGACGGAGGTGTCGGCGATGAGCCGGCCGCGGCCGATGACCACCAGGTGGTCGGCGGAGTCCTCGAGCTCGCTCATCAGATGGCTGGACACCAACACCGCACGGCCCTCCCGCGCCAGTGCGCGAAGAAAGCCGCGGATCCACCGGATGCCCTCCGGATCAAGGCCGTTGACCGGTTCGTCCAGGAGCAGCACCGGCGGGTCGCCGAGCAGTGCCGCGGCGATGCCGAGCCGCTGTCGCATGCCCAGTGAGTAACCGCCCGCCCGCCGCCTCCCCGCCGAGGCGAGGCCGACGCTCTCCAGCACCTCGTCCACCCGGCCCGCCGACAGCCCATGCGAGTGCGCCAGCCACAGCAGGTGGTCACGGCCGCGCCTGCTCGGGTGCACGGCAGCCGCGTCGAGCAGAGCCCCCACCTCGGTCAGCGGATGGCGCAGCGCTGCGTACGGACGCCCTCCTATCAGCGCGCTGCCCGCGTCTGGCGCGTCAAGGCCGAGAAGCATGCGCATCGTGGTGGACTTGCCCGCGCCGTTCGGCCCGACGAAGCCGGTGACCTGGCCGGGCTGCACGGTGAAGGACAGATCGTCGACGGCGACGGTCTGCCCGAACTGCTTGCGCAATCCCTGAACTTCGATGGTTGCCTGCATGCGAAAAAGGCTAGAGAAACCAGGCGCCCCCGGTCGTCACGCGAGGGAGGGCTCTTCGGCACCCCTGACCTGAGGGACAGCCGCCTTGTCGCGTCCCTCGCGCGGGGGATGTGAGGACTGCTGGCCAGGGGGACGTAATCGGGCGTTCGCGCCGGGACAATGGTCTGCGTGAGTGAAGGAATCATGCGCGGGGCGCAACGGATCGCGGGATCCGCCGACGGGCCGGCAGGGGTCGCGGCGGTGCTCGCGCTGCTCGCGGCCTTCGAGATCGCTGTCCGCGCCGCGGGCATCCAGGCCAATCTGCCGCTCGCGCTGCTGCTCGCTCTCTGCACCACAGCCCCGGCCGCGCTCGTGCGGGTGCATCTGACCACCGCAGCCGTCACCGTCACCGCCGCGAGCGTGCTGGCGCTCGCCGGCTTCCAATGCCTGACGCTCGCCGGGCTCGCCGCCCAGTTGCTCGTTCTGCACCGCCTCGGCAACCGCGGCTCCCGCCGGCTCGCGGTGCTGATGGTGCTGCCGTATGTCGCGGTGGCGCTCGCCGATCCCGAGACCACCGGCGTCCGTGTCTATGCAGTGCTGGTCGCCGTGTTCGCGGCTGCGGCGGCCGCCGACGGCATCGGCCGCCGCACGCGCGCGGAGGCGGTGGCGCGCGATGCAACCGAACGGGCCATCGCGGACACGCTGCTGGAGCATGCGGCACGCGGCGAGCGTGCCCGGATCGCCCGCGAGCTCCACGATGTGGTCGCACACCACATCTCGATGATCTCCGTGCAGGCGGAGACCGCCCGGCTGGCCACCCCGGGCATGCCCGAGGCGGGGGCGAAGCGGCTGCTGGACATCGGGAACACCGCCCGGGCCGCGCTGACGGAGATGCGGCGGCTGCTCGGGGTGCTGCGCGAGGACGCGGGCGCGCCGCCGGTCACCCGCAAGCCCCAGCCCGGACTCACCCAGCTCAATGAACTTCTGGACGAGGCCCGCGAGGCCACCGGGGCCAGCACCCGGCTGATCGTCAGCGGACCGGTGGCACCGCTCGACCCGGGCATCGAGCTCACCTCGTACCGCATAGTCCAGGAGGCGCTCACGAACGCCCGGCGGCACGCTCCGGGTGCGGCCGTCGATGTCGAACTGCGCTACGCCCCGGAGGCACTCGAGTTGCGGATCAGGGACAACGGACCGGGGCCGGCCGCAGAGAACAGGCCTTCCGGCCATGGCCTGTTGGGGATGCGTGAGCGTGTCGCGGCGGTCGGTGGCGAGCTGCGCTCAGGACCGGCGCCCGGCGGCGGCTTCCTGGTGGAGGCACGGCTCCCCGCAGCGGTCTCGGAGGCCGTCCGATGACCAGCACCAGGATCGTCGTCGTGGACGACCACGAGGTGGTACGGGCCGGCTTCGCCGGACTCCTCGACACCCAGCCCGACTTCACCGTGGTCGGCACCGCATCCGACGGCGCCGAGGCGGTACGGGTCTGCGGGGAGCAGCGTCCCGATGTCGTGCTGATGGACGTCCGGATGCCGGGCATGGACGGCATCGAGGCCACCGGACAGATCTGCACCGCCGCCGGGGACGGCGCCGGTCCGCGGATCCTCATCCTGACCACCTTCGACCTCGATGAGCACGTCTATGACGCGCTGGGCGCCGGTGCCAGCGGGTTCCTGCTGAAGGACGTCACGGCGGAGCACCTGTTCGACGCCGTACGGATCGTCGCCGCGGGCGAGGCGCTGCTCGCGCCGACCGTCACCCGCCGCCTCGTCCACGAGTTCGCCCGGCTGCGCCGCAAGCAGTCCGCTGCCCCTGCCGCACCGCTGGCCGCGCTCACCCCGCGCGAGACGGAGGTGCTGCGGCTCATCGCCGAAGGACTGTCCAACCCGGAGATCGCCGCCCGGTTGTATGTCAGCGAGGAGACGGTCAAGTCCCATGTGAGCCGGGTGCTGAGCAAGTTGGGGCTGCGGGATCGTACGCAGGCAGTGGTCGCGGCGTACGAATCGGGGCTGGTGGTGCCAGGCGCCGGGGGATAGACCCGGGGCCTGGTCCCAAGGGCAGGCCCTCGCGGTTGGCCTCGCGGTTGAAGCCGACCGTGACCACAGTCGGCCGACCGGCGTGGCGCATGGGTGGCGTCAACTGCGTCACCCGCGCCATCGGGTTGCTCGTCCGGTGTTCCGGCAGCGCCATGGAGCAGCCATGTATGGGGCCCGGCCGCCTTGAAACCTCTCTTTCCTTGAACATCTGCGGTTCTGGCGGCGAATCACTTCAGAAATCCCCTTATGCGTGCCCTATTTGGGCTTTGCATGACAGGGACATGACGTCACGCTGGATTCGCCCCGTGAGATCCCACGGGGAAGCACGGCCCCCCACCCATGGAGGTCACGCATGCGTCGTCGTTACGCCTTACCCCTCTCCGCCGCCGTTCTGTCCGTACCCCTGGCCCTGATCCCCGCCGCGTCCGCCTCGGCGGCCCCCGCGGACAAGCCCCAGGTCCTCAGCTCCTGGACCCAGACCAGCGCCTCCAGCTACAACGCCTGGAGCGCCGCCCGCCAGAACCAGGGCGCGTGGGCCGCGTACGGCTTCGACTGGTCGACGGACTACTGCAGCTCCTCGCCCGACAACCCCTTCGGCTTCCCGTTCCAGATGTCCTGCGCGCGTCACGACTTCGGCTACCGCAACTACAAGGCGGCCGGCTCCTTCTCCGCCAACAAGGCCCGGATCGACTCCGCCTTCTACGAGGACCTCAAGCGCGTCTGCAACAACTACTCGGGCGCCACCAAGTCGGCCTGCAACGGCACGGCTTGGACGTACTACCACGCGGTCGACATCTTCGGCTGATGCTGCCACCGAGTCCGGACGCGGGTGCGCCGCACCCCGCGCCCGGACTCGGTGTCGTTCAGAGCCGTGTCGTTGAGAGCGGTCTCGTTCAGGGCGCGGTGAAGAGTGTCGGGAAGCGGGGAGCGAGCCACGGCTTGCGTCCCCAGGCGAGTACGCGACCCCTGGCGATGGCACCGCGCGGGTCGCAGCGGCCGAGCGCCATGAGCAGGAAGGTGACCGGCTCGGTGAGGATGGTGCAGTCCGGGCGGCTCGGTGGCTGCGGACTCACGGCGACGGCACCGCCGGTGAATGTGACGCCGAAGCGGGCCCCGCCCCACAGGCGGACCGTGTAGCAGGCGGTCAGCCCGGCCGTGGCAGTGGCGTTGACGACCCGGGGCATGGCCGTGATCATGAACGGCAGACTCAGTTCGACCCGGGCGCGGTCGATCATGTGCGGGCGCCCCAGCGCGCGGGCGAGGTCGTAGCCGTGGCCGAGCAGGTGCGTCAGCAGATACGAGCCCAGTTCGGCCCGGCTCATCGGCCCCAGCGGGGTGACCACCGTCCCCTCCACCGCGTGCTGGTCAACTGCTCTGAGAAAGGCCTCGGCCTGCTCCACGATCATCCCCGCCAGCGGATCGGCCCCGCGCTCGCCGAACTCGGCGAGCGCACGCTCATTGGCAGCGGCCAGGCTCTGTGGAGTGCCGTCCCCATAGCGGCGCTCGTGCCCGGCAGCGACATCGGCCATCAGCTCATTGGCCTGCGCCAGATGGGCCGCCGCCGCGCCGACGCTCCACTCCGACCGGGGTACGGGGATGTCCGTGTCGGGAACGCCGCGCAGCAAGGCGGCGATCTCCTCGGCGGTGGCGCGTATCGCGTCCGCAAGCCCCACGGGAAGCGTGCCGCGTCCGTCCTGACCGGCGTCCTGACCGGCGTCCCGGCCGGCCTCCTGACCAGCGTTCTGCCCTGTCACCGATGCCACGGCTCCCATCCTCGCCTCGTACCGTTCGAAATCGTGTGCGGTACACAACCAGGCATCGGTGGCCAGAACAAGCGCCTGAGCAGGAACGCGGGCACCCGTCAGATCCAGCCCTCCTCCCACGCGCGGTGCGCCGCGGCATGGCGGGAGCCGACACCCAGCTTGGCTGATTGCCGGGGGCGCGGGTGGGGTCGGGCTGGTCTTCCTGCTGTAGCCGCGCAAGTTGTGCGCGTTCACCGAGGCGGTGCCACCAGGCCCGCCTCGTACGCGGTGATCACCAGCTGCACCCGGTCGCGGGCGTCGAGTTTGGTGAACAGCCGTGCCACATGCGCCTTCGCGGTGGCCACGCTGATGCCGAGGTGGCCTGCGATCTCGCTGTTGGACATGCCGCGTCCGACGAGCGTCAGCACCTCGCATTCCCGCCCGGTGATGCCCTCGACCGGCCGTGGCTGCGGTGCGGGTTCGGGGCGGGCGGCGAACTCCTCGATCAGGCGGCGGGTGACGCTCGGCGCGATCAGTGCGTCCCCGGCGGCGACGACGCGGATCGCCGCGAGAATGTCCTCCAGCGCCATGTCCTTGACGAGGAATCCGCTCGCGCCCGCCCGCAGCGCGGCATACACGTGATCGTCGTCGTCGAACGTGGTCAGCACGAGGACACGTGCCGTCCCGGGACCCGTGGTGATCATCCGGGTGGCCTCGATTCCGTCCATGCCGGGCATCCGGATGTCCATCAGCACGACGTCGGGCCGGACGTCCCTGACCAGTTGGACCGCCTGGGCGCCGGTCGCGGCCTCGGCCACGACGTCGAGGTCGGGGGTGTCGGCCATGAGCACGCGCAGGCCGGCGCGTACGAGTGGCTGATCGTCGGCGAGTACGAGGCGGACCGCCTTCGGCTCGACCCCAATCGCCTCGCCCGTCCTCGCCTCGCCCGCCTCCGCCTCGCCCGCCTCCGCCTCGCCCGCCTCCGCCTCGCCCGCCTCCGCCTCGCCCGCCTCCGCCTCGTCCGTCATCGGATCCCCGTCGGCACCGGCAGCCGGGCCGCCACCCGGAAGCCGCCTTCCGGGCGGGGCCCGGCGGTGAAGTGGCCGTGCAGCAGGCCGACTCGTTCGCGCATCCCCGCGATGCCGTATCCGGTGCCCTCGACCGCGCCGCCCCGCCCGTCGTCGACGACCTCGACGGACACCTCGTCGTCCTGGTGGCCGATGGACACCCGGCAGTGTCCGGTGCCCGCGTGACGCACCACGTTGGTGACCGCCTCCTGGATGATGCGGAACGCGGACAGGTCGATCTCCGCCGGCAGCTGACGAGGTTCTCCGTGCCACCGCACATCGACGCGTACGCCCGCGTCCCGCGTCCTCGCGGCCAGCCGGTCGACGTCCGCCAGGCCCGGCGCCGGGTCCAGCGGTGCGGGCCGTGCCTCTTCGCCGGGACCGGACCGGCGGAGGGCGCCGAGCATCCGCCGCAGCCCCGACAGCGTCTCGCGGCTGGTGGCCTCGATGGCGGACAGTGCGTTACGGGCCTCAGCCGGCTGGGTGTCGATGATGCGGCTGCCCACGCCCGCCTGGATGGCGATGATGCCGATGCTGTGGGCGACCATGTCGTGCAACTCGCGGGCGATCCGGAGCCGTTCGGCGGTGATCGCCCGGTCCGCGGCCTGGGCCCGCAGTGTCTCGGCATGCTGGTGGCTCTGGTGGATCGAATTGCCGATCAGCCAGACGATGACGGTCGTCAGGGCGACGATCAGCACGGTCGAGGTCTCGATGGGCATCCCGAGCAGCACCCGCGCGACCGCATATCCGAGCAGCACCACGAGCGCCATGACGGCCGCGGTGACCGAGGTGCGGCGGCTGCGGGTGGCGGCGATGAAGCAAAGAGCGATGTCGACCGCCAGAAACTGCAGCAGCGGGATGTCCTTCACGCCCAGCGCGACCGCCGAGACGATCGTTCCGGCGAGCAGCAGGGCGAGGGCCGCCAGCGGTCGGCGGCGCGGCAGCGCCGCGCACAGCACCATCACGAAGGCGACGGCCAGTTGAGGCCAGCGCGGCGGATTGTTCCCCTGGCTGTCGAAGAGGAAGGACCACCGCGACCAGCCCGGCAGCTCCTCGATGACGATGGTGTACGCGGTGACCGCACACCAGACGAGGACCATCCACACGCCCGGCGGGACGCGCTTGAGCAGCGGCGGACGTGGCAGGGGCGACATGCGCGGATCGTAGCCGCGTGCTGCCCGCCGGGGCATCGGCCCGTGGGCGTACGCCCACGGGCTACAGCCGCCGCCGCGAATGTGATCGCCGGCCCGATGCCGTGCGGGTGCGGCGCCCGGCACCGTTGGCCGGGTGATCGAAGTCAACGAACTGACGAAGCGTTACGGGCGGACCGCCGCCGTCAACCGACTGAGCTTCACGGTGCGCCCGGGGCATGTCACCGGGTTCCTCGGCCCGAACGGGGCCGGCAAGACCACCACGCTGCGGATGATCCTCGGCCTGAACGATCCGACCGGCGGTACCGCCACCGTTGACGGCCGCCCGTTCCGGGACCGTCCGCGCGGGCTGCGGCACGTCGGCGCGCTGCTCGACGCGGGCGATGTGCACGGCGGGCGCAGCGCCGCGGCGCATTTGTCCGCGCTGGCGCGGAGCAACGGCATCCCGCGGAGGCGAGTAGACGAGGTGCTCCAGGATGTGGGCCTCGCCGAGGTGGCGCGGCGCCGGGTCGGCGGGTTCTCCCTCGGCATGAAGCAGCGCCTCGGCATCGCCACCGCGCTGCTCGGCGATCCACCGGTGCTGCTGTTCGACGAGCCGCTCAACGGCCTGGACGTGGAGGGCGTGCTGTGGGTGCGCGGCCTGTTCCGGCGGCTGGCCGCCGAGGGCCGCACCGTCTTTGTCTCCAGCCATCAGATGAGCGAGATGGAGAACACCGCCGACCAGCTCATCGTCATCGGCCGGGGCGAGTTGATCGCCGCGGAGAGCCCGGCGGACTTCGCGGCCCGCGGCACCGGGCTGCGCGTGACCGTGCGTACTCCCGACACCGCCGCGCTGGCGGCCGTGCTGACCTCCGAAGGCGCTTCGGTGCAGCCGGGCGGCGACGAGGTGTGCACGGTGACCGGGCTGAGCGCGGCCCGTATCGGCGAACTCGCCTTCGGGCACCGGATCTTGCTGCATGAACTCAGTCCCAAGACCGCATCGCTGGAGGAGGCGTTCATGGAACTCACCGCAGACAGCGTCGAATTCCTCGCAGGACAGTCCCGAGCAGAAGAGTCACGGGCAGGACAGTCCCGAGCAGAAGAGTCACGGGCAGGACAGTCCCGAGCAGAAGAGTCACGGGCAGGAGAGGCACGATGACCGCCCTTGTCGTTCCCGTCGTCCCCGAGCAGCGAACGGAGTCCCGCGGCCGGTTCCGGCAGCTGCTCGCCGCCGAGTGGATCAAGCTGTGGTCGCTGCGTTCCACCTACTGGGTCCTAGGGGTCGGCGCGCTCGTCGTCATCGGGATCAATGTGAACTCGGCCCGGTCCAACGCTAGTCGGCTGGCACACCAGCCGGCCGCCGACCCCTTCAATCCCGAGTTCCGCTTCGATCCGATGTCGACCGCCTTCGTGGATCCCGCCTACCAGATCCTCATGATCATCGCGGGCAGCGTCGGCGCCATCGTGGTCTTCGGCGAGTACACCAGCGGACTGATCCGTACGACCTTCACGGCCGTCCCCGCTCGTGGTCCGGTGGTGGCGGCCAAGGTGACCGTCGTGGCGGCGGTGATGCTCGTCCTCGGCACGGCCGTCTCCGCGGCCTCGTTCGGTGTGAGCCAGGCGCTCCTGCGCGAACACGGCGGACTGTCGGTCAGCGATCCCGGCGCACTGCGGGCCGTCGTGGCGTCCGCGCTCCTCGCACCGCTCTGCGCCCTGGTCGGCATGGCACTCGGCGCGCTGATCCGGCACGCCACGGGCACCGTCGTCGCTGTCGTCGGCGTGCTGCTCCTGCTGCCGGCGCTGTTCCAGGGCGATACGTACCGATGGGTCGCGGAGATCGGCAATGCCATGCCTCTCACGGCATGGGAGGCCCTGGTCGAGAACCCCGCGTCACACTTCGACCCGGGCAAGTACCCGGAGACGATCACCGAGGCGTGGATCGTGTTCGCCGCGTGGCCGCTTGCCGCGGCAGTCCTCGCGGTGGTGATGGTGCGCCGCCGCGATCTGTGACGCCGCGGGAGCCCGAGCCGGGCGCGCCACCGTCCCGCCCGCGACGCGCTACCGCCCGGCCCCTTTGCTCCCGGCCCCTGTGCCCACCGCAACCCGCCCCATCGTCAGCGCCAGCGTCCGCAGCCGTCGCCAGTCCATCGGCGGTTTCGACAGAGGCAGGCCGGGGCGGTTCCGTGGCACTCGTACGCGCAGGGCCCGCGGCCGGATCCCGCAGCGCACGGGCGTGGGCAGGGTCAGTGCCTCGCCGTCGACGCCGACCTGGACCTCGGGTTCGTCGGCGTCGACGACCAGTTCATGGGTGGTCAGCACGGTCAGGCCACTCGCGTTCTTCCCGCGGAGCATGCCGGCCGCCTGAGCCGCGTTGTCGACCTGGATGCCGAGGACGCCGAGGAAGCCGGAGTCCAGCCGGTCCCGGCGCCCGAGTCCGACAAGATCGTCCACCCGGTACGGGTTGTTGCTGACCAGCACGCCTTGAGGCTCGTCGATGGTCACGTCGCCCGCGTGCACCACCAGCCGGGGACCGGCCTGGTGGGTCAGCAGGTCCGGAAGCATTTGCATGATGATGCGGATCTTGTCGTCGCGGTAGGCGGGGCTCTGGACGACGGCCGCATACGCGCCGAAGGAGGCGTTGTTGACGAAGGCGCGGTCGCCGACGAAGCCGAGATCGATGCGTAGTTCGACGCCGTCGGTCAGCGCGTCCAGCGATGTCGAGGGGTCTTCCCGGTCCAGTCCGAGGTCCAGGGCGAAGTGGTTGCGGGTGCCGGCCGGGATGACCATGAACGGAACGCCGTGCTCGGCCGCCACGCCCGCGACCAGGGCCTGTGTGCCGTCGCCGCCCGCCACGCCGAGCAGGTCGGCGCCGTCGGCCACGGCTCTGCGCGCCAGCTCGACGACGTCCTCCTGATGATCGGCGGGCAGCAGCAGGACATCGGCCCCGAGCGCCTCGGCCTTCTCCTTCAGGCCGAACCGCACCACCTTTCCGCCGCCGGACCGCGGGTTCATGATCAGGAAGGCGCGTACGGGCGGTGTGGTCGAGGATTCCTGTGTGCGGGACGGTTTGCCGTCTCCTCTGAGAGCGATCCTGCCGACCCAGACGGCCAGGGCCCACAGGGCGGCGGAGACCAGCATCTCCCACAGCAGGCCGGCCACGACGCAGAGCGCCAGCACCACGGCCGGTGCCGCCGCGGCCAGTGTGAACCCGATTGCCCTGACGAGTCCGCGACGGCTCAGCGCCCACCACACGCCGGCAGCGCCGACGGCCAGTCCGCCCACCCAGAGAGCCACCAGCGCGATGCTTCTGAGCCCGGCAGACACCAGCAGCACCACGAGGGCCGCTGCCCCGGCCGCCAGTGCCGAACGCGCGGCCCAGCGCTGTGCCGCGCTGCCGTGCCCGCCTCCAACCGTGTCCGTGTCCATTCACCTTCCGCCCCTCGTTGCGCCCGCGTGGCGATCATGAGCACGCCCTGTGACGATTGTGCTGTTCATACCAGTGTGATCCGGTTTGAGCTACTGAATGGCCGGACGGAAACGCCAATGCCCCCTAGCGCAGCCTCAGCACCGGCGGACGGCGGGGGAGACCTCCGCCCCGCCCGTATGAGGGCACAGCAGACGCCGGACGGCGACCCTCTTCTCACCGCGAAATTCGCCGTCCCCGCGGTTCCCAGGACGTTCGTCACCAGGAGGCGGCTGCAGGACCGGCTGACCGCCGGTACGGCCGGGCCGCTGACCCTGATCACCGGTCCGGCAGGCGCCGGCAAGACCACACTCGCCGCCTCGTGGGCGGTTCAGGCCGCGACGCCTGGACCGGTCGTGTGGCTCACCGTCGAGGGCGACGACCGGGTCCCCGGCGCGTTCTGGGCGTATGTCGTCGCGGCCTTCCGCCACCAGCACGTGCCGCTGCCGGACGATGTCGGCACACCGGCGCGGCCGGGCACCGTCGATCACTCGCTGCTGGCCCGGCTTGCCGCCGCTCTGACCCGCCTGAACCACCCGGTGGTCCTGGTCCTCGACGGCCTCGACCGGGCACCGTCCCGCGAGGTGGCGTCCGGCCTGGACTTCGTCGTGAGCCATGCGCGACCACAGCTGCGCCTCGTGCTGATCAGCAGATTCGATCCGCTGCTCCCGCTGCACCGCTACCGCGCCGAAGACCGGATCTGCGAGATCCGCGGCGCTGACCTGGCGTTCAACGAGCACGAGACCGCGACCTTGCTGAAGCGGCACGGCGTGGCCCCGCAGGACGACAGCGTCAGCGCCCTCACCCGCCGTACGGAGGGCTGGGCGGCGGGGCTCAGACTGTGCGCCCTCGCGATGCAGAGCGCCGACGACCCGAACAGCTTCGCCCGGTCCTTCGCCGCGTCCCAGAGCGTCGTCGCCGACTACCTGCTCTCCGAAGTGCTCGACGCCCAGCCCGCCGCCACCCGGGATCTGCTGGTGCGTACGAGCATCCTGGAGCGCGTGCACCCGCAGCTGGCGAACGCGCTGACCGGGCACGAGGACGCCGAGTGGATCCTGGCCGGGCTCACCCGCGCCAACGCCTTCGTCGAACGGACCGGGGACACGCCCTGGTACCACTGCCACCCGCTGTTCGCCGAAGTGCTCCGCGCCCATCTGCGCAGCAGCCGGCCCGGTCTCGAACCTCAGCTGCGCCGTGTCGCGGCGCGCTGGTTCGCCGACTCGGGGCGGCTCACCGAAGCGCTGGAGCACGCGACCGAGGCGGGTGAGTGGCAGTACGCGGCCGCCCTGACCGTCGACCACCTCGCGATCGGACGCTTCCTCACCGGCCCGGACGCCCACCGGCTCCAGCGGCTCTTCTCCGGCATGCCCGTGGACGTCGCCGGCGCCGCCCCGGCCCTCGTCGCGGCGGCCCGCGCGCTCGCACAACACGACGCGCCGGGCTGCCGTACGCAACTCGACCGGGCCGGGGAGCACTTGCGGAGCACGGCCGCCGGAGCAGAGCCGCCGGCCGAAGCGCTGCTCGCCGAAGCGCTGCTACGGCTCCTCGCGGGTCCCTCCGCCGTGTCTTCGCCGCCACCCGAGGTTCTGGCCGGGCAGGCAGGCGACCTCATGGCGCAGTTGGCGGGGCCGAGACTGGCGGAACACCCGGAGCTCGAGGCGCTGCGTCGCTATGGGCTGGCCCGGGCGCTCCTGCTGGCCGGACGCCTCGGCGACGCCCGCACCTCCTTCACGCACGCGGTGAAGAGCTGCGGCCCCGATGTGACACAGGCCGTCCGGCACCGCTGTCTGGGGGAGCTGGCCCTGGTCGAGAGCGTGACCGGGGCACTGGGCGAGGCGGAGAGGCATGCCTTGCAGGCTCTTTCCGTCGCCGAGAAGGGCGGCATGCCGCCGGCCGAGCGCACCGGGCTCTGCCATCTCGCGCTGGCCACCGTCGCATCGGAACAGGGCGATCTCTGGGGTGCGCAGCGTCATCTCGGCCTCTGTGCCGACTCGGCGGACACCGAGCACGATCCCCTCTGCGCCACCGAGCACGCGATCATCCGCTCCGGGCTCGACCTGGCGTACGGGAACTGGCGAGAGGCGCTGGAGGCCATCGAGGCCGCGGAAAAATCCGAGGGCGAGACACGGCTATCGGGCCGAGGCGAGGGGCCGTCCGGACCTCAGCCGCCGCCGCCCTGGCCGGCCGAGCGCAGAGCCGTCGCCCGCTCCGCCGTCCATCTGGCCTGCGGCGATCCCCGGGAGGCGATCAGCGCTCTGGGCGACGTCGGCTCCGGCTCACCGGCCGCCACCGTCGCCCTCGCCGCGGCTCACCTGGCCGCGGGAGAGACCGATCGCGCTCTGCGTCTCCTGGCGCCGCTGAGCAACCGGCCCGACGCAGGCACTGCCGACCAGGTCCGTTCCTTGCTGCTGCAGGCCCATGCCGCCACCTTGGCCAAGGACTTCGCGACGGCGGACGGCCTGCTGGCCCAGGCGCTGAGCGCGGCCCGACCCGAACAGCTGCGCCGTCCCTTCGCCGAAGCCGATCCCTGGCTGCGGCACCTGCTGGAGCGCCGGGCCGAACTCGCCGACACGTACGCCTGGCTGGCCGAGACGTCATCGGGCCCGGTTCTTGTCCAGCGGCTCACCGACCGCGAGCGCGAGGTGCTTCGGTTTGCCGCGCAGATGATGTCGACCGAGGAGATCGCCGTGGAGCTGCATCTGTCGGCGAACACGGTCAAGACGCATCTGAAGGGCGTCTACCGCAAACTGTCGGTCTCCCGGCGCGGCGAGGCGGTCCGCCGGGCGAAGGAATTCAATCTGCTGTGATCGTTTGGCGCCTCGTATCACCTGGTCCGGGTGATGCCGCCGTGCGGTTCGGCGGGGACCATGCGAAGGGCGAGAGAGGACCGATCCCCCAGACATGGGAAGTGCGCCCATGCGATACGAGTTCCGCATTACCGGCCGGCTCTCCTTGACGGTCGCTGATGCCTTCCCCGAATTGGAGAAGGTGCTCGCGCCACAGCAGACACTGCTCTTCGGCCGGGTCACCGACGAGGCGCATCTCTACGGGCTGCTCGTCCGCTTCCAGGACCTGGGCCTGCACGTCGTCGAGATGCGCCAGCTGCCCGACTGACCCGGCGAGGGGCACACGAATCACCCTCCGCGGGTGAGGACCGGTGGTGCGGGCGAGCGGACGCTGGAGGGGATCAGACCTTGTTCCGAGCCAAACGGCTGGAGGAAACGATGGACGGCTTGATCCTGGCGTACGACTACCCGGTACTGGGCGCGTTCTGGACCGTGTTGTGGATCTTCCTGTGGGTGTTGTGGCTGGTCCTGCTGTTCCGGATCATCATCGACATCTTCCGGGACGACGACATGAGCGGATGGGCGAAGGCCGGATGGCTGCTCTTCGTGATGCTCATCCCGTTCCTCGGCGTGCTCGTGTACGTGATCGTCCGGGGCAAGAGCATGGGCAATCGCGAGATCAACCACGCACGGCAGCAGCAAGCCGCCATGGACACCTACATCCGGGACACGGCAGGCGGCGCGGGCAGCGGGGCGGACCAGCTGGCCAAGCTCTCCGAGCTCAAGGCCAAGGGCGAGCTGACCGACGCGGAATTCGAGCGGGCCAAGGAAAAGATCCTGCACTGAGCCCACGCTCACCCAACCGGCGCCGATCTGGTCAAGAGAGGAAACGCCATGTCACAGGCAACGCAGGCGAGGCACACGTCCGACACATCCCAATCGGTCGCGGGCGGACTCGTGGTGTTCGCCGCAGTCATGCTGATCATCACCGGTGTCCTCGACGTCTTCCGGGGCATCATGGCCATCGCCGAGGACGACATCTTCGTGTCGACACCGAACTACGTGTTCCGATTCGATCTGACCGGCTGGGGCTGGTTCCAGCTGATCCTCGGAGCCGTCGCCGTCCTCGTGGGCCTCGCCCTGTTCAGGGCGCCGATGTGGGCGCGGATCGTCGGTGTGGGCCTCGCGGGCCTGCTCATCATCGTGAACTTCCTGACCCTGCCGTACTACCCGGTCTGGTCGGTCATCGCGATCGCGCTGTACGCCTTTGTCATCTGGGCACTGTGCGTCGTCAACAAAGACACCATGACCGGATGAGGTCCGCCCGTTCATCCCCGCGGGGGGCGGGGGTGAAAGGACGGGCAAAGAGGCGCACCATTGAGGCGCACGGTTGAGGTGTCCACGACGCTATAGGGGGGCTCGATGCGGCGCACGGATGCGGCCAGGCGGCTGGGAGGGTTCGTTCGAGAACACCGTACGGACGGCAGCCGGCGCCTGCGGCAGGCAGGGATCATGCTGGCCGTCGGGGCCGTGGGCATGGCCTTCGGAGTGCCGGTGGCGGTCGCCTCCATCGGCAGTACGGAGGGTGCGCCGCAGCTGGCGGGGCTGCTGCTCGGGGTCGGCCTGGCGGGTCTGGGTCTGGGCAGCTGGCGGCTGATGCAGTCGTTCCGCACCCGGGAGCAGTGCTTCGACATCCATGAGCGAGGGCTCACCCACCGGGTGGCGGGCGACGCCACACTGATCCCCTGGGAGGACATCTCGCAGGTGGGCGCCGGCGGCGACGACGGCCGTCCGCTGGCCGAGGCCCGGGGCATGGGCTTCACCTGTGAGATCCGGCTGCACAGCGGGGACAGGATCCGCATCGACACGTTCACCGAGGACGCCCGGGAGCTTGCGCGGGTCGTCCACGGCGCGGTCCACCTGGGCCAGTTCCCCGAGGGGCGGGGCCGGAGACGGTGAGCCGACGCAGCTGCTCCCCGATGAATCCTTGACGTCCGGCAGCGGCGACCTGTCGGTACTCGACACTGTTGTGCCCCGGGCAGATCAGGCTGCCCGGGGCACGCGGCCGTTGGAGGGGCAGGTCGTCCGGTGTCGACACCGGACGACCCTCATCGGCTGGATCAGTGGTGGTTGCGCCCGCGGCCCCATGACTCGGTGTCGACGGTGCGACCGCGGTCGTCGCGCAGGGTCGCGGTGTCGGACCAGTTGTCCCAGATGTGGTTGCGGCGGTCCTGGTAGAGGTCGGTGCGGGTGTCGCGGCCGTAGCCGGTGTGGATGCGGACGGTGGAACGGCCGGCGAGGCGGACGTCGTCGAAGCGGTAGCGGTTGCCGTCCTCGTCGCGCAGGGTCCAGCCGTCCAGGTCCACGCTGCGGCGGCCGTTGTTGGTGATCTCGACCCACTCGGCGTTCAGGGACCGGTTGCTGCGGTTGTCGCGTCCGGGGCTGTCGGCCTGCACGTCGCTGATGCTCACCCGGGACTGCCCGTGGTGCCGGTCGCGGTCGCGGTCGCGGTAGCGGTCGTTGTCGTTGGCCGAGGCCGGCAGGGCGACGGCGGAGAGGACGGCGCCGGTCGCGAGGGCGGTCGCGACGATACGGCGGGTGGTGCGAGAAGCAGACATAGGTGACGTCTCCTCAAGAACAGTGCTCCACACGCTGCTGAGAGCAAGTGGAGCGATGCGAGTTGCAGGTTCCCGGCCCGTGCTGGGCCGAGGACCACACTCTGAGGCGTCACGAGGTCTGATAGCGGGTCAATCGGCGCGCGTTACAGTTTGCGGATATTTCCGTAACAATCGCCTGTATCGGTCATGCATAGGCGCGAACGTGACCCTGACATTCACTGATCGCTGCACCGATCCGTTCAATGGTCAACAGCAAGCCCTTGCGTGCCGCGGCGTACCGCCGCGTGGGGCACCCGGTGTGTCATCCGGACGGCGGACGGCATCTCGTAACGACACCTCTGAACGTTTCTTCGCACAGGCGACGCGGTGTCGTACGGATGTCCGGGAACGGGAGGCTCCTCGGGTACGGCTCGGGTGCGGCGCCGAATGTCGCGATGCGGAGTATTTGCAGTGGTCTAGACATTGCGTGAGGTTCGGTCCATTGTGAGAGGTGAGTGGTGGACCGTGGAGCGGAACGACAGAGCCGCAGCGGCCCGCACCATCCGCTCCCCGAGCGGAACCTTGTTTGCGGGAAGGCCCTGAGAGCAGGCCCGTCAGCGCTGCCGATCGCGGCGATCGCAGGCCCGGCCAATTCCCGTCCGGTCATGCCGTCCACCAGGCGACATCGCGCCGGACACGTACAGCCACGCCTTCACCGAGCGTCGGCGCCCGTCCCGGCCTCCTTCAGGCACCGGGCGCAAGACGAGCGGAATCGCAGGGCCGCCACGGCTCTTCGCTCAGCAAGGAACGCCCCATGACCAGCACGCACGCCCACCAGCCCGGCACCGTCACCGCGGCCTACCTGCGCTGCTTCCCCTACGACATCTGGCGCATGGCACTCCATGTGCGCGCGCTGGAGGTGCACGCAGACGTACTCGGACTCCATCCGCCGCATGTCTTTCTGGACAACGGCGTCTCCCACCGGATGGTTCAGCCCCAGCTGCGGCGGCTGCTCGCCCAGGCGTCGGTGGGCGCCATCCACACGGTCCTGGTCCCCGGACCATGGGTCTTCTCCCTCGACGACCGCAGGTCGGGCGCCGTCACGGCCTTTCTGCGGGCCGCCGGAGCACAGGTCGTGGAACTGCCGCACGACCGGGACGTCTGGACAGCTCTGGCCGTGCGATCACGCGCCGCCGCGGTGTGAGCAACCGATGCTTCAGGACTCCTTGTCGTGCACAAGCTCGGGGTCGACCACACCCGCGTGCTCCGACCAGAAGGCGGGTGCCATCAGCCGCCACACGACCATGAGAACCAGACCCGCGACGGCGATGCCGATGCCGATGACAAGCGGCGGGCCGAGCCCGAGCCACGAGGTTCCGGTGTAGGAGTTCGCCGGGTCGGACATGTCGGAGACCGACTTCACGAGCAGCCACGTCAGGAGTCCGGCGCCGACCAGCGGGCCGATGCCGATGAGCACGAAGTTGTGGACGCTCTCGGTCAGATGGCGGCGGTAGTAGACCGCGCAGGCGACGCCCGTGAGCGCGTAGTAGAACGCGATCAGCAAGGACAGCGCCGTGAGCGAGTCGAAGAGGGCGTTGGTGCTGATCCGGTTGACGACGACGTACCAGGCGATGGCGATGCCGGCGACCCACCACGTACTCACGTCGGGCGTGTGGAACCGCGGGTGGATACGTGCGAAATGCTGCGGCAGCGCCTGACGGCGCGCCATGGACAAGGCGGTGCGCGACGCCGGGATGATCGTCGTCTGCGTCGAGGCCAGCGCGGACGTCGAGACCGCAAGCAGTACGACCCAGTCCCAGCGCCCCATCACCTCGCCGGCGAGCAGGGCGAAGATGAACTCCTCCTCCTCGGCGTTGTCGGCCAGGAAGGTCGTCCCCGCGTAGGCCACGACCGCGAAACCGACCGACACGTAAGTCACCAGCAGCACGATCGTCGACCAGACGGCGGCCTTGCCGGGAGCGGTGGCGGAGTCCTCCGTCTCCTCGGTGAGATTGACCGCCGACTCCCAGCCCCAGTAGATGAACACGCCCAGCAGCAGGGCTCCGGTCAGCGCCGCGCCTCCGGCCCCGAAGGGGTTCAGCCAGTCGATCGACGGTTCGATGAAGTCGAACGTGCTCGTACCGGCGTAGACACGGTAGAGCGCCACCGCGACGAAAATGAGCAGGAATGCGATCTGCGCGAGGATGAGGACGTTCTGCACCTTGGACGACACCTCGATGCCGATGACGCACACGGCCGTCATCACAAGGATGAGGAGCACGGTCAGCAACTGGCGCACAAAGTCGTTGTCGACCCAGCTGTCGAGGCCGAAGGCGAGCAGGGCGAAGGTAACGGCGACGTCCGCCAGCGACCCGACCACCAGGACTCCGGTCATCGCGATGGCCCATCCACCGAGCCACCCGGCCCAGGGCCCCATGGCCCGGGTGACCCACGAGAACGTCGTGCCGCAGTCCTGGTCGACCTTGTTGAGGTAGTAGAACGCCGACGCGATCAACAGCATCGGCACGAACGACGCGAACATCACGCCAGGGGCGTAGATGCCCACGAGCGCCACGATCGGGCCGATGACCGCAGCCAGCGAGTACGCCGGGGAGGTGGCGTTGAGCCCGATGACGAGCGCGTCGACGAAGTTGATCGCGTTGGCCTTCAACCCGGCAGGCGGGACTGCGTCCACAGTGTCGTCGGCCATGTTCCCTCGCTCCGGTTGTGCGTGAATCCATAGAACAGGGAGTTACTTCGCATTTGCGCCATTGAGCCCCGCTTTGGCGTGCATGTCCCGCTCTTGCGCGCGGACCCGGCGGCGCAGCTCCACCCGGGCGGCAGGTCCCCGGCCGGCGGTGGTCGACCAGAAGGGGTGCCAGAAGATCCGGCCGGACAGTCGGAGCAGCCTGCGTCGCAGCGCCGTGTAGTCCACCGGCCGGTCGGCAAGCTCCGCGTACGTGCGGTTCCACTCGTGCTGCGCCGCCAGCAGGTCGTCGGGGTGGAGGGGTCGCGCCATACCTGAATTAAAACACGTGTTCGATTTCTAGGGCGAACGCGCCGTGCCACTGTGGTGCCATGACCATTGAGGTTCGCCCGGCTTCGGTCTTCGAGGATGTCCGGACCCTGCTCGGCCCGAAGTCGCCCGGGGCCAACGTCTGCTGGTGCCTGAGCTACCGGATCCCGTCCAAGCTCAACAACGAGCTCCGCGGGCCGGCCCGCGGAGAGTGCGTCGCCGAGCTGTGCCGTACGGAACCCCCTCCGGGAGTGCTCGCCTACGACGGCGACGAGCCGGTCGGCTGGGCCGCCGTGGCGCCGCGCTCGGACACCTCCTTCGCGCGCAACCGGAAGATTCCGCACGTCGACGACCTGCCGGTCTGGTCGCTGTGGTGCATCCGCGTACGCCCCGGCCACCGGAAGAAGGGAATCTCGCACGCCCTCATCGCCGGCGCGGTCGAGTTCGCCCGCAACCACGGCGCACCGGCGATCGAGGCCTATCCACTCGACAACGGTGACGCCAAGGTCGACATGACGATGGCGTACGCCGGGATCCGGAAGAACTTCGAGCGCGCCGGGTTCACCCACGTCGCCGACACCACCTCGGTGCTGGCCGGTCATCCCCGGGTCCTGATGCGGCTCGACCTGCGCTGACCCGCGGATGGGCCCTCGATCCGGCGCGCATCGCGCACGCGACTTGATAGGCAAGTGGATGCTTGCCTATTGTTGCGGAGTGGCAGACGATGTCTTCAAGGCAATTGCCGATCCCACCCGGAGAAAGATCCTCGACGAGCTGACCGATCGGAACGGGCAGACGCTGTTCGAGATCTGCGCGCGGCTTGCCATGAAGCACGGGCTCGGGTCGTCCCGCCAGGCGATCTCGCAGCATCTGGCCGTGCTCGAAGCCGCGGGCCTGATCGAGACCCGGCGGGAAGGCCGCTGCAAGTTCCACGACCTCAACACAGAACCGCTTGAGCGCATCGCCACCCGGTGGCTCAGGCGTGACCGACCGGAGACCTGATATGCGGATCAACCTGGCCAGCGTCCTTGTCGACGATCAGGACAAGGCCCTGCGCTTCTACACAGAGGTGCTGGGATTTGTGAAGAAGACCGAAGTCCCCATCGGCGAAGACCGGTGGCTGACCGTGGTCTCGCCCGACGACCCCGACGGCACCGAACTCGTCCTGGAACCGGATGGCCACCCCGCCGCCAAGCCCTTCAAGCAGGCGCTGGTCGAGGACGGGATCCCGTACACGTCCTTCGCCGTCGACGACGTCCACGCGGAGTTCGCGAGGCTGAGCGGGCTCGGGGTGCGGTTCACGCAGGAGCCGGTCGAGATGGGGCCGGTGACCGTGGCCGTCCTCGACGACACCTGCGGCAACCTGATCCAGATCGCGCACCAGAAGTAGCGAGCGGACCGCGCACGAGCCGGCCGTGCTTCAGGACGGTTCGGGTGCGCGGTCCAGGTGCGGAAGGTAGTGACCGAGGCGTTCCCGCTTGGTCCGCAGGTAGAAGATGTTCTCCTCGCGCGGTGGTGTCAGCAGCGAAACCTGTTCGGTGATCTCGATGCCGTGCTTGAGCAGCGCCGCGCGCTTACGCGGGTTGTTCGACATCAGTCGTACGGATCGCACGCCGAGGTCGTGCAGGATGTCCGCCGCCACCCTGTAGTCGCGAGCGTCGGCCGGGAGCCCGAGCGCGAGATTCGCCTCGACGGTGTCCAGCCCCTCCGCCTGGAGCTGCATCGCCTGAAGCTTGGCCAACAGGCCGATGCCTCGCCCCTCGTGCCCCTGGAGGTAGACAAGAATGCCGCGTCCTTCGCTCACGATGGCTCGCAGCGCCGCGGACAGCTGATCCCCGCACTCGCAGTGCTTGGATCCGAAGGTGTCCCCGGTCAGACACTCCGAATGCAGCCGGGTAAGCGTTCCGGCTCCCTCAACGTCGCCGTATATCAAGGCTATTTGTTCATCGCCGCGATCGCGGTCCAGGTAGCCCACGGCGAGGAAATCACCATGCTCGGTGGACAGTCGGACACTTGCCACGCGTTCGACGCCTGATGAACGAGCGGTGTCGGGGTGGTGTGCGTCATCCGTATCTATCATGGCCAGATCCTATCGGGTAACCTCGGGTGGTGGAATCCTAATCGGCGAGAGGGTCAACTTGCCTATTCGGCAATCACGTTCGACCATCTCAATTGGGGTCGCTCGGCGGCCGCATCTCCTGGAACGAAGAAAGAGTGGGTCGGGAAACATGAGTGGCCCGTACGTCCGGCTGCCGGCATTGGGGCTGTTGCCGCTGGAGACAACGACGGAGGATGTGAGGGAGGGCCGAGCCGATGTGGCGGTCCTTCCCATCGGCAGTTTCGAGCAACATGGGCCGTTTCTCCCCCTGATGACCGACACGGTCATAGCCTGCGCCATCGCCAGGGAGGTCGCCTCCGCGTATCCGGTCCACTGTCTTCCTCCTCTGACGATCTCCTGCTCGCACGAGCACGCTGCCTGGCCGGGAACCGTCAGCATTTCTGCGACAACACTCACTGCCGTCGTGCGGGACATCGCCGAATCGCTCCGCCGTTCCGGTATCAATAACCTGGTTCTGATCAACGGTCACGGCGGAAACTACGTACTGCGCAACGTGGTTCAGGAGTCCGCCGGCAGTGGAATTCGCATGGCCCTTTTCCCCGGCCCGGCCGACTGGAGTGCGGCACGGGACAGGGCCGGTGTGCAGACGTCGCCCCACAGCGATATGCATGCGGGTGAAGTGGAGACGTCCATCCTGTTGCATGACCATCCAGAACTCGTCCGCCCCGGTTACGAGACCTCCGATTTCCTCGCCGACGACCGGGAGCATTTGCTCACTCTCGGTATGCGGGCCTACACGGAATCCGGCGTGATCGGCAGCCCGTCGATGGCTTCGCCCGGTAAGGGGAAAGAGTTGTTGGCCGGCCTCGTCGATTCATTCGCCGAATACTTCTCACTCCTGACACCGGAAGAGCCGGCGGAAGAGCCGTCGGCAGAGGCAGACGCAGAGTCCCGGATTCGGGAGACGCGTTGACCGGCCGCGCCGCGTCGCACCGTGTCGGCATGCTCGACGCATCGGCAGCCTGGGAGCTGCTGCGCGGCATCCGGACCGAGGCGGACGCCGAGGCCGCCGGGCTGTTCCGGGACGCGGACGGCCGACGCCAGTGGCGAAACGCCTCGCCCGAGGCGGATGCCCTCGCCGACCGCTATCTGTCGCTGTGCCTGGCCGGTCCCCGCTTCACGTTCGCGCAGCTGGGGCAGAGTCTGGACGGTTTCATCGCGAGCCGTACGGGCGACGCCGACTACGTCACCGGCGAGGAGGACCGCGAGCACCTGCACCGCCTGCGCGCGCTCGCCGACGCGGTCATCGTCGGGGCCGGCACCGCCGTCGCGGACGATCCCCAACTGACGGTCCGTTCCTGTACGGGAGCCAACCCGGTACGCGTCGTCCTCGATCCGCACGGCCGAGTGCCGCTGCAACGCAAGGTGTTCACCGACGGGGCGGCACCGACCCTGTGGGTGGTGGGCGCCGACAGCGAGCGCGGGAAGGCCGCCGCGGACATTGACGGCGTTGACGTACTGCCCCTGCCCGACAGCGCGTTCGCCCCACGACGCCTGGTGCGTGAGCTCGCGCGACGCGACCTGGGGCGCGTGCTGGTCGAGGGCGGCGGCGTAACCGTGTCGCGCTTTCTCCACGCGCGGGCGCTGCACCGGCTCTATGTCACCGTGGCACCGGTCCTGCTCGGCGACGGCGTCCGAGGACTCGGTTTCCCCGGTCCGGAGCTGATGCGGGACGCGCTCCGTCCGCCGACGCGACGCGCTGCCCTTGGCGAGGACACTCTCTTCGAACTCGACCTGCGGACGACGGCGCATCCCGGTGAACCACTGGGCGACGAGCACGCCGATACCGGGCAGGCTCGCGGCGAGGGCCAGTAGTCCGTACACCACGGCAGTGGTCAGCCCTTGGGCAGCGCCCAGACCCGCGGTTCCGAAGGCCCAGGCGGTGACTCCTTCCCTGGGCCCCCAGCCGCCGACGTTCAGCGGCAGCGCCATGGCGAGCAGCGCCAGCACCATCAGAGGCAGCAACTCGGCCGCGGGCGCGGTTGATCCCGCGGCTCGGGCGGCGAGAAGGAACATGGCGAGATGGCCCGCCAGCACCGCGACGGACGACATCAACACCCCTGGCCAGGTCCCACGGGCGAGCAGTCCGAGGCGCGCTTCGGCGAGCGTGGCGCGTACCGCGCGGTGCCATCGCGAGGTGCCCGGCTTCCTGCGGAGCCGGACGGCAGCCACGATCGCCAGCCCGCACACCACGGCCAGGGCCGCCGCGGCGCCCGGCGTCGCGACGACGCGGCCGGTCTCCGCAAGGGCCCGGGAGGGTTGCGCGATCAGGAGCGTCACGCCGACGGCGACAAGGACCACTTGGCCCGCGATCCGTTCGAGGACGACCGCGCGGACGCCCCGCCCGAGGTCCCCGGAGCTTCGCCCGTGCCGTACCGCGCGGTGCACGTCGCCGACGACACCGCCGGGCAGCGCCGCGTTCAGGAACAGAGCGCGGTAGTAGTCGGCGACGGCCGGGACCAGCGGAATCCGGATTTTCAGGCCTCGGGCCACCAGGCACCAGCGCCACGCGCTGAACACGGTGGTGAACAGGCCGAGGCCGAGAGCGGCCAGCAGGGTCGGGCCGTCGATTCCGCGCAGACCGTCGAGGAAGGCGCCGCCCTGCCAGGACACCATCGCCACGAGGATGGCCGCTCCGGCGAGCATGCCCAGACGCGCCTGGACCGCCTTGATCACGACGCGCCTCCCGTCGGCCGGGGCAGGGCCAGCACATCGCTGTGGTGCACCACGATCCGCAACTCACCGGCCTCGCACGCCGCAAGGCGGCGCCGCACATACGCGTCGGCACGCGGCGCAAGCTCCGGCGACTGTTCGACGGCGGCGTCGACCCAGCCGCGCAGCCACTCACCCATCAGCGCGGACCCGTCGTCGCCAGAGCCCGGCCGGCCCTGGCCGCCCGCGGAACCGGGACCGAGCCGCCACGGGCTGTTGTGCGCCCGTACGGTCATGCCATGGCGGGCGAAGGCCGCGGAGGCCGCCGCGACGGCGTCGGGTCCGAGGAGCCTGCGGCCCCGATCCTCGCGGCGCTGGTGGGAGTTGAACGCCTCGGCCATCTCGGCGTCCAGCGGGTCGTCCGGAGTGAGGTCGACCCGCCCCACGACGGAGAGCGCCAGCAGTGCCGGGCATTCGGCCGCGGCGCAGGCCGCGGCGAGAGCGTCCAACTCGTCGCGGGTGAGCAGGTCCAGCAGCGCGGACGCCGTCACCAGCGAGGTGCCTCGGAGGCCGTCCGCGTCCAGGTGGGCGACGTCTCCGCGTTCCACCGTGACCGTGACGCGGCTGCCGTCGGCGGCCGTACGGGGCATCCGCGCGGCGGCCAGCTCGAGCAGATCGGGGTCGTGGTCGTGCAGGATCCAGTGCTGGGGACCGTTCAGACGAGGCGCGAGCCAGCGTCCCATGGAACCGGTGCCGCAGCCGAGGTCGCGGATCACCAACGCCACGTCCCGTTCCGGCTGGTCGGCCGGCTTGGCCGCCACTGCCAGCTGCTGTCGCAGCGGGGCGAGGAGTTCGCGTGAGCGGGCGGCGGCATCGGCGCCCTCCCGCAGGGCCAGCCACTCCGGGGCGTAACGAGCTGCGTCGGTGCCACTCATGTGGTCCTCCGGGAGTCCTGCTGGAGTTGTTCCAGCGCCTTGGCGAGGTTCCTCGAGGTCGTCTCCCAGCCGGCCAGCGCGGTGCGCCGCCGTCGTGCGGCCGCCTTCGAGCGATGGCGTTCGCCGGGCTCGCGGAGCCAGTGGCGCAACGCCGCAGCGAGAGCCGCCAGGTCGTTGGGCGGCACGAGAACGCCCGGGACGCTGCCGTCGGGCGCGTGCCCGACCGCCTCCGGGAGGCCGCCGACGTCCGTCGCCAGTACGGGAATGCCGCGCGCGAGCGCCTCGGTCACGGCCATGCCGTACGTCTCGGCGTGCGAGGCGAGCACCAGGAGGTCGGCGGCGGCGTAGCTCGCGTTCAGCTCGGGGCCGGTCCGGGGGCCGGCGAGTTGAACCCGGTCGCCGAGGCCGTGCTCGCCGATCAGCTCCCGCAGCCGGGCCACGTAACCGGGATCCTGGCCCAGTCCGCCGACGCAGACGCAGCTCCACGGCAGGTCGGCGACGGTCGCGAGGGCCTTGACCAGCTCGTGCTGGCCTTTGCGCGGGGTCACCGCGGCGACGCACAGCAGGCGCGGGGCGCTGTCGGCGCCTGATGCGGTGCCTGATGCGGTGCCGGCGGACAGCGGCGCGATGTCGGCTCCGGGCGCGGCGACGTGGACCCTGCCGGGGTCGAGCCCATGGTGGTCCACGAGCCTGCCGGCCGCCCAGTCGCTGGTGGCCACGACCGCAGCCACGGCCCGCAGCGTCGTGCGTTCCTTGGCGTCCAGAGCCGCTGCCGTGCCTGGAGCGAGTCCGGTCTCGTCGCCCAACGGCAGGTGCACCAGTACCGCGAGGCGCAGCCGGCCGGCCTCCGGGACGATGATGTCGGGGACCGCGCACGCGACGAGCCCGTCGAGGAGGACGAGGGAGCCGTCGGCCGACTCCCGGAGTATTCGCGCCAGTTCCGCGCGCGCGTCCTCCCGGGGCTGGGGCCAGTCGCCCGCGACGGCGTGCTCATGAACCTGCCAGCCCAGCCGGGACAGGTCCCGGCACACCCTGCGGTCGTAGGTGTTGCCGCCACTCGGTGCCGCCGGATCGTCGACTCCGCCGGGCATCACGACCCGAACCGAGTGCTCGGGCGTGGCGGCGGCGGTGGCGGCTGAGTGGTTCACAGTGCGCGCTCGTAGCTCGCCCACGCGATGTGTGACTCGTGCAGGGTGACGGTGATGCCGGCCAGATCACGGGCGCCCTCGCCCAGCGCACCGGCGTGCACCCGGTCGGCCAGCCGGTCTGCGATGAACTTGGCCAGGAACTCCGTCGAGGTGTTGATACCGGCGAACTCGGACTCGTCATCGAGATTGCGGTAGTTGAACTCACCCACCACGACGCCCAGTTCCTTGGTGGCCAGGCCGATGTCGACGACGATGTTGTCGGCGTCGAGCTCGGGACGGCGGAAGGTGGCGTCCACAAGGAACGTCGCTCCGTGCAGACGCTGCGCGGGGCCGAAGACCTCCCCGCGGAAGCTGTGGGCGATCATCAGGTGCTCACGGACGGTGACGCTGAACAACGGCTGCGACCTCCCGGTCTCCGACGCATGCGGGCCGGTGACGGCCCCTGCACTTCAGTACGGCCGGAGCGTACTGCGCGTTCAAAGGCCCAGGTCGTTCGATGTTCAGGCGGAACCGGCGGCAGCGGCCGTGTCGTACGTCACCCGGTGGCAGAGCCCGGGAAGGGCACCGGAGGCGATCTCGGCCAGCGCCGACGGCAGTTCCTCGAAGGCGCATTCGCCGGTGATCAGTGCGTCGAAGGCCGGGTCGGCGAGCAGCTCGAGCGAGAGCGCGAGCCGGTCGGCGTACGTCCGGCTGGAGCGCCGCGCCGGTGACACCCTCCCCACCTGGCTGGCCCGCAGCACCAGCCGGCCGGAGTGGAAGGCCTCTCCGAGCGGCAGGCTGACCTGCCGGTCGCCGTACCAGCTCAGCTCCAGGACCGTTCCCTCCGCGGCCAGGAGCTCCAGTGAGCGCGCGAGTCCGGCTTCGGTGGCGCTCGCGTGGAACACCAGGTCGCAGTCGCCCAGGGCGTCCTCGGGGAGCGCGAAGTCGACGCCCAGCGCTTCGGCGACGGCGGCACGGGCCGGGTCGGCATCGACCAACTGGACGCGCACGCCGGGGTACCGGGCGACAAGCGCGGCGACAGAGCTGCCGATCATGCCCGCTCCCACGACGGCGACCCGGTCGCCGATCAGCGGCGCGGCATCCCACAGGGCGTTCACCGCGGTCTCCACCGTCCCGGCCAGCACGGCCCGACCTGCGGGGACGGTGTCCGGCACCGGGGTCACGGCACTCGCCGGGACGACGTAACGGCTTTGGTGCGGGTAGAGGCAGAAGACCGTGCGGCCGACGAGATGCCGCGGTCCTTCCTCGACGAGGCCGACGTTGAGATAGCCGTACTTCACGGGCCCGGGAAACTCACCGTCCTGGAACGGCGCCCGCATCGCGGTGTGCTGGCTCCGCGGTACGCCGCCGCGAAAGACGAGGCTCTCCGTGCCACGGCTCACGCCGGAGAACAGCGTGCGCACGACGACGTCGTCGTCCGCCGGTTCCGGCAGAGAAGCGTCGCGAATCTCGCCGTGGCCGGGGGAGCGGAGCCAGAAGGCGCGTGCGGCTCGCTCCATCGGCGACCTCCTGCTGAACGCTGGGGTGACGGTTCACGTTCTGATAATCACGAGGCCGCAAACGGTACGCGGCACTCATCGACTCTGTCACACGACCGGAGGGTGGAGCGCGGTGGCCCTGATCGGCACTTACGACGCGAGGTTGTTGCGCCCGGAGACGGCCGTGGGGGCGGGAGCGCAGACGCTGCTGCTGGCCGTGCTCGCCACGGTGGTCGGGCTGGGGCCCGCGGGATGGCTGACGGGCCTGGCGTTCACGCTCGCCACCTGGGCTGTGCTCACCCGTGCCCTGAGCCGGCGGTGGCCCAGGCCCTTCGGTCCGGCCAACGGTGTCACCCTGGCCCGGACGACGCTCGTCGGAGGTGTGACCGCGCTGATAGCGGATTCCTTCCTGAGCCGTCCGCCGGTCGCGGTCTTGGTCGGCCTCGCCGCGGTGGCGCTGATCCTTGACGGGGTCGACGGCCAAGTCGCCCGGCGCACGGGGACGGAGTCCGCCCTGGGGGCACGCTTCGACATGGAGGTCGACGCCTTCCTCATCCTGGTGCTCAGCGTCTACGTCGCCATGTCACTGGGCGCATGGGTGCTGTTGATCGGCGCCATGCGCTACGCCTTCGTCGTCGCGGCCCGCGTACTGCCGTGGCTGAACGGGCCACTTCCGCCGAGCACGGCCCGCAAGACGGTGGCCGCGCTGCAAGGGATCGTCCTTCTCGTGGTCGGCGCCGGGATCGTCCCGCGCCTGCCTGCGTACGCGGCAGTCCTCGTGGCGCTGGCACTGCTCGTCTGGTCTTTCGCGCGTGACATCAGGTGGCTGTGGCGCGTCAGGGTCCGTGACAGCGCAGTGGTGGTCCGGGACCCGAGTCACGAGAGGGCTTGACCCGCCCCCCCGTCCCGCAGCGCTCCCGGTCTTCGTAGTCCCGGAACGTTCCGATGGTGTGACCCGGCGGTCACCGAGTCGGCGGCGACGGGACGGGGCCGGGCTTCGGGCCGTAGGCGGTGAGGAACCGGTCGCGGAAGGTGTCCATCCGCCAGACCGGAGCCTTCGGCCCTGGCTTGAGACCGTCGTGCCAGCCCCAGCCGGAGATCCGGTCCAGCACGGCCGGGTCGCGGGCGACGATCGATATCGGCACGTCCCGGCCGAGTTCGCCGCGGGTGACGGTCGGGACGGGCTGGTGGTCGCCGAGGAAGACGAGCACGGTGTCGTCGTTGCCGTACTTCTCCACGTAGGAGATGAGGCTGTTCAGCGAGTACTCGATGGCATTCCGGTACTCGGTGCGCACGTTGTCGGGGTCCTTCCACACCTCTTCGGGGTCCTTGCCCGCTTCTTCGATGGAGTGGTAGACGGAGCCGTCACCGACCTGGTCCCAGCCGATCATCCTGGGTATGGGCGCCCAGGGCTGGTGGCTGGAGGTGAGGATGATCGACGCCATCAGCGGCTCGCGGCCCGGCTTGCCGTGCTCCAGGCGCTCGAACGCCGACAGGCTGTACTGATCGGGTACGGGCGTCCAGCTGAACTTCGGTCCCTCGTACCCGAGTTGCCGGGAGTCGTAGATCTGGTCGAGACCGTAGAGCCGTCCCTCCGGCCAGGCCCGCGTGACGCCCGGCATTATGCCGACCGTCCGCCACCGGCCCGCCTCCTGGAAGGCGCCGGTGAGGGTCAGCCGATCGCTCGAGGTGACGCTGCGATAGCGCCCTTCGTTCTCTATCCACAGGCCTGACGCGAAGGTGGAGTGGGCCAGCCAACTGCCTCCGCCCGTCGTCGGCGAGGTGAGGAAGGCGCTCCGGGAGGAGAACCCGGCCGCGCGCAGCCGGCTGTTCCCGTCCGCGAGCACCGCACCGACCTGCGACGCCATTGCCGGGTCCTGGACCGCGCTGCGCCCGTAGCTCTCTATGAAGACGAAGATGACGTCCTTGCCGCTCAGCCCGGTCAGCAGCCGGTCGGCCGGAGTGTCGCGGAAGGCGTCGATCCGGGCCTCCCTGGCGAACACCTGCTCGTCGTTCAAGCCCGCACGCATCTGCTTCACATGGCTCTTCACGAGCGTGGCGGTGCTCGTGGACGCGACCGGTACGCCCCCGACCTGCACGCCGAGCGCCGTGCAGGTGATCCAGGCGGTCCCGAGTACGAGGATGGCAGGGGTCGCCGCGGCGCTGTGCCGGACGACGAGACGGCTCAGCCGGACGACTGCCAGTGTCATGAGGACGAGCAGCGCAAGGACGACGACCACGACCCCGACCACGGCACCGATGGCGCCGCCCCGGCCGACGGAGTCCCTGAGGAACGCCTCGGCGTCGTCGAACAGGATCCAGTCGAGCACCGGGTCGAAGGGCCGGTCGAGAAACGAGTAGAAGCCCATGTCGAGGAGCTTCAGGACGGTCAACAGGCCCAGCCCCGCGCCGGCGAACACCGCCGCCACCCGCCTCGCCCTCGGCTGCAGGGTGAGCAGCACGGCGGCACCGAAGATCCCCTCCACCGGGATGCGCACGAACGCGCCGGGCGTGAGGCGGGTGAGCTGGTTCGGCAGGAGGAGAGCGAAGAGCACCAACAGGGCGGCGAGGGCAGCGATCACCCAGGCAACGGCCGGGTGCTTGTCCCGGCGGGCGGTGGCGACCGTTTCGCCGGAGTCGCCCGAGTCGCCGGAGCCGCCACGGGCGGGTTCCCCGGCGGTGGTGTCTTCGCCAACGTCGGCGTCGTCACGTGCGGCGGCGTCTTGAACGGCGGCGGAGTCCGTACTTGCGTTGTCCGTGTTCGGCAGCTGACGAGAGCGCGTCCAGAGCGACACCGAAGGTCCTTCCGTGCGAAGCCCGGCGGGTGGCCGCCGGATCAGGCCGGGAGGTCGCGGCCCGCCCCTATCTGTACGCCTCGCCGGCGGCTTCAGTTCAAGCAACCAGGTCGCCGTGATCGGAAGGGGCCGCTGCCGATGCGCCGTCCGGTTCAGGCACGCCCTGCGTCACTGCGCGCCCGAGCTCGGTCGAAGAACCACGCGCCCAAGCCCACCAGTACGGCCGCCCCGAGTCCATAGACTGGCAGCCACAGGGTTGTTGTGGCTGACAGGCAGTCGGCAACGGCAGTATGGCTCTGGAGGTATTGCGCCTGAGCGAGGGCGGCACGTCCGTGACCGGCGAGGTTCGCCAGCGAGGCCTCCGTGCGTAGGCTCTCGTACTTGCCCAGCTCACGGCACTCGCTGCGGGTACCCGGCATCGGAAACAACCACGCCCAGCGCTGCAGCATCGGAGCCAGCGTGATCGCGACGCACAAGCCCACGACGAGCGAATACGCCGTCAGGTTTGCGACGTACGCGGCGTGGAGGCCGGGCCTCCACGCCGGCAGGCGATAAAAGCAGAAGATCAACGCAAGAAGCGTCACTCCGATGTATGTGGCGAACCACTGCCAGGAACCCTCTGCGAGTGCGGCTGTCAGCATGGCGGCGAGCGCGATGCCGATGACTCCCGGCTGAGAGGGAGCGCTGCGTCCGCCCGTGCCGACGTCTTTCCCGCCTCCTTGAGGGCTGGGGTCGTCCACGGTCTCTCCCGCCTGCTTCAGGGGGCCACCAGTGTGCGCGCAAATCCGGCCACTGGTCTGACACCGTGCCGAACCGGCCGACAGCCCGACCCGGTTGGCGGTACCACTGGCGTGAGCTGCGCATTCCGGCGCGACGGAGTTCTGCATCTCACAGCGTGGACGGGACAGTCAGCGTGGCGCGGTGATGTCGGCCTTGAAGGGGCCGCCGTGGCCGGGCACGATCAGGTCCGCGGCGGCCAGCACGCGGAGCCGGGAGGCGCGGAGTACCTCGCGGTCCGGGGCTACGGGGTCGTCCGCGGGGCCGTCCGAGTGCCACCACAGGTCGCCGGCGAACGCCACCACGCCCGTGTCCGTGCCGGCCAGCAGGGTGATGTCCTCAAGGCTGTGTCCCGGTGTGCGGATCAGCCGCAGCGACGGGGTCAGTTCATAGCCCTCCGCGTCCCGGTTCCTCCACTGGTCGCCCACGTACTCCACCTTGTGGTCGTGGACCCTGGCCCGTCCGAACAGGCCCACGTTCATGGTGTTGTCCGGGTGGTGGTGGCTGAGCACCACGTCGGTGATGTCGTCGGGGCCGAGCCCCAACTCAGCGAGCGGGCCGAGGATGTGGTCGCGGCTCGCCACCATGCCCGGGTCGAAGATCACGTGCCGGTCGCCGTCGGTGACGTAGGAGACGGTGGCGGCGACTCCGGGACCGGTGGAGCCGACGTAGCCGGTGGTGAGGATCGTGTACACGGCGCTGCGGCCGAGCGGTTCGTCTGTCATGTCCCCATCGTCGCGGGCAGGCCGGGTCGTTGACGAGTGGCACTGCTGCCGCTCATCGCAGGATTCGTGCCAGCCGTGCCACACTGCTCCCGTGCCGCCTTTCGTGACCGTTGCCGCGTACGCACCACCTGGTGTCGGCATGCTCGCCGTGGGCATCGTCGCCGAGGTGTTCGGTCCTCACGGGGAGGGGCTGCCCGGCTTCGACTTCGTGCTGTGCACCGACCGGCCCGGGCCGGTCCCTACCGACCTCGGCGTGCCGCTCATGGTCGAGCACGGCCTGGACCGGCTGGCTGCCGCCGATCTGGTGATCGCCTTGCCATGGGCCGGCTTCCGTACGCCACCCGGTCCCGCCGTGCTTGACGCGCTGTCGGCCGCAAACGAGAGCGGCTCACTGGTCGCGGCCCACTGCGTCGGCACGTTCGCGCTCGCCGCCGCCGGTCTGCTCGACGGCCGACGGGCCACCACGCACTGGCGGTTCGCCGAACTGCTGGCCCACCGCCACCCGGACGTCGCTGTGGACCCCGACGCCCTGTACATCGACGAAGGGCGGATCACCACGGGTGCGGGAGCCGCCGCGGGCTTCGATCTCTGCCTGCACCTGCTGAGACGGGAGTACGGGGCCGCGATGGCCAACGCCGTCGCCCGCGACATGGTGCTGCCCTCGCACCGGGACGGCGGTCAGGCCCAGTATCTGACCTCCCCCGTACCTGAGGACTGCCAGGACGAGCGTCTCGCCGAGGTGCTCGCCTGGGCCCGCGAGCACCTCCACGAACCGCTTCCCGTCGCGGAACTGGCCCGGCGCGCCGTGATGAGCAAACGGTCCTTCGCCCGCCGCTTCGCCGCCGCGACCGGCACCACCCCGCACGCCTGGCTCCGGAGCCTGCGACTGAGCAGCGCCGAGGAACTCCTGGAAACCACGGACCTGCCGATCGAGGAGATCGCCCACCGGGTCGGATACGGAAGCGCGGCTGTCCTGCGCGAACAGTTCGTACGCCGCCGGGGTGTACCGCCCCGTTCCTACCGCCGCTCCTTCAGCAACGCGCCGTAGCGAGCCGGGCGGGCCGACGCAGGCCTGTCGGTGCAAGGGTCACGCGGCCTTTCAGTACGCGGCGGCAGATAATGGGCACCTGTATCAGGCAGCTGATGCCGGTCCTGAAACCAACGAGACCGTTGCGAGGTTCGAGCCATGACCACTCACGACGAATACGTCAGCGTCCGCTACCTCGTCGATGACGTGCAGGCCGCCACCGACTTCTACACCACCCACCTCGGGTTCACGCTGCACTCCAGCGCCGCGCCTGCCTTCGCCGACGTGGTCCGTGGTCGGCTGCGTCTGCTGCTGTCGGGCCCGGCGAGCTCGGGCGCCCGGGCCACCCCGAAGGAGGCTGCCGTCGCGGGCGGCAATCGCATCCACCTCACCTTTGACGACCTCGATGCCGAGATCGCTCGGCTGCGCAGCGCCGGTGTTTCCTTCCTCAGTGAGGTCGTCGCCGGTCCCGGAGGACGCCAGATCCTGCTGACCGACCCGGCAGGCAACCTCATCGAACTGTTCCAACCCGCCGGCCGGCCGGTCACCTGACCCGTCTCCGCCGCCGTGAAGTCGGCGGCACCGCTGCCCGGATGTCAGAGGTTGCGCGGGGTGACCAGGCCGGACTCGTAGGCGAGGACCACGAGTTGGGCACGGTCGCGGGCGTGGAGTTTGGTCATCGCACGGTTGATGTGGGTCTTGGCTGTCATCGGGCTGATCACCATGCGGTCGGCGATCTGGTCATTGGACAGGCCCTGTGCGACCAGGGCGACCGCTTCGCGTTCGCGGCCGGTCAGCTCCGTAAGCGCGGCGCCGGTGGCGGTGGGGAGGGGCTGGGTGACGTACCGGTGGATCAGCTTGCGGGTGATGGACGGGGCGAGCAGGGCGTCGCCGCGGGCGGCGACCCGGACGGCGTGCAGGAGGTCCTCCGGCACGATGTCCTTGACCAGGAACCCGGCGGCGCCGGCGCGCAGCGCTTCGTAGACGTACTCGTCCATGCCGTAGTTGGTCAGCATGACGACGTGCACGCCGGCCAGGGCGGGGTCCGCGGAGATGCGCCGGGTCGCCTCGACGCCGTCCATGACCGGCATCTGGATGTCGATGAGCGCGACGTCGGGCAGCTGCTCCTTGATGAGCGCCAAACCCTCTTCGCCGTCGGCGGCTTCGGCCACCACCTCGATGTCGTCTTCGAGGTCGAGCAACGCGCGGAAGCCGCTGCGGATGAGTGGTTGGTCGTCGACCAGCAGGACACGGATCATGATGCTCGTTCCACGGGGAGTACGGCCTGGACGGTGAAGCCGTGCTCGGTGCGCGGTTCGGCGCGCAGCCGGCCGCCGAGGGCGGTGACGCGTTCGCGCATGCCGAGCAGCCCGAGGCCGGGGGCCGGGGCGTCATCGGGGGTGGCCTTGCCGTCGTCGTCGACCTGGATGGACAGCGCGTCGGGCCGGTATTCGATCCGGACGGTTGCGGTGGTGGCAGAGGCGTGCCGGGCGGTGTTGGTCAGCGCCTCCTGGACGATGCGGTAGGCGGTCCGGCCCACCGCGGCCGGCACGTCGTGCCGTTGCCCGTCGATCGTCAGCGTCGCGTCCAGGCCCATCGAACGGGCGCGCTCCACCAGGTCCGGTACGTGCTCGAGGCTCTGCGGCGGGGTCGTGTCGTCGTCGCGCAGGGCTTCCAGGGTCGCGCGCAGCTCCCGCGTCGCCTCACGTCCGGCCGTCTGGATCGCCAGCAGCGTCTCGGGCACCTGCTCGCCGCGCCGGCGGGCTACGTGGACGGCGACCTCGGACTGCACCTTGATGATCGAAATCTGGTGGGTGAGGGAATCGTGCAGCTCCCGCGCGATGTGCAGCCGCTCCTCATCGGCGCGCCGCCGCGCGGTCTCCTCCCGAGTACGTTCGGCTTCGTCCGCCCGCCGCTCGGCCTGCCGCAGCGCCTCCCCGGCGGCAAAGGCGGCGATCAGCCAGGCGATTTCGAGTACGTTCCGGGCCTGTGCGAACGCCTCGCTCGCCGGCCCGTCGCGGAAGACCAGGGCCGTGAGAGGGAGGACGACGAGCAGGGTCACGGATGCCGCCACCGTGACGGCACGGTGCCCGGCCCGCACTGCGCCGTACACCGCAACCAGGTACGCGACAGCGAGCACCTCGAAACCCGCCGCCTCGTACCCCACGGCGCACAGCCCGGTCACGGCCAGGACGGCGAGCGGAGCCCTACGACGCGCGGACAGCGCCAAACCGCCGGCGGCCAGCAGGACGGAGCCGAGCAGCGCGCGCTCCCCGGCCGGGTGCTGCCCGGACAATCCGGTGCCCAGCAGCAGTGCCGCCACGCCGATGGCAATCGCCCAGTCCATGGCACCGGCCGGGACACGAAAACGCCCTGTGTCCATGCCCGCACCCTAGCCGGACGCCGCTGCGCGCGAGTCCCGCCCGCGGACGAGCGACCGGCTACCGCAACCGCAGTACCTGCACGGCGTCTGCCGTATCCGCGGTGCCGGGCTACGGCATCGGTGGCAGTCCGAATTGACTGCGTCTGCCGGACGACCGGCAGCGTGATCGGCAGGCACGCTCAAGGCACAGCGAAATCTCGGAATGTGCCACGCACGAAGGAGGAGAGCGGCATGAGTGCGACAGATGCCTTGATGATGGCCGCCGAGGGCGGAGTCATCGGCGACGGACGGACCGGGGCCAACCTGGCCCTCGGGGTGGGACTGATCGGCGTGACCATCGGCTGGCTTGCCCTGGCCCGCGCCGCCGGCCGTATCAGCACCGGCAACGCGCGCACCGGCGCTTTGTCGGCCATGGCGGTGGGGCTGGCCGGCACGGCCCTCGCGGTGCTTCATCTGGCCACGTCCAGCGGTGGTCCCGGCACCGGCAACGGGCTCGTCGGAGCCATCGCGGCCATCCCATTGGGGCTGATCGCCATGGTCCTCGGCCGTCGGGCGCTGACGCGGCTGGCCGTGGCGAGCGCGAGCACGGCCGAGCACGGTCAGCCGGGGGCTGTGGGGCCGCGTCGCCGGATGCCGTAGGCGACGGCATCCGAGCGCAGGCACCGCTGCCCCGGAGATCACCGAGGAAGTTGTTGGTGTTGGGGGTCAGTGGCCGGCCGGCGCGGACGAGATCTGCTGCATGAGGCTGATCATGTCCGGAGCGACCCATTCCTCGGCGATCTTGTCGCCCTCGATGCGGTAGATCTCGATACTCCGGAAGCTGACCTGCCGGTCCGTCGCCGCGACCCCTTGGAAGGTGCCCCGGTGCGTTCCGCGGAAGTGGACCCGCACCACCACCTTGTTGTCGACGCCGAACATGTCCTCGACATTGATTTGCAGGTCGGGGAATCCGTCCAGCATGGCCCGAGCCCCCAGCCGCCAGATCTCCCGACCGTGCAGCGGGTCGGGTATCCCGGGGACGTTGGCGATGAAGTTCTCCGTCAGCATCTCGACACACGCGTCGAGATCGCCGCGCTCCAGCGTCTTGTAGGCCGTGTCCAGCAGGGCCTGGCTCTTCTCGGTGGTGGTGTCCATCTCGGTGTCCTCTCCAGGGTGATCGCACGGACGAGCGCGGTGATCGCTCCGATCCGCATGGCTCTCAGTAGAAACGCTGCCGCCGCGTCAAGGTCAAGAAGAGCCTGAGATCCGCTTATAGGCCGCGCCAGAAGAATGTTCAGTGGATTGGGATGAACCAGTTCGGCCGCACCAGGCGAGATGGCTTTACGTGTATTCAGACTGGCAGTAATAATTCGATTCCAGCCCCAATTCTGATGCCTGCCCGTCGAGTTGCTGCTGAGGTCGGCTCATTGAGTGGCTTTCCCGTACCGGACCGGCGTGCTGCGGCAACGTTGTGAACCAGCCCTGTATCCCTGTCCCTTGGACGTTACGTGAGGCGATGGAAGGCTGGGGATGATGGTTGGGCGAAGGAAATTCCTCATGGCCGGTGCTTTGGGCGGCGCGGCCCTGCTTCCGCGGGGTGTTCTGGGAGCGCAGGCGTATGCGTCGCCGGATCACGGGACAGGGTCTTCGGACACCCCGGTGCCGAAGACCCTTCCGCTGAAGAGGTTCGTCGACCCGCTGCCCAGGCCGATGGCAGCCATCCCGGATCCTTCCGTCTATCCGGGCGCCGACTACTACGAGTTGACGATGCGGCAGGGCTCGTGGCGCTTCCACCGGGATCTCGGGCCGGCAAAGGCGTGGGGTTACTGGGCCACGAACCCGCACGATCCTCACAAGGCGATCGGCATGGGCTATCTGGGTCCGACCATCAGCGTGAACTCGGACCATCCGACGGTCGTCAAGTACCGCAACGAGCTGCCGACCACCCACATGTTCCAGTTCGTGATCGACGCCATTCGCAGCGGGGACCCCCAGCTCACACCGATCGCTCCGCCTCCCCTACACGAGCCACCCGCCGTTTCCCCCGAACGTCAACGTGTGGAACGTCGTACACCAGCACGGAGGTTTCACAGCGCCGCAGTCCGACGGCATGCCGCTGCAGTCGTTCAGCCCGGACGGCGTCCACGCGGAGTCCTACTCCACCTTGGACCCGAGCCGGGTCAAACCCAACGAAGCGATCTCCGCGTACACCAACCACGAACGTGCGTCCATGCTCTGGTATCACGATCACGGCATGGGGATGACCAGCCTCAATGTCTATGCGGGCCTTGCCGGTCTCTACCTCGTTCGTGACCCCGCCGACGAGCCGCTCGGGCTGCCGCAAGGCGAATTCGAGGTCCCCCTCATCCTGCAGGACCGGACCTTCCACCCGGACGGCTCGCTCGCCTACACCATGACCCTGCAGGAAGGCGAGGACACCCCGGTCGTCAACGGGAAGGCGTACCCATTCCTGGCCGTCGAGCCGCGACGCTACCGGCTGCGTATTCTCAACGCTTCGAACGAGCGCTTCTTTCGGCTGAGGTTCGACGTTCCCAGGGACGTACTGCCTCAGCCCACACTGCCGTTCTGGCTGATCGGCACCGACGGCGGCTTCCGTGCTCCGTTGCCCATGCTGAACTTCCTGATCTCGCCGGCCGAGCGGTACGACCTGATCGTCGACTTCAGTCAGATGCCCATGGGCACGAACGTCACATTGACGAACTACAACGCGCCGGTCCATTTCCCCGGCGGCGGCGGACCGGAAATCTCGGAAGTCATGCAATTCCAGGTCACCAAACGACTGTCCGGACGTGCGGACAGGACGACGCCGCCCATGAAACTCGTGCTGCCGGAGGTCGCACCTATCGAGCCGAAGTCGCGCACCCGTCGGCGGGAATGGGTCCTGTACCAGCACGAGCTCTTCGGCACCATGACGTTCAACGCGGTGCCATTCATGGAGCCGTCCCACGACTTCATCACGGCGGGCTCGACCGAGATCTGGGAGTACATCAATCCCAACCACGACGCCCACCCGATGCATGTCCACCTCGTCAACTTCCAGGTGTTGAACAGGCAGCCGATCGACGCGGCCGGCTACCAGGCACAATACGAAAAGTGGATTGACGGTGGCCGCAAGCCGGAGGACTATCCGGTGTTGGCGAACTATCTCACCGGCCCACCGATTCCGCCGGACCCGGACGAAGCACGGTCCTACAAGGACACGGTCAAGTCCTATCCGGAGACGGTGACCAGAATCATCATTGAGGAATTCAATCCGCCGACGGATTTGATCGCGTCGATTCCGGGCAGCGGCACCGAGTTCCCGGCGACGTACGTCCACCACTGCCACATTCTCGAACACGAAGACGACGACCTGATGCGTCCGTGGACGGTTGTCGGCCCCGGCGACCAGGGCGGCGGCGGCCAGGCCGGCGGTCATGGCGGTGGCGACCACGGCCACTGAACGGATCGATCGACCCGCGTGTGCCGGTCCGCGCCCAAGGGGCCCGGACCGGCACTGAGGCGCTGACCCGACCCACCCCGGATGTTTGTCCACGTCAAACAGGTCGAGGCCGAACGTGCGCGCTGGCTGGCTGCGCAGGTCGGCTTGCGGGTGATCGGCGAGTTGGTCATGGCACCGCTGTGACGGAGTGCGGGAAAGCCCTCGCCTCGTGGTTAGGGACAAGGCCGCTGGCACGGGGCCACTGAGCAGGCCAGACAACAACAAAGCCCCGGGCCGCTGGCCTGGGGCTTTTCGCGTGCCCCGCCAGCCGTAGCCGGGGCTGGCGGGGCGCTCCGCTGCACAGGCGGTTTGGCGGGTATCCCGACCGAGAGGTTCAGTTGTGGGGTGTCCGACGTCTCGTCAGTACTTTACGTAGACGCTGGTTGCCGAGAACCGGAAGCCCGTGGCGTTCTGGTTGATGAGTTCGACGGAGAAGTAGTAGTTGCCCGAGGCGAGGTCGCCCCATGAGTTGGTGCCGCAGTTGTTGTTCTTGTTTCCCTTATTGTCGTCGGGACCGAATACGTCCTTGTACACGGCGAGGGTGACGTTCCTGAAGGCGGTCGGTGATGCGGAGCAGCCTCCGAGTCCGACGGAGGTGCTGACGGAGTCGTTGTTCCCGTCGCTCCAGCGGCGGGACTCGTTGCCGGTAGCCCAGTTGGATATGTATGACGACCAGCTCCCTTCGGCGTGCGCAGGGGCTATCGCGGCAAGGCTGAGGATTGCCGCCCCGAGGGATGCTCCTCGAATGACGCGCTTTCTGGCAGAATTCATGTCTCTCCTTTAGGGGTCCATTCTCGCGTTTCAATCGAGATGTCGATATCGCAGAGAATTAGATTTCATGGGCGCCGTCAATTTACGGCTTCGGGAATTCCGCTGCAAGAGTTTTGTGTACTGCGTGCGTATTCGTCGACGACTCTTTTGGGGTCGCCGCGCACGGAGATGGTGCCGATCATTCGGTGAATGATTGACAGGAGTATTGGGCTGGCTGAAATGAGGCCCTGGGGCTTTTAGCGAATGGAGTTGATGTCCCAGAGGGGCTGTTGTCGGGTGAGTGCCATCGTGACTCCGGCGGCCAGCGTGACAGCGGCCAGAGTGACGCCGAGGAGTGAGTCCGAGGGGTGCAGGAGCCAGGCCCATGGTTCGGGCTGGCCGCCTGGTCCCCATCCGGCGGCTGCGCAGAGCAGGGGGATCGCGGCGAGGATTGCCCCGGCGGCCCGGTGGCCGACCAGGGGATGTAGGAAGAGGGCCATTCCGATGTAGCCGCCGATGTTGCGTCCCAGGACCACTGCGATGTCCGAGGACCACAGGAGGTGACAGAGGGTTGCGGCTGCAAGGCCGACGGCGGCCACGGCCAGCCCAAGGGCCACGTCCCATCTGCGCGTGGGGCGACAGGCGACGCTTTCGGCGCGGAGGTCTCCGCGTCCCGTGCCGTACATGAGCAGGACGGCGGGGACCAGGGTGATGAGGTGTCCGACGAGGAACTGGCCTGCCTGTCCCGCCAGAGCCGGGACGGGGAGTTCGGAACTACCGACGAGCAGGCCCACGGCGAGGGTGCCGACCAGGCCGGCCGTGAGGGCAGGTGTTGCGCGGATCTTGAGCCACCAGATCACGGGGCATCCTCCGAGAGGGTGAGCTGGGGCTGCGTGCGGCAGGACCTCAGTGCCTTCATGTTGCGCTCGTACCAGCCCAGTTGGTCGGCACGGGACCGCTTCCTGACCTGCTGGGCGAGTGCTGCCTCTTGGGGGCCGAACCTGCCCGCGACGGCCTGGGCCGGCTCGCCGGCGGTGGTGTAGAGCCAGGCTGCGACGGGGCCGGCAGCGACGACGGCCGGGTAGGGTTCGTCCTTGTACGCACAGGCGGGAGGTTCGGTCAGCAAGCCGGACGCGACGCCGGCGGGTACATCGTTGGCGCGGACGTTGGTCGGGATGCCGAGCTTGGTCGCGCCGGCCTCGGGCTTGGCCGCCATGGTCAGTGTCGGCGGTACGTGGATACCGGCCTGCTTCAAGAGGGCCACTGCCTTGCGGCTTTCGCGCTGGACCATGTCGCGGTCCTCGACCTCGGGCCACAGGCAGATGGTGGGCTGGTTCCCGTCGCAGATCAGGGCGCTGGTGGGCCGTGGCTGGACCGCGTTGGCGGTGAGGTCTCGTGCGATGTAGCCTGCCGCGCCGAAGCCGCCTGCCGTGAAGACCAGGGCCGCGGCGACGGCGATCGTGCTGCCCCGGCGGTGAATGACGAACAGGGCTGCCAGACACACGGAGGCCGCGAAGACTCCTCCGCTCACGATAGCCCGTTGGTCGATAACCGTGTCGACCGAGCAGCAGCTGTCCAGTCCGCCTCCCACGACATGGCGCAGCCAGAAGGTGCTCCACGAGGCGGGGTAGGCGTTGAGGAAGAAGGATCCGATCAGTGCCAGTGGCGCGGCGAGGACGCCGGGCATCGTCCGGCCGACGAGGTGCCCGACGAGGGTATTGGCGAGCAGGACTCCGGCGGCTACCAGAGTGATTCCGAGGTGAGGGAGTCCGATGCCGACGTCTGCGGCGGCCGCAGCGGTGAGCAGCGCGGCGGTCATGCCGAGCAGACCCATGGCGGCCACGGGCAGGAGGATGGGAACCGTGATGGCCAGCGGGCCGCGGGCCGGGGCCTGGTCGAACACGCCTCCCCGGTGCAGGCGGGCGCCCTCCCAGGCGGCCACGGCCGCACACGCCGGGCCCACGAAGGGAAGCGCAAAGGTGGCATTGCCCGTGGCGGAGGGCCAGTAGTGGGCCGTGACCCAGGCGGACAGGTCGTCGCCGAGGGCTACGAAGACAAAGCCGATGAGGAACGGTAGGACGAGAGTCGCAGAGGAGGAGCGGATTACCGTGCGTACCAGCATGGTCAGAACTCCCCTCCGACGAGCTGCGCGTAGGCGGCTTCCGCTTGTCCGCGCGGAGAGTCGAGCCCGCTGGCGAGGGAGTGGAACTCTTCGGTCGTTCCCTGGAAGCGGACCGTGCCGTGGTCGAGTACGACGACGTGCCGGTAGAGGTCGGCGAGGTCCTCCGTCTGGTGTGTGGACACGATGACGTGAACGGTGTCGCTGAGCTCCTCCACCAGGGAGCGGAACATCGCTCGCTGTTGCGGGTCGAGCCCGGCGGTCGGCTCGTCCATGAGGATGATCTCGCTGCTGTGGGTCAGTGCTCCGGCGATGCCCATGCGCCGCAGCTGTCCGCCCGACACCTGATGGCTCTTTCGGTCTGCGAGCTTGGTCAGGCCGACCTTCTCGACGGCAGCCGCAGACGCCTCCCATGCAGCCGTTCGGGACAGCCCCTTCAGCCAGCCCGCGTAGGCGATCTGTTCCCTGACGGTGAGTCCGGGAACTGGTGTGATCTGCTGCGGAATCCACGCCACTGCCCGGCGATACGGGCCACGGTTGCGCCGGTCCGCGGGGCTCAGGTCCCTCCAGGTGACCGAACCCTGAGTGGGGGTCAGCTGCGAGGCCGCGAGGGCCATCAGAGTGGACTTGCCCGCGCCGTTGGGGCCGAGTAGGACGGTGGAGCGACTGTCGATTCGCAGGTCGAGCCCGGCGAACACCTCCGTCTTCCGGCCGTAGCGGAAAACGAGATCACGGAAAACCAAAGCCATGTTGAGGAGCACATTCCGCCGCTTCAGTGGTGGAGCGGCTTGGTCGTGGGCCGGCTGGTGCAAGCGGGTGTCCCGGCGACAGTTGTGATCACCGGGACACCGGAATGCCTACATCAGTACCTGGTCGTCACCGAGTTCACGGAGAGCTGCCCGCCGCTGGTGACGCTCCAGAGCTCGAAGTAGTACTTTCCGCTGGCCTTGTCGCCCCAGTAGACAGAGTTGCAGGTGTTGGACTTGGTTCCCTGGTCATCGTCCGGGCCGAAGACGTCCTTCCAGAGCTTCAGTCCGGCCTGCCGGAAACCAGTGCCCCCGTCAGAGGAGCAGCCGCTGAAGCTTACTGAGGTGCTGGCAGCGTCGGTGTTGTTGTCGGTCCAGCGCCGGGATTCTTTGCCCGGTGTCCAGCCGGTGATGTAGGACGTCCAAGATCCTTCGGCAAAGGCAGGCGTCGCGGCGGCGAATCCAAGGAGCACCGCCCCGGTGACGAGCCCCCGTGCCATTCGACGATTCTTCGCGTTCATCCCCGTACCAATCTGATCGATGATGTCGGTCAGACGCCAAGCAGGCAGACGGAGGGAGAGCGCTCGCCTCCCCCCGGAGGCACGCCTGTGACGGCTGTGCTTGGCGATCGCAGGGCGACACTAGCCGTGCCCGATCAACTACAGGAAGGCGTATTCGAAACTGTGCCCGAATGCGGTCGGTGTCGGTAGGCCCGGCGCGAAATGGCGTAGACCATGGGGCCGTTGGGCTCTGCAGCGCCACATGAGCCCCGGCAGCGGGGCCACATATGGCCGGATTTTGCCGATCAGCCACGCGGGGCATGCCTCCAAAGTTGGCTGCCCCTTCTGTGGCGCGTTGGTGGGGATGAACTGCCGGGGCACTGGAACTGGTGGCGGGCTGGGGAAGCGGAGCCATCGGGATCGTTTCCGCCTCTCTCATCCCGAAGGCGACACGTGCGTTGCGCCAGGTCGACGTGGCTGCGTGCCGCAGGCGTCGCCCCTTCTGTTCGCTGATCCTTCGCGCGTGCCCCCTCTGAGAAGGAGGCCATATTGAGGCTCACAGGCCAGGTCGCTGTGGTGGTTCTTCCCGCTGGGTCGCTGACTGCTCGGCTTCCGCGGCCACCGACGAAGACGCGCCGCTACTCGACAACTCTCGGTGCGCTGCGCAATGCCCGAGCTGAGTGGCGGCGCGCCCAAGCGCTTGCGGTTCTGCCCGAGGTGTTCCGTTCGGTCGAGGTCGACCAGGAGGAGGAGACGACATACGTCGTCGCCCACTGGGCGTTCGCCGGTATCGGCATGACCTGCGGCGAGGAGTGGCTATCCGCCTCGCTCGCGCCCGCCCTCGGCACGGAAGGAGAACCCACCTATGGCTGAGGTCGAGGCTGACCTCACGCGTGGCGATTGGCAGGACCCGGACGCAGGAGCGGTGCTGTGAGGCGCTTGCGAGGTCATCATTGGCACATTGGGCGACGTGGATGAGGTGACCCGACCCGCGCCACCCGGCTGGCAACCGCGTGGGAGACGTGTACGAGGACCAGGAGCCAGGGCGTTCCCGGCGGCCCCCGAAGTGTCTGGGACCGCAGGTCTCACCGCGATTTGCAATCCGGCTGCGGTGGGATGAGTAGCCGTTGATCGCCTACCAGTACGATCCCTTGTCCATCAGCCCTGGGGAGGACGCATGACCGCCGACGTATCCGTGCAGTTCACGTACACGGTGACACTGCGGGAGATAGCCGACGGGTTGAAACTCCAGATGCGGCACAGTCCGGTTGGCCGGTGGAGTTATCGCGTACTGCGGGTCGTGGGCATCTTCCTCGGCCTGGTGATCGCGATCAACGTTGCGGCTCAGGGCATCGACTCCCCTGCCCTGGGGCTACTGCAGTTCACAGTGATCGCCATCCTCATCATGATCGCGTGCCGCTGGCTGATGGCTCTGGCCTTGCTCGGATACGCCAGGCACCTAGGCGAACATCGCGTCACGGTCGACCAGTCAGGGATCGACACTGTGTCCGAGCGCCATACGAACCACACAGGTTGGGAGTTCTACGGGCGCTGCATCGAGGGTCGCCGGGTCTTCGTGCTACTCACCCCAGATGTATGGGGCACCGGAGTGCTGCTACTGCCCAAGCGCGGCTTGAGCGCGCCGCAGGACATGGAACGCGTGCGGGAGTTGCTCGCCTCCGTACTGATCTACCAGCACTCAGACCGCAAGAGTAAGAAGGAGGCGGCGAGCGGGCCGGACGGGATGGACCGGGCCGCGCGGAAGAAGGGCTCTGACCAGCCGGAAGAGGGCCCAAGTGGTGCGGAAGTGGTACGTGACGCCTGAATTGGTCTAGATAACACAAGGGCCCGGGTTGGGGATCAAGTCCCTGACCTGCGCGCCCGCAGCTCTACCAGTCGCGCCATCGCTCCTTCCCGGCGCGCCCCCGAAATGCACCGTCGACCGGCCACCAGAGGACCTGAACCGCCGCCTTCCGTCCGCCGCCGCCGAGGGAAGGGCGCTTTGCCCTGGTATCTGCGTCCGTTGCGCCGCGGGCCCCCCGGTTCTCTATACTCCGCGCCCATGTCCTGGCACCCTCAGCACGGCGACGGCACGTACGGCGCAAGCGGCGCAAGCGGCGCAAGCGGCGTGTACCACGCGGAGCACGCGAACCTCGCGGACGGCACCCTTGGTGCGTACGCCGGGAACGGCGCATACCAGGACGGTGGCGACACCCAGGGCCTGCCGCTCGTGTACCACCCGTACGGCGACGGGACCGTGGCCTATGACGGATACGTGGACCCGGCGGCGCGGCACGGATGGCAGGATTCGGCAGCGGCGACCGGTGACCCGGCCCACGGCATCGCACACGACCCCACACATCGAGACGACGGATACGCCCACGGCACGGACGACGACCAGGACCATGCCGGCCGCGACGATGGCTCGGTCTTCGTCGACGCATCCGGCCGCCGCAGTCGCCTGATCCACCGTGCGGCCCTCGCTGTCGCGGCAGTCTGTGTTGTCTTCATCGGCGTCGTGATCGCAGGATTCTTCAGTCCGGTGCCCTCCGGCGGCGTGCTGCCCTGGAGCCAGGAGGAGAAGCCGAAGCAGGAGCAGAAGCACGACGGCTCGACGGCCACGGACCAGCCCGGCTCGACCGCCCGGCTCACCAACGACCCGTCCGCCGCGCCCGGGAAGTCGCCGGCGCCGAGCCCCTCGGCGAGTGCCTCCAAGACCGGCGACGAGACCCAGGAACAGCCCACCAAGGCGCCCACGAGCACAGCCGCTCCCACCACGAGCGCGCCGGGTCGGGGGAACTCCGGCGACCACCCCGGCGGCGGCCAGGGATCGACCAAGGGACCTAGGTGAGTCACCCACCGCGCGACACCGGAACGACCCGTTCCACCGGCAGCAACCGTTCCCCGCGCACCAAGCGCTCGGCACGATCGTCCGCGGTGACCCGTTCGACGCAGACGAGACCGCCTGCCAGTACCAACCGGCATGGCCCGCGGCGCGACCCCCGCGCCCACTGGCTGCTGCTTCTGCTCACTCTCGCAGTCGCCGCCACCGCGCTGCTGTTCAGCGGCTACGGTCGGCACGAGATAGCGTCCACCGCCACTCCCGCACATCACTGCACCGCCGCCCCCGCCGCGATACGCACGGGCGGTCCCGTGCTCAGCGAGGCCGGCGGAAAGCTGCACAGCGCGCACCTGCCCGCCGGGAGGGTCGCCCTGACCTACGACGGCGGCCCTGATCCCACCTGGACTCCGCCGCTGCTCGACATCCTGAAGAAGCACCACGTCAAGGCGACGTTCTTCCTGACCGGCACCCAGGTGGCCGCCCACCCGGACCTCGTACGCAGAATCCACAGCGAGGGCCACGAGATCGGCTCGCACACCTACACGGACGCCAACCTCGCTCAGGTCTCGGCGACCCGCGCGCGGCTCGAACTCGCCGTCACCCAGAACACCCTCGCCGGCGCCGCCGGCCTCGGTACCCGTCTGGTGAGGCTGCCGCACACCGGGGACATCGCGTCCATGTGCGCCGACCAGTGGGCGGCCGGGCGGCGCGCGATCGACGACGGCTACATCCTGGTTGCCGCCGGCGCCGACACCGCCGACACCGCCGACGCCGCAGACGCCTCCGACCGGAGCGCGAAGCGAGGTGCGATCCGCCAGTTCACCGGCTCGCAGGAGGTCGTCGACGCCACCGAGAAACTCCTGGCGTCCGCGCCGCACGGCGTTCGGTTCACGACAGTCGGCGCGGCGCTCCGTATGAACGGCGCCGGCTACCCCGTCTCGGACGCGACCGAGGCGAAGGGCACAGCCGTCCTCTGGGCGCAGACCCTGTCCCGCGGCTTCGCCGACGTCATGACCTGGCTGCTGGTGGCCGCGGGCGTGATCTCCCTGGCGCGCCTCGTGCTGCTGTTCACCGTCGCCCGCGTCCACGTGCGCCGCACCCGCAAGAAACGGCGCCGCGGCCATCGGCTGCCGCCGGTCAACGACCCTGTCACCGTGATCGTGCCCGCGTACAACGAGGAGGCGGGCATCGAGGCGACCCTGCGCTCGCTGCTCGCTTCCTCGCACCCGTACATCCAGATCATCGTGGTCGACGACGGATCGAGCGACCGCACTTTCGAGATCGCCGAGTGGGTCCGGGAGACGGATCCACGCGTGATGGTGGTGCGCCAGCCCAACGCTGGCAAGGCGGCTGCTCTCAACACCGGTCTCTCCTGGGCACACTTCGACATCGTGGTGATGATCGACGGTGACACGGTCTTCGAGCCGGAAGCGATCCGCAATCTGATCCAGCCGCTCGCCGACCCGCGCGTCGGCGCGGTCAGCGGCAACACGAAGGTCGGCAACCGGCAGGGCGTACTGGGCCGTTGGCAGCACCTCGAGTACGTCGTCGGCTTCAACCTCGACCGCCGCATGTTCGACGTGCTCGAATGCATGCCAACCGTGCCGGGAGCGATCGGCGCCTTCCGCCGGCAGGCGCTGACGGACGTCGGCGGGGTCAGCGAGGACACGCTCGCCGAGGACACCGATCTGACGATGGCGCTGTGCCGCATGGGCTGGCGGGTCGTGTACGAGGAGTCGGCGATCGCCTGGACGGAGGCGCCGTCCACCGTCCGACAGCTCTGGAAGCAGCGCTACCGCTGGTGCTACGGCACCCTCCAAGCGATGTGGAAGCACCGCAGGTCGCTGTTCGAGACGGGGTCGGCGGGCAAGTTCGGCCGTCGCGGACTGACGTATCTCGCCGTCTTTCAGACGCTGCTGCCGTTGCTCGCTCCGCTCGTGGACGTGTTCGCCGTGTACGGCCTGCTGTTCCAGAGCGCCGCCCAGGCCGGAGCCGTGTGGCTCGGCTTCACGGCCGTGCAGGTGATCAGCGCCCTCTACGCGCTCCGCCTCGACAAGGAGAAGTTCACACCGCTCTGGACGCTGCCGCTGCAGATCTTCGTCTACCGGCAGCTGATGTACCTGGTGGTGGTGCAGTCGGTTGTCACGGCGCTGCTGGGCAGCAGGCTGCGCTGGCACCGGATGCAGCGCACCGGTTCGGCGACGGACACGCTGCGGCGGCAGCCGGCGTGAGGTTCTGAGGCGGACGCCTCCGGCAGGCCGGCAACCGTCCGATCGGGTTCGATCGCCGGACCTCTGCCACATGTAGGCCGGAGTCTCGGACTGCTGTGCCGGGCCGCTCAGGAACGGGGCTGTCCGCCGTCGTCGATGTCAGCCGTGGATGTCAGGCTCGGAGGGCACACCTTGGCGACCCGATCCGGGGCGACGCTCAAGGACACGATGGTGCGCTTCATTTGAACGGGCCGGGACAGGTGACGAGTGCCTCTCCTTCGTCGGCAATCCCCGTGCTCGACGGCCTGACCTCGCCGTTGGACCAGCGTTCCCGCCCAACGACCATGATCCGTTCGTGGAACCGGGCCTGCCGGGGATGTGATGGCTACGCGCGCGATGGAGTGATCACGTCAGCAAGGTATCTTCCTCCCGCGGCACGTCGAGCGTCTCTCCGCGCCGCGTCAGGGAGGGAAGAAATGCGCGTTTCACTGCTTCGGCGCCTGGCCACGATGGTCACGACGCTGGGGCTCACCTCGCTCGGGCTCCTCGGTGCGGGCGCGGCGCCCGCACAGGCCGCGATCAGCGACTGCCCGGCAGGCTATTTCTGTGCCTGGAAGACCGACAACGGCACGGGCACCATGTTCAAGACGAACGCGAACAAGGCGACGCTGGGGACATGGGACAACACGTTCCAGTCCGTCGTGAACCGCACGTCCAAGTTCGCCTGTCTGCACGACGACACGAACTACAGCCGGAACGGCGGCGTCTCGATCTGGGAGCCCGACCCCGCGGGTACCGAGTGGGGCTACTCCCACCGCACCGTCAGCTCGGTGAGCTTCGTCCCCACCGAGCGGGAGTGCTTCCTCCCGGCCTACCCGGAGTGGTACGCCACGACCGCGCCCCTGGCGGCGGGCTTCGGTGACCTGAACGCCGACCTCCGGGCTGACGTCCTCGTCCGGGACAAGGCGGGCCGGCTGTGGTTCCTGCGCGGCGACGGCACCGGGCAGCTGGTCGGCAACAGTGGCTGGAACGCCATGAACGTCCTCGTCCGCCACGGCGACTTCAGCGGTGACGGCCGTGAGGACGTGATCGCCCGCGACGGGTCCACCGGGACGTTGTGGCTGTACCCGGGCGCCGGCACCGGCAGCCTCGGTGCGCGCAAGCTCATGGGCAACGGTGGCTGGAACGCCATGAGCGGGATCGTCGCCTACGGTGACCTCTCCGGCGACGGCCGCTCGGACGTGCTGGCCGTCGAGAAGGCCACGGGCAAGCTGTGGCTGTACCCCGGCACCGGCGCCGGCACCCTCGGTGCTCGCAAGCTCATCGGCAGCAGCGGCTGGACCGCCATGAGCGCCCTGGTGGGGGCGGGCGACATGAACAGTGACGGCCGTGCGGACCTGATCGCCCGCAAGGCCTCCACCGGTGAGCTGTGGCTGTACCCGGGCAAGGCCGGAGCCCTCGGCTCCCGTGTGCTGATCGGCAGCGGCGGATGGAACGGCATGGAATCGTTCCTGGGCCTGGGCGATGTCACCGGCGACGGCCGTGCCGACCTCGTCACCACCACGAAGAGCAGCTATGTCGGCCAAGGCTGCCGAGGCGTCGGCTGCCAGCTCGTGTACCCGGGCCGCGGCAACGGCGCGCTGGACTCGCGCGTGGAGACGGCCACCGACTGGTGGAACCTGAACGGCTTCTTCTGACCGAGGGGGAAAGGGTCTCCGCTTCCGGGCGGAGGCCCTTTTCGCATGTGTGGCGCCGGGCCGCGCAGGTACCGACCTCGGATGCACGCGCCTGCACCACGCCGGGGAAGTGCAAGCAGCCCGTACGGGCGGGGAAACCACATCGACTCGGCGTGGTCATCGTCGTGGCCTACGCCGAAGCGTGAGGTGGGTCGCGCCCGGCGCTATCGCCCACGACGAGGCCGAGCGCCTCGCCGCCGTACCGAAGGCCATCGCCGACCTGGCCAGGCTGCAGCTCCTGCGCCTGATCGAGGCCGCAGAGGGCGGCGAAGGTATTCGTGCGGGACCTCGCCGACTGGCTGGGCTTCCGGCAGCCGCCAGTCAGCCACCATCCGATGGTGCCCTGATGTGACTGAGCGGCCGAGTTGGCCCTTTAGCGTTTGAGATGGCCCGTTTCCGAGCGGAACGAACACGAAGAAGCCCGGCCCTCCCCGCGCGATGACGCAGAGAGGGCCGGGCCGCAGCGCTACTTACCCGGCGAGGTCGCTCTTGTAGAAGACGGTCGACTGGAACTTGTCAGGACTGACGGCGATCTTGCTGGAGAAGCCGAACGCGAGCCGCGGGCCGCTGGACGACCGCCAGATCGCCATTCCCTGAGGTTCGCGACCGGGCAGCGAGTTACCCGCGGTCGTCTGGTACTTCTCGTTGTACTGCCCCCCGGTCTGGTTCATATCGAGACGAACCAGATAGGACGGCTTGGCCGGATCCGAGGGCTTCGTGGGCGGACCACCGTAGGAGAGGTATGCATACTGGCCGTACGAGGTCACGCCCTGGAAGAAGTCGGAGTCGCTGAGGCCGAGTTGGGCGTTGGTCGGCAGGGCGCGCTTGGCGAGGGGACGAGTGTCGTCGTTGATGCCCCGGGCGATGACATCGGAGAGGTTGAACAGCGCGAGGCGCCACGGACTCGTCGTCCCCATGTACCGGACGAGCAACCGGTTCGTATAGGGATCGATCGACGGTCTCGGACAGTCCCAGAAATCGGAGAGACCGATCTTGAATTCCGCGACGCCGGAGCCGGTGCGGTAGTCGATCAGACCCCCGTCCTTGTACAGGATGCGGCAGATCGTGTGGCTGTTGGGGGCCGTATCGGGTTTCAGGCTCCGGTAGTCGCCAGCGAGCCAGATGAACGGAGATCCGGACGCATTCGGCTGGATCCCCATCGAAGAGCCGTGGTCGAACGCGTGGAGCGCCATGGCGCCCAGCACGTTGCCGCTCAGGTCGGTCCTGGTCACCCAGAGGTCGCCGTTGTGGCTCCCGGGCTTGGACTGCACGAAGTAGATGTGCCCGTGGAGGTGGTCGAAGGCGAAGGACTGCATCGCCCAGTAGGGCTGGTGGAGCGTTCTTCGTACGACGGGATCGCCGCCGTTCCCCTTGAGTACGAAGTGCTGCGACGGGGCGACGTCCGCGTGCGCCGTTTCAGCCGTTAACAAGGAAAAACCGCCGCTCGCCGCGGCGGCGGCTATCCCTGTGCCGGTCCGGAGGAGCGTGCGACGGCTTACGGCATTCCCTTTACCGCTTTGGGTAGTTCCACTCAAGTGCATTACCTTATCTGCTAGTTCGGCCATTTTTGTTGATCACGATCAACCTAACAACCGGACCTCTGAGTGTCGATATGCCGAACTGAAAGCGAACTGAAGGCGAGATGTGCTCACTTCACCCGCCAGAAGCCATATTTCGTACCGAGCTGCTCAGGTGTGCTGGCGTACGTCCTCGTTGATGTCAGGCGTGGATGTCAGCCACTTGCAAGCTTGGCTTGCGGTTCAGTCGCCCGAGTGGCCCCAGAAGTGGATCTCTTGGGGGTTGCCCTCGTCGTCGTGCAGCACTGCGCATCGTCCGATCCATCGCGACCGGGGGAGGCATTCGAAATCCTTGAAAACGTGCGCATGGGTCAACTTGTCTGTTCCCAGCAGCTTGCGTGCTTCCTCGGCCGTTACGGGTCTCACGGTGTTGTAGTCCGAGGCGTCGTCAGGTCCCACGACGCGGAAGATGTCGAGGATCGAGTGGGTGCCGGCCTCCTGGACCAACTCGTCCTCCCACAGTTCCTCCAGTGATTTCGGCCGAGGCTCTCGCGCGCACGGCCCGGGACCGCCGTGCCCGCCATGGGCGACAACCCTGATGGGCAGCCACATACCTGCGCGCGGCCGCCGCATTCCCCTCACGCCCCTGCCTCTACCCTTGAGGACTCGGATTGATGGTTCACGAACAACGACGGAACGGAGCGTGCGGTGACCGCGGGGGAAGCGCATGGCGGAGAGCTGACGGGCAAGGTACTCGGCGGGCGTTACCGGGTGACTTCCATGATCGGGCGCGGCGGCATGGGAGTGGTCGCCCGGGCGGTGGACGAACTCCTGAACCGAGAGGTCGCCGTCAAGGTCCTGCGGGCTTTCACCGACACCTCCACAGCCGAACTGGCCGACGTGCGGGCCCGGATGCAGCGGGAGGCGCAGGCCGCCGCCCGTATCCGGCACAGCGGCGTGGTCACCGTGCACGACGTGACCGAGGAGCAGGGCCTCCCGGTCATCGTCATGGAACTCGTCGACGGGCCCTCGCTCGACGACGTGCTGACGGAGCGCGGCACACTGGAGCCCCGCGAAGCCGCCGCGATCGGCGCCAAGCTGATGGACGCGCTCGACGCCGCGCACCGGGCCGGCGTACTCCACCGGGACGTCAAGCCGGGAAACGTGCTGATCGAGCACGGCGGCAGGGTCGTGCTCACCGATTTCGGCATCGCCAGCATGGAAGCCTCCGGCAACGACGCCATGGCCAAGCTGACCCAGAGCGGTCAACTCGTCGGTTCCCTCGACTATTTGCCGCCGGAGCGCGCGCAGGGCAGGGAGCCCGGTCCCGCGTCGGACATCTGGTCGCTCGGCATGACGCTCTACGCGGCCGTGGAAGGCACTTCGCCGTTCCGCCGCACGTCCGCGTGGTCCACCCTGTCGGCGATCGTCACCGAGCCCTTGCCGGAGCCCCGCCGGGCGGGACCGCTCACGCCGGTGCTCCAGGCGCTGATGGCGAAGGAGCCGGAGAACCGGCCCACCGCGGAAGAGGCGCGCGGCATGCTCGAGCGCGTCGCCTCGGGCGGGACGGTGCACCTCCCATCCGCCGCTCCGACGCCGACACCCGCTCCCGCTCCCACGGTGGGTCCCGGGGCTGCGGCCGCCGCTGCACCGGCCCCCGGGTTCGGTCCCCCGCTGTTCCCCCAGCCCGCCCCGCAGCCTCAGCCTCCGCACGCCGGCTACGCGCAGCCCGACCTCCCGCCGACGCTGCCGCAGCACGGCGCGCCGGTCGCGGGCCACGCCGGAGTCCCCGCTCCCGAGACGAGCCGGACGGCAGCCCGTCGCGCACGGCGCGGCAGCAACCGCACCGTCGTCGCGGCAGCGGCCGCCGTTGTGCTCCTCGCCGCAGGCGCCGGCATCACCTACGCCCTGACGTCCCAACAGGGCGGCACGACCACGGACGGCGCACGGCCGACGCCGCCCGGCGTCGGCTCCTCCACGGACAGCCCCCGGCCGACCGGCGGCAGCACCCCGTCGTCCGCCGGTTCTCCCGGCACGTCCTCGAAGCCGTCGACCTCAAAGGAGCCGGACGGTCACGAGGACGAGGAGCTGGGCCCCACGAAGAAGCCCGGCGTCGAAGGCGACAAGCCGACCGCGAGCCCGTCGGCCTCCCCAGAGACCAAGCCCAGCCCGACGGTGCAGGAGCCCACTCCGGTGTCGACGGCCTGCACCGGCTGGGGCCACGAGAACCGCAGCGACGGCTACGGCTACCTGGCCGAGACGTCCCACCTCTACACCGGGCCGTACGCGGAATGCCAGTACGTGACCGTGGTCAAGACCGGTGTGAAGCTCTACTACCACTGCTACATCACCAACGCCTACGGCAACAAGTGGATCTACGCCCGTATCGATGGGACGAACACCGAAGGCTGGGCCCACAGCACCAAACTCACCAAGGAGAGCGGCACCCTGCCCCGCTGCTAGGCGTTCCCAACCAGTGCTGTATCGGCGGGGCGCAAGCCGCCACCGTGGTAGCCCCGCGACGGCCCGGGACCGCTTCGGAGGCGGTCTTTGGCGGCCGCGCCAGTTGGCTGGACGGGGACGGTTGCTGCAGTTGCGTACGGCGCTGCTGTAGCCGCGTGCTCAGTGCAGTCGCTCCGCCTGGTCGCCCTCCTAGGGCCCTGAGACTGCCCGACGATGCCGCATCCCCGTGGCTGGCATGATCCCCCTGGAGGGGACGGATGTGGACGTTGTAGAACTGATGGGGTGGCTAGCCGAGCGAGGGTGCTCGGTGGTCTTCAAGGCTGACGGTGAGCGATCACGGGGGCATCGCTGGATGGTGATCGTCTCCGGTGGTGTCTTGGGCGCGGAGTCGTTCTTCAGGTCAGATGAGGCGTCTGCCGACGCGTGCCTTGAGGCAACGCTCGCGCACTTGGAAAGCATGGGCATTTCGCCGTTCACCTGAGGCCAGAGCTTGGGAATCACCGGTCATCAATGACCCATCCTGCTGATGACCTGCAACGATGCCTGCACGAGATACTCCAGGCCGCCAGCTTCTTGTTCTTGGTTAACCGTGGTTGCCCGCGCTATCTGGCACGGGTCTGGCACGAGGGCGCGACTTAGGTGGTTAGCCAGTTACGCCGCGAACCTGGTGCGCCGATACAGGAGCAAGGTCGGTGGAGGCCGTCAACGAGTGGGCTGCGGTTTGTAGATCGTGTTCCCACCCAGGGAGGTTGTCCGGTCCGATCCATTCGCTGTAGTAGGCGGCGATGGAAAGAAACTGCGTCTCCTCCTTGGTGCGAGCAGCGACGGTCATCGTTAGCCGGTCGGCCACATCCTTGGGGTTCAGCTCGCCTTGTGTCAGACCGAACGCGAGGCTCACGAGGAGACGTCGGCCAGCTGTCTCCTCGTCTGGAAGGGGCACGTCAAGCTCGTCCAGAGCTTGGACGTACAGTTCGCGGACCTCAGTGGCATCGCTCCGGCGGTGCAGGCCGGCCAACTCACGCAGGGCAGGGGAGTCGTAGCCATCAACAAGCGCATGCGCAGCGACCATGGGGAGATCCTCGGCGTGGAGTACCTCCGCCACGTACTGCCAAGCGCTGCCCTGAAACTGGTCCATGCGGCCATCGTGGAGGCTGCGTGACGTTCTGGCCAGGCGATTGTCGCCCTGGTCTCGGCACCGTCGAGCCCTGGGTCTTGAACTAGGCAACCTAGTGATAAGACCTCTTCGTCCCGAAGCAACTTGGGTGGGGGCTCTGCCTTGGTTGGTGTGGCGCTGATCTGCTGTGATGGTCCGTAGGTGTGCGTGGACACCCGCAGTTGTCCGCCTGCGTTGTCACGCAGTTAGACACTCACAGGGTTGTGTTTGGGCCCGTCTACCGTGCCTAGCCGCTCGGCCTGGAACGCGCTCTGACGCGTAGGAGGTGGCGCCAGCAACAACCGGTGTTGGTGCGCTCGTGGGTGATGCCTCGCCGATCAAAGCCTAAGAGAGCTGCGCTGTGCAGCTATAGCCTCGATCAGACGCTTGCCGTCGTGGCTCCGTACGTGAGGGCCGTGCTCGTCCGGAGCGTCCAGAGCGTCCAACAGCCGAGACAGCAACAAAGCCCCGGGCCGCTGGCCTGGGGCCTTTCCCTGGAGCGGGTGACGGGAATCGAACCCGCGCTCTGAGCTTGGGAATCGCGGCGCGAGCTGAGCGGCCAGCGGCCTTGACCTGCGTAAAGCGTCGTCCAGTCGGATGGCAGAGGGGTGCTGAGCTGACTGCTAGTGACCGCGGTTCTCTGCTCGTTCTGGCACGCATGGGGCACGCCTCATTCGTCGCATCGTTCCAGGACCAGGCCGACGGAGCCGTCTTTGAGGCCGTTGTTCTCCTCTAGGTGTAGATGTGTTCCGTCGGGCGTGCCGTCCTCGGCGAGCGTGAGCAGGTGGCCGGCCAGCGTTCTGAGCCCCGCAGCATTAGCCTCAATGACGATCTCCCCTCCCAAGTTGCGTACTTCGATGCGTGCGTCGCTCTCCCAGGTGAAGACCCGCCTGACCCCATCGGTCATCGTGTTGACGTGAGTGACTGATGGCGGAGCGGTGTTCGGTTCTGAGGTCATGCCCAAAGCTTGGGCACTGGACCAAGCCACGGGCAAACGGGTTGCTGCGCGCACGGTTTCCAACTGTGTTGGTGGGGTGTTGGGCTCTGTGCAGGGGGTTCAGCTGCGTTCATGGGTGGCTGGCCGTTGGCGAGGGGACGGCTGCGGGTCTCGCCTGAACGACCCTGAACGTGGGTGAATGAGACGGAAACTGAGACGGTCCACGGCACGCCTCATTCGAGGAGCTCGATAGCGTAGTTCTTCCCTGTGGTCATCGCTCACGTCGACCTCACTACCCTCCTGTTTTAGCCGAGAACCGCACTCTCCGTGGGCCTCGGCCGACGACAGTCAGCCACGGCAGCGGGGCAGCCAACCGACGTGGCGCGCGTGTGTCTCGCTGGGCTCCCACCGGCCTCCGCTACGCTGCCGACTGCCCTCGGCCAGAGCAAGCCGCGACGGCAGACCCGTGAGGAGAACTCCGGAGCTGCTCGACTCCCAAGGCTCTCAGCTTGGGAATCTCTCGAGCTGCCGTGCGGCCTAGCCCATGACCTGCCTGAACGGCCGCAGAACGAAGGTTGAAAGCGGTAGGGGATGACCGGCGCTGGCCGTGGTTCTCCCCCTTGTTCTGGCACGGGCACCTGAAGGTACGCCGGCTGAAAGGGCAGACAGGTCACGGCCGCAGGCATTCTCCCTGCGGATCAAAACAGACGAGTCCGTGCTCGCGAGCCAGCGAAGCGGCGTACTCCGAGAGTTCTTCAGCCTTGCTGTAGGACATGAGCAGGTACACGATCGGCCCCGAGGCCTCGTTGATGACTGGCGGCGACGCCCATACGACACTGCCGTCGACGTCGTCCGGGTATCGCTCGACGAGCGCTTCGACGTAGGCCACGATGCGTGGCGCCGGGGGCACGACGACATCATCCGACTCGAGGTAGAGCGCATAGAACTCGTCGTAGACCGAACCCGCTTGGTGGTTGTCTAGTGGACGGTCACCGTCCCATACAGCAAGGTCATAGCTCACAGGCGAATCGTTGCAGGTGACAGTCCGGCCGGAGCCAGCAGGCCCTGAGATCGAGTCAGCCACCAGGCGATTCGTAAGGCAACTCCTGGGTGACTACCCCTTTAGGAGTTCGAGCGGACGGCCCTCATAGGGCACCTGACCGCGTGGGGAGTGACCGCTCACGATCGTTCAACGCCGCGTCTGTCCGCTGTCGTTGATGTCACGTAGCGATGTCAGGTTGGATAGCCGAATGGAGGTGTCGAGGCTGAGCTGTTCACGGACGGTGGCAACAACGCAGTGGTGCGCCTGCCCGGCCGCCGCTTCCCCGGCGTCCTGATCCAAGGTGACTCTCTCTCCGTCCTTCGCGGTGACGTCGCTGAAGTGGTGGAAGCCTTCGACCGAGGCGACATGGCCGGGGCGCGGGAGACTGCCGGCCTGCTGCTGGCCGACCTCGACGAGCTCTTGGCGCGCTACGCCGCTGCGCTGGCAGCGCACGAGATCCCGCGGCCGTACTGACCGTGCGATGACCCTGAGCTTGGGAATCACGGTGCGATCTGGGCGGACAGCGGTCTTGACCTGGGTAAAGCGTCGTCCAGTTGGATGGCCGAGGGTCGTTGAGGTGCCCGCTACTGACCGCGGTTCTCTGCTCGTTCTGGCACGCATCTGGCACGCCTCATTCGTCGCACTGTTTCAGGATTGGCGTGGCCTCGTGAAGTACACGCACGGTCGTACTCCGCCAACTGCTGTGCCAGATCAGAGGACATGTGGGCCCGCAAGTACCCGCGTGGAGCGTCGGCGGAGGCCCCTATCCTGCCGTGATGGACACTGATCAGTGGTCATTGGCGGTCTCTGGCGCCGCCTTCTTCTCCGCAGTCTGGGTTGGGTTCTATGCCCGATCGCAAGCCAGGTCCGCGGCGGGCCAGCTTGAGGAGGCCAAGCAGGCTCGCCGCGAGCAGAACGAACCGTACGTCGTGGTCGACATTCAGGCCGAGGGACGTGGCTCATCGGTTCTGTACCTGGTCATCGAGAACATCGGGCCCACCATGGCACGGAACGTGAAGATCAGCGTTTCACCGGAGCTGACCTCATCCCATGGGGAGGACGTTGGCACCAGTCTCAATGACGCTCTCGCGCGCACCATTGCGATGCTGCCGCCGAGACGGCGCCTGGAGTACTTCTTCGACTCCCACAAGCGTTTCGACAGCGGCATGCCGATGACCTTCGACTTCACGGTCACAGCACATGGCCCGGCGGGCCCAGTCGAGGAGCTGCGCTACACCGTGGACTTGAACGTCCTGACCGAGTCGCTGATCGGCGAGCGGCCATCTAAGAGGCTCGAAGAGAAGGTGCAGAAACTGACCGACGAAGTCAAGGGCTTGTCCAGGTGCTATCGAGACGCGAACGAGGAGGCGATCACCGCGACGCAGCGCCATCGGCGTGAGGAAGTCCAGCGCCGTCTACGTGCACAGGAGGAAGCCCGGAACGCCCAGCAGCACGGGCACGGATCGCCCGCCCCGTCCCCCAACTCGGAGCCGTGACCAGCGCTCCTTGTCCCGGTATGGAGAAAGGCCAGGCAGCCGACGTCCTGCAGGACGGCTTCGAGGTGACGGCGCCCTGGACCGTGCCGCCTCGCTCCGTGGCGGCATGGGCATCGTCTGAGGGGATGGGACAACGGCCGCGTAGGACATGCGGCTACAGGTCTTCGAAGGCATCTTCGCCGGGCCGCCAGGTCATCCAGGAGCGATCATCGAAACCGTTGAGCGTCGCGATCTCTGGACCGACGAGTTCGCTCTCGGTGGGATGCAACTGGATGGAGCCGGTCACGAAGTCGACCTTGACGCCGATGCCGGTCTTCTCGTCAGTGGCGGTCACATTTTGGGAGATGAGTCCACGTAGCGCGTCAGTCCAGCCAGTCCCCATCGGCGAGAACCGTTGTCCAGACAGCGTGACGGCTGGCAGCACGTCGCACGTGAGTACGGGCATGTCGTCGGTCGGGCCGTCGAACCTCAGTTGAACGTAGTCCAAGACGAATTGCACGGAGTACAGCCGGAAGCCGACGAGGCGGCCAAGTAAGGAGTTCAGCTCATATGCCACGGCAGGGAGTCTAGGGGCAGGGCGATTTCTCCCGGTCTTTGAGGACGGCAGTGTGGCGTGGCCAGTGCGCACGTCACCGGCTCATCTCGACTGGAACCGTCCTGACCGTGGTTGCCCGCCCTGCTGGCACTGCTACGGCACGCGACCTCTGCGTGCCACTGCAACTTGGGTGGGGGCGCCGCCTTCAAGGTCTAGGCAGCTCCAAGTACCTCACGAGCCGCCGAAACGAACGTTGTGCGTAGGTTAAATAGGAGACTGTAGGCTTCTGCGCTCTCCTCGCTGATCTCGTACAGTCCGTCATCTCTAGGAGGCCTCGCGTACAGCGCTCCCTCGAGCATCCCTGCCGCGTCGATGACACTCTCTGCCGATCGTTGCATCGCTTCGGGGCCGATGAGAGTGATGCTGCCTGAGAGATTGCTCAAGTCTGCAACCACATCGTGCAGCTGATCCATGTTGTCGTCGGAAGGGTCAAGACCGAAGTTCATGGCCTTCTCTTGCACCAACTGCGCTGTAGTGATGAACAGCGTGTACGCGGCTGTGCGCTGTTCCCTAAGCCAATGCGCATGTTCCGTAGCAGCTTGATCTCTGACCTGATCGCGCAACGCCCGAGCGCCTGTTTCCGCTCCAACGCGTGCACCTCGGACGGCTGCCAGTCCCCCCGCTGCCGCGCCACCTAGCGCACCAACCATGCCAGCTACTCCTGCGATGACTGCGGCTACACCTTGATCCATGGCTGTTCATCCAACGCGTAGGACTCTCTGATGCCTAGGGCGGCGAAGTCTCAATGACCGAGTCAAGGTGCTCCCGCTGACCTGTCCCCTCGATGCGAACTACAGGCGGAACGGTCGCTGAGGTCCGTTCGGCTGGTCAGCCGGGGTGATCGAGGCCGACGCCGGTCGGATGCGGTCGCGATGGTTGCTGTACTTCACTGCTGTACTTCACTGCTGTACTGCAACGGCTCCGGTGGCCTGTAGGGCAATGCCCCGGCGCAATGGATGAACGACGGGAACGGCAGACTGAGCCCATGGATGCAGGACTCGCCGCGCTGATGGGCGCCGCCGTGGGCTCTGTCGCCACCCTGGGCGCCGCGGTTGTGACCGGCCGGGCACAAGCACGCTCACAGCATGCTCAGTGGCGCCGTCAGCACCGCCGCGACGCGTACGCCGGCTACCTGAGCGCTCTCCATGACCGTGACATCGCCATGGACGCCGTCCTCGACGCTCTGCGTTCGGATGAGCCAGACCTGTCCGACGTCGACGAGAAGATACGCCGCTTCATCGCCCTGGCCCGCGAAGTCCACCGCGCTGCTGAAGTCGTCATCCTCGAGGGGCCGTCGTCCGTCGCGGACGTCGCTGGACGCGTCTCCCACGCCTCCAGCGACCTCTCCCACGTCATGCGCCGGATGGTTGACAACGCTCACGCGGGAGACATCACCCGCAAAGCCGAAGACACGGCCCTCGCTACCGAACGAGAGCGAATCCTCTACCAGGCCGTCAAGGACTTCCGTCTCGCTGCCCGCAATGCCATCGGCAACCTGAACTGACACAGCGAACCCGACCACTAGTGGCTGAGGCTAAGGCGCGGCGCCCCAGCACCGGGCGACAACCGCTTTAGGGGCGAGGTGGGGTGAGTTGGGCCTCGACCTGCGGGTTGCCGTCTTCGGCGGAAGCTGGCCGCGCTTCCTGCCAGCCTCCGCAGTTCCCCGTGACTCCCCGCCCGATCTGGCACGGTTGTGGCACGGGGAACATCTGATCCGTAGCTCTAGCCAGATCGGTCAGCGACGGTCACACCGGTCACTTCAAGGCCCAATAGGGACGCTACTGGACAGTGGCGGTTGCTGCAGTTGCGGTACGGCGCTGCTGTACAAGCCTGTTGTCGGGGCGGTCAGCCCTTCGGCCTAAGCTGCGCCCATGTGGAGAGAAGCCGCTGCCGAAGCTTTGGCCGAGGTCGAGTTCCGGGCACGCGTTGACGCGACTGCGCTAGCCGAGGCAGAGCGGCGCCTTGACCGAGGCTTGCCGGCACAACTGACTGCTCTGCTGCTGGAGACCAACGGGATAGTCGGCGAGTACGGGACTGACGTCGTTTGGTCCCTGGATCGGATTGTGGAGCAGAACCTGCTGTTCTGGTCCCCCGATACGTTCCCGGGCCTGTACATGCCCTTCGATCCGCTGCTGTTCTTCGGCGACAACGGCGGGGGCGACCAGTTCGCCTTCGTGCTGACGCCCCAGCGCCCGGACATCTTCGTCTGGTGCCACGAGGATGACAGTCGGCTGTGGGCTGCACGCGAGCTGGAGGACTACCTGCACCGTTCCCTCGCGGGCGATGGCGACTGGTACCGGTAGCCCCCTCTATGTCCCTAGTTTGGAAGACGGGGTATCCGGATGGCGGCTGACCTGGCAACTCCTTGACCTGGGTCGGAGCGTGATCGATGCCGCTGTTCCCCGGGAGTCCCCGCTGTGTCCCGCCGGATCGGGCGCGCAACGGGCACGGCTAGGCTGCGGCTCATGCCTGACATCAAGCCGACAGATCCGGAAGCCGAGAGGGCCAGGGGACGCGTCTCACTGTGGCTGGACGCCGAGGATCTTCGTCGGCTCGCATCCCACTGCTGCTGCTCTGAGGACACTTCGGAGGAAGATCGTGAGCAGTGTGGGCGCATCCGCTTCCGGGCATCGGCCGCGCTGCACAAGCAAGGCCTGAGCCGCTGACCGCTGTCGGCGGACAGTCTTGAAGACCGTCGTCGCAGCGATGTGACCGTGGGTTCAAATCCCACACCCACCGCAGGTAGCGCGATGAGATCGGCCCCTGACCAGCCAACTTGGTCGGGGGCCGTTCTCGTGTGGTCGCACCGCGATTGCCCGTAGTTCCCCGTAGCTTCCCGCTCGATCGGGCACGTGAGGGGCACGGTAGCCTCACGGCATGACCGCACAGCCACGGATCGGCTCCGTCTGGGCTCGACGCATCCCGGATTACCCGCAGCACGACCGCGACTTTCGTGTGACTGGGGTGTTCACCAAGGGTGATGTCACTTACGTCGAGGTTGAGGATCTCGAAGGCGGCTCACTGAGCAGGGGACTGCTTGAGTACATGCTCGACTACGCGAAGCCCGTGACTGGCGACGACGGTACGGCGTACTGATCCTCAGCCTGCACCTCGTCGAGCCTCCCTTAACCCACCACTCAGCCTGGCTCCCATCCCGTCCGCCTTCGGCCCACACTCCGTGGAGCGGGCGTGGTTCAGGGCGTCAAGGTGGAGCGCGCCACTGTACGAACGACCTTGACGCCCTGGGCCGCGACTGCTCGGCTCTGCCTGGGTCGAAGGTGGTCGGGATGGGAGCCCACAACGCTGACCACGCTCCGGCCGGCACTCGCGAACGCCGCCCCTCCCATCCCGGAGTCTGAGCGCCCCCGCCGGAGGCATGTCTCGTGCCTGACGGTTCCCCTCAGTCAGGATCTCTCGCTCTAGTTGCGCGACCGGCGTAGCCGGGGCCCAGAGCGGGGCGGAGACAGGAGCGCAGGGCCCCGGCGGTGAGCCGGGGAGCGCGCGACGCGCGGAGCGAGGAGCCTTGAATCCGTAGAGAGAGTTGTTACTCAGGCCTTGGAGCACGAAGCGACCGGCGGCGAGGGGCGTTTGGTGGTGGGAGAGGATGCTGGGCATGGCAGCTACGTCTCCTGCTTCACGGCTGGTCGCCGCGGCAGCTCGGCAACGACTTCGACCTCTTGGCCTCAGCCAGCGGGGCCGATCGCGACTCTGGCTCGATGATCACGGGTGGTGGGTTGGTGTCGTCGAGTTCCCATCGCCGCAGTGGAGCCAGGGCAGCGGGCTGACCGTTGGCGTGATGTGGCTGTGGCAGAACGTCGACCATGTGACTTTCGACTTCGTTGAGCGAGTCCAGGGGACGGAACCGTTTCGCGACGAGACACAGTTCGCTTCCGTGGCTGCGGCACTCGCCGACTCTGCTGAACATCAGGTGACCGGTATCAGGGACCGCTTTTCTGACCTGAACGTTGTGGCTCGCTGCCTGATGTCCCGACCAACCCGACCCGGCTATCTGTGGGACAGCTTCAACGCCGGCGTGGCAGCTGGGCTTGTCGGCGATGCAACCGCGGCCCGCGAGAGGTTGGCTGCGGTCATGGCCGAAGAACCTTTCGCCGACTGGGTCCGAGAGGCCCAACAGACAGCCCACGACCTGTTCGACATCGCTGACGATGTAGCTGCCGTGCGGGACTGGGCCGGCTCGGCGGTGATGTCCTGCAGGTCGAAGCTGGCCCTTGGGGACGTGCCTGAGTCGGCAGGTGGCTTGTTCGCATAGGCAGCTCTCCGGCCGTACACCCACGCACTCCGACACACCGGGAAAGACCACACGAGGGACGGGTAATTCCATTGAGCCTGTTTTGATCCCGCCTCTGAGCAGCAGGTCGTAGGTTTCAACAAGCGTCATCAGCTGCGGGATTCGATGTGCCAGAGCGGGGCTTGGTACTGCTCCGGGCGGCTGCTGAGCAGGAGGGCTCTGAGGTCCTGGCGCTGTTTGCCATTGAGGTCGAAGGCCTCGGTAAGGCGGCGGAACGTCGTGTGGGTGACCCCGCGGGCGCGTGCTTGAGCCTCGAACTGGTCGAGTTGGCGGAGCGTGGTCCCCGGGTCGAGCTTCTGCTCTGGCTGGCTGCCGAGCCAACTGGCCTTGTTGCGTTCGTAGTCGATTTCGGAGTAGCCGCAGATTTCGCGGCTGTGCTGCTCGACTTCTTCGAGCGTTTCCGAGGTGAGGATGGCGCGAGCCAGCTTGTTGCGGGTGAGGGCGTCGTCCAGGTCGGCTTCGTGGATGGTGGGGCCCTCGTCGGTGAGGGGGACCGGGAGGCCGGCGTCGCGGACTTCGCACAGGCCGCGGACGCCTCGGGCTGTGGCGGCGAGCATGGCCGTTGCTTCCGAGGGGTGCCATTCGAGGACCGAGCTGACCGGCTCGACGTGTTCGGCCGTGAGGGTCAGGAGCGTTGGGCCCATGCGGTCGCGCAGGTCCTCGGTGGGGATTTCGCCGTCGAGGCCGGGGCCTGCCACCAGCAGCCGTACAGGGGCGTTGACTTGGCAGCACGCCGCAAGCGTGAGGGCGTCCGCGAGTGGGCTGCGCAATGTCGGCTCGTCGCCCCGCGCGAGGATGTCGCCTCCGACGTCCAGGAGGTCGATCGACTCGGGCTCCAGGTGCTGGATGAGTTCTTCGAGCTGACGTGTGATGCCCTCGGCACCGTGATGGGGATCGATGAGGGCGAAAGCCTGCGGGAGCTCCGCTGCGAGCCGCGGGAGGGTCGAGCCTGCGGGAGCCACCGGACGGGCATCACCGGGTACTGCCTGCACGCTTCTCGTCAGCGGGCGCAGGCCTGTGAAGCTCGCCGGACCTCGTGGACCCGGGACCGGGTCGACCAGGAGGCGATCCCACGCGTACGTGAGGACGACCGCTGGGGCCTCGTCGCCGTACAGGGCGGCGTCGAGCATTGCGGCGGCGACTGCGTCGCCCCCTCCACCTGCTGCCACGATCAAGCGCGTCACCCGCGTCAGCGTACGGGTTAGCTACCTGGCCACTCACCCTATAGTGGCCAGAGGTAATAGCCACTTAGGGAAGGGGCTCGGATGCCGCAGATTGAAGAGACCCAGCCCAAGTACCTGCAGATCGCGCATCACATCCGCGATCAGATCTTGCGCGGTGACTTGCGGCCGGGGGATGAGGTTCCGTCGGAGAGGCAGCTGGCGGCCGACTGGAACGTGTCGCGGCCCACGGCTGCGCGGTCGCTTGAAGCCCTGAGTCACCAAGGGCTCGTGGAGAAGCGGCAAGGATCGGGGACGTACGTCCGAGGTCTGCAAGTGAACCGGCGCGCACGTGAGTTGTACGGCCGCGCCAGGCAGACGGGCAAGATCTATACGCCGGGCGAGTACGCGGATATCACCTCGGCGGGCTGGCTGGACGCTCCCGACTACGTCGCCGAGGCGCTGAACCTGACACCCGGCAGTCGTGCCGTGCACCGCCGGCGGGTGACCAACAACGAGTCCGGGCCGATCACGCTCTCTACGTCGTGGTTCGCTGCCGCGGTCGGTGAACGCGCGCCCAAGCTGCTGGAGCCGGACCGGATTCGGGAGGGCACGTTGATGTACGTCGAGAGCATGACGGGACGTCAAGGCAGCTACGCCGAGGACCGGATGTGTGCCCGAGTGGCCACCGAGGAGGAGGCGGCGGACCTCAAGTTGCCTGCCGACTCAGCTGTGTTGATCGTGCATCACATCGTCTTTGACATGCAGGATCGTCCGCTGGAGTTCGCCGAAGCGACCTACCCGCCTGGGCGTTGGGCCTTCGAGCAGGGCTACCCGATCACGTAGAAACCTGTGGCGCTGTCTTCGAACCACTTGCGCGCTCCAAGTGGCCAATGCCACTATCCAGTAAGTGGCTAAGGCCACTTACTGGAAGGGGGCGCGGACGTGATCAAAGACGGCGCAGGGTTAGCGCGCAACGCGCATGCGCCATGCGTGGGTTGCCGGGGTCGGGGCTGGAAGCGCGTTGGTTCCCGCTCTGCCCTGGCGGCCTCCGCTGCCGACGGTCGCGCTCGCACTACGTCCAAGCGGCGCTGTCTCGACTGCGACGGCACCGGTAGGGAGCGGAGCGCATGACTGATGCCGATGACCGACGCCACGAAACGGGCTCTGACCCGGTCTCGATCGGTGGCATGACCCTCTACCCGGAACCCGAATCGGTTGCCCGAGCGCGGCGGTGGTTCCGGAAGTTCTTAGATCCCTACGACCTTTCGTGCTCGCTCGACGACTGCGTCTTGATGATCTCCGAACTCGTCACGAACGCGATCCTGTACGGGGAGGCGGAGGACGAGTGGCGGGTGCGCGTCGAGTGGTGGCGCGTGAATGAGGCTCTGCGGGTCGACGTCCACAATCCCGGATTCCCGGCGCACGTCAGGATGCGGAAGCCGACCGCCGACGCAGCGCACGGGCGCGGACTCTGCCTGGTCAATGAGCTGTCGGATTCGTGGAGTGCAGGGCCCAGTCCCTTCGGCGGCACGGTGGTTTCCTTCCTCGTCGACGGCGCCTGGAAGTCGTGACCCTCGTCGGTCTTGCGCGCGAGCTAGCCTGCTTGCGGGCAAGCTAGCTAGACTGGTTGACCAGTTGACTAGGCCAATCCGGGACGGGCGACGCTATGGCGTACGAAGTGGCTGCACCCAAGTACGTGCGGCTGGCGCAGGCGCTCCAAGGTCGGATCGAGGACGGCACGTACCCGCCCGGCACTCTCATCCCGAGCGAGAACCAGCTTGTTCAAGCCTTCGGCATGTCGCGCCCGACCGTCGTTCGGGCCCTCGAACTCCTCAAGCGGGACGGTTGGCTTGAGTCTCGGCAGGGGTACGGCACCATCGTGCGCGGCCAACGGGAAGCGGTCGAGCAAAAGGACCGGCGTGGTCGCGAATCGCTGGAGCGCGATGAGTCCCAAGCTGCGGGCCGCCTGGTCGAAGTAGGAGAAGTGCCCGTGCCTCCGCGTGTGGCTTCGCTGCTCGGCGTACCCAAGCGGGCCAAGATCCTCGTACGGCGGTTGCTGATCGAGGATGGGGGCGAACCGGTCGAGCTGGCCTCGTCGTACTTCCCTGCAAGTCTGGTCGACGGTACGGACCTTGCTGGTCCTGAGCCGATTCAGGGCGGCCTCCGCGAGCACCTGGAGTCGCGGAAGCGCGTGCGCTTCGACCACGTGACGGAACGCGTTTCCGCTCGACTGGCGACCAAGGAAGAGGGCGATCTTCTCGGCATGGCTGCCGGGGACCCCCTGCTCAGCGTGCTCGTCGTGGCCTTCGATGCGTCCGGGCAGGCCCTCCAGGTGACCGATGTGCTGTTGCCTGCGGACCGGCAGGAACTCGAAGACACGTACCGACTCGCCTGAGATCCCCAACCGATCTGTCCAGCAAGCCACTTGAATCACTTGACAAGTCAACCTGGCATCCCTACTTTCGAACTTGCTAAGTCAACCTGTCAGGTCTTGGCAGGTCCAAACAGAGGAGAACTTTCAGTGCGTGTGATGCGAATCGACACCTCGACGGCAACGGTCCTGATGACCGAGGCTCCGGCGCCGAAGCTGCGCGACCGGCAGACCGGTGAGATCGCCAAGGACGCCGTAACCGGCGAGGGTCTGATGACGATCGGCGTCGTCTACATCGACCAGGGGGAGTCCTCCCTGATCGCGGTGACCATTCCGCAGAGCGGCGTCATGGACGGGCTCGCCGTAGGTGCGCCCGTCTCGCTGCCGGGCCTGGTCGCCCGGCCGTGGGAGAGCGTCTTCAACGGTCAGGCTCGTCACGGCATCGCCTTCCGTGCGACTGCGATCGCTCCCGGCGCGTACCCGGCCGGGCAGGAGGGCTGATCCCGTGGCTGACCTGGTGACGCTCGCCGAACTCGGGGGAGCACTTACCGCCGTTGGCGGGGTGGCCTACGCCCGCAAGGCGCACCCCGCCGTCTACTGGTCCATGGTCGGCCTGCCCCTCTCGACGGCCCGGCTTCTGGTCTCGTACGGCTCCACCATGGATGCGTGCGGACTCACGGTTCCGCCGTCCCGTCTGCGGGCGCTAGCTGTCAGGGCGACCACTCGTCGCGAGGTGCGCCCGGTCCCTCCCCGTCGCGGTCTGGTTCGCCCGACTGCGACGGGGCTCCGGGTACGGCTCCGCCTGGCCCCCGGCCAGGAGCCGGCCGACGTGGCTGCCTCGTGTGAACGGCTCAGGCACGCCTGGGGCGTTCACGCCGTGCACGTCCGGAGCATCAAGCCGGGCGTCGTCGAGCTGCTGCTCGTCGGCTTCGACGTGCTGCGGGACGTGAAGATGCCGCGTCGGGCGGAGAGAGACCTTCTCGCCGTACCCGTGGCTCTCCGGGAGGACGCGACGCCGTTCGTACGCGACTACCGGGCCATCCCTCACCAACTGGTCCTCGGAGCCACGCTCTCCGGAAAGTCCATGTTCCTTCGCAACCTGCTGGCGGCGCTGGCGGATCAGCCCGTGGCGCTCGTCGGCATCGACTGCAAGCGCGGTGTGGAGCTCGCTCCCTTCGCGCCCCGGCTCTCGGCCCTTGCCACGGACCCCGATGAGGCCGCCGAGCTGCTGCCCGTACTCGTACAGGAGATGGAGGACCGGTACGACCTCATCCGGGCCCGGCAGAGCATCGCTCCCGGTGTCCCGGACGAGGAGATCACCTCTGACATATGGGGTCTGCCGGATGACGAACGGCCCGCCCCGATTGTGCTCTTCGTCGACGAGGTCGCGGAACTCTTCCTCGTCGCCACACGCAAGGACGAGGAACGGCGCGACGAGATGGTCACTCAGTTGATCCGTCTCGCTCAGCTCGGACGGGCCGCGGGCATCTATCTGGAGGTCTGCGGGCAGCGCTTCGGGGCCGAACTGGGCAAGGGAGCGACCATGCTCCGGGCCCAGCTCACAGGCCGCGTGTGCCACCGGGTGAACGACGAGGCGTCGGCCAAGATGGCGCTCGGCGACATCGCTCCTGAGGCGGTGTACGTCGCGTCCGCCATCGCCCCCGAAGTGCCTGGGCTGGCGGTCGTCGGCGAGTCGTCAGGCGGCTGGTCCCGCATTCGTACGCCGTACCTCTCGCTCGCGGACGCTGCGGCGACCTGCCGTGACTCGCTCCATCTCACTCCGCACATACCGGCGTTGGAGGCCTTCCGGCCGTACGCCTCGGCCGAGCTGAGTCCGGCGGGCTGAGCGCTCAATCCCTCGGCTGGCGTGACCGCATCGCGCCGAGTCCCTATCCCGCCATGCCCCGAAACCGGAGGTCCTGCCGTGCGTGCGCTGCCCGTCCGTGTCGACGCCGTCCTGATCCAGGCGGTCATCGCCGCCGCGCTCTCGTTCGCGCACCTTCATGACCTGGCCGTGGCAGCCGGCCAGGACGGTTGGAAGGCGTGGGCCTATCCGGTCAGCGTCGACCTGCTGATGGTCGCTGCCTGGAAGCGGCTGCGGTCCGGGGGTTCCAGGGCGGCCGGCTGGTCATGGTTCCTGGTGGCCATCGCCGCGAGCCTCGGCGCGAACGTGGCCACAGCGGGACTGCTCGACCTCGACAACGTTCCGGCGTGGCTCCGCATCACCGTGGCGGGCTGGCCAGCGGTCGCCTTCCTCGGCGGCACGCTGCTCGCCCACGGGGCCAACGAGCGTACGGAAGCAGTCGAGGAATCGGCCCCCGTGCCTGCTGTTGAGCCGGAGCCGCCCGCGCTGCCCGCGACTCCCGAACCACCTCGCACGCCTGACCAGCTCCCGGCCGCTCTAGTCGACCACGCCCGGAAGGTCGCGGCGGAACACCGCACGCGCACGGGAGCGCCGATCGACACCGCCACTCTTCGCGCCCGGCTCGGTGTCCCGATGCCGCTCGCCGAGGCCATCGCCGTCCAACTCACCTGACCGACAAGGAAACGCCGTTGCGTCCGTCCACGCTCCGCACGCTCAAGCGCGCGGCCGAACTGACCCGCCAGAACCACTTCGTTGAAGCCGTGCTCCTGGCAGAGCCGGTGATCCTCAACGCCGACGAGCAGGAAGCCGCCGAGATCCGCCGCTGGCTCATCGACCACACCGCCCAACTCACCCAGGAAGGGACCCACTCATGCCCGCACAGCCGCGCTTCCGACGCGTGATCCGCGTCGGCCCGGTCCAGGTCGGCACGTACTACGACGGCCGGGGCCGCGAGAAGCACGCCGCTGCCTGTACGGCTCCGCGGTGTGGCTTCTCCACCGACTTCGACAGTCGCGCCGCCGCCGAGCTGGCTGCCCGTACTCACCGCTGTTCCGTCCGCTGAGGAGCTTCCAGTGACCGTGAGTCTGCCGCTCGTCTTCGTCCTCGGCGTCATCGCCTGGGCTGCGATCAAGTTCCTCGGCATCCGCCTCTGGGTCGCTGTCGTGATCGCGCTCTTCGGCTTCTGGCTCTCTCAGACCTTCCTTGCTCCGGCGATCGAGTCCGGCACGCGCTCCGGAGTCGACGTCGTCAACGGCACCAACAAGTGAGAGGAGAACTGCCGTGCTACTCCGCCCGAAACTGCCCGTCGCTCCGCCTGTCCCGACCGCGCACCTGATCACCTCGGCCCCGCCTGCCGAGCGGCAGCACTCCGTGGCCGTCTGCGCCTGCCAGCACGCTCAGGTGGCTCCTGCCGCGCGACCGGTCGCCCCGTACGTGGGTCTCGGCGTCGGGGCTGTCGCTGCCGTCCTCGTGGTTGGCGTCGTGCTGACCGCACTCCTGGCCACGGTCGCCATAACGGCTGTGTCCGTCTCCATAGCGGCCCTGGTGCTGCGCTCCCAGCTCAACAGCGCGCGAACGCGCTGACCGGCCTGCCGGGGCGGCCTCGATACCGCCAAGCATCCCGCCGCCCCGGCAGGCACTGACCCTCCCGACCACTGTCGAAAGGACAGCTCCATTACTACCGGAGACACTGCGCCCCCGCTCAAAGACCTGGGCGGGCTCGCCGCACTCGGCAACATGCCTGCCCTTGTCCGTCAACTGCGCGGCCTGGGCGGCTGCACGCACCCCGTACGCCTTGACGGCCACCGCACCGAACACGAACTCAACCCGCGCACAGGTGAGATCGGCCGGGTCCTGCATCACCTCAACTCCGCAGAGCTCCCGGCCGGCCATCTCCTGGTGCGCTGTAACAACCGCCGGGCGACCCGCTGCGCGGCCTGCGCAGAGGTCTACCGCCGGGACACCTACCACCTGATCACAGCAGGACTGCGGGGCGGCAAGGGCAACCCGGAGACGGTCGCCCAACACCCCAGGGTGTTCGCCACGTTCACCGCGCCCGGCTTCGGGCCTGTCCACAACCGGCCTACTGGTCGGCGCGGAACCGTACGGCCCTGCCGGTGCGGTGCACCGCACGACCAGGACGACGATCTGCTCGGCGTTCCGCTCGATCCGGCCACGTACGACTACGAGGCCGCCGTGCTGTGGAACGCTCACGCGGGGTTGCTCTGGCGGCGCTTCTCCATCTACCTGCGCCGCGAGATCGCCAAGCGCGCCGGGCTCACCCAGCGCGACTTCCCGAAAGCCGCCCGGGTCTCGTTCGCCAAGGTGGCCGAGTACCAGAAGCGCGGCGCGGTTCACTTTCACGCGGTGATCCGTATCGACGGCCCGGAGGGTGGCCAGAGCGCCCCTCCGGCCTGGGCAACTGCTGAGCTGCTCACCGACGCGATCCGAGCCGCTGCTCGCCATGCGGCCGTCAACGGGCCTGTGGTCGATGGCCGGCCGCACGCGTTCAGGTTCGGTCGGCAGCTCGACGTGCGTCCGATCCGCTCGGCCGACTTCGAGGGCCCGGCCGAACTGACCGAACGCGCCGTGGCTGCCTACATCGCCAAGTACGCCACCAAAGGCGCTGAGGCAGCGACGGGGACCCTGGACCGGCCGATCAAGTTCTTGGCCGAGCTCGCCCATGCGCGCATCACGGATCACGCCCGGCGAATGATCCGGACGGCCTGGCTGCTCGGCGGGCGCAAGGACCTGGATGAGCTGCGTCTGAGGGCGTGGGCCCACATGCTCGGCTTCCGCGGCCACTTCTCGACCAAGACGCGCCGCTACTCGACGACTCTCGGGGCGCTGCGCAATGCGCGCGCGGAGTGGAGGCGCGCCCAAGCGCTCGCGGCTCTGCCCGAGGAATTCCGCTCGGTCGAGGCCGACCAGGACGACGAGACGACATACGTGGTCGCGCACTGGGCTTTCGCCGGTATCGGCATGACCCGCGGTGAGGAGTGGCTATCCGCCTCACTCGCTCCCGCCCTCGGCACGGAAGGAGAACCCACCCATGGCTGAGCGGCTTCTCACAGTCGCGCAGGCTGCCGAGCGGCTGGGCACGGGCGAGCGCTTCCCCCGTCGCCTGATTGCCGAACGACGCGTGACCTTCGTGAAGGTCGGTCGGCATGTCCGCATCCCCGAACGAGCCCTGGCGGCGTACATCGATGCCAACACCGTCCAACCCGTTCGTCGTCGGCGTTCTCGCTACGGGAGGGCCGCCTGATGGGCAATAAGAAGGGCAGGCGGCGCACGTTCGGTGCGGTACGGAAGCTGCCGTCCGGTCGATACCAGGCTCGCTATCCGGGGGCAGATGATGTGATGCGGCCTGCTCCGGAGACCTTCGAGACGACCCGTGACGCTGACGACTGGCTCGCCGAAAAGCAGACTGAGATCCGGCGGGGCGATTGGCAGGACCCAGACGCTGGTGCCGTCAATTTCAAGGAGTACGCGCTTCGCTGGGTCAAGGAGCGTCGGCTCTCCGACACCACGGATGAGCTGTACCGGCGACTGCTGCGATTGCACATCCTTCCCACCTTCGAGGACCTGGACCTCGACGAGATCACCGCGCCGCGTGTGAGGAGCTGGCGCTCAGAACGTCTTGACTCGACCGGTGCCGAAACCACGGTGGCCAAGAGCTATCGACTCCTCAAGGCCATCTTGGAGACGGCCTTCGAGGACGAGCTGATCCGCCGGAACCCCTGCCGTATCCGGGGAGCCGGAAAGGAGTCCGCGGCTGAACGGCCGGTCGCCTCAGTCGACCAGGTCGATGAGCTTGCCAACGTACTCGGGCCTCGCTGGCGGCTGATGGTCTACCTCGGCGCGTATGGACCGCTTCGCCCTGAGGAACAGGCCGAGCTCCGCCGGAAGGATGTGGACCTCGACAACATGACCGTTCGCGTCCGGCAGGCTGCTCCGGAACTGACTTCCGGCAAGCGGGCTGAAGGACCGACCAAGTCCGAGGCGGGCAAGCGCCTCGTCGTCCTGCCTGCCTTTCTTCACATCGAGCTGCGACGGCACCTCGACTGGTACGCGGAAAAGGGGCCGGACGGGCTGCTGTTCGTGGGGGAGAAGGGCAAGCCGTTCCGGCGGTCGACCTTCGGGCGGAAATGGCGCAAGGCTCGTGCCAAGGTCGGCCTTCCAGACGGCTTCCGCTTCTACGATCTTCGTCACACCGGACACACCCTCACGACCCGATCCGGGGCGACGCTCAAGGACACGATGGTGCGTGCCGGGCAGTCCACGGAGCGTGCCGCGCTGATCTACCAGCACTCGGATCTGGAGCGGCAGAAGGAGGTTGCTGCTGGGCTTGACCAGCTGGTCCGTGGGCAGCGCAAAAAGCCGGACGATCAAGCATCTGGCACGGATCTGGCACGAGACGCTTAGCGCGGTCTAGACAACAACAAAGCCCCGGGCCGCTGGCCTGGGGCTTTTCCATGGAGCGGGTGACGGGAATCGAACCCGCGCTCTGAGCTTGGGAAGCTCATGTTCTACCATTAAACTACACCCGCGCAGCGGTCGACGATCACTCCCGCAGCGTCGCATACTCTACCTCATCGCAGGCCCCCGGCGTTTGAAGCCGCGGGGCCTGCGTGTTCTTCGGGAGGCGGATGTGGCTGCGAGGGGCGGGAGTTGAGGCGTACCGTTGAAAGGCGGAGTGCCGCCTCGGCAGCGTGACGTTCGTCCCCTAATGTGGTCGTTCATCCGCATTTGTTGGGGAAGGGACCCGATGGACTTGATGGAGCGCACCACCGTCGTCCGCTGTGCCGAGGGGCACGTCTTCACCGCCGCTTCGTTCCCGATGCAGCAGCTCGGCACCGATCGGATCGGGCCCGGGCGGCTCATCCGGTGTCCGCGTTGTGCGCGGCTGCGCAACGTCGTGCCCGTGGAGCCGGTCAAGGGGTGAGCGGAGTGTGAGGAGGGGGCGCGCGGGGCCGTCCGAGTGGGGCGGGTCCGTGCGCTCTGCGTATCCTCGGGGAGTGCTTCTCTCAGACAAGGACATCCGGGCCGAGATCGACGCCGGACGGGTTCGCATCGACCCGTACGACGAATCCATGGTGCAGCCCTCGAGCATCGACGTGCGGCTCGACCGCTACTTCCGGGTGTTCGAGAACCACCGCTATCCACACATCGACCCCGCCGTCGAGCAGGCCGATCTCACCAGAAAGGTCGAGCCGGACGGCGACGAGGCGTTCATCCTGCACCCCGGTGAGTTTGTCCTGGCCTCGACCTACGAGGTCATCTCCCTGCCCGACGATCTCGCTTCGCGGCTGGAGGGAAAGAGCTCCCTCGGGCGGCTCGGGCTCGTCACGCATTCCACCGCCGGGTTCATCGACCCCGGGTTCTCCGGGCATGTGACCCTGGAATTGAGCAATCTCGCGACGCTGCCCATCAAGCTCTGGCCCGGCATGAAGATCGGCCAGCTCTGCATGTTCCGGTTGAGTTCGCCCGCCGAATTCCCTTATGGCAGCGAGCGGTACGGGTCGCGTTATCAGGGGCAGCGCGGGCCGACGGCGTCGCGGTCGTTCCAGAACTTTCATCGGACGCAGGTGTGACGGACATGAGCGACGTGCGGGAGAACCTGACGTACGAGAGGTTCGGCGGTGCGATCCGGGAGCTTGCGCAGGCCGTCGCCGACGACGGGTACGAGCCTGACGTCGTGCTTTCCATCGCGCGTGGCGGTGTGTTCGTCGCGGGTGGTCTGGCGTATGCACTGGACTGCAAGAACATCCACCTGGTGAATGTGGAGTTCTACACCGGGGTGGGGACCACCTTGGAGATGCCGGTGATGCTTGCGCCCGTGCCCAACGCGATTGATTTCTCGGACAAGAAAGTCCTCATCGCCGACGATGTCGCCGATACCGGCAAGACCCTGAAGCTGGTCCACGACTTCTGCGTCGATCACGTCGCCGAGGTCCGCAGTGCGGTGATCTATGAGAAGTCGCATTCCCTCGTGAAGTGCGAGTACGTGTGGAAGCGCACCGACGAGTGGATCAACTTCCCGTGGAGCGTCGAGAAGCCCGTCGTACGCAGGAGCGGGCAAGTGCTCGATGCGTGACGTCCGCGCCAGTAAGTGAGAAAGGCCCCTGCCGGAACGCAGGGGCCTTTTGTTTGGATTTTTGAGAGAGATCTGAGATCAGATTTCTCAGAATTCTGAGATGCCTTAGATCGTGCCGAGCTTGATGATCGACAGCAGTGCGATCAGCTGGATCGCCGACGCCCCCAGCGCCTTCGGCCACGGCAGGTCGTGCGACTTGCTCACCATCGAGGTGAACAGCGCCGCCGCCCCCAGCCATGTCGCCCAACCCAGCACCTGGACCAGCGAGTTCTCGCCGCCCAGGAAAAGAGCGAAGACCAGGCGCGGTGCGTCCGTGATGGACATGATCAGCATGGAGAGGCCGACCGTCGGCTGCCAGGCGCCGTCGCCGCCGAGCTGGCGGGCAAGGGTGTGGGTCACCGCGCCCAGGATCAGGCCGCCGATGACAAACGCGACCGCCGTCGTCAGTACGTACGGGATCGCCGTGGAGATCGTCGCGTTGATCGTCTCCTCGCGCGCCTTGTCGAAGCCGAACAGCGCGAGCAGGCCGTACAGGAACGTGACGATCAGCGCCGGGCCCCACACCGCGTAGTCGCGCATCTGCCAGAACGTCGAGCCGGGGCGCAGCACGATGCCGCTCAGCAGCTGCTTCCAGTGCAGACGCGGGCCCGTCGGCGCGGCGGGGGTGGCGCCGGCGTGGTAGGTGGAGCCGTTGCCGTACGGGTCGTCGTTGACGCTGAACGCCTGGGTGTGGCCAGGGTTGTTGGCGTACGGGTCGACGCCCGGCGGCTGCTGGTACGGGTCGCCGAAGTACTCCGGCTCTCCGTACGGGCCCTGGTGGCCCTGGTGCTGCTGATGGCCGCCGCCGCCCGCCTGGGGCCATTGCGGCGGCCGATGCTGTTGCGCATACGGCGGTGCCGCACGGCCGCCTCCGCCCGCGTAGGGCGGCGGCGGTGCCTGCTGCGGTTGCTGCTGCTGCGTGCGGTTGTCCCGGCCGCGTCCGATCCTGAATCCAGCCACGTATTCGAACGTACCTGGTCCCGGAGAGTCAGGTGTCCGGCCCGGCAGATCGGGCGGGCCTTTGCGGCTGACCTGTGACATCCCCTAAGGGGCGTCAGGCAGGGCTCATCAGGGGAGGAAGACCGAGGTGCTGAAGGTGACGATCGGGCGCGCACCCGACGACGGGTACAGCGCCACCACGTCCAGCCGTTCGCCGCGGTGCGTACGCGTCACCGGGTCCGGGCGCTTGTCGCCGTCGAAGTCCGCGTAGCCGAGGAGATCCGTCACGGCGCTCGCCTCTCCCGCCGGAAGCGCGGGCGGCGGTGGGAGCGTGATCGCCTTGGCGCGGTACGGGCCGCCCGCGCGGGCGGGGCCCTTCGGGCCGCCGAGCAGGAGCGTGCCCTTGGCCGGTGCGCCCGGCTTCGGGGCGCGCGCCGAGACCACCAGGTCGTCGTAGCCGTCGTCGTTCGTGTCGGGGCCGGTGGCCGGCGCGGAGAGCGCCGGGCCGCCGCCCTCCACCGGGGCCGCGGCCGCGCGCGGGGCGCCGGTGCGGGCGAACGGGCCGCGCAGGAAGCTGACCCGGCCCGAGGACGCGGTCACCGCGAGGTCGTTGCTGCCGTCGCCGTCGAAGTCGCCGCAGACCGGGTGGTCGGGCCATTCGTTGCCGTAACGGGCCTGTTCGGGGATGCGCAGCACCACTGCCTTGCCACCGAGTCCGGCCGGCGAGCCGAAGAGGAGCTGGAGCGGTACGGGCGGCCGGCCGATGCCGGTGTACGGAGGGTCGGTGGCCACGATCAGGTCGGCGTAGCCGTCCTTGTCGAGGTCGCAGGAGGCCTCGGCGTCGAAGGCGGCGGGGAGCGTGCCGTCGACGGGGGCGGCGTTGGCGCGCGGGGTGAGGAGGCGGCGTACGGCCGGGTCCAGGGTGCGCGCGGCGGCGGTGCCGTAGACGATGCCGATGCCCGCGTCGTCGCCGTGGCTGTCGCCGGCCGCCTTCACCAGGTCGTTCAGTACGAGATCGCGGTGGCCGTCGCCGTTGAAGTCGTCGGGCAGCTTGCTGCCCTTGCCGTGGGGGACGGGCAGCAGGGCCGGAGCCGCGCGGCCGGCGAGGGGCGGGGTGTCGCCGTTCTTGCCGGCGGCGGAGCGGGTGTCGGCCGGCGCGGGGTCGCTCGTACAGCCCGCCAGCAGGGCCGCGCAGACGGCGGCCAGAGCGGCCGCCGTCAGTCGCGGTCTCCGTGTCGTTGCCCGCGGTCTCCGCACGCCCACTCCTTCCCGTCGCTTCCCGTCCGTCACGTACACCTCACGAATGCTCGTCCGGGCGCGACGGCAGAGCAATGGATACGGCTTGATCGCTGGCCAATGGTTATCGGGCGGGCCGCGCGCTGGGCAGTGACACCGGTGCGCATTGTGCCGGATCGGTTGAGATTAGGTGCTTTGTCTGGCTGGGCTGTGCACCGGCCACGGTGCCCTTGCGGCGGGAGCGTGGCCTTCGCCGAGGCACCCGGGCCGGGCGCCGGGAGCACCAGCAGACGAAAGCGGCCGGTTCTGCCCCCGAGGCAGATCCGGCCGCTTCCTTTGTACCGCGCGTTACTTGACCGGCTCCGGTTCCGGCGCGTCCGCCGGCTCCTCGGCTGCCGCCGGATCCGCCGGAGGCGTCTTCACCGAGTCGAGCAGCAGCTGCGCCACGTCCACGACCTGGAGCGATTCCTTCGCCTGGCCGTCGTTCTTCTTGCCGTTCACCGAGTCCGTGAGCATGACCAGGCAGAAGGGGCAGGCCGTCGACACGATGTCGGGGTTCAGCGACAGCGCCTCGTCCACCCGCTCCGTGTTGATGCGCTTGCCGATCCGCTCCTCCATCCACATCCGCGCGCCGCCGGCGCCGCAGCAGAAGCCGCGCTCCTTGTGGCGGTGCATCTCCTGCTGGCGCAGGCCCGGGACGGCCGACATGATCTCGCGCGGCGGCGTGTAGACCTTGTTGTGGCGGCCCAGGTAGCACGGGTCGTGATAGGTGATCAGGCCGTCGACCGGCGTGACCGGGATCAGCTTGCCCTCGTCGATCAGGTGCTGCAGCAACTGCGTGTGGTGGATGACCTCGAACTCGCCGCCCAGCTGCGGGTATTCGTTCGCGATCGTGTTGAAGCAGTGCGGGCAGGTCGCGACGATCTTCTTCGACGCCTTGGGCTTCTTGGTCGACTCGTCCTCGTCGTCCTCGCCGAAGGCCATGTTCAGCATGGCCACGTTCTCCTGGCCGAGCTGCTGGAACAGCGGCTCGTTGCCGAGGCGGCGGGCCGAGTCACCGGTGCACTTCTCGTCGCCGCCCATGATCGCGAACTTGACGCCCGCCATGTGCAGCAGCTCCGCGAAGGCCTTGGTGGTCTTCTTCGCCCGGTCCTCCAACGCGCCCGCGCAGCCGACCCAGTAGAGGTAGTCGACCTCCGACAGGTCCTCGACGTCCTTGCCGACGATCGGGACCTCGAAGTCGACCTCCTTGGTCCACTCGACGCGCTGCTTCTTGGCCAGACCCCAGGGGTTGCCCTTCTTCTCCAGGTTCTTGAGCATCGTGCCCGCCTCGCTCGGGAAGGCGGACTCGATCATCACCTGGTAGCGGCGCATGTCGACGATGTGGTCGATGTGCTCGATGTCGACCGGGCACTGCTCCACGCACGCACCGCAGGTGGTGCAGGACCACAGCACGTCCGGGTCGATGACGCCGTTCTCCTCGAGGGTGCCGATCAGCGGGCGCTCGGCCTCGGCGAGAGCGGCCGCCGGGACGTCCTTCAGCTGCTCCTCGGACGCCTTCTCGTTGCCCTCCATGTCCTTGCCGCCACCGGCGAGCAGGTACGGCGCCTTGGCGTGCGCGTGGTCGCGCAGCGACATGATCAGGAGCTTGGGCGAGAGGGGCTTTCCGGTGTTCCAGGCCGGGCACTGCGACTGGCAGCGGCCGCACTCCGTGCACGTGGAGAAGTCGAGGATGCCCTTCCAGGAGAACTGCTCGACCTGGCTGACGCCGAACACGTCGTCCTCGCCCGGGTCTTCGAAGTCGATCTCCTTGCCGCCGCTGGTCATCGGCAGCAGCGCGCCGAGCGCGGTGCCACCGTCGGCGTTGCGCTTGAACCAGATGTTCGGGAAGCCGAGGAAGCGGTGCCAGGCCACACCCATGTTGGTGTTGAGCGAGACCGTGATCATCCAGATCAGTGACGTACCGATCTTGATCATCGCGGTGAAGTAGATCAGCGTCTGGAGGCTTGCGACGCTCAGTCCCTCGAAGGCCAGGACCAGCGGATACGAGACGAAGTACGCGGCCTCGTAGTGGTCCACGTGGTGGATCGCGCCCTCGAGCCCGCGCAGGGCGAGGATCGCGAGACCGATGGTGAGGATGACGTACTCGACGAAGTACGCCTGCCAGGCCTTGGAGCCCGCGAAGCGCGACTTGCGGCCGGCCCGCGACGGCAGGTTGAGCAGCCGGATCGCCATCAGGATGACGATGCCCACCACGGTCATCAGGCCGATGAACTCGATGTACATCTCGAACGGCAGGAAGCCGCCCAGGATTGGCAGGGTCCAGTCGGCCTGGAAGAGCTGGCCGTACGCCTGCGCCAGCGTCGGCGGCAGGGTCAGGAAGCCGATCGCGACGAACCAGTGCGCGAAGCCGACGATGCCCCACCGGTTCATCCGGGTGTGGCCGAGGAACTCCTTGGCCAGGGTGATCGTCCGCTGCTTGGGGTCGTCGGTGCGGCTGCCCGCCGGGACGGGCTGGCCGAGCTTCACGAACCGGTAGATCTGCGCCACGGCTCGGGCGATGAGCGCAACGCCGACCACGGTCAGGACCAGCGACACGATGATCGCGGCGAGTTGCATTTCGGGGCTCCTCGGGCCTGCGAGGGTGGGTACGGTCCGGCACTGTCCGAAGCTGGTACATTTCCGGAAGTACTGGGCACTACTAAGCGGTAACTTAATCAGTTCGTGCTGAGACTACCCAGTTATTTCGCCGCACTGTAGCCGCGCCGCCGGTGATCTGTGTCGCTCAGGTGAGCCTCACCGCGCGCGGTGGGCGGCGTCCCGCGACGGCCGCCGCGGGCGTGCGGACCAGGATCTTCAGGTCCAGTCCCAGCCAATGTTGCTCCACATAGTGGAGATCGAGTACGTCCATCTCCTCCCAGGGCAGTTCGGAACGGCCGCTGATCTGCCAGAGGCCGGTGATGCCCGGGCGTACGCCGAGCTTCGCGGCCCGGTCGCGGTGGGCGGGCGGCAGGGGTCGCGGGCCCACCAGGGACATCTCGCCGCGCACCACATTGATCAGCTGCGGCAACTGGTCGAGGAAGTGGTGGTGCAGGGTCCGTCCAGCCGGTGTCGCCAGATTCATGTGGAATACAAGCATGGTAAACGTCCGTCCGCCCTGGCCGGCCCGGTCGCGGCGGGCCAGTACCGCGCCCCGGCAGGTGACGGCGGCCACGGCGGCGATCATGAGCAGCGCGGGGCACAGGAGCAGCAGCAGGATCACGCCGCCCGCCAGATCGACGACTCGCTTGGCGTCGGGGGCTCGTAATGCGGCTCGCGGTACCGCCGCGGCTCGCTTCGCAGGCATGGTCTTATCGGACATGACCGTATTGTTCGCCTTCAGCGCTTTTCCGGATGGCGCGCCACGCGCGCGGGCAGTCCGTTGACGCGAAGGCTGCAGGTAAGCGCGGGATAAAAGTTGAGCGGGGTCGACTCAGGTCTGTTGACTCGGTAGAGTCGGTCATGCATCCTTGAGTCAGATCCACTCAAGTCGGTAAGTCAGCTGGAGGAATTGAAATGGCACGTGCGGTCGGCATCGACCTGGGCACGACTAACTCCGTCGTCAGCGTTCTGGAGGGCGGCGAGCCCACCGTCATCACCAACGCCGAAGGCGCCAGGACCACGCCGTCCGTCGTCGCCTTCGCGAAGAACGGTGAGGTGCTGGTCGGCGAGGTCGCTAAGCGCCAGGCAGTCACCAACGTCGACAGGACCATCCGGTCGGTCAAGCGCCACATGGGCACCGACTGGAAGATCGAGCTCGACGGCAAGCACTTCAACCCGCAGCAGATGAGCGCCTTCATCCTGCAGAAGCTGAAGCGCGACGCGGAGTCCTACCTCGGCGAGAAGGTCACCGACGCGGTGATCACTGTTCCCGCGTACTTCAACGACTCCGAGCGTCAGGCCACCAAGGAAGCCGGTGAGATCGCGGGTCTGAACGTCCTGCGCATCGTCAACGAGCCGACCGCGGCCGCTCTGGCCTACGGCCTCGACAAGGACGACCAGACCATCCTGGTCTTCGACCTCGGTGGCGGCACCTTCGACGTCTCGCTGCTGGAGATCGGCGACGGCGTCGTCGAGGTGAAGGCCACCAACGGTGACAACCACCTCGGTGGTGACGACTGGGACCAGCGCGTCGTCGACTACCTGGTGAAGCAGTTCCACAGCGGCCACGGCGTGGACCTCTCCAAGGACAAGATGGCTCTCCAGCGTCTGCGCGAGGCCGCGGAGAAGGCCAAGATCGAGCTGTCGTCCTCCACGGAGACCTCGATCAACCTGCCGTACATCACGGCCTCCGCCGAGGGCCCGCTGCACCTGGACGAGAAGCTCACGCGCGCCCAGTTCCAGCAGCTCACCGCCGACCTTCTGGAGCGCTGCAAGACGCCGTTCCACAACGTCATCAAGGACGCGGGCATCCAGCTCTCCGAGATCGACCATGTCGTTCTCGTCGGTGGCTCGACCCGTATGCCGGCCGTCGCCGAGCTCGTCAAGGAGCTGACCGGCGGCAAGGACGCCAACAAGGGCGTCAACCCGGACGAGGTCGTCGCCATCGGCGCCGCCCTTCAGGCCGGTGTCCTCAAGGGTGAGGTCAAGGACGTCCTGCTCCTCGACGTGACCCCGCTGTCCCTCGGCATTGAGACCAAGGGCGGCATCATGACCAAGCTCATCGAGCGCAACACCACGATCCCGACCAAGCGGTCCGAGATCTTCACCACGGCCGAGGACAACCAGCCGTCCGTGCAGATCCAGGTCTACCAGGGCGAGCGCGAGATCGCGGCGTACAACAAGAAGCTCGGGATGTTCGAGCTGACCGGTCTGCCGCCCGCCCCGCGCGGCGTCCCGCAGATCGAGGTCGCCTTCGACATCGACGCCAACGGCATCATGCACGTGACCGCGAAGGACCTGGGCACGGGCAAGGAGCAGAAGATGACCGTCACCGGCGGCTCCTCGCTGCCGAAGGACGAGGTCGACCGGATGCGCCAGGAGGCCGAGAAGTACGCGGAGGAGGACCACGCCCGCCGCGAGGCCGCCGAGTCCCGCAACCAGGGCGAGCAGCTCGTCTACCAGACCGAGAAGTTCCTCAAGGACAACGAGGACAAGGTCCCCGGTGACGTCAAGACCGAGGTCGAGGCCGCCGTCGCCGAGCTGAAGGAGAAGCTCAAGGGCGAGGACACCGCCGAGATCCGCACCGCCACCGAGAAGGTCGCGGCCGTCTCGCAGAAGCTGGGCCAGGCCATGTACGCCGACGCCCAGGCCGCGCAGGGCGCCGCAGGCGCCGAGGCTCCGGCCGGCGAGCAGGCCAAGGCGGAGGACGACGTCGTGGACGCCGAGATCGTCGACGACGAGAAGGACGCCAAGGGTGGTGCCGCGTGACGGAGGAGACTCCGGGGTTCGAAGAGAAGCCCGACGTCCCCTCCGGCGCCACCTCTGACGACGCCGCCGAGTCCGCCGAGTCCTCCCAGAAGGAGGGCCCGGCGGCCCCGGCAGGGGACGCAGCAATCATTACCGGTCTGACGGCCCAGCTGGACCAGGTCCGTACGGCGCTCCAGGAGCGCACGGCAGACCTCCAGCGGCTCCAGGCCGAGTACCAGAACTACCGCCGTCGTGTGGAGCGCGACCGGATCACGGTCAAGGAGATCGCCACGGCGAATCTGCTGACCGAGCTCCTGCCGATGCTCGACGACATCGGTCGTGCACGGGACCACGGTGAACTCGTGGGCGGGTTCAAGTCGGTTGCCGAGTCTCTCGAGACGGCGGCGGCCAAGATGGGCCTGCAGCAGTTCGGCAAGGAGGGCGAGCCCTTCGACCCGACGATCCACGAGGCGCTGATGCACTCGTACGCACCGGATGTCACCGAGACCACGTGCGTCGCGGTTCTGCAGCCGGGGTATCGCATCGGCGAGCGGACCATCCGGCCCGCGCGGGTCGCGGTGGCCGAGCCCCAGCCGGGCGCGGCGCCCGCGGTCTCGAAGGAAGAGACGGCGAACGACGAGGAGAGCGGTGGCCCGGAGGAGGGCTGACGCGGTGGTTGACCGATGGGTTGGCCGGTGGGTTGACCTGGTGATTGTCCGAGAGGAGGGACGTCGATGAGCACGAAGGACTTCGTCGAGAAGGACTACTACAAGGTTCTCGGCGTCCCCAAGGACGCCACCGAGGCCGAGATCAAGAAGGCGTACCGGAAGCTCGCCCGCGAGTACCACCCGGACGCCAACAAGGGTGATGCCAAGGCCGAGGAGCGCTTCAAGGAGATCTCCGAGGCGAACGACATCCTCGGCGACCCGAAGCGGCGCAAGGAGTACGACGAGGCGCGCGCCCTGTTCGGGAACGGCGGCTTCCGCGCCGGGCCCGGTGCGGGCGGCGCCGGCGGCAGCTTCAACTTCGACCTGGGCGACCTCTTCGGCGGCGCGCAGGGCGGTGGAGCGCAAGGTGGCGCCGGCGGCTTCGGCGGCGGTCTCGGCGATGTGTTCGGCGGACTGTTCAACCGCGGCGCCGGCACCGCCGGTACGCGTACGCAGCCCAGGCGCGGCCAGGACATCGAGTCCGAGGTGACGCTCAGCTTCACCGAGGCGGTCGACGGGGCCACGGTCCCGCTGCGGATGTCCAGCTCGGCCGCGTGCAAGGCCTGTTCCGGCACCGGCGACAAAAACGGTACGCCTCGGGTGTGCCCGACCTGTGTCGGCACCGGCCAGGTCTCGCGCGGCGGCAGCGGGTCCTTCTCGCTGACCGACCCGTGCGTGGACTGCAAGGGCCGCGGTCTGATCGCGCAGGACCCCTGCGAGGTCTGCAAGGGCAGCGGGCGCGCCCGCTCCTCGCGGACCATGCAGGTCAGGATTCCGGCGGGCGTCTCCGACGGCCAGCGGATCCGGCTGCGCGGCAAGGGCGCTCCGGGCGAACGGGGCGGCCCCGCCGGTGACTTGTATGTCGTCGTGCATGTCGACCCGCACCCGGTCTTCGGCCGCAGGGACGACAACCTCACGGTCACCGTGCCCGTCAGCTACCCGGAGGCGGCGCTCGGCGGCGAGGTGAAGGTGCCGACGCTCGGCGGTCCACCGGTCACGCTGAAGCTGCCCGCGGGCACGCCCAACGGACGTACGATGCGCGCCCGCGGCAAGGGAGCGGTCCGCAAGGACGGCTCCCGCGGCGACCTGCTGGTCACCGTCGAGGTCGCGGTCCCGACCGAGCTCAGCGACAAGGCGAAGGAAGCGCTGCAGGCCTACCGCGAAGCCACCGCGGACGAGGACCCGCGGGACGAGTTGTTCCAGGCCGCGAAGGGAGCATGACATGGACCCCCGATCGGGACGCAGCCGTAACCCCTACCAACTGACCGACGAGTCGCCGGTGTACGTGATTTCGGTGGCGGCCCAGCTGTCCGGTCTGCACCCGCAGACCCTGCGGCAGTACGACCGCCTCGGTCTCGTCTCCCCCGACCGCACGGCCGGCCGGGGCCGGCGCTACTCCGCCCGCGACATCGAACTGCTGCGCACCGTCCAGCAGTTGTCGCAGGACGAGGGCATCAACCTCGCCGGCATCAAGCGCATCATCGAGCTGGAGCACCAGGTCGCGGCGCTGCAGGCGCGGGTCGCCGAGCTGTCGGCGGCGGTCGACGGCGCGGCGGCGGCGATGCAGCAGCGCGAGGCGCAGGTGCACGCTTCGTACCGGCGGGATCTTGTGCCGTACCAGGATGTGCAGCAGGCGAGCGCGCTGGTGGTGTGGCGGCCGAAGCGGTCGGAGTAACAACGCAGGTCCTCAACCAGGCGCCGGACGGGTCGAGTTTGCCCCGTCCGGCGTTTTGGCGGGCTCCTGAAGGCCGTACGCCGAGAGATGCGCCCCGGAGGCCCGCCGGAGGCCGGCGGGCCCGCAGAACGGCTCCTCGGGACGGCGGAATCAGGTCGACTATCCCGGCAGTTTTGGTCAGGTACTCGTCAGGAATCCCGTCAGGACTCGTGCTCGAGAATGCCCGACTGCGCGATGAGATAGCCCAGTTGAGTACGGCTCCCGCTGCCCAGCGACGACCCCAGCTTGGCGATGTGCGCCCGGCAGGTGCGGACATTCATCCCCAGCCGGCGCGCGATCGCCTCGTCCACATGGCCCTCCACCAGCAGTTTCGCGATGGAGCGCTGCACGCCCGTGATGCCGTCCAGGTCCGGGCCGTACGAGATCGGCTCCTCCCACGGGATGCCGTGCAGCCAGAACTGCTCGAAGACGCCGACGAGATACTCGACGATCCCCTTGTGCCGCAGCTCCAGGGCCGAAAGACGGTCGCTGCTCGCCGGGATGAAGGCCACTTTCCGGTCGATGATGATCAGCCGGTCGATGATCTCCTCCAGCGTCCGCACCTCGACGCCCGAGGGCCCGACCTGCTCCATGTAGGCGAGCGTGGCCGGGTGGTGACGGGCAGTGTGCTGGTAGAGGGTGCGCATCCGGACACCCCGCTCGATCAGCGGTTCCACCCGGCGCAGCGCCTTCTCCAGGATGTGTGGCTGCCGCCCGCTGCCGGGCTGGACGGTGAGGAGCTCCTCCGTGCAGTCTGCGGTGACCTGGTCAAGGGTTGTGTTGATGCGGTTGAGGCCCTCGAGGACTGTTATCCCCTGTGGGACGGTGGAATTCTGCGCGGTGAACGCCATGAATGGCTCAAGAGCGTCGGTCAGAGCGACAGTTCGTCGTCGCCGCTCTTGGATCTCCCGCTCGATGGGGTGTATCAGCTGTGTCAGCGCAGTGGTCGGCGGAACCGGGCGAAGCCACTGAGCGTCGTCGGGATCCGGGTGCAGCAGGGCGAGATCGAAGAGACAGGGCGTGGATTCCGCCTCTGACCGGGCTATACGCCCCGTGCGAAGAGCGGTGATGTACAGACTTTTCCCCGACTCGCACAGCTCACCGTCTGCGTGAGGGTGTCCCGGTTCGACCTCATTAGATGGCATATGCACCCCCTCAGGCTCCTGCATTACAGGAACATGATGCCTGCCGTCGCTGGTGCAAGCGTTCGGAGTGAGACATCGTCTTATGCGCGGGGGAGGAGGAATGATCAAAAGAGGTGGAGAACACCCATGTCTAGGACGCTACGTGCTCTTTGTGCTCTTGCCATAGCGGCGGCCGCGCTAGGTGCGGTGGCCTCCGGTGAGCCCTCCTGGGGTAGCAGCTCCCCTGCCGTGGTGGCGGCGACCCAGGGCGAGTCTTCGTGGGGCGGCCTCGTTTCCGCGGACTCGGGTTCGGCGCCAGGTGAGCCCTCCTGGGGTGCTGCTCCGGCAACTGCCGTAGTCGCCCCTGGTGAGCCTTCCTGGGGTGTCGGTCCGGCAGGCACGAACGAATGACCGTTCCACCGGACGACCGGACCTTCCGGCGTGAGATGGCAACGGCCTACCGCTCGGGGTGGCATTTCATCGACCTCGTCACGGCAATCCCCCACCGTGGCGACTCGTTGATGGTCACCCTGTTCGGCGAGCCGATCGTCGTGGCACGCGAGGAGGACGAAGACGTTCGTGCATACCGGTGCCTTCGCCGGCCCCGTGGAGCACCACAGCCCGTCCGCTGTGCCATCAGGTACGGCATGATTTTCGTCAATCTCGACCAGCGTGATCATCAGTTGGCCGAGCCCGACACCACCACCGCCACCCCCCGCAGTGCCTGAGCGGTTCCCCCGTCGTTGTAAATCGCTCAGGCGCTTCCCCCACACAGCGGCGCCATCGTGGACCTGAAACGCGATGGCGCCGCTGTGCTTTTCCCGTACGGCCCCGGGCTCTTCGCGTACGGCCCCGGTGGCGCTCAGGCGCTGCCCATCGCCCGGGTCAGGGCGATCTCGATGAGCACCCGGTCCGGGTTCGGGGCCGGTGTGCGGCCGTAGCGCTGCGCGTAGCGCTCCACCGCGTCCGCGACGAGCTCCGGCTCCGTACGGACCCTCGCGCGGCCCTCCAGGGTCGCCCAGCGGCCCTTGTCCACCTGGCAGACCGCGACCGCCGCGCCGTCCGGGCCCGCGGCCAGGATGTTGGCGACCTTGCGGCTGTTCTTGTTGGTGATGACGCGCGCGACGCCGCCCTCCGGGTCGTAGGTGACGCCGACCGCCACGACGTGCGGCGTGCCGTCCTGGCGCGAGGTCGTCAGGGTGCACAGGTGGTACTCGCGCCAGAAGCTCAGGAAGGAAGCGCCGGGGTTCCGCGGGTCGTTGGCCATGCTCCGGAACCTACCGGCGGCGGCTGGCCATCACTACCTTGAGCGGAATAGACTCAACTTTGTGACCGTTGGATCAGTCATAGTCTTCGAGACGTTCGCAGAGACTGTGCACCGCGACTGAGCCGAGGAGGAGAACCGCCCGTGGACGCCGAGCTGACCAACAAGAGCCGGGACGCCCTGAACGCCGCCACCACCAAGGCGGTGTCCGACGGCCACCCAGATCTGACCCCCACGCATCTGCTCCTCGCCCTCCTCGCGGGCGAGGAGAACGAGAACATCACCGACCTGCTGGCCGCCGTCGAGGCGGACCAGGCAGCCGTGCGGTCCGGCGCGGAGCGGCTGCTCGCCGCGCAGCCCAGCGTCACCGGATCCACGGTCGCACCGCCGCAGCCCAACCGTGAGCTGCTCGCCGTCATCGCGGACGCCGCGCAGCGCGCCAAGGAACTCGGCGACGATTATCTCTCCACCGAGCATCTGCTCATCGGCATCGCCGCCAAGGGCGGCCAGGCCGGTGAGGTACTCGCGAAGGAAGGCGCCACGGCCAAGAAGCTGCTGGCCGCCTTCGAAACGACCAGGGGAGGACGCCGGGTGACCACACCCGACCCGGAGGGCCAGTACAAGGCGCTGCAGAAGTTCGGCACGGACTTCACCGCCGCGGCCCGCGAAGGCAAGCTCGACCCGGTCATCGGCCGTGACCAGGAGATCCGCCGGGTCGTCCAGGTGCTGTCCCGGCGTACGAAGAACAACCCGGTGCTCATCGGCGAGCCCGGCGTCGGCAAGACCGCCGTCGTCGAGGGCCTTGCCCAGCGCATCGTGAAGGGCGACGTGCCCGAGTCGCTGAAGAACAAGCGGCTGGTGGCACTCGACCTCGCCGCGATGGTCGCGGGTGCGAAGTACCGCGGCGAGTTCGAGGAACGACTGAAGACCGTGCTCTCCGAGATCAAGGAGAGCGACGGCCAGATCATCACCTTCATCGACGAGTTGCACACGGTCGTCGGCGCGGGCGCCGGCGGCGACTCCGCCATGGACGCGGGCAATATGCTCAAGCCGATGCTGGCCCGCGGTGAGCTGCGGATGGTCGGCGCGACGACGCTCGACGAGTACCGCGAACGCATCGAGAAGGACCCGGCGCTGGAGCGCCGCTTCCAGCAGGTGCTGGTGGCGGAGCCGACCGTCGAGGACACGATCGCGATCCTGCGCGGACTCAAGGGCCGGTACGAGGCCCATCACAAGGTCCAGATCGCGGACTCCGCACTGGTTGCGGCCGCAACGCTGTCCGACCGGTACATCACCTCGCGCTTCCTCCCGGACAAGGCCATCGACCTCGTCGACGAGGCCGCTTCCCGGCTGCGTATGGAGATCGACTCCTCGCCGGTCGAGATCGACGAGCTCCAGCGCTCCGTGGACCGGCTGAAGATGGAGGAGCTGGCCCTCAAGAACGAGACCGACCCCGGATCCAGGCAGCGCCTGGAGAAGCTGCGCCGCGACCTCGCCGACCGGGAGGAGGAGCTGCGCGGCCTCACCGCCCGCTGGGAGAAGGAGAAGGAGGGCCTCAACCGCGTCGGTGAGCTCAAGGAGAAGCTCGACGAACTGCGCGGCCAGGCCGAGCGCGCCCAGCGCGACGGCGACTTCGACACCGCGTCCAAGCTGCTGTACGGCGAGATCCCGGCGCTGGAGCGGGAGTTGGAGGAGGCGTCCGAGGCCGAGCAGGAGGCTGCCAAGGACACCATGGTCAAGGACGAGGTCGGCCCGGACGACATCGCGGACGTGGTCGGCTCCTGGACCGGCATTCCCGCGGGCCGGCTCCTCGAGGGCGAGACGCAGAAGCTGCTGCGGATGGAGGAGGAGCTGGGACGGCGGCTGATCGGCCAGTCGGAGGCCGTGCAGGCCGTCTCCGACGCGGTACGCCGTACGAGGGCCGGGATCGCCGATCCCGACCGGCCGACGGGCTCGTTCCTCTTCCTCGGCCCGACGGGTGTCGGCAAGACCGAGCTGGCGAAGGCTCTCGCGGACTTCCTCTTCGACGACGAGCGGGCGATGGTCCGCATCGACATGTCGGAGTACAGCGAGAAGCACAGCGTCGCCCGGCTGGTCGGCGCGCCGCCCGGCTATGTCGGCTACGAGGAGGGCGGCCAGCTCACCGAGGCCGTACGCCGCCGTCCGTACTCCGTCGTCCTGCTGGACGAGGTCGAGAAGGCGCATCCCGAGGTCTTCGACATCCTGCTCCAGGTCCTCGACGACGGCCGGCTCACGGACGGCCAGGGCCGCACGGTCGACTTCCGGAACGCGATCCTGATCCTGACGTCGAACCTGGGCAGCCAGTATCTGGTCGAGCCGCTGACCTCGGAGGCGGAGAAGAAGGAGCAGGTCCTGGAGGTCGTCCGGGCCTCCTTCAAGCCGGAGTTCCTGAACCGGCTCGACGACCTGGTGGTCTTCTCGGCCCTGACCAAGGGCGAGCTGACGCGGATCGCCAGGCTCCAGATCGACCGGCTCGCGAAGCGTCTCGCCGAGCGCCGGCTCACGCTGGAGGTCACGCCCGAGGCCCTGGAGTGGCTGGCCGACGAGGGCAACGACCCGGCGTACGGAGCCCGGCCGCTGCGCCGCCTGGTGCAGACGGCGATCGGCGACCGGCTGGCCAAGGAGATCCTGGCGGGCGAGGTCACGGACGGTGACACGATCCGTGTCGACCGCTTCGAGAACGAGCTGCTGGTCGGCCCGGCGTCGGCGCCGGCGGCCGAGAAGGCGCTGTGACGGCCGCAAAGTCGCCGTGACGGCCGGGCGCGGCCTTCAGGGGTTGCGCCCGACCGCCCGGCATGGGGGAGGATGGCCGCATCCGTACGAAGGGAAATCCACGGTGACCATCGATCCGTCCTCGATTCCGAATTTCGGGGGCCAGCCCAAGCCTCAGGCCGCAGGACCGGCGGGCCCCGTCGTTCCCGACCAGGACCTGGTCAAGCAGCTCCTCGACCAGATGGAGCTGAAGTACGTCGTCGACGACGAGGGCGACCTCGCCGCGCCGTGGGAGGAATTCCGCACGTACTTCATGTTCCGTGGCGAGGACGACCAGCAGGTCTTCTCGGTCCGGACCTTCTACGACCGTCCGCTCCCGGTCGAGGACAAGCAGAAGATCCTCGACGTGATCGACGACTGGAACCGCCGCACGCTGTGGCCGAAGGTCTACACGCACCTGCACGACGAGGACCAGGACGCGGCCCCGACGATCCGGCTCATCGGTGAGGCACAGATGCTCACCGGCACCGGCGTCAGCCTGGAGCACTTCGTGTCCTCCACGGTCAGCTGGGTCCGCGCGGCCATCGAGTTCGACAAGTGGCTCGTCGAGCAACTCGGCCTGGAGCCGGCGGACGAGAAGCCCGCCGACGACGCCTGAGGCTCAGCCCTACAGCGCGATCGGGGACAGCGTCAGCAGATACGTCCCATAGGCAAAGGAAAGCCCGGCCAGGGCGACGGTCACCACGACCGCCGCTTTGGGCCGGGCTTTTGCCATGGCCCGGGCCAGCGGCAGCAGCAGCGGGAACGCGGGCAGCAGAAAACGCGGCTTCGACTCGAAGAACCCCGATCCGCCGACCGTGATCAGCAGCAGCACCCCGGAGTAGACGAGCAGCGCCGGCGGCGGCTTCTCCAGCGCGCTCAGCGCGAACAGCAGCACCGCGGCGGCGACGATCAGCAGCGCCACCAGCAACGAGAACAGCGCGGGGCGCAGCACGATGTCCCGCACCACCTTCAGCGCCCCGATCCCGAAGTCGAACGTCGAGGTCCAGCCGCGCTGCACGGAGAAGTAGCCGCCGAGCGGATCGCCGGTACGGATGCCGACGGAGAGCACATAGCCGCACCAGCCGACCGGCGCGAGCGCCGCGCCCGCCCAGATCCGCCGGTCCACGCGCTCGCGCCGCCCAAGAGCCCGGATCACCTCGCAGGCGGCCACCGCGAGCACCGCGGCGGCCACCGCGATCCCGTTGGGCCGGGAAAGCCCAGCCAGCGACGCCAGGACGCCCGCCCACAGCCAGCGCCGGGTGAGCAGCGCGTACAGCGACCAGGCCGCGAAGGCCGTGAGCACCGGCTCGGTGTACGCCATGGACAGCACGATCGAGTGCGGCAGCAGCCCCCACAGCAGCACCAGCAGCGTCGCCGTGCGCCGCCCGTGGAGCCGCTCGCCGACCGCGTAGATGCCCCAGGCCGCCGCGCCCGCCGCCGTCCACGAGATCAGCAGCCCGGCGCTGCCGCTGGTCACCGGGACCACCGTCGTCACCGCGCGTACCAGCGCCGGGTAGAGCGGGAAGAACGCCAGATCGCTCTGGACCGCGCCGTCCGGCCAGTAGAGGATGCGGCCGTAGCCGTGCTCGGCGATGAGCATGTACCAGTCGGAGTCCCAGGCCCGCGCGAGGATCGCCCGCGGTGAGCGGCCGATGTGCCAGGCCCAGCCGGCCATCACGAGCAGCCCGGTCAGCCGTGCCGCCGCGAACAGGCCCAGCGCGGGGGCCGCCCGCAGCAGCGCGGCACGCCAGCGGGGGACGGGCCGGGTCGTACCCGCCGCCGCGGCTGCTCTGTCTGCTCTCTCGAGAGTCTCGGCGGACAGGGGGCACCTCCGGGCGCGCACAAGTGTCGGTCAACCCGACGATGAGCGGCCGGGGCCGTCCATGCGAGCGCTGACCAGCCGACAGGCCTTGTTCCTACCCGGTCGGCTGAAGGAGCGCGTGTCGCCCGTGACAGCGGGCGCCTTACCCGCTAGCCAGCCCCTTGAGCCGGGTCACCGCCTCCTGCAGGACCGCCTCTTGCTTGCAGAAGGCGAAGCGTACGAACGGGGCGCCCTGCTCGCGGTGGTCGTAGAAGACGGCGTTCGGGATGGCGACCACACCGCACCGCTCGGGCAGCGCACGGCAGAAGGCGAAGCCGTCGTCCTCGCCGAGCGGCCGGATGTCGGTGGTGACGAAGTACGTCCCGGCGGGCCGGTAGACCTCGAAACCGGCGTCCGCGAGCCCCGCGCTCAGCAGATCGCGCTTGGCACGCAGATCGTCGCGCAGCCCGTCGAAGTACGCCTGAGGCAGCCGCAGTGCCTCGGCGATGGCGTACTGGAAGGGCCCTGAGGCCACATAGGTGAGGAACTGCTTGGCGGAGCGGACCGCCGTCACCAGTTCCGGCGACGACGTCACCCAGCCGACCTTCCAGCCGGTGAAGGAGAACGTCTTGCCCGCCGAGCTGATGGTGACCGTGCGTTCGCCCATCCCGGGGAAGGTCGCCAGTGGCGTGTGTTCGCCGTCGAAGACCAGGTGCTCGTACACCTCGTCGGTGACGACGAGCAGATCGCGCTCGACGGCGAGCTCGGCGATCGCGCCCAGCTCTTCGTGGGTCAGCACCGTGCCGGTGGGATTGTGCGGTGTGTTCAGCAGGATCAGCCGCGTGCGGTCGGTAACGGCGTCGCGCAGTTCGTCGAGGTCGAGGTGGTACGCGCCGTCCCGCGGCCGCAGGGTCACCGGCACCCGCCGTCCGCCCGCCATCGCGATGCTCGCCGCGTACGAGTCGTAGTACGGCTCCAGTGCGATGACCTCGTCGCCGGGCTCGACAAGCGCGAGCAGTGAGGCCGCGATCGCCTCGGTCGCACCGGCGGTGACCAGCACCTGGGTGTCCGCGTCGAGCGCCAGGCCGTACCGCTTGAGCTGGTGCTCGACGATCGCGGTGCGCAGTTCGGGGACGCCGGTGCCCGGCGGGTACTGATTGCCGCGGCCGTCGCGCAGGGCCCGTACCGCCGCCTCTCTGACCTCGTCCGGGCCGTCGGTGTCGGGGAAGCCCTGGCCGAGGTTGATCGACCCGGTCGCGGCGGCCAGCGCCGACATCTCCGCGAAGATCGTCGTGCCGAATTCCGCGAGCCGGCGGTTGAGCAGCGGTCGTCGTCCGGGTGCGTGTGCGTCCATGTCGGCCATCCTGTGCCGAAGCTCTGGAGTTGCTCAAGTCTGCTTTGGGCCCGCGAGGCCGGGGGCATCCCCATTTCACGCAAGAAAGCGGTCACGCAAGAAGCGGTCACGCGATGACGCGGGGGTCTCGCTTCGGGGGAAAAGTAAGGACGGTGAGAAGCAATGGCTTTCTTCGAGATTGTGCTGATTGCGCTTGTCTTCTTCGCGCTCATCGGCATCGTGAGGGCCTTGGGGAAGCGCGGCAGGCGCCGCGGGCGGCGGCGCAGCGGCGCGGCCGGCGGCGGCGGGGGCGGCAGCTGGTGGGCGGGTGACAGCGGCGGCGGGGGTTCGTCGTGCGGCGGTGGCTCGTCCTGCGGAAGCTCCTCATCCTGCGGGGGCGGCGGGGGATGCGGTGGCGGAGGCAGCTGACACGGGGCAGCTGGTCCGCGACCACGGAAGGCACCCGGCGGTTAACTCCCGCCGGGTGCCTCGGCGTTGACGCGCCACCGGCGTGTTGGCCGTTGTGTAGGCCGTCGTTCACCTTCACCGCCCCGGCCGGCCCGGCGTGTTTTGTTGAACAGATGAACCGTGGGGCCCCCTAGGGGATGGAAACCCCTGCAAGTTGGGTAAAAGGGCTGTGAGCCCCGCGTACTTCATGATTCCCTCGCTGTTGGAACCTGTTGGAACCATCCAGCCCTCGGACCAGTCGTGGACCCGAGCAGGCAGTCCCCGGATCATCTTGAACTCGTCTCTCAGGGGCGCCCCCGGTCCACGTGTCCACCCGCCGAAGCGTGCTTGCGGAGCCGACCCATGCTCACGACCCTCCATACCGCGTACACCGACACCCGCGCCGACGACCTCGCATGGGCGTTGGGCCGGGAGCCGCTGCCCGCTCTGGCCGTGCTCGATCTCGAACTGTCGGGGTCGAAGCTGCAGTTGAGGCTGCTCGGTGCCTCCCATCAGGTGCTGCTCGAGGAGGACGAGGGCAGTTGCTCGGAGACCGTCGCCTGCATGCCCGGCTCCAGCACTCCGCTGCCGCTCGGCGTGGCCAAGCGTCTCGGTGACTGGGAGTACGAGTTCGCCGCGCGCGTGGAGACGCTCTCGCAGGGCTCGTTCGCCGGGCGGGCGCAGGAGTTGCTCGCACTGGTCGCCGACCATCCGAACGGACTTGCCGGCACATTTCCCGGCTCCCCACACGCGTTCACGGCGATGATGGCGCAGCGGCTCGACGGCCAGGTGCGCTGGCGGACCTGGCACGCCTATCCGCAGGAGGGCCGCCTTGTCGTCACCCGTACGAGGGTCGGCGCGCTCTCCCACAACGCCCGTCCGGAGCGGTCTGTGGAGCGCGCGGCGCTGTGATTCCGTGGTGAGAACCCTTGTGGGTGACAGGGTGCATGCGGCTCGTGACGTAGCGTTACGGGCATGATTGACCGGCCGCCGCTGTCACCGCCCCAAGGTGCGGTGCTGCTGCCCGTGCGCCCCGACGCAGGCCGGTTCCTCGTGCTGACGGCGGTCTTCGTCTGCGCCGCCTGCGGACTGGTGTACGAGCTCGAACTGGTCGCGCTCGCCTCGTACTTGATCGGCGACTCCGTCACCCAGGCGTCCGTCGTCCTGTCGGTGATGGTCTTCGCGATGGGCATCGGCTCGCTCCTCGCCAAGCGGCTGCGCTGCCGGGCCGCGGTCGGCTTCGGTCTGCTGGAATCGCTGCTGGCACTGGTCGGCGGCTGCTCCGCGATGGTGCTGTACGCGGCCTTCGCCTGGATCGGCGACTCCAGTTTTGTGCTGGTGGCCTTCTCGCTCGCCATCGGCGTGCTGATCGGTGCGGAGATCCCGCTGCTGCTGACGCTGATCCAGCGGATCTCGCGGCGGGACGCGGAAGGCACTGTCGCCGATCTGTTCGCCGCGGACTATGTGGGCGCGCTCGTCGGCGGGCTCGCGTTCCCGTTTCTGCTGCTGCCCTTGTTCGGGCAGCTCACCGGCGGACTGCTGACGGGCGCGGTCAACGCGGTGGCCGGCGGATCGCTTGTGCTGTGGCTCTTCCGCCGCGATCTGACGGCACGTTCGCGAGGCTGGCTGCTCGTCGCCAATGTCATGGTCCTCGTGGTGCTGGCCACCGCGACCGTGCTCGTCGACGACTTCGAACGGGCCGCCCGCCGCGCGGTCTACGGCGACCAGGTGCGCGTCGCCATCCACACCGACGTCCAGGAAATCGTTCTCACCGGCGCCCCGTCCGGGCCGCCGGACCTCTTCCTGGACGGGCGGCTGCGGGTCAGCGGCCGTGACGAGTACCGCTACCACGAGGCGCTGGTCCATCCCGCGATGCGAGGTCCGCATGCGCGGGTGCTGATCCTCGGTGGTGGCGACGGGCTCGCCGCCCGCGAGGTGCTGCGCTACCCGGACGTGCGCACGGTCACCGTCGTCGAACGGGACCCGGGCGTGGTCCGGCTCGCCCGCGGCGATCCGGCGCTGGCCCGGCTCAACGGACAGGCGTACCGCGATCCCCGCGTGCGGGTGGCGACGTCGGACGCCTTCTCCTGGCTGCGCGCGCCCCGCGACTCGTACGACGTGGTGATCTCGGACCTGCCCGATCCCGGCATCACACCGAGCACCAAGCTCTACTCGCAGGAGTTCTACGCGCTCGGCGCGCGGGTCCTTGCCCGCGGCGGACGGCTGGTGGTGCACGCGGGGCCGGTGGCGGCGCGGCCGCGGACGTACTGGACGGTGGACGCGACGCTGCGGGCGGCCGGCTTCGGCACGACGCCGTACCGCGCGACCGGGCGGCTCGCCGGTTTCTCCGCCGGCCCGGACCGCTCCATCGGGACCGCGTCCGCGCCGCCGGACTGGGGCTTCCTGCTCGCCGCGCCCCGCCGGCCGCCGGAGCTGGCCCTCGACCCTCGCGCTCCGCGGCTGCGGTCGCTGACCCGGGCGGTGCTCGCCGAGGACGCGTGGGGGGCGGAGCGTACGAGACTGCTCGGCCTGCCGGCCTCCACTCTGGTGCATCCGCGCTACACGGACTGAATCGCAGACGGGAGCGGCGGGTCTGAGTAGGCTCGATCCCATGGAGCATGAGGTGTTCGTTCCGGTTCCGTCCGAGACAGTCCGCCAGGCGCTACGGGACCCCGCGCGGGTCGCCCGCTGCATCCCCGGGTTCCAGCAGGACGCGGACGAGTCCGCGGGCCCGCTCTCCGGCCGCCTGAAGGTCCGCATCGGTGGACATACGATCACCTACCGCGGCGCGCTGCGGATCGTGGAGCAGGACGAGGTCTTCGCGGTCGAGAGCGAGGGAGTCGAGGCCCGCGGTTCGGGCTCGGCGAAGGTGTCGCTGACGATCCGGCCGGTGGAGTCGGAGGGCGGCACGACGCTCACCTTCAGTGCCACGAGCCAGGCTGACGGCCGCGCGGCGGAGCTGGCCCCGGAGTCCACGGAGCTGGCGGCCCACCGTCTGCTGGATCGTTTCGCGGGGGCGCTGGTGGCCACGGTGGAGGAGCCGGAGCCGCAGCCGGAGCCGGCCGCCGCCGAGCCTGAGCCTGAGGGCCGGGCCGGGAGCGAGGGCCCGGGGCCGGTGAGCGTGGACGACGCCGAGCGGCTCGGGCTGGTGGACGCGGAGGAGGAGCCCGCAGGGACCGAAGGACCGGGTTCCGTGAGTGCCGATGCCGATGCCGACGCTGCGGACGGAGACGATCAGGAGGACGAAGCCTCGGGCTCCGGCGTCTTCGACGCGCCCGTGCCGCCGCCGCCTCTCGGGGAGCTGGCCGAGGAGGAGTTCGACGCCCTCGACGCCGAGGATGTCGAGGACGTCGACGAACTGCCCGCGGTTCCCGACGAGCCGCCCGCCGAGGCCGCCCATGCCCGGCGCACCATGATCGGCCGCAGCGCCGAAGAGGTCGACCACGCCCCTCCGCGCGGCCGTTACGCGCCGGTGCCCGCCGCCGAAGCGGGTTCCGCGGGTGTGACCCTGCGCTGGATCGCGCCCGCCGCGGCGCTGGCGATCGCCTCCGCAGTGGTCGTGGGGCGAGTACTGCGCCGTCGCAAGTAATGTCGTCGTGTGAGTAGCGAAGAGAGCGTCCGGCTGGCCGCCGGCGACATCGAGTTGACCGTCCACCCGCACAACGGCTGCCGTGTCGCGAGCCTGACCATCGGCGGCACCGAGGTGCTCCGCCAGGGCGAGCGGTACGGCTCGTTCCCGATGGTCCCCTGGTGCGGCCGGGTCGAGAACGGCCGGTTCCGCAACGGCGACGTGGAACATCAACTCCCGCTCGACTCACCGCCGCACGCCATCCACGGCACCGGCCGCGACAGCGCCTGGCGCACCGCCCGGGCCGGCAAGGACGAGGCGGCGTTCACCTACGACCTCGCCGAGCCCTGGCCGTACAGCGGGCTCGTCACGCAGACCTTCGCGCTCGCCGAGGACTCGCTGACGCTGACCATGGGCATCGAGACGTACGACACCTCCTTCCCGGCCCAGGCAGGCTGGCACCCCTGGTTCCGGCGCAGCCTCGGCGGCGAGGACGTACGCATCGACTTCACGCCCGAGTGGCAGGAGGAGCGCGGCGAGAACCATCTGCCGACCGGGCGGCGCATTCCGATGCGTCCCAGCCCGTGGGACGACTGCTTCGGGATGCCCGACGGCGTCTCGGTGACGCTCACCTGGCCGCAGCAGCTGGAGCTCACCGTCAGCAGCCGCGCCGAGTGGGTCGTGGTCTATGACGAGCAGGACGAGGCCGTGTGCGTGGAGCCGCAGTCGGGCCCGCCGAACGGACTCAACACCCACCCTGTCCTCGTCACCCCGATCGAGCCCCTGGAGATCGCGACCACCTGGGCGTGGCGTCGCCTTTAAGCTCATGGCATGACTGACGTACGCGCCGATCTGCTGCAGCAGATCAAGGACAAGGCCGTGGTGCACGGCAAGGTGACCCTCTCCTCGGGTCTTGAGGCCGACTACTACGTGGACCTTCGCCGGATCACGCTCGACGGCGCGGCCGCGCCGCTGGTCGGCCAGGTGATGTCCGATCTGACGGCGGAGCTGGACTTCGACTGTGTGGGCGGGCTGACGCTCGGCGCCGACCCGGTCGCGACGTCGATCCTGCACGCGGCCGCGGCGCGAGGTCAGCGGGTGGACGCCTTTGTCGTACGCAAGGCGGCCAAGGAGCACGGCATGCAGCGCCGCGTCGAGGGCCCGGACATCAAGGGCCGCCGCTGCCTGGTCGTCGAGGACACCTCCACGACCGGTGGCTCGCCGCTGACCGCGGTGGAGGCCGTGCGCGAGGCCGGCGGCGAGGTCGTCGCGGTGGCGACGATCGTGGACCGGGCGACCGGCGCGGGCGAGAAGATCAGCGGCACGGCCGGGGTGCCGTATCTCTACGCGTACTCGCTGGACGAGCTCGGTCTCGGCTGATCCCGATCGTCGGCTTGATCCTTTTCTGAGGGGTCTGACCTGCGAAAATGGTGAGGGGTTGATCGTTTCACGTGAAACAGTCAACCCCTCTCGCATGCCCGCAGACCGGGCGGGGTGGAGCCGGGCCGAGAGTCTGGAAAGATGGGCGCCGACGATGACGTCGCCCCCCAGGTCAGGGCCACCCATATCGCCCACCCGCACATCACAAGGAGCGGACAGATGCCCATCGCAACCCCCGAGGTCTACACCGAGATGCTCGACCGGGCGAAGGCAGGCAAGTTCGCCTACCCGGCCATCAATGTGACCTCCTCCCAGACCCTGCACGCTGCGCTGCGCGGCTTCGCGGAGGCCGAGAGCGACGGCATCATCCAGATCTCGACCGGGGGCGCCGAGTTCCTGGGCGGCCAGCACAACAAGGACATGGTCACCGGCGCGGTCGCGCTCGCCGAGTTCGCGCACATCGTGGCCGCCAAGTACGACGTCACCGTCGCGCTGCACACGGACCACTGCCCGAAGGACAAGCTGGACGGCTATGTACGTCCGCTGCTCGCGGTCTCCGCCGAGCGTGTCGCGGCCGGTCGGAACCCGCTGTTCCAGTCGCACATGTGGGACGGCTCGGCCGAGACCCTCGCCGACAACCTGGCCATCGGCCAGGAGCTGCTCGCGCTGGCCGCCGCCGCGAAGATCATCCTCGAGGTCGAGATCACCCCGACCGGCGGCGAGGAGGACGGTGTCACGCACGAGATCAACGACGAGCTGTACACCACCGTCGACGACGCCATCCGCACCGCCGAGGCCCTCGGCCTGGGCGAGAAGGGCCGCTACCTGCTGGCCGCCTCCTTCGGCAATGTCCACGGCGTCTACAAGCCGGGCAATGTCGTGCTCCGCCCCGAGCTGCTGAAGGACCTGCAGGCCGGCGTCGCCGCCAAGTTCGGCAAGGCCGACCCGTTCGACTTCGTCTTCCACGGCGGCTCCGGCTCGACCGCCGAGGAGATCGCCACCGCGCTGGAGAACGGCGTCGTGAAGATGAACCTCGACACCGACACCCAGTACGCCTTCACCCGCCCCGTCGCGGACCACATGTTCAAGAACTACGACGGCGTGCTGAAGGTCGACGGCGAGGTCGGCTCCAAGAAGACCTACGACCCGCGTACCTGGGGCAAGGCGGCCGAGGCCGGCATGGCCAAGCGCGTCACCGAGGCCTGTGCGGCCCTGCGCTCCACCGGCACCAAGCTCAAGTAAGCGATACACACGACGGCCCGGCACCCCTCCAGGTGCCGGGCCTTCGTTCTGTCCGGCTGCCCCAAAGCGGGCTGGCCGAATGCCCGCTGTCCGGATGCCCGCTCCGCATGCACGGAGGCAACGATGACGTACGACTTCGACATGCTCGTCGACCGGCGCGGCACCTGGTGCGTGCAGTGGGACGGGGCCGCGAGGCGTTTCGGCGCGGACGGGCTGCTGCCCTTCACCATCTCCGACATGGACTTCCCGTCCCCGCCGGAGGTGCTCGACGCGCTCCAGCGCCGGGTCGCCCACGGTGTGTTCGGCTATACGGACTGGCGGCAGGAGGACTTCCTGTCCGCGGTGAGCCATTGGTTCGGCAGCCGGTACGGCACGGACATCGACACCGAGCGGATCGTGTACGCGCCGTCCGTGCTCAACCAGCTCTCGCAGCTGCTGCGGATGTGGACAGGACCCGGTGACGGCGTGGTCGTCCACACGCCCACGTACGACGGCTTCCTGAAGGCGATATCCGGCCTTGGGCGGGATCTGCGCGGCGCGCCGGCCGGTGACATGGCCGCGCTCGAGCGGCAGCTCGCCAGGCCGGACAGCAAGGTGCTGGTGCTCTGTTCGCCGCACAACCCGACCGGCAGGGTGTGGACCGAGGCCGAGCTGACCGAGACGGCCCGGCTGGCGGCGGCGTACGACGTGGCGGTGGTCAGCGACGAGATACACGCGGACTTCGTGCACCCGGAGTTCGTGGCCGGCGGGCAGCGGCATCTGCCGTGGACGCGGTTCGGGTCCGGGCGCTGGGCGCTGGTCACCTCGGCCACCAAGGCCTTCAACTTCCCGGCGCTGAGCGGCTCGTACGGGATCATCGGCGATCCGGAGGACCATGCGGAGTTTCTGCGCCGGATGCAGACCGGCGAGGGCCTGGCCTCGCCCGCGGTGCTGTCGCTGACCGCGCACATCGCCGCGTACCGCGAAGGCGGGCCGTGGCTGGACGCCCTCGGCGCGTATGTGGCCGGGAATCTGCGGATGGTCGCCGAGAAGCTCGACTCCGCCTTCGGCCTGAACTGGAGCCCGCCGGAGGCCGGCTACCTCGCCTGGATCGATCTGCGGCCGCTCGGCGTCGACGACGCGGCGTTGCAGCGGGAGCTGATCGAGCGCGAGAAGGTCGCGATCATGCCGGGCACGGTGTACGGCGCGGAGGGCTTCGTCCGCCTCAACGTGGGCTGTCCGAGGAGCAAGGCGGAGGCGGGCGTCGACGCGCTGGTGCGGGCGCTGACGCGGCTGACCTGACCGCGGCCGTGCGCTGGCCTGCCGACCCCGGTACGGGGAGGATGCGCAGTATGGACATCCGGCTGGCCTCGCGCACTGGGCGATGGGTGGTGCTGACGACCGTCCTCGGGTCCAGCATGGCGCTCCTCGACTCGACCGTCGTCAACGTGGCGCTGCCGCACATCGGTGACGATCTCAACGCCGACCTCGCCGCTCTCCAGTGGATCGTGAACGCGTACACGCTCACGCTGGCCGGACTGATCCTGCTCGGCGGTGCGCTCGGCGACCGGTACGGGCGGCGGCGGATCTTTGTGCTCGGCGTGGTCTGGTTCGCGCTCGCCTCGCTGTTGTGCGGACTGGCGCCCAACGCCTCCGTACTGATTGTCGCCCGCGCTCTACAGGGTGTCGGCGGTGCGCTGCTCACACCCGGGTCGCTGGCGCTGATCCAGGCGAGCTTCCATCCGGACGACCGGGCGAAGGCCGTCGGACTGTGGTCCGGCTTCGGCGGCATCGGCGCGGCGATCGGCCCGTTCGTCGGCGGCTGGCTGGTCGACGGGCCCGGCTGGCGCTGGGTGTTCCTGCTCAATGTGCCGGTGGCCGCGCTGTGCGTGCCGGTGGCCCTGCGCCATGTCCCCGAGTCGCGCGACCCGTCCGCGCACGGCCGCTTCGACGTACTGGGCGCGACGCTGGGCGCGCTGAGCCTGGCGCTGGTGACCTACGGCCTGATCGACGAGTCATGGTGGGCCGGGATCGCCGGCGTTGCTGTCGGCGTGGCCTTCGTGGTGGTCGAGCGACGGCGGCCCGCTCCGATGCTGCCGCCGTCGATCTTCAAGTCCCGGCAGTTCACCGCGGTCAATCTGGTGACGGTGTGCGTGTATGCCGCGTTCAGCGGGTTCTTCTTCCTGGCGGCGCTGCAACTGCAGGTCGTGGCGGGGTATTCGGCGCTCCAGGCAGGTACGGCGCTGCTGCCGACGACCGTGCTGATGCTGCTGTTCTCGGCGAAGTCGGGAGAGCTGGGTGAGCGGATCGGGCCACGGATTCCTCTCACGGTGGGGCCGTTGTTCTGCGCCGCGGGCATGCTGCTGATGCTGCGCGTCGGCGAGGACGCGTCGTATCTGGCCGATGTGCTGCCCGCGCTGCTGGTGATGGGCCTCGGCATGGTGACCCTGGTCGCGCCGCTGACCGCGACGGTGCTCGCGTCGGTGGAGACCGCGCGGGCGGGTCTCGCGAGCGGCATCAACAACGCGGCGGCCCGCGCGGCCGGTCTGATCGCGGTGGCGGCGCTGCCGCTGCTGGCCGGAATGGGCCCGGAGGCGTACCGCTCGGCGACGGAGTTCAACGAGACGTTCCGCCGGGCGATGCCGATGTGTGCGGGGATTCTGCTGCTCGGGTCGCTGATCGCGTGGTCGTCGGTCCGCCGCCCGGCCCTGGAGGTCGGACGGCCGCGGCCGGAGTGCAGGGTGAACTGCGGGGTGGTCGCGCCACCGCTGGAGACTGCGCCGGAACGGGCGGGGCCGGCCGGCGAGCCGCGGCCCGGGCCCAGTACGGCCTAGTCCTCCCCTCCCCGTACCGCTAGTACTGCGCCGGGTCGATCTGGTTGAAGATCCAGAGCTGTTCCGGGTCCGTCTGGTAGTGGAAGACCAGGACCCGGTTCTTGGCGGCCGCGTTCACCTTCGACAGGAACTCGGCAGAGCCGATCGCCTTCCGCTGCCCCGCCTTCACAAACGGCGTCGTCACCGTGATGTGCGCCTGCGGGTTCAGCGGGTACGTCGTCGTCCCGCCCGTTGCCTTCCAGCGCGGCTCGTCCCCGTCGCAGCTGAAGCGGCCCTCCCGCGCGGTGACCTTGGCCGTGCTGCCGGAGCCGGAGCCGCCGAGGACCTGGAGGTACGGGCCGTGGTCGGCGGACGAGCAGAGGTTGCCGTCGTACGGGAAGCCGTCCGTGCCGCCGGCGGGCGCCTCCTGGGAAGGCGGCGGGGGCGCGACGGGCGGCTCCGGCTCGCCGCCGGTCCCGCCTGCACCGCCACTCCCGTGGCCGCCGCCGGAGCCGCCGGAGCCGCCGGTGGCGGTGGGGCGGCCCGGCGTCGTCGCCGGACCTGTGGCCGTCGCGCTGCCCGACGGCGAGGCCGTCCCGGAAACGGAAGCGGAAGCGGAAGCGGACGCGGACGGAGAGGCGCTGGTGGACGTGGCCGACGGTGTGGCCGGCGGCGAGAGCGACGGTGGCGTCGTCGGCGCACGCCAGGACTCGTCTCGGCCGGACTCTCCCCGGTCGCCGCAACCCGCCAGCAGGCCCGCTAAGAGCACCGCCCCCGCCACCGCAGCCTTCCCCGCACCCCTCATCCTCCCCATGAAAAAGGATGATCGCCTCCGGCGTACACCCCCCGTACCGCTTCCACGGATTCCGCACCGACCTGTGACACTGGAACCCATGGCCATCCATGAAAATCTGCTGGGGGGACCGCCCCCGACCCACCTGCCCGACGACCCCGAGCCGCGTGAGCTGCTCGCGGCCGGGACGGCTCCGGCCGATGTCGCCGCCAAGTACCCGACCTCCTCCCTGGCCTGGGCCCGGCTCGCCGACGACGCCTTCGAGAACGGCCGTGTCGTGGAGTCGTACGCCTATGCGCGAACCGGCTACCACCGCGGCCTCGACGCGCTGCGCCGCAGCGGCTGGAAGGGCCACGGCCCGGTGCCGTGGGAGCACGAGCCGAACCGCGGCTTCCTGCGCGCCCTGCACGCGCTCGCCCGCGCCGCGCAGTCCATCGGCGAGCAGGAGGAGTACGAGCGCTGCTCGAAGTTCCTCCGCGACTCCTCCGAGACCGCCGCGGACACGCTCAGCTGATCCAGGGCTCACTTGATCCAGGACTGAACCTGAGGCCCGTATCGCTCGTCTGTACGAGCGGTACGGGCCTTCGGCCGTCACTGGAGCAACAGGAGAGTCGTGTGGCCCTGAAAGAAGCACGAAAACAGGCCCGGAAACACGCGGGCCGCAAGCAGCCGGCCCGGAACCCAATGGTGCTTTTCGGCACGGCAGTTGCCGCACTCCTGCTCGTCGGCGGTGCGCTCGCGCAATGGCACGGGTCTTCGGACAAGTCCGCGCCGGACGACGGCGTCCCTTCCTCCGGTGACCGCACCTTCACCACCGCCGAGACCTCCCGCGATCCGGTCGGCTCCGGCCCTCTGCGCCGCTACCGCGTCCAGGTCGAGGACGGCACCGGCCTCTCCGCGAACACCGCGGCGGCCGAGATCCACAAGATCCTCGCGCATCCGCAGAGCTGGGCCGCGCACGGCCGCGGCACCTTCCAGCTGGTCTCCGGCGACACCGGCGACACCGGCGGCTCCGGCGGTCCGGGCGACGCCGACTTCGTGATCAGGATCGCCACTCCGGACACCGCGGACGCGCTCTGCCGCAAGCAGGGCCTCGACACCGGCGGCGAGCTGAACTGCGAGACGGGCGAAGGTGTCGTGGTGAATCTGCGCCGCTGGACGCTGGGCTCGCCGACGTTCGACGGGACGCCCGCCGAGTACCGGCACCTGATCATCAACCACGAGATCGGCCACGAGATCGGCATCCGCGAGCACCTGGGCTGTCCGGGTCCCGGAAGGCCCGCGCCGGTGATGATGCAGCAGATCAAGGGGCTCGACGGCTGCCGTTCCAATGCCTGGCCGTACGGCAAGGACGGGACGTATCTCACAGGTCCGGCCGTCGGCTGATCCGCGGCTTATGATGCGGGTGGGGACCGGGGCTCCCACACCAACAGGAAGGGGCGGACCGCTACCCGGACACGTCTGAGGAGACAGCAATGTCTGATGACGCGGCCCCGAACTTTGATTTCGCGGGCACCACTCCGTACGAGGACTACGTCCAGGCGGACGTCCTGACCCATCTCCAGCATCCGCTCTCGGACGACCCGGGCGAGATGGTCTTCCTGGTCACCACGCAGGTGATGGAGCTGTGGTTCACGGTCATCGTCCACGAGTGGGAGACCGCGACCAGCGCCCTGCGCGAGGACAAGGTGCAGGTGGCGATGGACGCACTGAAGCGGTCGGTGCGGGAGCTGGAGGCGCTGAACGCCTCGTGGAAGCCGCTCGCCCATCTGACGCCCGCGCAGTTCAACTCGTACCGCAGCGCGCTCGGCGAGGGCTCCGGATTCCAGTCCGCGATGTACCGCCGGATGGAGTTCCTGCTCGGCGAGAAGTCGGCGTCGATGCTGGTGCCGCACCGCGGTGCGCCGCGCGTGTACGCGGAGCTGGAGAAGGCGCTGCAGGAGCCGAGCCTGTACGACGAGGTGCTGCGGCTGCTGGCACGCCGCGGTCTTGCCGTCCCGCAGGCGGTGCTCGACCGCGATCTCTCGCAGCGGTACGAGCCGTCGGCCGAGATCGAGCAGGTCTGGGCCGCGGTCTACGGCGAGAAGGACCAGAACTCCGAACTGGTGCGGCTCGGCGAGGCGTTGACCGATGTCGGCGAGCTGGTGTGGCGATGGCGCAACGACCATCTGTCGGCGACCCGGCGGGCCATGGGCTCGAAGTCGGGCACCGGTGGTTCGGCGGGCGTGGCCTGGCTGGAGAAGCGGGCCCGTAAGAACGTCTTCCCCGAGCTGTGGACGGCGCGCAGCCATGTCTGAGTCCCTGGCCGCACGGGCCGCGGCGCTGGACGCCGCAGACGAACTGGCCGGACTGCGCAAGCTGTTCGCCCTCGATGACACTGTTTACCTGGACGGGAACTCGCTGGGCGCGCTGCCCGCGCATGTGCCGGGCCGGGTCGCCGACGTGGTGAACCGGCAGTGGGGCGAGCTGCGGATCCGTTCCTGGGACGAGAGCGGCTGGTGGACCGCGCCGGAGCGGATCGGCGACCGGATCGCACCGCTGATCGGCGCCGCGCCGGGCCAGGTGGTGGTCGGCGACTCCACCAGCGTCAATGTGTTCAAGGCGGTTGTCGGCGCGGTCCGGCTGAACGCGGACGAGTCGCGTACGGACATCGTGGTCGACGCCACGACGTTCCCGACGGACGGCTACATCGCCGAGTCCGCGGCCCGGATGACCGGCCGCAGGCTGGTCCCGGTCGCGCCGGCCGACCTGCCGTCCGCGCTCGGCCCGCAGACCGCCGTCGCGCTGGTCAACCATGTCGACTACCGCACGGGCCGGCTCCACGACCTGCCGTCGCTGACGGCGGCGATCCACGAGGCCGGCGCGCTCGCGGTCTGGGACCTGTGCCACAGCGCGGGCGCGCTGCCGGTCGGCGTGGACGGGCACGGCGTGGACCTGGCGGTCGGCTGCACCTACAAGTACCTGAACGGCGGCCCGGGTTCACCGGCGTATCTGTACGTGGCCGAGCGCCATCAGCAGGCGTTCGACTCCCCGCTGCCGGGCTGGAACTCGCATGTGGACCCGTTCGCGATGACCGGCGGGTTTGCGGCGGCCGACGGCGCGATCCGGGGCCGGGTCGGCACGCCGGACATCCTGTCCATGCTCGCGCTGGAGGCGGCGCTCGACGTCTGGGACGGGGTCTCGGTCGACTCCGTACGGGCGAAGAGCCTGGCGCTGACGGACTTCTTCCTGGAGTGCGTCGAGGCGTATGTGCCTCGCGGCAGCGTCACTTCGCTGACGCCCGCGGAGCATGCCGAGCGCGGCAGCCAGGTCGCGCTGCGGTGCGCGGACGCTCCGGCCGTGATGGAGAAGCTGATCAAGCAGGGCGTGGTCGGGGATCTGCGCAGGCCGGACGTGCTGCGCTTCGGATTCACACCGCTGTATGTGGGCTTCGCGGACGCGGAGCGCGCGGCGGCGGTACTGGCGGCCGTCCTGGCGCCGGACACCGCGTAGGGCCTCCGGCCGGACGCGTGCCTCGGACTCCCCGGACTGCACCAGGGAGTTCGAGGCCACGCGGCCGAAGGCCGCACCTGCGGGGACTGGTACCGTCCCCGCTGGTCAGGTCAACTACGCGACTGTGAGGGCCTGTCCGGCCGGACAGGCCGGATCAGTGAGCGGGGTCTGGTGCGTGCAGCTGCAAGGCGGAGGAGGGAGTCATGGCGGAGCCATGGCGACCGACGACAACGCGGCAGATGTGCGTGCCAGGGCACGCGAGCCCGGCAGGACCGGCCGGACAGGCCCCAAGGAAGGTTGGAACCGCATGCCGGACCCCGTCGCCCGTGATGCCGCCGAGGCCGAGTCGGCTTTTTCGCATCCCGCCGTCGCGCCGGACGCATCGGCCGCGTACGGCGAGCATCCGGACCAGGTCGTCGACTTCTACGCGCCGCGCGGCGGACAGACCGGTGTGCCGCTGGTCGTCCTGCTGCACGGCGGCGCCTGGCGCGCGGCCTACGACCGGCGGCATGTGACTCCCTTCGCGGACTTCCTGGCCAGGCGCGGGCTCGCGGTCGCCAATGTCGAGTACCGGCGCGGCACCGAGATTCCGCAGCAGGGCGGCGGGCAGCCCGCCGGCCGGTGGCCGGAGACCTTCGACGACATCGCCGCCGTCATGGACGCGCTGCCGGGTCTTGCGCGGGAGGCGCTGCCGGCGGCCGACGTACGGCGCATGGTGGTGACCGGCCACTCCGCCGGCGGCCATCTCGCGCTGTGGGCCTCGGCCCGACATGTCCTGCCCGTCGGCTCGCCGTGGCGGCTGCCCGCGCCGCCCGCGCTGCGCGGCGTGGTCGCGCTCGCGCCGATCGCGGACTTCGCGCAGGCCGTGGAGCTCGACGTGTGCGGCGGCGCGGTGCGCCAACTCCTCGGCCCGGAGGCGGAGTTCTCGGCGCGCAGCGCGCACACGGATCCGGCGGCGCTGCTGCCGACCGGTATCGCGACGGCGGTGGTTCAGGGACGTGACGACATCGTCGTGCCGTACGCCGTCTCGGAGGCGTACGTCGACGCCGCGGCGAAGGCCGGAGAGACCGTCGGGCTGACCCTCCTCGAAGAAGTCGGGCACTTTCCGCTGATCGACCCGGCGGCGGACGCCTGCGCGGTGGTGGCGGAGGAGATCGCGCAGCTCGCGTTCTGAAGGCGGCTCGCGTCCTGAAGAGGCTCCGGCTTGCGGACAGAAGCTGACCGCAAGCCCTTCTACGTTCTTCCCATGACGAATCTCGTGACCGGAGCAACCGGAACCGTTGGCCGCCAGGTAGTCGCGGAGCTTCTCCGCCGTGGACACTCCGTCCGTGCCCTCACCCGTGACCCCGCCAAGGCGGACTTCCCCGCCGGCGTCGAGGTCGTCCAGGGCGATCTCACCGAGCCCGACACGCTCGCCGCCGCACTCGAAGGCGTCACCGGTCTGCATCTGATCACCTTCGGCGGCCCGTACTTCGCGCCGCTGGAGAGCGGACCGCGGATCGTTCAGCTCGCGCGGGAGGCGGGCGTACGCAGGATCACCGTGCTGCACGGCGGCGGCCCGAGTGCGCTGGAGGACGCCGTACGAGCAGGTGACATCGCGTGGACCGTGGTCATGCCGGTCGAGTTCATGTCGAACGCGCTGGAGTGGGCGGACGGCATCCGCATCGCCGACGAGGTGCGCGAGCCGTTTGTCGGCCGGCTCAGCGCGATGGTCCACGAAGCGGACATCGGCGCGGTCACCGCGGTCGCGCTCACCGAGGACGGTCACGGCGGCCAGGCGTATGTGATCACCGGGCCCGAGGTGCTGACCATGCAGGACAAGGTCGGCACCCTCGCGAAGGCCCGGGGCAAGGACATCGCGCTCGTCGAGCTGACCGAGGCCGAGGCGGTGGAGCAGTGGCGGGCCTCGGGCCTGCAGGAGGACGTGATCGGCTTCCTGCTGGAGGCGTACGGAAACACGCCGCTCGTCGGCCGGACCGTCGCGGACACCGTGCGGAAGGTCACCGGACGGCCGGCGCGGAGTTTCACGGAGTGGGCGGCGGAGCACGGGGACGCTTTCCGCCCCTGAGAAGTGCGGCCCGACCAGGAAGTACCGCAGGTAGCGGCAGGTAGTACTCAGGACGGACGCGGCAGGATCCGCAGCGATGCTGACGACCGCGTCCGTCCGTCCGCTTACCGTTCTGTACGTGACCGAGATGAACCGCAGCCCTGAGTACCGCCTGGCCGTGGGCGCCCTGAGCGGCCTCCGCGAGGACCTGTTCACCGATGCCTTCGCCTACCGGCCGCTGCCGCGGAGGCGCACTGACGGGCCGATCACCCGGCGGCTCCCGGGCCGGATACGCGACTGGGCGGCCTGGATGCCGCACGCCGCGGTCGTCGTCCTGGCGCTGTTCACGATGCTTCTGGCGACCGCCGCCGGCGACGTGGGCGCCGGCGCGGCGTTGGTGCTGCTCGGGTTCGCGCCGGCGGCGGCCGTGCTGATGACGCTGCTCAGGCCCGTCGGTGCCTGGTGGCTCTCGATGGCGTCGACGCCGGTCGTCAGCGTCGCTTCGGGCTACTCGGACGACTGGCCATGGGCGCCCAGCAGTTTTGTGTCGCACCTGGCGGTGATGACCCTGGTGGCGATGCGGACCCGGCCGCGCACCGCGGCCTGGATGTGGCTGCTCACCGCCGCGTACGGCCTGCTCGCGGAGGTCATGCTCTCCCAGGGCAGCAGCGCCAACGTTCCCGAGATGCTCTTCGTTTCCGCGCTGGTCCTGCTCGTGGTGACCGTGTGGCAGGTGCGCCGCGAGGCCAAGGAGGAGGTCGCGGCCCAGCAGACCGTCACGGCCGTCGAGCGCGACAAGCGCACGCTGCTGGAGGAGCGCACCACGATCGCCCGTGAACTCCACGATGTGGTGGCCCACCACATGTCGGTGGTGGCGATCCAGGCGGAGGCCGCGCCGTACCGGGTCGAGAACCCGCCACCGGAGCTGGAGCGGGCGTTCGCCACGATCCGGGAGAACGCGGTGGCCGCGCTGACCGAGTTGCGCCGCATCCTCGGAGTCGTACGGGCCGAGGACTACCAGGCCCCGGACGCTCCGCAGCCGGTGCTCGACGACCTCGACAACCTGCTCGGCAACGTCCGCGACGCGGGCCTGCAGGCGGAGAAGACGATCACCGGCGCGGTCCGGCCGCTGCCGCAGGGCGTCGAGCTCTCGGCGTACCGGATCGTCCAGGAGGCGCTCAGCAACGCACTGCGCCATGCGCCGGGCGCGTCGGCGAAGGTCGAGGTCTCGTACGTGCTCGGCGGACTCGGCCTGCGGATCGTGAACACGCCGCCGCAGGGCCTGGTCAAGCCGTCACCGGGCGCGGGCCACGGCATCACGGGCATGCGGGAGCGGGTGACGATGCTCAACGGCGAGATGACGGCGGAGCCGACGGCGGACGGCGGGTACGAGGTGACCGCGTTCATCCCGGTGGCCGCCGCCACCGAGACCGTCACCACCACGGAGGAGCCGTCATGACGATCCGCGTTCTTGTCGTCGACGACCAGGTCATGGTCCGCGAGGGCTTCTCGGTCCTGCTGAACGCGATGCCCGACATCGAGGTCATCGGCGAGGCGGTGAACGGCCGCGAGGCGGTCACCAAGGTCGCCGAACTCGCGCCGGACGTGGTCCTGATGGACATCCGCATGCCGGAACTCAACGGCATCGAGGCGACGCGGGAGATCGTCGCGTCGCACGGCGACTCGAAGGTGCTGGTGCTGACCACCTTCGACCTGGACGAGTACGTCTACCAGGCGCTGCGGGCGGGAGCGTCCGGCTTCCTCCTGAAGGATGCGTCGGCGCGCCAACTGGCGGACGGGGTCCGGGTGGTGGCCGCGGGCGAGGCGCTCCTGGCCCCGACGGTGACGCGCCGCCTGATCACGGAGTTCTCCAAGCTCTCCCAGAACCCGAGGCAGCCGGCGCTGGCTCAGATCGGCGACCTGACGGAGCGTGAGACGGAGGTGCTGGTGCTGATCGCCCAGGGCCTGTCGAACGCGGAGATCGCGTCGCACCTGGTGGTGGCGGAGTCGACGATCAAGACGCATGTGAGCCGGGTGCTGGTGAAGCTGGGCCTGCGGGACAGGACGCAGGCCGCGGTCTTCGCGTACGAGGCACGCCTGGTGACACCCGGCTGACGTTCTCACAGCGCATTCCGGGGAATGCGCTGTGCCGATCGGGCGACAACCGTCCGCGCCGGGCACACCCGCAGCCGCACCCGGTTCATACCTGACGCATGGGCAGGACACCGGTGCGACGAACGGGGCATTGCGTGATGCGAGGAAAGAACTCCGGATCGTTCCGGCGCCGCGTTGTCGCCGGAATCACCGCCCTGCTGCTCGTGCCCCTCACGGCGGGCACGGCAGCGTCCGAGGACGGCGGTTCGGAGCGGCTCGACCCGCGCATCACGCAGATCATGCAGAAGCCCGACTACCCCAACGCCCAGTGGGGCCTGCTCCAGCAGGACCCGGACAGCGGGCGGGTCGTCCACAGCCAGTTCGCGGAGCAGTTCTTCATTCCCGGGTCGGTGGCCAAGCTGTTCGGCACCTCCGGAGCGTGGAACACCCTCGGCGGCGACCACCGTTTCCGGACGCCGGTCTACGCGGTCGGCGAGCGGCGCGGGAGCACCCTGGACGGCGATCTCGACCTCGTCGCACAGGGCGACCTGACCATGGGTGGCAGGACCCGCCCCGACGGCACGGTCGACTACACCGACCTCGACCACACGTACGCCAACTCCTTCCCCGGAGCCACGCTCACCCCGGAGAACCCGCTCGCCGGGATCAACCAGATCGCCCGGCAGGTTCGGAACTCCGGCATCACCCGCGTCGACGGGAACGTGATCGTCGACAACCGGCTCTTCCAGCCCGAGCCGGTCTTCGACCCCGTCCCGACCCCGCTGATCATCAACGACAATCTCATCGACCTGCTGACCACGCCCGGCGCCCGCCCGGGCGCGCTCGCGCGGCTGGACTGGCGGCCGCAGGTGGCCCCGTACCGCGTCACGTCGACCGTGCGGACCGTGGCGGCGGGGGAGCCGACCGACATCGAGGTGACGACCTCCGAGAACGGCACGCGGATCCAGTTGTCCGGCACCATCGCGGCCGGCTCCGAATCGGCCCTGAAGGTGTCGCCCATCACCGATCCGGCGGCCTTCGGTCGCACCGCGCTGATCGAGGCGCTGGGGCGGGCCGGCGTGGCGGTGACCGCGAATCCGACCGGTGCCAACCCGGTCGGTCAGCTCCCCGGCTCGTACCGGGGCCGGCCGCGCGTGGCTCTGTTCACCTCTCCGCCGTACGCCCAGTACGCCAAGCTCATCTTCAAGGTCAGCCACAACCTGGGCGGCAACCTCGCCATCTGCCTGATGGCGGTCGCGAAGGGCAGCAAGGACTGCATGGACGGCTTCCCGGTGCTGGCCGACTTCCTGGACCGCGCGGGCGTCGACCGCAAGCAGGTGCAGCTCCTGGACGGCCGTGGCGGCAACCCCGTCGACCGGACCACACCCAAGGCCGTGGTGCAGATGCTGACGTACTGGCATCGCACGCCCGAGGCGGAGGTCTTCCGGAACGCGCTGCCCATCCTCGGCGTCGACGGACTGCTGGCCGACAACTGCACCGACTGCCCCGCGCGCGGCAAGGTGTTCGCCAAGACCGGCGCGGCCGTCGGGCTGGACGCGCTCAACAACCGGCTGGCCGTCGGCGCCATCACGATCGCCGGCTATCTGGACAAGGGCAACGGCCGTTTCGACGTCTTCTTCGCCGGAGTCAACGGGGCCTCCACACCGACGACCGATGTCAACGGCGTCCTGGACATCGCCAACGACCTCGCGATGATCTCCGCGTACTTGCAGGAGGACGCGGCCGCGCGGCGGGAGGACTGACACCGAGGGGTGGGGCGAGAGCGCTCCTGCAGGTAGCGTCCAGCTATGGCAGAGACGTTCGACCCCTGGTCACCCGGCTTCCTCGCCGACCCGTACCCCGCGTACGCCGAGCTCCGTGCCCGCGGCCGGGTCCACTGGTTCGAGCCCACCCGCCAGTGGCTGGTCCCGCACCACGTGGATGTCTCCGCGCTCCTGCGGGACCGTCGGCTGGGACGGACCTATCTGCATCGGTTCACGCACGAGGAGTTCGGACGCACCGCCCCGCCTCCCGCGCACGAGCCGTTTCATGTGCTCAATGACCACGGGATGCTGGACATGGAGCCGCCGGACCACCCCCGTATCCGGCGGCTCGTGTCGAAGGCGTTCACTCCGCGCACCGTCGACAGGCTGCGGCCGTACGTCCACGGGCTGGCCGGCGAGCTTGTGGGCCGGCTGGTCGCGGACGGCGGCGGTGATCTGCTGAGCACCGTCGCCGAGCCGCTGCCCGTCGCCGTGATCGCCGAGATGCTCGGGATTCCCGAGTCCGACCGTGCCCAGCTGCGGCCCTGGTCCGCGGACATCTGCGGGATGTACGAGCTGAACCCTCCGGAGGAGACCGCGGCGAAGGCAGTCACCGCGTCGGTCGAATTCTCCGCGTATCTGCGCGAGTTGATCGCCGCCCGCCGCAAGGAACCCGGCGACGACCTGATCTCGGGTCTGATCGCCGCGTACGACGAAGGCGAGCGGCTCTCCGAGCAGGAGATGATCTCCACCTGTGTGCTGCTGCTGAACGCCGGGCACGAGGCGACCGTCAACGCCACCGTGAACGGCTGGTACGCGCTCTTCCGCCACCCCGGGCAGCTCGCCGCCCTGCGCGCCGACCGCTCGATGCTGTCCACAGCTGTGGAGGAGCTGATGCGGTACGACACCCCGCTCCAGCTCTTCGAACGCTGGGTCCTCGACGACATCGAGATCGACGGGACAAACGTCCCCCGCGGCTCCGAGGTGGCCCTCCTCTTCGGCTCCGCCAACCGCGACCCCGACGTCTTCGACCGCCCGGACACGCTCGACCTGTCCCGGCAGGACAACCCGCACATCTCCTTCAGCGCGGGCATCCACTACTGCATCGGCGCACCACTCGCGCGGATCGAACTGGCCGCGTCCCTGGGCGCGTTGCTGGACCGCGCGCCGACGCTCCGGCTCGCCGAGGAGCCGGAGCGCAAGCCGAACTTCGTGATCCGCGGGCTCCAGGAGCTCATCGTCGAGCTCTGAGACCCGCTCCGGTCAGGTCTGGAGGTCCCGCCTGCGCAGGCCCGCAAGACCCGCCGCCACCAGCACCCCCGCCACTGCCGTCAGCAGCAGCACCGGCCCCCACTGCATCTGGGTGCCCGGCAGCGACGGCAGGTGCTCGAACGGCGACAGGTTCATCACCGACTGCGGCAGGTCCAGCGCCGGACCGATCCAGCCGAGTCCGAGCGAGATGCCCGCGACCGCCCACGCCGCCACCGCGGCCTTTGGGAAGGCGCCGTGCAGCAGCACCGCCAGACCGCCGATCACCCAGACCGCCGCCAGCTGGACCAGCGAGCCGCCGAGGATGGGGCCGAGTTCCTTGCCGTAGCCGATGGTGAGGCCGAGGCCGCCGAGCAGCATCAGCACGGCCGCGCCGCCGAAGGCGATGACCAGGTGGCCGGCCGCCCAGCGGATCCGGCCGACCGCGTTGGCCAGGATCGGTTCGGCGCGCTGGCTGGTCTCCTCGCTGTTGAGCCGGAGCACCGCCTGGACGATGTACAGCGCCGCGACCATGCCGAGCATGCCGACCATCGCCGCCAGGAAGGCCTGGGTGAGGCCGGACTGTCCGCCCATGCGCTCGAAGATCTCGCGGGTGTTCTCGCTGTCGCCGACGAGGTCGGTCGCGGCCTCCGCCATGCCGCCGAACATCACGCCGGAGGCGAAGAAGCCGATGCCCCAGCCCAGCACGCTGCCGCGCTGGAGCCGCCAGGCGAGCCCTCCGGCCGTTGCCAGCCTGCCCGCCGCCGGGCCGGGCCGGGTCGGCAGGAAGCTCATGCCGATGTCGCGCCGTCCGGCGAGCGTGAAGGCGACGGCGCCCTGGGCGACGATCGCTGTGGCGAACAGCAGCAGCACCCACCAGCGTTCGTCGGCGAAGGACCGCATGTTCTCGGCCCAGCCGACCGGCGAGATCCAGGTCAGCACGGAGGAGCCGTCGTTGGCGCCGGCGTCGCCCGCCGCACGCAGTACGAACGCGAGGCCGAGCACCCCGCCCGTCAGTCCCTTGGCGAGCCGGGCGCTCTCGGTGAGCTGGGCGACGATGCCCGCCATGGTGGCGAAGAGCATGCCGACGCCGCCGATGACGAGGCCGAGCGCGAGCGCGCCACTGCCGCCCTCGCCGCCGAGTCCGGCAGCGATGACCAGGGCGAGCCCGGCGTTGGCGACGAACGCCGCGAGCAGCGCCGCGGTCAGCGGGGCCCTGCGGCCCACCATGGCCGCGGACAGCAGTTCCTGGCGGCCGGTCTCCTCCTCCTCGCGGGTGTGCCGGATCACGATGATCAGGCTCATGATCGCGGCCAGCAGCGCGCCGAAGGTGACGTACCGCCAGGCCGTGATGCCGCCGATGGAGTCGCTGAACACCGGCCCGTACAGGGCGCGCAGCGAGCCGTTGGAGGACATCGACCGGGCGAGCTCGGAGCGGTCCGCCGCGGTTTCGTACAGGGTCTTGAGGGAGTTCGGGGCCGCGGCGATCGTGCCGCCGACGACCAGAACCCAGATCGGCATCATGACCCGGTCGCGGCGCAGCGCGAGCCTGAGCAGCGCGCCGGTGCCGGCCAGCGGACGGGAGCCGCCGGTCCGCGGTGCGTACGCCGCGGTCGTGGCGACGGCGGTCATCGGGACATCGCCTCGTCGGGTGCGTAGTGCCGGAGGAACAGCTCCTCCAGAGTGGGCGGCGTGCTGGTCAGCGACCGCACGCCGGACTCGGTGAGCGACCGCAGCACCGCGTCCAGCTTGTCCGTGTCGACCTGGAGCCTGACGCGCCTGCCCTGCACCTCGACGTCGTACACGCCGGGCAGGTGCGCGAGGCCGTTCGGCGTCCCGGCGAGCTCGGCGGTGACGCTCGTACGGGTCAGATGCCGCAGGTCCGCGAGCGAACCGGTCTCCACGGTCCGGCCCTTGCGAATGATGCTCACCCGGTCGCACAGCGCCTCGACCTCGCTGAGCACATGGCTGGAGAGCAGGACGGTGCGGCCGCGGTCGCGCTCCTGATCGACGCAGCTCTGGAAGACCTCTTCCATCAGCGGGTCGAGTCCGGAGGTGGGCTCGTCGAGGATCAGCAGATCGACGTCGGAGGCGAAGGCGGCGACCAGGGCGACCTTCTGGCGGTTGCCCTTGGAGTAGGTGCGCCCCTTCTTCGTCGGGTCGAGCTCGAAGCGCTCGACGAGATCCGCGCGCCGGGCCTTGTCCAGGCCTCCCGCCCGTCGCCCACCACCACCCTGCCTGACGCGCTTCGCGCGGCCCCCATCATGGAGCCGCCCGTACAGATCGATGACCTCGCCTCCGGAGAGGTTGCGCCACAGAGTGACGTCGCCGGGCACGTAGGCGATACGGCGGTGCAGCTCGACCGCGTCGTTCCACGGGTCACGGCCGAGGAGTTGTGCGGCGCCGGAGTCGGCGCGCAGCAGTCCGAGGAGGACCCGGATGGTGGTGGACTTCCCGGCGCCGTTGGGGCCGAGGAAGCCGTGTACTTCACCGGTCTCGACGGCGAGGTCGAGGCCGTCCAGGGCGTGTGTCCGGCCGAACGACTTGTGCAGTCCGGCGACGGTGATTGCCTTCGTCATGGTTCAGAACGTACGCTTCTTTCAGAAACTTGTGAAGTTAAGGAAGCGTATAAAGTCGACCCGGAGGCCGTGAGCAGGGGAGATGATCAGGGGATGACGGAGATGGCCGAGAAGGCGAGCGGCGGCGCGGCGAGGGACGACGAGGCGGTCTCGCGGTTCGTGGAGCGCTTTGCCGCGCAGCTCGTCGAAGCCGGTATGACGCGCATGCCCGCGCGGGTGTTCGCGGCCCTGCTCGCCTCCGACTCCGGAGCGCTGACCTCCGCCGAACTCGGCGAACAGCTCCAGGTCAGCCCGGCCGCGGTCTCCGGCGCCGTGCGTTACCTGTCCCAGCAGCACATGGTCTCGCGCGAGCGCGAGCCCGGTTCGCGCCGGGAGCGCTATCGCGTGCACAGCAACCAGTGGTACGAGGCGCTGACCAATCGCGACGCGATCATCAAGCGCTGGGGCGACGCTCTGCGCGAGGGCGTCGTGACCCTCGGACCGGAGACTCCGGCGGGCCGGCGGCTGGCGGAGACGGTCGCGTTCTTCGAGTTCATCCAGGGTGAACTGGCCGCGATGATGGTCCGCTGGACGACCCACCGCGAAAAGCTCTTCGGCCCCGGCTGACCCCCGGGCCGGTGGCCGGGCCGCCGCCTTGCTAGCCGCCCGAGGCCACCCCTCCCGTGGCCGGCAACGTCAGGCCCCACGCACCCGGCCGCAGCGTCCAGGTCCTCGTGTGGACCGGGCCCGTGATCTGTGTGTCCGCGCGGTAGCGGAAGTCCGGGCCCGAGACCGTGACCGTGAGGGCCTTGGCCGTCAGCGGGCTCGCCGAGGCGCCCGGATGGACCGTGACCTCCGCGCGGCCCCCGTCCGCCCGGACCGTCACGCCCTCCACCACCCGGTCCAGGTCGGCGAGCAGCACTCCGTCCGCCTCCACCCGCAGCCGGTGCGTACGGATCACCGCAGGCGGGACCGGGCGGACCAGCGTGCGGACCAGCGAGCGGCAGGTGTCCCACACCGACGTGCCCGCGTGGCCGTTCGCCGGCAGCGGAGTCGCCGGGATCGACAGATCTCCCAGCACCACTCCGTCGCTCTCGTCCTCCAGCAGATCGAGTCGGCGTACGACCCCGTCCAGCACCGCCCGCGCCGCCGCGACCGCGCCGCGCGGCACGCCGAGCGAGTGCGCGAGGTCCACCGACGGCCCCACCGGCACCAGCCCCAGCGCGCCGTCCCCGAGCCACCGGTCCCGGTGCAGCAGCATCACCGCACGCAGCAGCGCCCGGTCGTCGCCGACCACAACCGGCCGCCGCGAGCCCCTGCGGGCCAGCGCCCGGGCAAATTCCTCGGGTCCCTCCGGAAGACAGATTTTCGCCTCCGACCCGCCGCACAGCACATCTTTCGCGATCCGCACGGACTCGCCGTCACTTCGGCGGGCGACCGGGTCGATGACCACCAGCAGCTGGTCGTGAGCCGACACCTCGGTCCTTCCTCGGGTAGCATCTTTGTGCAAGAGCCCCTTGCGCTATTGCGCCAGGGGCTTCGTCTATTCCGGGGCACCCGGTCCGCAGACTCAGGCACGGCAGACGCCCCCTGACCTTGGACATGCCCCGCCCGGAAGGGGTGTACGCCTGTGCCCGCACTTGTGCTGCTCGGTGCTCAGTGGGGTGACGAGGGCAAGGGAAAGGCCACCGACCTCCTCGGTGGATCCGTGGATTATGTGGTGCGCTATCAGGGCGGCAACAACGCCGGCCACACGGTCGTCGTCGGCGACCAGAAGTATGCGCTCCACCTCCTCCCTTCCGGAATCCTCTCGCCGGGATGTATCCCGGTCATCGGCAACGGCGTGGTGGTCGACCCGGCCGTCCTGCTCTCCGAGCTGAGCGGGCTCAACGAGCGGGGTGTGGACACGTCCAAGCTGCTGATCAGCGGAAACGCCCACTTGATCACCCCGTACAACGTCACCCTCGACAAGGTGACGGAACGGTTCCTCGGCAAGCGGAAGATCGGCACCACCGGCCGCGGCATCGGGCCGACCTACGCCGACAAGATCAACCGCGTCGGCATCCGCGTCCAGGACCTCTACGACGAGTCGATCCTGGAGCAGAAGGTCGAGGCGGCGCTGGAGTCCAAGAACCAGCTGCTCGCCAAGGTCTACAACCGCCGCGCCATCGAGGCCGGCAAGATCGTCGAGGAGATGCTCCAGTACGCGGAGCAGATCAAGCCGTTCGTCGCCGACACCACGCTGATCCTGAACAACGCGATCGACGAGGGCAAGGTCGTCCTCTTCGAGGGCGGCCAGGGCACGCTCCTCGACGTCGACCACGGCACCTATCCGTTCGTGACGTCGTCGAACCCGACCGCCGGCGGCGCCTGCACCGGCGCGGGCGTCGGCCCGACGAAGATCAGCCGGGTCATCGGCATTCTCAAGGCGTACACGACGCGCGTCGGCGCCGGCCCGTTCCCCACGGAGCTGTTCGACGAGGACGGCGAGGCGCTGCGCCGCATCGGCGGCGAGCGTGGCGTGACCACCGGCCGCGACCGCCGCTGCGGCTGGTTCGACGCGGTCATCGCGCGGTACGCGACCCGGGTCAACGGCCTGACGGACTTCTTCCTCACCAAGCTGGACGTGCTGACCGGCTGGGAGCAGATCCCGGTCTGCGTCGCGTACGAGATCGACGGCAGGCGGGTCGAGGAGCTGCCGTACTCGCAGACCGACTTCCACCACGCGAAGCCGGTCTACGAGATGCTGCCGGGCTGGTCGGAGGACATCACCAAGGCGAAGACCTTCGCGGACCTGCCGAAGAACGCGCAGGACTATGTGAAGACGCTGGAGGAGATGTCGGGAGCGCCGATCTCGGCGATCGGCGTCGGCCCGGGCCGTACGGAGACGATCGAGATCAACTCGTTCCTGGACTGACCCACGTTGTGGGCGCGGCGGCCTTTTATCGGGTGCCGCGCCCGCTCAGGGGTGCTCGAAGGCCTGTAGTACGCCGCCGACGGCAAAGCACACCGCGCCCGTGAGGGTCCCCCAGCTGCCCACTTCGGCGCTCACCGGATTGCCTGTTCCCGGCACGGTGAAGTCCGCCAGTGCCGAGACCATGAAGAGCACGGACCCCAGCTGGTTGACGGCCACGATCCACCAGCCGAGGTCGTGCACGCGCAGGCGTACCCGTCCGTGGTTCACCTCTGCCAGGGCCAGCTGACCGGAGATCAGGAAGAGCACGCAGCCGACGACGTCGGGCGCCCAGACCAGCCGGTTCGTCTGCTGGGAGGTCAGCCCCTGAAGGAACGAGTCGAGCAGGTTGACGCCGAACACGAGCGTCCCGGCGAACAGCAGGAACGTGCCGACCCAGTCGATCCGCATCGGTTCGTAGCTCCACCACCGCCACGGGACGGGCTCCAGCGTGTCGGAACCGCCGCGCCGGCGAGGCGCGTTGATGGCCTGGAGCAGGGAGGCGTAGCCGCCGGTGTTGAAGAACAGCCCTCCCGCGAAGTAGATCGACACGCCTGCCGTCGGACTGCTCGACGTGAGAGCGAACGCGGCGCCGAGCGCGAACAGCGTGCCGCCGGTCGTGAACGCCACGGCGGCGACGGTGTTGAGCCTCGCCAGCCGCCGCAGGGACTCCCGGTCCGCCGGATGCCGGACGGCCTCGGCGTCCTCCTCGGCCCGCACGGTGAGCGCGCCCAGCTTGCGGACCGCGCGCGACTCCCAGACCGCGATCCCGCCGTCGGCATTGCGCCAGGTCAGCTTGGTGGTGAACGGCCCGGCGCCTTCGGCGAGCTCCTCGGTGCGATCCACGCGCGCCAGCGTAGGACGCGCGGGCCGGGAACCCAGGGAGGTACCTGCGCTGGGCCGTGTCAGCGGCGCCTCGTAGGCTCCCGCCCATGAGCGACGGGGAATCCGGCAGACGGGTCATCGACGGGCGCTTCGAGCTGGAGGCGCGGCTCGGTGGCGGCGGTATGGGCATGGTGTGGCGAGCGCGCGATCTGGTGCTGGACCGGGCCGTGGCTCTCAAGGAGGTGCGGCCGCCCGATCCCGGGCTCGCCGAGTACGACCCGCAGGCCGCGGCGATGCTGCGGGCCAGAGTGCTGCGGGAGGCGCAGGCGCTCGCCCGCGTCGAGCATCCCAACGTGGTGACCATCCACCACGTGGTGGACGGCGGCGAGCACACCTACCCGTGGCTCGTCATGGAGCTGGTGACCGGCGGATCGCTCCAGGACCGCCTGGAGAAGGGGCCGATGGCGCCCGACGAGGCTGCCAGGATCGGGCGCGACGTGCTGGCCGCGCTGCGGGCCGCGCACGACGTCGGCATCCAGCACCGCGACGTGAAGCCCGCCAACGTCCTGATGCGGCCCGACGGGCGGCCCGTCCTCACCGACTTCGGCATCGCGGCGATCCGTGAGTCGACCGCGCTGACCGCGACCGGTTCGCTCATCGGCACGCCCGACTACATGGCGCCCGAGCGCATCTCCGGCGAAGACGGCGGCCCGGGTTCGGACCTGTGGTCGCTGGCGATGATGCTGTACGTCGCGGTCGAGGGGCACCATCCGCTGCGCCGGGGGACGACGCTGGCGACCTTGGCCGCCGTCCTCAGGGAGGAGCTTCCGCCTCCTCGCCATGCCGGTGCGCTGGCCGGTGTGCTGGCCGCCGTACTCGTGAAGGACCCGGCCGCGCGGCCGGACCCGGAGACCGTCGACCGGATGCTCGCGCAGGCGGCTCAGGGCAGGTCGACCGCGCCGAGCGGTCCTGCCGGGACCACGTCGTACCCGCTGACACCGCCGCAGGCACCGGCGACCGCGCCGCCCGTTCCGGCCGGGTTCGGCCCTGCGACGCCCTACACGTCGACGCCGTACCCGACGCCGTACCCGGCGGGCCCTACGCGGCAGACGCCGTCTCCCGGCCCGGCTCGGCGCAAGGCCGCGATTGCGGCGGCCGTGCTCGGGATGGTGCTGACCGGCGTCCTGGTGTGGACCCTGCTGCCGGACGGCGGTAAGAAGGGCGGCGACGCGGCGTCGAACTCACCGACTGGCTCCTCGTCCACCGGCTCGCAGACGTCGGCTCCGACCCCGACACCGACTCCCACGCCGTCGAAGACGGTGGCCAAGGGAGACCTGCTGACACCGGACGGCATCCGCGCGGCCATCAAGGAACTGAAGGCGGAGACAGGCACCGACCAGGTGGGCCGCTTCGTCGTGTACCCGGAGTACATCTCCGCCGAAGTGATGGTCAAGGGCAGCAGGACGAAGTACGACAGCTACAGCTACCGGGTCGGCCAGGGCGTCACGCAGGACTCGATGAAGGGCACGCTGTCGGGAGGCGATCTCCCGGTCAGCATGGACGCCTTCGACTGGGACGTCCTGCCCGCCTTGCTGACCAAGGCGGAGAAGGAACTGAACGTGAAGAAGCCGACCACGCGCTACCTCGTGATCCGGCAGCCCAACGACGTGTTCGACACTCCGGCGGGTATCGGCGTCTACATCGGCGACGAGTACGACTCCGGCTACCTGGACGCCGACCCCAAGGGCAAGGTGACCCGGGTCATGCCGGCCGAGGGCTGAACGCAGCCTGAGGTGTTCATCGCGGTCGGCGCTGCCGCCCGGCTGATCGGGCGAGCCTTTCGCGACGGAGCCTCCGCCCTGCCGGACCACACGGTCAACCAATACAGCGGGACCGTCTACGTGCAGCACACCGAGCTGCACACCAAACCCGGGGCTCGAGCGGTTCTGGGCGCTGATCGACCGCTGGCGCGACAGCGTCGCCGCCATCACCGACGAGCAGCTCGACACGGTCGGCTTCTCGCAGTACCCGTACGGCTCCGACCCCGACGAGCCATTCATCGCCGTGCTGTCGGGGGCCAACCTCGAACTCATCCACCACATGGCCGAGATCGCGTTGCTCCGCGACCTATGGCGGGCCCGCTTCACCACTCCCGGGTAGGCCCGGGCACGCCGCGCGGGTGTTCAGTGCCGCTTGCTCCGTGGGTGCGGGCCTGCGCTACATCAAGGCCGCGCCGCACGGGCTCTCTGCGAAAGCCTTTCCACCGATGACGCCGTAACAGGCTTCGAACCCGTCCACGTCAATGATCTCCACCCAGTCGCCGGACCCGGCGTCCGCACGGACACCGGGCTTCCTGGCTCCGTCGCGGGAAACGTACTTGTGGACAGGGCCCTTGAGGGGCTCGGCTCCTGCTGCACGAGCCGTGATCAGCGCGATTTCGGCGAGTCGGCTGCGGATTTCCTCCGACAGGCGGGTCAGGCGCTGGATGTCCTCGGTCGCGACCTCAGGGCTACGTGCTTCGGCTTTGGTTGTCACGGTGTTCCCTCCGCTCTCTGGCTATGGATTGCTGATCCTGGACTCGACGGCTGGTCGACTAGATCTCGCAACTGATGTCGACTTCGACAGTGCCGTTGGAATCGACAACGACGTCGATGCTGCAGTCGATTTCAAGGGTCGAAGGTTGGACGGCCATGGGTGTTCCGTCGGTGAGGCCCTGGCTCAGGATTGCCTTCCAGCGGAATTCGTCCGCCGGGTCCGACGCCACCCCGAGAAGCCGCTGCCGCTGCTTCTCATTGAGCTGGAAGAACTCCTCCGCGAACGCCAGGAGACCGCGGGTCTGCACGATCTCAATCGCCCTCTGGCGCTCTTTCTCGTCCTGCTTCAGCCGGTCGACGAGCTCGGCGAAGCTCTGCGTGGTAAGGACAGGCTTGGTGTACGTGGCCATGGTGTCTCCTCAAGCCCCTCGGAGTCGGGTGCGAGCGCGCACAGCGGCATACGTCTGACGTGACGGGAATGCCGGTGCAGTTGAATTCGGCAACCAGTGGGCCGAATGTCCCTCAATGCCCCTCAGCCACCGTACGGGCAACTCGCCCTCGCCGCACGACGGAAGCCACCGCGCCCTCACAGGCCATGTCACACGACCGTCACGGGGGCGATCAATCCCTCCGTTGACCCCGCCGCGACCGGGGTGGCCTGCGTACTGAGCAGGTCCCCCGCTCCCACCTTTCCCGTCCCGGTGACGTCGACGTGGACGCGGAGCCCGTAGGAGGCGGTGGGGTCGAGATCGGGCACCTCCACGCTGAAGGCGACACGGCCGCCCGGAGCCAACGGGACGTCCCACTGGACCTGCTCCCCCACCACTTTCGAGGGTGCGTCGGCCCGGGACACGTCGCGGACCTCCACAAGAATTCGGGCGGCCGGGCCTGTTGGTGTGTCCGGTGGCAGGGTCACGTAACCCGCGACGGTACGGGTCATGCCGCCCGGCCCGTCAGGGAACGCACCGCCGCCGACTCCGGCTCCCGCCCGTCGAGCCGCGACAGGAGCGAGGCGACTTCCTCGGTGATGGGCAGTCCCGTCCGCTCCTCCACGAACAGCCACTGTCCGGCGGGGTTGACTTCGAAGAACACGTACTCCCCGTCGGGGCGCCGGCGCAGATCAATGGCGCCGTACACCAAGCCGAGGCTGCGCATGAACCGCAGCAGCGAGTCGGTGAGGGCGGCAGGGAGGGTCACCGGCCGTACGGGTGCTTCGTGGACGACCATCCGCATGTCCACCGGGTAGCTGGTCTCCGAGGAGTCGATCTCGGCAGCGAAGACACGGTCGCCCACGACCGTCACCCGCAGATCGGCCCCCGGCACGAACTCCTGGAAGATCACCGGGGCGTAGCGCACGGCGCCCAGGGATGCCAGGTCCTCCGTGCGGACGAGCCGGGTCTCCCGCCAGGCGTCGGGGGAAGCGATGAACGCCTTGAAGACGGTGCGGCCGACGCCCGTCTCCTGGATGAACCGGCGGGCGATCTCTGTCCGGTTGGTGACCAGGGTCCGCGGCAGGGTGAGCCCGATGCGGCGCGCCATCTCCCACTGGTAGGGCTTGTGGTGGGCGATCCAGTCGAGGGCGGGCGGATTGACCCATGTGCAGTCGGGCGAGTGGAACAGGCCGTTCAGCGCCTGTCCTGTCTCGCTCAACGCGAAGTTCTGGTCCCGGGAGGTGCCCAGCGCGGGTCAACGGTGAAGGGGCGCACGCCATCTGATCGACGCCTACGAGAACGGCGGTGCCTCCCGATGACCGGCACCGGCGCCCCACCCGGGGCGGGGCGACGGTGAGTCAGGTCAGCAGACGCCCGCTGGGTAGTAGTCGTGATGCTTGGAAGTGCTGCGCTGCTGGAGGAACTCCACCCAAAGGTCTGCGTAGACCGTGGTGCGGCCGCAAATCACGATACGTCCCCATTGTCCGAAGCAAACCGCCTCGCGGCCCGAATTCAGGGTAGAACCGTTGCAGCCGACGCGCCCGTCCTTGGTGAAGTTATCGTTCAGCGTGGCGTGGATATAGACCGGACCAATGTCCCGGTTGGACACGATAACGGCCGGCCAAGCATGAGTGCTACCAGGCCCGTCGAACACGAGGCAGGGCTGGAAGTAGACATCGTATTCCCCATGTTTCTTGGTGGTATGGCACTTCCACAGGCTGTTTGTGTTCACCGGGCTGTTCCAGTTCACGTTGTTGTAGGCCGAAGCCGGCCCACTGGCGAACACCGTTGCTCCGATCGCTGCCGCAGCCACCATGAGTGCCCGACCGACACGTCGCATGCGCATGTAACCCCTCCCAGTTCGCTGATCCACGGTGCGCGGTGATTCGTTTCCCCTAGCCAGGCGCACACGAGCGGCGTGATCATATACACCAGGACCAGCCGAGCGGCAGGTTTTAGCCGCTCCTGCCAGCGCACCAGCAGCACAAGCAGCGCCGCACGGTCAGCCAGTCGGCTCGGGCCATACGTCCGGGCCGCCACCCCGCCACTCGATCAGGTCCGGATCATCGATCGCAGTATCGACCTCGGGCAGCTACGCGCGGCGCAAGTACTCCAGCAGATCGGACAGGTTGTACGCAGTGCCCACCGCCTCGCCACGGATCGTCACCCCGCATGCCGCCGTCCGGCGACAACGAGTGAACGACCACAGGCGCTCCATTCAGTCAGCCCTCGCCGCAGATCCTCAAGCCCTTCGGGGTCTGGCACGGCAAGTGCCCGTGCGTCGTCATCACGTCCTGGCCGCTGCCCTGCCGCATGTAGCCGAGGAAGCTCGACGCCAGTGAGTTCAGCGGCGGTTGGCCGTACGTGTACGCGTACTCGATGCCTCGGTACGGGTACGTGCTCTCGCCGATGTCGTCGACCGACGGGGCCGCTCCGTCGATGCTCAGGCGGTGCAGGCCCTTCAGACCCGAGCCTGCCCGCAGTTCGCTGTAGCCGAGCGCTCCGGGCAGCCGTGCCACCGTGCTCAGCACCTGTTCCGTGCTGTCGAGTTCGCAGCGGACGACCTTCGCCTCGCCGTCGTCCTTGTGCTCGCAGTCGCGCGAGGAGTTCGCGGGCTCGTTCCGCAGCAGCACCTGGCGCTGGAAGACCTCGCGCGTGCCGGAGTTGGCGTCCCGGCTGATCAGCAGGACCGGGAGGTTGGGACCGCCGAGCTGGTTCCAGTTGTTGATCTCGCCGCGGTAGAGCCGGTGTATGTCCGCGGTCTTCAGGTTCTTCACCGGCACCTTGTCGTTGACGACAAGGGCGAAGACGGAGACGGCGATGCGGTTCTCGCGCAGCAGCGGGAAGCCGCCGGGCTTGGGTCCGTCGGCGAACGCGATCAGCGCGGGTGAGCCCTTGCCGTCGTCCGCGTCAGCGTTCTCGCCGGCGTTCGCGAGCTCTCTTATGCCCGCGGTGCTGCCGTGTGCGTCGACGATGACGGTGGCGCCGTCGCAGTCCTTCTCGTACTTCTTCGCCAGCTCCTTCACGACCGGCGCGAAGGCCGTCGAACCGGTCAGCGTGAGCGTGCCCCTGGCGCACCCTATGGGCGGCCGGGTGTCGTCCCGTACGACGATGATCGTGGAGAGCGTGACGACACAGACGGTCAGCAGCACGGTGATCCAGCGGGCCGCGCGGCTGAACAGCGGAGGCTTGTCGTCCGGCGTGATGGCACGGTTCGGCATCACCTCGCCGTCCCGTATGCCGCCGGTGACCTTGACCTCACCGCCCACCGGCCCGCCGCTGAGAAGCACCAGGAGTTTGAAGTGATGGCCGGTGTTGAGCGGGACGCGCGGGATGTGGATGGTGCTGCCGGTGTGCCGCATGCCGGCGGCCGGCGTGAAGTGGTCCATCAGATGCTCGGCGCCCGGCGGCTGAGTGACGGCGATGCCTCGTACGGTCCGTCCGACGAACTCCGCGGTCAGGCCGTGGACTTCACGTCCGGTGTAGTCGTCGCCCGCGATGCTCTGCGAGCCGTCGTTCTCGACGCGCAGCAGTACGAGCGTGGCGTCGGACATCTCCGGAGCCTCATTGAACAGCCCGAGCCGGAAGTTGGGCCGCCCGGCGCGGACGTCGCTGCCGATGGGAGTGTCCAACTGGACGCGGTATCCGATGCGTTTACGCCGCGGTACCCGGCGCTCGTACCAGAGCACGGCCACGGAGGCCAGGATGCCGAGCACGGCGGTGAGCACGGCCACGATGTTTTCGGCGCTGACCCATTCCACGGCGGCCAAGGTAAGCGGGTTTCCCTTCGGGGGCGCGGAGTTGGGGCTTTCCGCCGCTCAACGTTCGCCGGTTATTCAGCACTTGACGAGGTCGGTGAAGGACCGGCCGGGCACTCCGTGGCGGTATCGCGTAACGGTACTTGGTCTAGACCTTGACAGGTCTAGGCCAATCCCGCTTCCGTGAGGGGGCTACGACCCCCACGGAAGGACGGGCACCATGCTGAGACGGGCAACAACCCTGAGACGTATGACCACTCTGCTCGCCGCACTCGCGATGGCCATCGGGCTGGCCGTCTTAATCCCCGGCACCGCACGGGCCGCCGACTGCGCGACCGCGTGGAACTCCTCGTCCGTCTATACGGGCGGCATGACGGCCTCGTACAACGGCCACAACTGGTCGGCGAAGTGGTGGACCCAGAACGAGACCCCTGGTTCCTCCGACGTCTGGGCCGACCAAGGCGGCTGCAGCGGCGGTTCGACCCCTGGCCCCGGCACCTGCAACCACCCGAACTGGGCCGCGGGCACGCAGTACCGGACCGGCGACATCGTGAAGTACACCGACGGCAAGTACTACATCGCCGAGCACGACAACCCGGGTTACGACCCGACGATCAGCACCTGGTACTGGAACCCGCACACCTGCAGCGGCGGCGGAGACCCGAACCCGTCCGGCTTTGTGGTGAGCGAGTCGCAGTTCAACCAGATGTTCCCGAGCCGGAATTCGTTCTACACGTACAGCGGGCTGACCGCGGCGCTGAGCGCGTACCCGGGCTTCGCGAACACCGGCAGTGACACGGTCAAGAAGCAGGAGGCCGCGGCCTTCCTCGCCAACGTCAGCCACGAGACGGGCGGTCTGGTCCACGTCGTGGAGCAGAACACGGCGAACTACCCGCACTACTGCGACTGGAGCCAGCCCTACGGCTGCCCGGCCGGTCAGGCCGCGTACTACGGCCGCGGGCCCATCCAGCTCAGCTGGAACTTCAACTACAAGGCCGCCGGCGACGCCCTCGGCATCGACCTGCTCAACAACCCCTGGCGAGTCGAGCAGGACGCGGCCGTGGCCTGGAAGACCGGCCTCTGGTACTGGAACACCCAAAACGGCCCCGGCACCATGACCCCGCACAACGCCATGGTCAACCAGGCCGGCTTCGGCCAGACCATCCGCTCCATCAACGGCTCACTCGAATGCGACGGCAAGAACCCGGCACAGGTACAGAGCCGCGTGAACAACTACACCCGCTTCACCCAGATCCTCGGCGTCCCGACAGGCGCCAACCTGTACTGCTGACACCACCACCGGGGCGGGCGAACCGCCTTGCGCGGTGAAGGGGCGGTCGCGTGTCACGCGACCGCCCGCTGCCGTGAACGCGCGGGTATGACTGTGGCGCTCACCCTGGAGGGTGAACCCTCTCGATCCACTCAGTGAGTGAACCGCGGTACTGGCATAGTCAGTTGGCACATCCCCCCAACGGAAGAAGGTCGTTGTGACCACCAGTTAGACCGGCCCGACGTGGTATACCGCAGGTATACTGCCGTCATGGCTGACACCACCGTCAAGGTTGACCCCGCTGTCCGTGACCGGCTCATGGTGCTCGCTCGCGAGCGAGGAATGACGATGCGCGATCTGCTCGCGGAGCTGGCTGAGGCCACCCCGACCAAGGAAGAGCTCCGGAAGCGATACGAGGAGACCAAGGCCTACTGCGAGACGCACTTCGGCGTGACGCTCACGGACGAGGACCACGACAGGGCCGAGAAGGTCTGGCAGGAGCTTGAGGCCGGTCGGCCCGTGGACAGCCTGTGAGCGGATCCACCGCGGTGATCTACGACGAGACCGCACTCCTTGCCCTGGGCTCGGGAAACCGGCTGGCCTCGCAGTTCATGGCCAACACCGAGCACGGCCCGACCCGGCACGTGTACGTTCCGGCGCTCTGCCTGACGGCGGCCGACGGCATGCGCAAGGGCCTCGCGGAGCATGTAGGCGCGCTGCCGGCCGCCGAGATCGTGGAACTCGACTTCTCAGGGGTGTGCGCGGTCGGCGCTCTGATCCGTGACGGGGTCGAGTGGCGCCTCGGTCACGCAGTCCATTTGTCCCGCCCGACCCTGGACTGGCCGGATGGCCGTCCCGTGGTGACGGTGGAACCCGAGCTGTACGCGGACATGCCACTGGTGCGGACGATCAGGCTGCCCGAACAGCGCTGAACGAACGGCGCGGGGCCCGGATCGCGCCCGGGCCCCGCGCCCCCGCGTCACGCAGGATCGTCCACCCGCCGCACCACGCACCTCGTCGGACCCGCCGCCCTGAGCGTGATTCCCGTGTCGACCGGGACCTCGACGTCCACCGCCGTCAGCTCGTACTCCCGCAGGACCATCCCGAGCGCCAGCACCGACTCCAGCATCGAGAAGTGCTGGCCGATGCACGCCCGCGGGCCGCCGCCGAACGGGAACCACGCATACCGCGGGCGTTCCTTCTCCCGTTCCGGTGTGAAGCGTTCCGGGTCGAAGCGCTCCGGGTCGTCCCAGTACGCCGGATGCCGGTGCGTCACCCACGGCGCGACGATCACGTCCGCGCCCGCCGGGATCGTGTGCCCGCCGACCTCCGCCGCGGCGACCGCGCGGCGGCCGATGACCGGGCCCGCCGGATAGAGCCGCATCGCCTCTTTCAGCACCTGCGTCAGATACGGCAGCGCATCGAGGTCCGCGGCCTCCGGAGACCGGTCGGCCAGTACGCGTACGGCCTCCTCCCGCGCCCGCGTCTGCTGTTCCGGATGCCGGGCCAGCAGATGCAGCGCGAACGCCAGTGAGGTCGCCGTCGTCTCGTGCCCGGCCAGCAGGAACACCAGTACCTGGTCCCGTATCTCGGACGCGTCCAGGCTCCGGTCCTCCGCGCTGTCGGCCTGCGAGAGGAGCGTCAGCAGATCCTCGCCCTTCGCCGACTCGCCCTCCGCGCGCCGCTGTTCAATGATCCGGTCGCACACCGCGTACAGCTCCTGCGTCGCGGCGGCGGCCCGCCGGTTGGCCGGTGTCGGCCAGCTGCGCGGGAGGTTGGCGGGGGAGAAGCCGCGGCTGAGCGCGTAGCTCCCGATGACCGGGAAGCAGCGCTCCACGACGTCGACGGCGGCCTCGACGTCCGTACCGAACAGGATGCGGGCGACGGCCCGCAGCGTGAGCCGCGTCGTCTCGTTGACCACGTCGACGGTGGCGTGCGGGGCCTCGGCCCAGGTCGACAGCATCGCCGCGGTCTCGGCGGTGACGGCCTCGGCGTACCCGTCGACCCGTCGGCGTGTGAACAGCGGCTGCACCAGTCGCCGCTGCCGGAGGTAGTCGTCGTCCTGGCTGGTCAGCAGACCGTTGCCGAACGACTCCCGGACCTCTTGGTAAAAGGCGTTGTCCTTGCGGAAGTTGGCGGATTCCGTCGCCAGGATCTGCTGAGCTCCGTCTGCGGAGAACACCGCGTACAGCTCGGTCCGCAGTCCGGGCGGGCCGGCGGTGATGCGGACGATGTCGCCGTGCTCGCGATGTGCGTTGAGGAAGGTGCCGAGAGAGTCCCGCTTCAGCTCGAACATCGAGCCAAGTAACGGGAGACCTGCGGGACCCGGTACGTCAGTGATCGTCATGGCGCCTCCGGAGTACGTCAGTGGGCCCAGGCGAGGAAGTCCGTCCAGGCGGCGGAGTCGACGGTGAAGGTCGGGCCGTCGGGGTTCTTGGAGTCGCGTACGTGGACGGTGTGCGGGCAGAGGGCGACCTCGATGCACTGGCCGCCAGCGTCGCTGCTGTACGAGGACTTGTGCCAGTCGAAGGCCACTTCGATGCAGTCGCCGCCGCTGGGGCTGCTGTAGCTGGACTTGAACCACCGAAGGGTGCTCATTGCTGATCTCCTGCCAACCGCTCGATGAGGCCCAGCGATTCACGAGGACCCAGGGCCTGTGCCCGGATCTTCGCATATCGCTGGGCATATGTACTCACCTTTCCTGGGTCCTTGATCAGCAGGCTTTCGTCCTGTGGCTCCAGGTAGATCAGGTGGTCGTGCTCCGGCGTTTCCACCAGGTTCAACTCGCCGTGAGCACCCGCGCATTCGCCTGCCAGCCCACAGTCCAGGGGCAGCACCTGAAGCGTGACATTGCGCCGTTTCGCGCACTCGGCGAGGTGCTGCAGTTGCTCGCGCATGATCTCCCCGCTGCCGATCGGGCGGCGCAGTACGGACTCGTCCAGCACCAGTTCGATCAGCGCCACCGGCTCACGGTCGAAGAGCGCCTTGCGGGACATCCTGACCTCGACCAACTCTTCAACCCGTTGCTCCGAGAGCGGCGGATACCCGCCACCGATCAGCGCCCGCGCATACGCCTCCGTCTGGAACAGGCCATGCACCACGAGCGTGGCGTACAGGTGCAGCGCCAGCACCCGCTGCTCCAGTAAGGCGTAGTCCTTGAACTGCGCGGGCAGCTTGTCCAGCCGCACAAACTCCCGCGCCTGCTCGAAGACCCCCATCCCCTCCCCGAGCACCCTCTCCAGCGCCACCAGCATCTCGTCGCTCGCGGGCTGCGCACACGTCTCCATCGCGCTCACCGCCGCCCCGGAGAACCCGATTTCCGCGCCCAATTGGTCCTGCGTCCACTGCCTCCGGAGGCGGCAGTCCCGGGCTACTCGGGCCACCAGCCGCGTCGCCGGACCCGCCGTTTCCTTGTTTTCCGCACGTGCCATGAGCGATCACCATTTCGACTCAACCGGACTCAACCGGTCTCAACCAGTCCCCGCCGAATTCGACCCACGATCAAGGGAGTCCGCGCAGGTCAACCCCTACGCGACGCCCTCACCGCAGCCATGGAAAACGCTAGCCAGGCTCACCCAGACTGTCCTTGTGGATACGCAAAGTCGCCAACTAAACCTCGATTGGATTCCGGCTTCCGGATTCCAACTCCGTAAGGCGGGCGTGCAATTCGACGCCGTACGCGTCGACGACGAAGACGGCCGCCGGCTCGCGGACCTCATGGAGCGCATGACGACAGGCGATCCCGGCCCCGTCGTCATCGAGGCGTACGGACGGCGGTCCGTCTACTTCCTCGTCCCGCCGGGCAGCACGTCCCACCGTCCCTGGCCGCGCGGAGTCACCCGCCTCAATTCGGGCCCGTCACACGTGAGCTTCGTCCCGATCCCGGCCCTCCGCGGCCGCACCTGGCCGCTGTCCTGGCGGTTTCCGCCGACCGGCCCGGACCGGTTCGTGCACCCGCTGCTCCTGCGCAACGCCGTGTCCGCGCTGCTCGGCTGAGCCTCAGCTCGTCTTCGTGTACGTGAGCGGCGCGCCGCCCGAGCCCACCAGTTCGCGGACGATCGTCGAGCCGTCCGGCATGTCCAGCCGGCTCCACTGACCCGGCGAGCACTTCGTCGCGTCGCCGAACGTGACCTGGGTCGGGCCGAGTTCGAGCGGTGGGCCCGAGGCGCGGAGCGTGGCCGACCAGCGGCAGTCGTAGTTCGGGCCGATGCCGGAGAGCGTCATGACCTGGTCGCCGGTCGTGCCCTGGGTGATCGTCATGACGCGCGTGTTCGTGCCGTCGGCGGTGTCGAACGTGGACTTCCAGGTGCCGACGTACGCCTCCGGGACGCCGCCGGAATCCGGTGACGGCGTGGTCGACGGCGTCTGAGAAGCCGACGGCGTCGTCGGAGACGAGGACTTGGGGCCCGGCGTGCCGTCCGCGGTCACCGACGGCGACGGTGACGACGAGGACTTCTTGTCGTCGTCGCCGCCCATGAAGGCATAGACCGAGCCGCCCGCGGCGACCGCGACCAGCAGCGCGACCGCGACCAGTGCGATCGTGCCGCGGTTGCTGCTCTGTGGCTCGGGCTGAGGCTGGTAGGGCGCGATCGAGTACGGGGCCGGCGGGGTCTGGTGGTACGGCTGCTGCGGGTAGCCGTACGACGGCGGCGGCGGTGGTGGCATCAGCGCCGGAGGCGGGGTCGGCGAGGGAGCCGTCACCGTGTGGGGCTGGTCCTGGAGCGGGGCGGGGCGCGCGGCCGGCTGTTCGACCTCCAGCAGCTGGACGGCATGGCGGCCGAGCTGGGCGATCAGCGCACCCGGCAGCCAGGGCTCGTCGCTAGGGTCCACCGCCGTGCGCTCCAGGATCTGCGTGAGCGTCGGCCGTTCGTCGGGGTCCTTCTGGAGACAGTCCCGTACGAGATGGGCCATCTCCTGCGGGACGTCCGTCAGATCCGGCTCCTCCTGCGCGATGCGGAACATCAGCGCGTGCACGCCGCTGTCCGCCGAGCCGAACGGGTAGCGGCCGGTCGACGCGTACGCGAGGACCGAGCCGAGGCAGAAGATGTCGCACGCCGCAGTGACCCGGTCGCCGCGCACCTGCTCGGGGGCCATGAAGCCCGGTGAGCCGACGAGCGCGCCGGTGCGCGTGAGTCCGCCGTCGGTGACCGTCTCCAGCGCGCGGGCTATGCCGAAGTCGATGACGCGCGGGCCGTCGATGGTGATCAGGATGTTCGACGGCTTGAGGTCACGGTGGATCAGATCGGCCGCGTGGATGTTCTGCAGCGCGTGCGCGAGGCCGGAGGCGAGGATGCGGACCGAGCGCTCGGGCAGCGGGCCGTGGTCGCCGGAGACGACGCTGTGCAGCGCCGGGCCCGCGATGTAGCCGGTGGCGACCCAGGGCACCGGCGCCTCGGTGTCGGCGTCGAGTACCGGCGCGGTCCACTGGCCGCCGACCCGCAGCGCGGCGCGCACCTCCTGGCGGAAGCGGTTGCGGAACTCCTCCTGCTCGGCGAGCTGATGGCGCACCAGCTTGACGGCGACCGTGCGGCCGCGGTCGTTGCGTGCGAGATAGACCTGGCCCATGCCGCCCGCGCCGAGCCGGGCCAGCAGGCGGTACTCGCCTATGTGCCGTGGGTCCCCTGGTGCAAGCTGCTCCATCGCCGCTCGTCCCTCCCCCGAAATGTTCCTGCGGACGGACCGAGGATAGCGACGGCCATGTAGGCCAAGTTCTGGCCTATTCGCCCTCTACGGTCGGTTCCACCGAAGACGAACTCGTACCAACTCGTACGCGAGGAGACTGTCATGGGCGTCAAGCCGGTTCCCGAGGGCTACACCTCCGTCACGCCGTGGATCATCGGCTCGGACACGGCTGGTGTCATCGAGTTCCTGAAGGCCGCCTTCGAGGCGGTCGAACTGGGCCGGATGACCGGCCCGGACGGCCGGATCGGCCATGCGGAGGTACGGATCGGGAACGCGATCGTCATGCTCTTCGACGCGCCGGACGCCGACTGGCCGCCGACCCCGGCCTTCCTGCGGCTGTACGTGGAGGACGCGGAGGCCGTGCACCGCATGGCGGTGGAGGCGGGCGGTCAGTCGGTGACCGAGGTGACGCATCTGTTCTTCGGTGACCGGGTGGGGCGCGTGCGGGATCCGTTCGGGAACCTGTACTGGATCCAGACGCACATCGAGGACGTGAGCGAGGAGGAGATGGAGCGCCGGCTCTCCGACCCCGTCTTCGCCAAGGCGATGGACTACGTCACGGGTGCGGACTTTCATCCCGGCCGGAGCTGATCGCGTCCAGCGCCTTGGAGAGCTGCTCCAGGATCCGCACGGTCTCGGCGAACTGGTCGTGGCCCAGAGCCTCGACGAGGCGGGCCGCGAAGTCCGCGTGACCGGGCACGATGCGCTCGATGGCGGCCCGGCCCTCGTCGGTGGGGCGCAGCAGCTTGGCGCGGCGGTGTGCCGGATTGGGCTCGTACGCCGCCAGGCCCCGCTCGACGAGCAGATCGGCGATCCGCTGCACGCTCTGCCGGGTGATGCCCATGTCACGGGCGATCCCGGCGACGGGCAGCGGCTCGCGCAGTACGGCGCCGAGGACCTGCCACCAGGCGGCGGTCAGGCCGGCGGGCTTGGCCAACTCCTCGGAGACGGCGAGGAACTGGCCGTTCAGCCGGAAGACGCTCAGGGCCGTGCGGCTGAGCAGGTCCTGTTCGGTGCGCGTCATGACTCGGCGTTCAGGATCTCGAAGGCGGACGCGTCCGAGTCGTGGAAGAGGCGGTACCAGGCGTCCAGCTTCTCGCCCTCGTACACGCCGAGCTTCGCGAAGACCTCGCGCGCGAAGGCGACCGGCTCGGTCGGGCCCGCGGTGATCAGATCGCCGTCGGTGACGGCGTCGGCCTCGCGGTAGCGCTCGCCGCCCTTGTAGCCGGTGGCGGCCAGATAGAACGAGACCGCGCTGGTGTGGTCGCGGTCGTCGAGCAGCCCCTCGCGGGCGATCCCGGCGGTCGCTCCGCAGATGGCGGCGACCGGCACACCCGCGTCGAGGAAGGTCCGCGCCTTGGCGGCGAACGGCGCGAGATCGTCGCCGGCGTCCCAGAGGTTCGCGCCGGTGAGGATCAGCAGTGCCGAGTCCTCCTGGTCGAGGTCGGCGAGCGCGAGATCGGGCTGGATGCGGACGCCGCCCATGGTGGTGACAGGGTCGGTGGTGGGACCGACGGTGCGGACGTCGAACCCGTTCTGCCGGAGATGGGCGGTGGTGTGGCCCGTCTCCCAGTCGGCGAAGGTGTCGTAGACCGCGAGGTGGACGGTACGGGTGCTGTTCATCGTGTCCTCCTGGTGTGGCGCTCCCTGGCTGATGACAGCAGCCTGTCATATCGACAGGATGCTGTCAATGGCGCCGCAGGGTCCAGGTGCGGGCCGGCCGCGACACACTGCCCAAGAACGTGGCCGAGGCCATACAGGATGGCCATGTCGCCTCCCACCTGCGTCTCCTTACGCTGGCCCGCATGACCCCTCATCCCCAGACCGGCGCCGAGGTCAAGGCCGCCGACCGCGCCCATGTCTTCCACTCCTGGTCCGCGCAGGGCCTGATCGATCCGCTCGCCGTCGCCGGCGCCGAGGGTTCGTACTTCTGGGACTACGACGGCAACCGCTACCTCGACTTCACCAGCGGCCTCGTCTACACCAACATCGGGTACCAGCACCCGAAGGTCGTCGCCGCGATCCAGGAGCAGGCGGGACGCCTGACGACCTTCGCGCCCGCGTTCGCCGTCGAGGCGCGCTCCGAGGCCGCACGCCTCATCGCCGAGCGCACGCCCGGCGACCTGGACAAGATCTTCTTCACGAACGGCGGCGCGGAGGCCGTCGAGAACGCCGTACGGATGGCCCGGCTGCACACCGGCCGTCCGAAGGTGCTCTCGGCGTACCGCTCGTACCACGGCGGCACGGCGACGGCGATCAACATGACCGGCGACCCGCGGCGCTGGCCCTCCGACAACGGCACGTCGGGTGTCGTGCACTTCTGGGGCCCGTTCCTCTACCGCTCGCCGTTCTACTCGTCGAACGAGGCGGAGGAGTGCGCGCGGGCCCTGACGCACCTCGAGGACACCATCGCCTTCGAGGGGCCGGCGACGATCGCCGCGATCGTGCTGGAGACGATCCCGGGCACCGCGGGCATCATGACGCCGCCGCCGGGCTATCTCGCGGGCGTCCGCGAGATCTGCGACCGCTACGGCATCGTGTTCGTCCTGGACGAGGTGATGGCGGGCTTCGGGCGTACGGGCAAGTGGTTCGCGGCCGACCACTTCGACGTGGTGCCGGACCTGCTGACCTTCGCGAAGGGCGTCAACTCCGGGTACGTACCGCTCGGCGGCGTCGCGATCTCCGCGGAGATCGCCGCGACCTTCGAGACCCGGCCGTACCCCGGCGGACTGACGTACTCCGGCCACCCGCTCGCCTGCGCCGCCGCGGTCGCGACGATTCAGGTCATGGAGGAGGAGCGGGTCGTCGAGCAGGCGGCGCACATCGGCGAGACGGTGCTGGGGCCGGGCCTGCGGGAGCTGGCGGAACGGCACCCGAGCGTGGGCGAGGTGCGTGGCACGGGCGTGTTCTGGGCGCTGGACCTGGTCCGGGACAAGGAGACCCGCGAGCCGCTGGTGCCGTACAACGCGAGCGGCGCGGCGGCCGCGCCGATGGCCGCGTTCGCGGCGGCGTGCAAGCAGAACGGCCTGTGGCCCTTCGTGAACATGAACCGCACGCATGCGGTGCCGCCGTGCAATGTGAGCGAGGCGGAGGCCAAGGAGGGCCTTGCGGCGCTGGACGCGGCGCTGGCGGTCGCGGACGAGCACACGGTCTGACCAGTACGGGAAGGGCCCGTCACGCATGCGCGTGGCGGGCCCTCGCCATTTCCTCACGCGGCGACCGAGAGGACGATCTTGCCCTTCGTCCGGCCCGACTCGCCCAACTCATGTGCCTTCGACGCCTGTTCCAGCGGCAGCACCGTCTCGACCTCGACCCGCAGCTCTCCCGCCTCGATCAGCGCCGCGATCTCCTTCAGGCCGCCGTTGTCCGGCTCGACGATGGTGAACCCGGCCCGCAGGCCCTGCCGTTCGGCGATTGCCGCCAGCGGGGCCTCCGCCGGTGAGGCGAGCGAGACGACGATGCCGCCGGGACGCAGCGTCTTGAGCGAGCGCGGGCCGTAGTCGCCGCCGATGGTGTCGAGGACGACGTCGATGTCCTGGGCCGCCGTGACGAAGTCCGTACGGGTGTAGTCGATGACCTCGTCCGCGCCGAGCCCGCGGACGAACGCGTGCTTCGGCCCGCTCGCCGTGCCGATCACATACCCGCCGCGGGCCTTGGCGATCTGGACCGCGAGATGACCGACGCCGCCTGCCGCCGCGTGGACCAGGACGCGCTGACCGGGGCGTACGTCCGCGGTGTCGACCAGCGACTGCCAGGCGGTGAGGGCGGCGATCGGCAGCGCGGCGGCCTCGACATGCGGGAGACCGGCGGGCTTGCGGGCCAGATGGCGGGCCGGAGAGGTCATGAACTCGGCGTACGCACCGGCCGGTTCGGGCAGCCGCGGCATGCCGAAGACCTCGTCGCCAGGCCGGTACATCGTCACGCCGAGTCCCACCTCCTCGACCACGCCGGACACGTCCCAGCCGAGCGGGATGGGCTGTCCCGGGTTCAGCAGGCCGCCGCTCGCGCGATGCCACCAGTCCGTCGGGTTGACGCCCGCCGCGTGGACGCGGACCAGGACCTCCGAGGGGCCGGGCTGCGGGCGGTCGATCTCGACGATCTTCAGGACCTCGGGTCCGCCGAGGGTGTCCTGGCCGATGGCGCGCATGCGTGATGCTCCTTTGTGCGGCGGCAGTTCGCCGTGGTGTGTCTCCGTGTCGTCTCCACCCTGCGCGACACGGAGAAGATCATCGAGTGGCCTGATGGCCATGGTGTGCAAGGATCTGGCCATGAGCTTCGCGCACTCTCTCCACCGCGTGGTCGTACTCGCCCTCGACGGCGTCTATCCCTTCGAGATGAGCATCCCGGTCCGGATCTTCGGCACCGCGGAAGGGCCCGGCGGCCGGCGGCTCTACGAGGTCATCACGTGCAGCATCGACGGCGGCCCCGTTCGTACCAGCGCCGACTTCTCCGTCACCGTCGCGCACCGCGCCGCCGACGTGATCGCGAGCGCGGACACCCTGGTGATCCCGCCGTTCGACTGCGGCCCGGACGAGCGGCGCGACTGGCTGCCGGAACCGCTCGCCGACGCGCTCGCGCGGCTGCGGCCGGGCACCCGCACCGTGTCGATCTGCACCGCGTCGTACGTACTCGCCGCCGCCGGTCTCCTCGACGGCCGCCCGGCGACCACGCACTGGAACGAAGCCGCCGCCTTCCAGCGGAAGTTCCCGCGGATCAAGGTCGATGCGGGCGTGCTGTTCGTGGACGACGGCGACGTCCTCACGGCGGCGGGCGTGGCGGCCGGTGTCGACCTGTGCCTGCATCTCGTACGCCGGGACCACGGCAGCGAGATCGCGAACAAGGTGGCGCGGCTGTGTGTCGTACCGCCCTGGCGGGAGGGCGGACAGGCGCAGTTCATCGAACGCCCGGTGCCGGAGCCCGAAGCGGCGACGACATCCGCGACGCGCGAGTGGGCGCTCGAACGGCTCCAACGGCCGCTCACGCTCGCGGAGTTGGCGGCGCACGCCCGGATGAGCGTCCGCACGTTCTCCCGCCGGTTCCGCGACGAGGTGGGCATGACGCCCGGCCAGTGGCTGACCCAGCAACGCGTCGAGCACGCACGCAGGTTGCTGGAGACGACGGACTGGCCGGTGGACCGGGTGGCGGGTGAGGCGGGCTTCGGCACGGCCGCGTCCTTGCGGCTGCGGATGTCGGCGGCGATGGGAGTGTCGCCGATGGCGTACCGGCAGACCTTCCGTTCCTCTTCGGCCGCCCTAGGTGCCTGAAAGAGGCTCGACCTCCAGGAAACGCCGCTTCCGCGGGCCCCGGTACAGCAGCGCCTCCCAGCCCGCCGTCTCCAGCGCCGAGGCGCACTCCGACAGCCGCCGCTCCTCCTCCTGCGCCGCGCCGCTGCCCGTGGGGCCCAGCCAGTCGACGCGGACCATGCCGGGCGATTCCGAGAGGCGTACGCGGAAACCCGTCACCGTTCGGGTTCCCGAGGCCTCCACTGCGGACGGTGGAACACCGGCCGCCTCCAGTGCCAGCGCCACCGCGCGCACCATCTGGTTGAGCTCCCAGGAGGCCGGGCCGCGCGAGCCGGTGACGCGGCGGATCTGGAGCAGGCCCTCGTACGCCGCCCGCACCTCCGCGGCCCGCCGCTCGGCAGGCACGGATACCGGCGGACCGTCACCCGTCGCGACCTCGAACACGTCCCTCACCGTACCGGCGTACGGCGCAACGTTCCGCGCCCGGAATACGTCTACCTAGCGGCGAACCTCACACCCTGCCACCACCTGTCCGCCCCTGGCCTATCGTGTCCGGGACCCCCGGAGAAGGAGAAGGCCACGATGCGCGGCAACGGCAGTACCGCTGTCACCCGCAGCACCCTGCGGCAGCAGATCGCCGACGCGCTGCGTGACGAGGTTCTGGCGGGCCGGCTCCAGCCCGGGCACGAGTTCACCGTCAAGCAGATCGCCGACCAGTACGGGGTGTCCGCGACGCCCGTACGGGAAGCGCTCGTCGATCTCTCCGCGCAGGGGCTCCTCGACTCGGACCAGCACCGGGGCTTCAAGGTGCACCAGTTCACCGTGGACGACTACCGCGGCATGGTCGAGGCCCGCACGCTCATCATCGACGGCATCTTCCGTCAGGCGGAGCGCCGCGGCACCCGCGGCGGACTGCACGGCAAGGCGCTGGTCTCCGTGCGCCGCCGCGCCGAGGAGGCGGCCCGCGCCGCCCGCGGCGGCGACCTCGACATCCTCATCGGCTACGACCTGCGCTTCTGGCGCGAGCTCGCTTCGGTCGTCACCAACAGCTATATCTGCGACTTCCTGCACCGGCTGCGCGTCCAGGCCTGGGTGTTCGCCGTGCCGTATCTGCGCGCCGACGCCGAACTGCGCGACTGGCTGTGGAGCGGGCACGAGGAGCTGGTGGACGCCGTGACTCTCGGCGACATCGAGGCGGCGCGGACCGTCATCTGCGCGTACAACGACCACTCGCTCGCGTGGGCGGATCGGCTGGAGCGGTGAGCGTGGACCTGAGCGTCGTCGTCCCGGCGTACAACGAGGAGAGCCGGCTGCGACCCACGCTGGACGCGATCTGTGCACATCTGCGCGCGGATCCGGGCCGCTGGGGCGACTGGGAGCTGATCGTCGTCGACGACGGCTCCACCGACTCCACCGCCAAGATAGCCAAGGAGGCCGCGGCCGAGGAGCCGCGGATCCACCTCGTCGGAGGCGAGGACAACCGCGGCAAGGGCAACGCGCTGCGGCGGGGCGTACTCGCCTCCTACGGCCGCCGCGTCCTGATCACCGACGCCGACCTCGCGACCCCGATCGAGGAGCTGGACCGCCTCGACAAGCAGCTCGCCGCCGAGGACAGCGCCGCCGCGATCGGCTCGCGCGCGCACCCCGAGTCCCGCATCGAAGTGCATCAGCGCGCGATCCGCGAATGGCTCGGCCGGATGGGCAACCGGCTCATACGCGCCGTGGCGGTGCCCGGCATCTACGACACCCAGTGCGGATTCAAGCTCTTCGACGGCGACAGGGCGCGCGCCGCCTTCGCCGACTCGCGGCTCGACGGGTGGGGGATCGATGTCGAGGTGCTGCGGTTCTTCCGGCGCGAGGGCTGGCCGGTGACGGAGGTCCCAGTGCGCTGGTCGCACCAGGCGGGCTCCAAGGTCAGACCGCTGGACTACGGCAAGGTGCTGGTGGAGCTGGTCCGGCTGCGCGCGCGGGCGGTGCGGCGGGTGGACCTCGTCGTCACCGGGCTCTTCCTGCTCGCGTCCGTACTGCTCTACAAGGGCCTGTGGACCGACCTCGACAGCGGCTACCTCACCGACGCCGGGCAGGACCAGAACCAGTGGGAGTGGTTCTTCGCGGTCACCGCCGACAATGTGGTGCATCTGCGCAATCCGCTGTTCACGACCCTCCAGGGCTATCCCGACGGCGTGAACCTGATGGCGAACACCGTGATGCTGGGCCTCTCCGTGCCGCTCACACCGGTGACGCTGCTGCTCGGTCCGACGGTCACCTGGGCGCTGGTCCTCACCGGCGGCCTCGCGGCGACCGCGACCGCCTGGTACTGGCTGATCGCGCGACGACTGGTCGACAACCCCTGGGCCGCGGCACTGGGCGCGGCCGTCGCCGCCTTCGCGCCGCCGATGATCTCGCACGGCAACGCGCACCCCAACTTCCTTGTGCTGTTCATGATCCCGGTGATCATCGACCGTGCGCTGCGGCTCTGCGAGGGCCGCAATGTCGTACGCGACGGGGTGCTGCTCGGCCTGTTCGCCACGTACCAGATCTTCCTCGGCGAAGAGCCGCTGCTGCTCGCGGCGATGGGCATGCTGCTCTTCGCCCTCTCGTACGCGCTGGTGCGCCGCGATGTCGCGCGGGCCGCCCGGCGGCCGCTGCTGCGCGGGCTCGCCATCGCGATGGCGGTCTGTCTGCCGCTGATCGCCTTTCCGCTGGGCTGGCAGTTCTTCGGCCCGCAGAGCTATACGAACGTGCTGCACGGCGACAACACCGGCAACGGGCCACGCGCCTTCCTGGAGTTCGCCGGCCGCTCGCTGATGGGCACGGACGAGCGCGCCGACCGGTTCGCCATGAACCGCACCGAGCAGAACGCCTTCTTCGGCTGGCCGCTGGTCGCGCTCGCGACGGCGATCGTGGTGCGGCTGTGGCGGCTCGCAGTGGTCAAGGCACTGGCGTTCACGGCCTTCGCGGCCGCGTTCCTCTCGCTCGGCGCGGAGTTCCGCATCCCGTACACCGACATCGTGCTCACCGGACCGTGGCGAGGGCTGGCCCATCAGCCGCTCTTCGAATCAGTCATCGAGTCGCGCGTCGCGATGATCTGCGCGCCGGCGCTCGGCGTGCTGGTCGCGCTGGCCGTCGACCGGCTCGCGGTCACCAGGGATCGGGTCAATCAGGTGGTGGGGCTGGCGGCGGTGGCCGCGGCCCTGGTGCCGGTGCTGCCGACGCCGTATCCGGTGCGGGAGCGGCCCGACGTTCCCGAGTTCATCACGAAGGGCATGTACCGCTCGTACCTCTCCGACGGCGAATCCGTGGTCACGGTGCCACTGCCGTACCCGGGCAGCGCGGAGGCCCTGCACTGGCAGTCGGCCACCGGCCTCGGATTCTCGGTGGCCGGCGGGTACTTCAACGGGCCCTGGGGTCCGGACCGTATCGGCATCTACGGTGCGACTCCGCGCCACACCTCCAACCTTTTCAACGATGTCCGCAACACCGGCCGCAAGCCGAACATCGGCCCGAACTGGCAGGCTCAGGCGCGCGCCGACCTCGCGGCCTGGCGGGCGGGCGTGGTGGTCCTGGAGCCGCAGTACAACGCCGAGGCGCTGTATGCGACGGTGGAGAAACTGCTCGGGGAGCCGGGCAGGCGAGTGGGCGGCGTATGGGTATGGGACGTGCAGACGGAGTCCCGTTGACCTGGCGTCCACGGCGTCCCGTTGACGACCGGCGCTCTTCGCCGAAGCTGCCCGTGCCACTACTCTGTCCCGACCGTCCAACGCCCCCTTGTATGCGACCGGAGAGCGAGCCTTCCCTTGGCCTGTGACCTGTGGCTGGTCCCCCTCGTCGATGTGCTGTGCCACAGCCCCGACAACCCCTTCGCAGAAGAGATCGCGTCCTACGACAAGGCGCTGACCGGCGCCGGACTGCCGACGGTGCCGGTTTTCGCCTATATGCCGGGATTGTCGGGCGACGTGGCCCCGGTAGCGGGCTTCGACTACGACGCGCTGCACTTCCTGCGGCGGGCGTATCTGCTGCAGCTCTGCGGGCTCGCGGTGACGCCGGTGGACGAACTGGGCGGCGACTACGAGCAGTTGCTGGAGATGTTCGAGTCGACGGCGCAGCAGTCGCATCTGGTGTGGCACTACGACCACGCGGGCGCGTACGTCCCGGTGGACTTCGGCGCTCCGCTGTTCAACGACGAACTGCTCGCCGGCGGCGGACCGTTGGGCTCCACGCAGGGCCTGCTGCGGGAGCTGGAGTATGTCGCGCCGTCGATCGGCATCGACCCGGCGAACCCGCCGGCCGCGCCGCAGCCGCCGGACCGGCCGACCTCCCTGGAGGAGCCGGCGGGACCGATTCCGTACGACGAGAGTCCCTTCGCACGCGAGCGGCACGTGTGGCTGGGACTGCACGCGGCGGCGACGCGCAGCCTGGGCCAGGGTTCGATGATCATTTTCAGCTAGGGCCTTTCGTCTGGATCGGGCCTGATCCGGGAGACAGGCACTGGCCGCACGAGATGCTTGCGCAGGCTTAAACTCCCGGACATCTCGGACCTGTAGGACCGGTGCATGTCACAGACGAGTACCCCGGTGACGGGGGAGATCGCGGACGAGGCGCTCCCCCGCCCGACGCGCTTCGCGGACGTCAAGGGCTGGTTCTGGCCCGTGGACCAGCTTCTTTTCGACTGGTTTCTGAGTTACCAGCGGGACACGGACCCGGAGGGCAGAGGTGATCTGCTCGAACTCGGCGCGTACCTCGGCAAGAGCGCGATCTTCACGGGTCTGTATCTGCGTGAGGGGGAGGAGTTCACGGTCTGCGACCTGTGGGACTCACCAGCTCCGGACGACCCCAACAGCGCGGAGATGAACCGCTCGTACTCGACGCTCACCCGGCGCGGGTTCGAGGCCAACTATCTGTCATTCCACGACGAACTGCCGCTGATGGTGCAGGCGCCGACCTCGGTGATCACCTCCAAGGTGAAGCCGGGAAGCTGCCGGTTCGTCCATGTCGACGCCTCGCATCTCTACGAGCATGTGCACGGCGACATCGCGGCGGCCAAGGAGCTGTTGCAGCCGGAAGGCATCGTGTCCTTCGACGACTTCCGCGCCGAGCACTGCCCCGGCGTATCGGCGGCGGTGTGGGGCGCGGTGGCGACCACGGGCCTGAAGCCGATCGTGATCACCGGCACGAAGCTGTACGGGACCTGGGGCGACCCGGCGCCTTTCCGCGAGGCGCTGCTGGAGTTCCTCGCGGACCGCGACGACATGTGGCACGGCGTGGAGGAGGTGGCGGGCGTGCCGATGATCCGCATCAAGGGCAACAAGGCGAAGTCCCCCGAGCACCCTCCGTCCCGCCACAAGCCGGAACCCGCCGCCGAGCCGGCGGTCGTCGCGCCTGCGCCGCAGCCGGTGGCCCCGGCCCTCCGCCGCAGGCCCTCACGCGCCCGCCGCCTGGCGAAGGACCTGCTGCCCCCGATCGTGACGCGGGCCCTGCGCTCGCGCGCACGCGCCTGACGTCCCTCGGGTGCTTCCCCCGCGCCGCCAGGGCGCAGGGGGAAGTGCGGGCACGGCAGAAGGCCGTAGAGGGGCCTGGGGGCGGCGCAGCGCTCCCAGTTACGGGAAGGGGCGGGGAGGGGGCGAGAAGGGGAGACAACCTCCCTCAGCGCGGCGCCTCCGGCGGGCGCTGGCGCGGCATGTTCGGGCGTGTGCTCGGCGGGAGCGGGACGCGGCCCGGGATCGGTCCCGGGTCGGGACGAGGCACCGTCACCGCATGTCCGACCGGCGTCGGACCCGCCCGGAACTCCACCATCCAGTCCGCCGTCTCCGTGCGGACCAGCTCCGTCACATCCTCCGAGAACCGCCGCAACACCCCCAAGCACCGCTCCGCCGCCTCGCTCGCCGTCCCCTCCGCCGGCCCCAGCACCTCTCGTACGCTCTCCGACGCCCAGTCGAACTGCAGTGCCTGCAGCCGCCGCTGCACCGCCTGCGCCGTCGCGACGTTCCTTATCCAGCCCGACGTCACGCCGAAATACCGGTCGCACGCCAGGCAGGCCGCGCCGAGCAGCAGCGACAGATAGCCCCAGCCCGCGGCCCCCGCCAGCGCGCCCGTCAGGTCGAGGAGCGGAAGCGCGGCTCCGGCGATCGCCCCCAGGGCCGTACCGAGCCGCAGGACGCGCGCCGCGCGGCGCTTCCACCGGCGGTCCGCCAGGTACCACTCCGCCGTGCGCAGCGCATCCGCCTCGACCCACCGGTACAGCTCGTCGAGGCGTTCCGCCGGCTCTCCCCAGTCGCCGAGCGGAAACGGCCGTCCGGTCAGGTCACCGCGCGGAACCTCGCTGCGTTCTTCCCGGGCCGGCCCCCCGGGCTGCATCTCCGGCTGGCTCACCGGGGCACTCCTCTACGACGTGAGTACGACGTGACACTGCGTGACGCAAGGTGCGAGTGTGTATGCAAGTGCATCGCGGGCAACACGTGCACTCTGGTGCGCATGCCCTTCCTACCGCCGAATGGTGGGCCCTGCGACGGAAATCCCGGTATTTCCGCCCACAAGAAGGTCTTGATCAGGTAGAGGCCGCGCTGTCCAGTCACTCGAAAGAGTTGGTCACCGCAGGGTGGGGCGCGCCGCTCGCCGACCACGTAGGCTCGGCTTACCGAACAATCGTCGTCGAATTGCCTGGAGTGACCGTGATTCCCGGTGGTGGCCAGCCCAACATGCAGCAGCTCCTTCAGCAGGCCCAGAAGATGCAACAGGACCTCGCGAAGGCCCAGGAGGAGCTGGCGCAGACCGAGGTCGACGGCCAGGCGGGCGGCGGTCTGGTGAAGGCCACCGTGACCGGCTCGGGCGATCTGCGCGGCCTGGTGATCGACCCGAAGGCCGTGGACCCGGACGACACGGAGACGCTCGCGGACCTCGTGGTCGCCGCCGTACAGGCCGCGACGGAGAACGCGCAGCAGCTCCAGCAGGAGAAGCTTGGCCCGCTGACCCAGGGTCTGGGCGGCATGCCGGGCCTGCCCTTCTGACAAGCCGGGCCTGCCCTTCTAAGGCCGGGGCCCACCAACTACCGTAAGCAGCAAAGAACTCCAGAACTCTAGAACTCCAGAGCTCCACGAGAGGCGTTCCGTTGTACGAAGGCGTGGTTCAGGACCTCATCGACGAATTGGGCAGGCTGCCCGGCGTCGGTCCCAAGAGCGCGCAGCGGATCGCTTTTCACATCCTCCAGGCCGAGCCGACCGACGTCCGCCGCCTCGCACACGCCCTCCTCGAGGTGAAGGACAAGGTCCGTTTCTGCGCGGTGTGCGGCAACGTCGCACAGCAGGAACAGTGCAACATCTGCCGTGATCCACGCCGGGACCTCTCGGTCATCTGCGTGGTGGAGGAGCCGAAGGACGTTGTGGCGATCGAGCGGACCCGGGAGTTCCGGGGCCGCTACCACGTGCTCGGCGGGGCCATCAGCCCCATCGAGGGCGTCGGCCCCGACGACCTGCGGATCCGTGAACTGCTGGCCCGCCTCGCGGACGGCACGATCACCGAGCTGATCCTGGCCACGGACCCCAACCTGGAGGGCGAGGCCACCGCCACGTACCTGGCACGCATGGTCAAGCCGATGGGACTCAAGGTCACACGGCTGGCCAGCGGTCTGCCCGTGGGGGGAGACTTGGAATACGCCGACGAGGTCACGCTGGGGCGTGCCTTCGAGGGGAGACGACTTCTCGATGTCTGACGCCAACCTGCACGCCGTGAATCAGGACCCGGACGATTTCGCGGTCCAGATCTCCGACTCGATCGAATCCTTCATCGTCGCGACCACCGAGGTCGCGAAGGGCGACGAGCCCGACAGTGCAGTGCCCTTCCTGCTGCTGGAGGTCTCCCAACTCCTGCTGACGGGCGGCCGGCTGGGCGCGCACGAGGACATCGTCCCGGACGAGCGGTACGAACCGGACACCGGACCCGACCTGGACGTCGACGACCTGCGCGAGCGGTTCGCCGTGCTGCTGGACCCGGTCGACGTCTTCTCCGAGGTCTTCGACCCGTACGAGCCGCGCAAGGCCCCGGTCGCCTGCCGGATCTCCGACAACCTCGCCGACATCGTCACCGACCTGCGCCACGGCCTGGCCCACTACCGCGCGGGCCGCATCAGCGAGGCGCTGTGGTGGTGGCAGTTCTCGTACTTCTCGAACTGGGGCCCCACCGCTTCCGCGACCCTGCGCGCCCTGCAGTCCCTGGTCGCCCATGTCCGCCTCGACCAGCCGCTGGAGGAGCTGGACGGCCTGGACACGGACGAGGACCTGGCGGAGGACGCGCTGGCGGAGGAGGCGGGCAAGGTGATGGCGGAGGAGATCGCTGGTCCGCTGGGCCTGCGTACGGTCACCTGATCCTGCTCTGCTAATTTCCGGCCATGAGGCATGGCCGGATACGGATGGGGACGGGGCTCGCCGTGGCGACCGCCGGACTGTTGCTGACCGCGTGCTCCCCGGACGCCCCGGCCAAGGTGCGCACCGTCCCCGAACCGAGCGCGACCCCTTCGCCGACCGTCTCCGCTTCGCCGACGCCCGCTGCCTCGCCGTCGGCGACTCCTTCCCGCACCTCCGCCGCGCCGGTCACGCCCACTGCCCGGCCCACGCCCACACCCACGCGGCCCGCCAGGCCGACCGTGCTCGCCATGTACGCCCAGACCGCGAGCGGTCGGCTCGACCTGGTCCGCGGCGGCCCGGCGCGGGAGTTCCAGGTCGTGATCCACAACGGCAACACCCGTGCGTACAGCGCGCTGAGCGTCGTTTTCCAGATGGAGATGATGACCGCCGGCGAGGGCCGCACCCCGGCCCAGAACGGCTTCGTACTCGAGCGCCGCGACCCGGCCACCGGCGCCTGGCGCGCCGTCGAACTGCGGGTCGCCAACGACGTCCAGCCGCACTGGCTGTTCACCGGCGGCACACCGCTGGCCGAGGACGCCGCCCGCACCGAGCGCTACCGCATCCGGTCCGAGGCGACCGGCCCTGCGGGCTCCACGCCGCTGATGATCCGCCTGGTCGACACGGCGGCGCCGCAGAGCGCGAGCGACGAGCGCGGTGTTCCGGCGCGTACGTCGCTGATGGTCACCGCGCTCAGGGACTGACCGAGGGGCTCTGAGTGACTGAGCAGGAGACGAGGGAGCGCGCGCGAAGGCCGGCGACGTCGGTGTTCGCGACAGCCCTGTGCGCCGCGGTTCTGATGGCGCTGCACACCGTCGGAGGCTACTTTCTGCTCATCGCGCTGCTCACCGAGTCCGAGGGCCCGTGGGACTCCACCGTCACCGACACCGTGCGGCTGGTGGCTGTCCTCGCCGTGGTGACGGAGCTTGTGGCCGCAGCTTTCACTGCGGCGTTCATCGCGATCGGACTCCTGCGGCGATGGTGGTACGCGATCACCGCTGCGTTGATCCTGACGGCAGTTGTACGGATGGTGTTCGCTCCGGGACCGTAGGGCGCCGCTGATCACCTGGGCATTCCTGGCAGCAGGCCACAGCGGGCGCCCTGGATCATGCGCCCTGTGACCCGTCCCACACTCCGCGTATGCCGCATGGGTCGGGGCAGGAGTCACCACCGAGCGGCCGAGCCGACTGCCCGGTGATCACGGACTGAGCGGGACATCTCACGATGTGACAGCCCCGGGCCGGAGCCCGGCCGCTCGTTAGACTGAGCCGACCGCAGCATTCATGGCTGCCGTAAAGACCGAGCGAGGAGCGCACGTGGGCCTTGTCGTGCAGAAGTACGGAGGCTCCTCCGTTGCCGATGCCGAAGGCATCAAGCGCGTCGCCAAGCGAATCGTCGATGCCAAGAAGAACGGCCACCAGGTGGTCGTCGTGGTATCCGCGATGGGCGACACGACGGATGAGCTGATCGATCTCGCCGAGCAGGTATCCCCGATCCCTGCCGGGCGCGAATTCGACATGCTGCTGACCGCGGGAGAGCGGATCTCCATGGCCCTGCTGGCGATGGCGATCAAAAACCTGGGCCACGAGGCCCAGTCGTTCACCGGCAGTCAGGCAGGCGTCATCACCGACTCGGTCCACAACAAAGCGCGCATCATCGATGTGACGCCGGGCCGGATCCGGACCGCGCTCGACGAGGGCAACATCGCCATCGTCGCCGGTTTCCAGGGTGTGTCCCAGGACAAGAAGGACATCACCACGCTCGGCCGCGGCGGCTCCGACACCACCGCCGTCGCGCTCGCGGCCGCGCTGGACGCCGAGGTCTGCGAGATCTACACCGATGTGGACGGCGTGTTCACCGCCGACCCGCGGGTGGTCAAGAAGGCGAAGAAGATCGACTGGATCGCCTTCGAGGACATGCTGGAGCTCGCCGCCTCCGGCTCCAAGGTGCTGCTGCACCGCTGCGTCGAGTACGCACGCCGATACAACATTCCGATCCACGTCCGCTCGTCCTTCTCCGGGCTGCGCGGCACCTGGGTCAGCAACGAGCCGCAAGGGGACCAGCCGATGGAGCACGCGATCATCTCCGGAGTCGCTCACGACGTCTCCGAGGCGAAGGTCACGGTCGTCGGAGTGCCGGACAAGCCGGGCGAGGCCGCGGCCATCTTCCGTGCGATCGCCGACGCCGAGATCAACATCGACATGGTCGTGCAGAACGTCTCTGCCGCCACCACCGCCCTGACGGACATCTCCTTCACCCTCCCGAAGACCGACGGCCGCAAGGCCATCGACGCCCTGGAGAAGCAGAAGGCCCGGATCGGCTTCGACTCGCTGCGCTACGACGACCAGATCGGCAAGATCTCGCTCGTCGGCGCGGGCATGAAGACCAACCCCGGCGTCACCGCCTCCTTCTTCGAGGCGCTCTCCGACGCGGGCGTCAACATCGAGCTGATCTCCACCTCGGAGATCCGCATCTCGGTGGTCACGCGCGCCGACGACGTCAACGAGGCCGTGCGCGCCGTGCACACCGCCTTCGGGCTCGACTCCGACTCCGACGAAGCGGTTGTCTACGGAGGCACCGGGCGATGACGCCCATGCGGTCCGTCGACGGACCGCCCAAGCCGACGCTCGCGGTTGTCGGAGCGACCGGGGCCGTCGGCTCGGTGATGCTCCAAATCCTGTCTCAGCACGCGGACGTCTGGGGCGACATACGACTCGTTGCTTCTCCGCGCTCGGCCGGCCGCAAGCTGGCCGTGCGCGGAGAGGAGATCGAGGTCCTCGCGCTCGGCGAAGAGGCTCTGACGGGCGTCGACGTCGCGCTGTTCCTGGTGCCGCACGAGGTGTCCGCGCAGTGGGCGCCGATCGCGGCCGCCAAGGGCGCGGTGGTCGTGGACAATTCAGCCGCTTTCCGGCTGGACCAGGACGTTCCACTGGTCGTTCCCGAGGTCAATCCGCATGCCGTACGGGTCCGTCCGCGCGGCATCGTCGCCTCTCCGCACGACACCACGCTCGCGATGATTCCGACGGTTGGCGCGCTGCACGCCGAGTTCGGGCTGCGGGAACTGGTCGTCTCCGCGTACCAGGCCGTCAGCGGCGCGGGCCGGGACGCCGTCGCCGCGCTGCGTGCGCAGCTGTCGCTGGTGGCCGGCACGGAACTGGGGGCCAGGCCCGGAGACGTACGCCGGGCCGTGGGTGACGATCTGGGGCCGTTCGCGGCACCGCTCGCGCTCAATGTCGTGCCGTGGTCCGGGACGCTCCAGGACGGCGGCTGGTCGTCGGAGGAGCTCGGGCTGCGGGCCGAGTTGCGCAAGATCCTTGACCTGCCGGGGCTCCGGGTGGCGGCGACGTTCGTGCGCGTGCCGGTCATCACGACGCACTCGCTCGCGGTGCACGCGCGCTTCGAGAGCGAGGTCACCGTGGAGCGGGCGCACGAGATCCTGGCGACCTCGCCGGGCGTGGTGCTCTTCGACAATCCGGCGGTCGGCGACTTTCCGACGCCCGCCGATGTGGTGGGGACGGATCCGACATGGGTCGGGCGGGTGCGGCGGGCGCCGGACGACCCGTGCGCGCTGGACCTGTTCGTCTGCGGCGACAACCTCCGCAAGGGCGCGGCGCTGAACTCGGCACAGATCGCGGAGGCCGTAGCGGCCGAAATCGGACCAGGGCTGAGGGCTTTGTAGGATCTGTGTACGCCCTGTGAGCAAGTCGAAGGTCTGTACCACTTGAACTGGGGTGCAAGGATGTTCGACGATTCGCTTCCCGCCTAGCTGCAACCGGCAGTTGGGCGGGAAGCGTCTTTGCGGTCGCCCCGGAACGGTGTCGCGACAATTGGGGCATTGGGGAAGAGCGAATACGCATGAGGGCAAACGGATCACCGTCAAAAGCGGTGGCGTACGCGTACAACCCTGACGGGGGGAAGCGTGTCCAACAGGCGTGGCAGAGGTTCTCGACATCGCAGGGGTGGTCCCGGTCCGCGGCGCAACAGTGCGCCCGCTCCGCAGACCCCGCCCGTCCGGCGGCATGCCGGTGATCGCCCCCATGCCTGCGTCACGCACCAACCGCATCACGTCCCAGCGCGAGGGCGCTGAGGAGACGATGGCTGCGGGCACCACCGTCGATCACCTCACCGAGACCTACCGCGCCCACTACCGGTCGCTGCTCGGTCTCGCCGCGCTCCTCCTCGACGACACGGCCTCCTGTGAGGATGTGGTCCAGGAGGCGTTCATCCGCGTCCACTCGGCGCGCAACCGCGTGCGCGACCCGGAGAAGACCCTGGCGTATCTGCGCCAGACCGTGGTCAATCTCTCCAGGTCCGCGCTGCGCCGCCGGATACTCGGGCTGAAGCTGCTCTCCAAGCCGATGCCCGACATGGCGAGCGCCGAGGAAGGCGCGTACGACCAACTGGAGCGGGACGCCCTCATCAAGGCGATGCGCGGACTGCAACGCCGTCAGCGCGAAGTGCTCGTCCTTCGGTACTTTGCCGATATGACCGAGGCCCAGGTCGCCGAGACGCTGGGGATATCGCTTGGCTCGGTGAAGGCGTACGGCTCGCGGGGCATCGCGGCGCTGCGCGTCGCCATGGAGGCCACGACATGAGCGGGCAGAGGAACAGGTTTGAGCGGTACGGGCCGGACGGGCCGTTTGACGACCGGACTGGGAACGAAATTGTGAACAACGGGCCGGAAAATGAGCTGAGCGGCCTCGGCGAGGCGCCGGACGCAGACGAACTGGCCCTGCGCCGACTGCTGCAGGGCGCCGTCCAGGACCTCCAACCGTCCGACGGGGCGCTCGACCATCTGCGGAGGGCGGTCCCCGCGCGGCGCGCCCGCAAGAGGCAGGCGCTCGTCGGCGTGGCCGCTGCGGCACTGCTGATGGGCACCGCGGTCCCCGCCTTCGTCCATGTGGCGAACTCGGGCAGCGGTGACGACGCCCGCACCGCGAACGCCGGACACGGCGAGCAGGCGCAGGGCGGCACCGGGTCCGAGACGGGCGAGATCGGCGGCGACACGGGCACGGACACGCCCTCCGCCGGCGGCCGGGGCACCGCAATGGACCAGGGCGGCGCGACCCCGTCAGCGGGTGACGAGCCCGGCGCGGGTGCCGATGACGGCGCGTCCGGCGGCACAGCCAACCCGTCGGGCACCGTCGCCGCGAACACTCCGGTCTGCGACGCCGGCCAACTCGGCGTCGCCTCCGCACAGGCGGCCTCGCCCGACTCCGAAGGCAAGGTGTACGGCACCTTCCGCATCGCCAATGTCTCCGGGACCGATTGCGCGGTCAACGGCGGCGGGTCGATCGGCTTCCAGGCGCTCGGCGCGGCCGACCCCGCCAAGATCAGCGTGGTCGCCCACAGCGCGGGCGACGCGGCGACCGGTCTGCCGGACCCCTCGCAGGAGGCCGGCACGCTGCTCCTGAAGCCGGACACGGCGTACGAGGTGAAGTTCGCCTGGGTGCCGAGCGACACCTGTCCGACCAACAACACCTCGCCCGACCCGACGCCGTCCGACGGCGGCTCGTCCGGCGCGAACAGCGGCACCGGCTCGGACACCACCGAGACCCAGCTCGTCACCGAGGACACCCCGGCGGACGGCAGCATCGCGGTCACCCACACCGCGGAACCGGGCGCCCCGGCCGCGGAGACGACGATCCCGAATGCCTGCTCGGGCACGATTTACCGCACGGGTGTGCTGAGCGGGTAGTTGAGGGACGGGCCGGGGCCGGGGCCGCGGGCTTCCGGGTCCTGGTGGGTTGAGTGCCGCGCCCGAGGGCGTTGAGCGCCAGGCTCGGGTGGGTTGAGCGCCGGGCCCCGGTGGGTTGAGCGCGCGCCGAGGGCGTTGAACACCAGGCCCGTACCGGGACCGTGCCAGGCCGTACCGGGCCCGCGCTGGTTACACCGGCTCGGGCTCCAGGCCCAGCTCGCGGTCCCGTGCCGCCTCCGCCTCGCGCCGCAGCAGCCGGAACCACATGAACAGCACGAACCCGGCGAAGACGAACCACTCCCCGGTGTAGCCCAGGTTCTGGAACGCCTTAAGGTCCAGCCCCGTGCCCTCCGGCGTGGTCGCCGGCACCGCCCGCAGGCCGCGGTCCGCCTCAGCGACCGTGACCCACGCGTCGTACACGTCGTCCGGCACGAGGTTCACCAGCGACGCCGCGCTGATCATCCCCAGCTGCCCGCTCGGCAGCCCGCCCGCCGTGTGCACGCCGTCCGTGCCCGCCGTCTCGGAGGCCTGGAGCGCGCCGGTCACCGTGACCCGGCCCGCCGGCGGCGCCGGCACCGGCTCGCCGGCGGCCAGCCAGCCGCGGACCACCGGCAGCGTCCGGCCGCCGTCGGTCTTCAGCAGCGACAGCACATAGGAGCCGCGCTTCCCGTCCAACTCGCGGTCGGGCACGACGAACTGCTTGCCGTACTGCCCGGTGGCCGTCGCCTGCCGCCCCGACGTCTCCTGGTCGACGGGCAGTAGCTCGTCGAGCGGGACCGCCTGCTGCTCACCGGGTGCGGGTCGCCGCTCCGCCTCCTGGTGCGTGTCGACCCGGTCCTCGAACTTGCCGAGCTGCCACGAGCCCATGAAGACGCAGAACGGGATCGCCAGTACGACGAAGACATTGATCCCCCACCAGCGGGGAGTCAGCAGGAACCGGTACACCCCTCCACGGTACGGAACGCGAACCGGCCGCTCCGGTCCGCCCCCTATTCCTGTCCTCCCAGGTGCGCCGCCGCGAACGCGATCTCCAGGCCGACCTGCTTGATCCGCTCCTCCACCACCAGCGAGCCATGACCCGCGTCGTACCGGTACACCTCATGGACCGCGCCCCGCGCCGCGAGCCTGTCCACATAGTTCTCCACCTGACGGATCGGGCAGCGCGGGTCATTGACGCCCGCCGAGATGTAGACCGGGGCCCGCACCGCGTCCACATAGGTCAGCGGCGACGAGGCCTCGAACCGCTCCGGGACCTCCTCCGGCGTGCCGCCGAGCAGCGTGCGGTCCATCGCCTTCAGCGCCTCCATCTCGTCGTGGTACGCCGTGACATAGTCCGCGACCGGCACCGCCGCCAGACCCAGCGCCCAGGCCTCGGGCTGGGTGCCGAGACCGAGCAGGGTCAGATAGCCGCCCCAGGAGCCGCCCGCCAGGATCAGCTTCTTAGGGTCCGCCAGCCCGGACGCCACCGCCCACTCGCGAACCGCCGCGATGTCCTCCAGCTCGATCAGCCCGACGCGGTGCTTGAGCGCGTCCGTCCACTCCCGGCCGTATCCCGTCGAACCGCGGTAGTTGACCCGCACCACCGCGTACCCGTGGTCGATCCAGGCGGCCGGTCCCGCGGCGAACGCGTCGCTGTCGTGCCACGTCGGGCCGCCGTGTATCTCGAACACTGTCGGCAGCGGACCTGTCGTCCCGGCGGGCCGCTGCACCAGCGCATGGATACGGCCCCCGGGCCCGTCCACCCAGGCGTCCTCCACCGGCACCGACTCCGGCGCCTTCATCCCGGGCGGATCGAGCACGACACCGCCGGCGGTCGAGCGCACCTGCGGCGGTAGCGCGGCGGACGACCACAGATACTCCCCCTCCCCGTCCGGCCTGGCCGTCGCGCCCGAGACCGAACCGGCGGGCGTCTCGACGCGCACCAGCTCGCGCGTCGCCAGGTCGTACCGCCACAGCTCGCCGCGCGCCTCGAAGCTGTGCGCGACCAGCAGCCCGGACCCGTCCGGATACCACTCGGCATTCACATCGCCGGGCAGGTCGATCGCGAGCTCCGTCTCCTCGCCGGAGGCGACGTCCCAGATGACCGGCTCCCAGCGGCCGCGCCGCTGATGCCCGATGAGCAGTCGCGTGTCGCCGTCCACCGGAGCGAAGCCGAGGACCTCCAGACCCAGCTCCTGCGTGCCTCCCTTGGTGTCGTCCAGCTCGGCCACCGGGCTGCCGTCGAGACGCACCACGCGCAGCGCCGAGTGCATCGCGTCGCCGTGCTCGGTGTGCTCGATCGCGATCAGCGTCCCGTCGTGCGACAGATCGCCGACTCCGGCCGACTCCCGGTGCCGGTAGATCTCGACCGGCTCGCCCCCGTCCCGTACGACATGGAGCGTCGTGCCGTCGTCGTCGGTCGACCGGCCGACCACCGAGGTGCCGTCCCGGCCGATCGCCAGACCCGCCGGATACGACGGCTCGAGACCGGGCGCGGCCGGCTCGTCCTCGCCGCCGCCGAACGGCTGCCGCATCCATATCCCGAACTCGTCGCCGTCCTTGTCCGAGAACCACCAGATCGACGCGCCGTCGGGCGACAGCACTCCGTCCGTCGTGCCGTTCGGCCGGTCGGTTGCCTGCCGCTGCTCGCCGGTCGCCCGGTCCCACGCGTACAGCTCGTACGTCCCGGTGGCGTTCGAGACGAAGAGCGAGCGGGCGGGCGCGTCCTCCGCCCAGTCGGGGAGGGAGACGCGCGGCGCGCGGAAGCGCTTCTCCCAGTCGGGCATCGAGTCGGTGATCTCAGTCATGACCCCATTCTGCGCCGCGCCGACGACAATCCGTTCGCGCTGTCCGCAGCCTGTGGATAACTTCGTCTTCATGTACTCTCCGACGCCCGCGGACTGGCGCGAGGCCAACCGCTCCCGCTGGGACGAACGTGTGCCGATACACGTGGCGGGCGACTATTACGAACTCGACGCCTTCTGCGCGGGCAAGGACGTGCTGCGCGACTTCGAGGTCGCCGAGGTCGGCGACGTCACCGGCCGCACGCTCCTTCACCTTCAATGCCACATCGGTCTCGACACGCTGAGCTGGGCCCGTCGTGGCGCGGCGCACGTCGTCGGACTCGACTTCTCCGAACCCGCCGTCGAGACGGCCCGCGGGCTCGCGCAGGATCTCGGTTTCGGCCCGGACCGTGCGGCGTTCGTCGCCGCCGATGTGTACGACGCGGCGGAAGCCGTCCCCGACTCCTCGTACGACATCGTCTACACGGGCGTCGGCGCGCTGAACTGGCTGCCGGACATCACGCGCTGGGCCGAGACCGCGGCCGCGCTCGTCGCGCCCGGCGGCTTCCTCTATCTCGCGGAGTTCCATCCGCTCACCGACGTTCTCGACAACGAGACGGGCTCGCGGGTCGTCCACGACTATTTCGCGCGCGACGCCTGGATCGACCAGACGCCGGGCAGCTACGCCGACTTCGACGCCCCGACCGTCCACAACCGCAGCGTCGAATGGCAGCATCCGGTCGGGGATGTCGTCTCCGCGCTGATCGCCGCGGGACTGCGCCTCGACCTTCTCCACGAGCACGACGTCTCGCTCTTCCAGCGCTTCGGGCAGCTCACGCGGCACGACGACGGCTACTACCGGTTCCCGGCGGACCGGCCGCGGATCCCGCTGATGTACTCGCTCCGCGCCTCGAAAGCTGCCCAGGCCTAAGGGCAAAGAGCCTGGTCAGGACCGATTGTCAGTGGCGGGGTGCAGACTTTCCGTATGACCGAACTGCGCAAGACAGTTGAGAGCTACTGGTCGACGGCGGAGGCCCGCGACTGGTCCGCGTTCGCTTCCACGCTCGCCGAGGGCGTGCTCTACGACCTGCCGCAGACCCGCGAGCGAATCCGCGGCCGGGACAGGTACGTCCAGTTCAATCGCGAGTATCCGGGCGACTGGCACATACGCATCCAGCGCGTCGTCGCCGACGGCGACCAGGTCGTCACGTGGATCCATTTCACCGTCGGCCTGGAGGAGATGTACGCGATCACGTTCTTCACCGGCGACGAGGAGGGCCGGATCACGACGGTCACCGACTTCTGGCCGGAGGAGTACGAACCCCCGCAGGGCCGCGAGCACTTGGTCGAGCGTTACTGACCTTTGTTACCGCCGGACGCACGGACGTACGCAGCAGGTGCTGCGCGCCGCGAGATGCCGTGGCACCGACTAGACGCCGACGGCCACCGCCACGGCCGCCGCCGCCGCGAAACCGGTGTCGACGGGCAGATCCGTCAGCAACCAGCCGGTGTTCGCTGCCGGTTGGGCCCCCGCGCCCACATAGGTGAGGGACAGATCCTCGTTGAGTCCCACCCCGGTCGCCTTCAGCAGGGCTTCCTTGCGGGTCCAGCAGCGGGTGAACGCGGTGGCGCGCTGAGCGGCGGGCAGTGCCGCCAGTTCCGTGCGCTCCTTCGGGTGCAGCTGCGTCGCGACATCGGAGATCGTACCGGCGTCGGGCACGGCCTCGACGTCCACGCCGACCGGTGTCGCGGCCAGCGCGATCAGCACCAGGCCGCTGGTGTGCGACAGCGAGAAGTGCACGGCGTTGCCGGGCACCACGGGCCGCCCGTGCGGGCCGCCGCAGTGGCTGCACGGCAGGCGCTCCAAGGTGATGGCCTCGGGAGCCTGCCCGAGGCGCTCGCCGAGCAGTCGGCGCAGGGCCACATGCGCGACGGCATAGGCGTCACGGTCCGCGGGCCGGAAGAAGCCGTCGAGGCGGGCGGACTCCTCGGCGTCCAGGACGTGCCGATGGGCGATGGCGTCCTCGGCGTGGTCCGAGACCTTGCCGGACCACAGGAGCTCCACGCCCGGCGGCGGTGCGACCCGGTCGCGGTCGATGGGTGTTCCGGTCACCGTTCGGCCTCCTCCTCAGGTCAGCAAGGGTAGTCAACGGACATCACCCGGCTTCGCACCGGAACGCGGCACGGGCCCGACCCCCTGCCGGGGATCGGGCCCGTGTGCGTCACGTACGGCGGTGCGGATCAGCCGGCGCGGATCAGATGTTGACGCCGAAGTCCTGCGCGATGCCGCGCAGACCCGAGGCGTACCCCTGACCGACCGCGCGGAACTTCCACTCGGCCGCGTTGCGGTAGAGCTCACCGAAGACCATGGCCGTCTCCGTCGAGGCGTCCTCACTCAGGTCGTAGCGCGCGAGCTCGGCGCCGCCGGCCTGGTTGACGACGCGGATGAACGCGTTGCGCACCTGGCCGAAGGACTGCTGACGGCTCTCGCCCTCGTGGATCGAGACCGGGAACACGATCTTGTCGACCTCGGCCGGCACGCCCGCCAGGTTGACCTTGAGCTGCTCGTCGTCGCCTTCGCCTTCACCCGTGAGGTTGTCACCGGTGTGCTCGACGGAACCGTCCGGGCTCTTCAGGTTGTTGAAGAAGACGAAGTGCTGATCCGTCAGGACCTTGCCGCCGGCGTCCACCAGCAGGGCGCTGGCGTCCAGGTCGAAATCGGTCCCGGTGGTGCTGCGTACGTCCCAGCCAAGGCCCACGACGACCGCAGTCAGACCCGGCGCCTCCTTGCTGAGCGAAACGTTGCCGCCCTTGGACAGGCTGACACCCATGGAAATCCCCTGCGCAATCCGGCGCGGGCCGCGCCTCTCTTGACGATTCCTTTGCCCACGGGCCCAACGAGTGATGGCCCACATCGGTTCCCGTATCGCATCCTCGAACTATCTAAGCTTTGACTTATATAAGCGAACGTTGCACAGTGGATGACGTGCACGCATTCGATGTTCTGGGAGATCCGGTACGGCGCCGGATCTTGGAGCTGCTTGCCGACGGCGAGCAGCCGTCCGGCGTGGTCAGCTCGGTGATCCAGGCCGAGTTCGGGATCTCGCAGCCCGCTGTTTCGCAGCATCTGCGGGTCCTGCGGGAGGCAGGCTTCGCCTCCGTACGAGCCGAGGGCACCCGGCGGCTCTATGCCGTCGATGCCGGGCCCTTGCGCGAGGTGGACCAGTGGCTCGAGCGGTTCCGCGGCTTCTGGGAGCAGCGGCTGGACGCGCTCGGCACCGAACTCGCGCGCGGCAAGCGTGAGCGCCGCAGACGGGACGAGCAGGCAAACCACACCAACAGCGCAACCAACAGCGCAACCAGCAGCGCTGCCGACGGCGCATCCGACAGCGCAACCGACAAGGAGCAGTGATGAGCGACATCGTCGACCAGATCAACGACATCCATCGGGAAGTCGGCAGCCGCCAGGTCGCGGGGGAGCAGGCCAGCACGCTCGTGACACGGCGCACCTACGACGCCGCCATCGAGGACGTCTGGGACGCATGTACCGACCCCGAACGGATCCGGCGCTGGTTCCTGCCGGTGACCGGTGACTTGAAGCTCGGCGGCCGCTACCAACTGGAGGGCAACGCCGGCGGCGAGATCCTGCGCTGCGAGCCGCCCGAGCTGCTCAAGGTGAGCTGGCTCTTCGGTGAGAACCCGGGCTTCAGCGAGGTCGAGGTGCGGCTGACGCCGGAGGGCGACGAGCGGACCGTCTTCGAGCTCGAGCATGTCGCTGTGGTGCCGCCGGAGATGGGCGACTTCGGGCCCGGCGCGGTCGGCGTCGGCTGGGACCTGACGCTGCTCGGCCTCGGCCTGTATCTGAGCGGCAGTCCGATCGACCCCAGAGACGGTGCGGCCTGGCAGTCCTCGGACGAGGCACGGGAGTTCATGACGCGCAGCAGCGAGGCGTGGGGCGCGGCGTTCGCGGCTTCGGGCGCGCCGGCCGATGTCGTCGCGGTGGCGGTAAGCGCCACGACCGCGTTCTACGTACCGGAACGGCCGGATACGGAAGGCGCATGACCGTCAGGGACGGGCCATCACGGACTGACCGTCAGGGACCGGCTTCACGGCCCGAACGTCACGGTGCGGCGCTGGGCGTCTTCTCCGCGGCCTGCTCGTCGAGGACCCGGCACTCGGCGAGCAGGCTCGCGCATGCCCCTCACCCCCGCCTGGTCCGAAGCACGGAACCGCGCCGCTCGAACTCCATGAGGGACTCCACCTGAGTCGCGGCCCTGGACCCGATTTCACGCTCCAGCAGCCACAGCGCACCGTCGATCCCCGAACTGACCCCACCCGCACACACCAGATTCCCGTCGTCCACCACACGGGCATCGCGCACATCGGCGCCTTGATCCTTCAGATACTGCTTGGCACCGTGATGGGTGGTGCAGGGCCGGTCACCGATCACGCCGGCGGCCTGCAGCACGACGACGCCGGTGCACACTCCGAGCAGTGTGAGCGACGGCCGCACGGCCCGCCGCAGTTCCCGGGTGAGTACGCCCTTCTTGATCTCGGCCCAGATCCCGGCCCCGTCCCGCCTTCCGAACCCGCCACCGGGCACCACGATCACATCCGCGCCCGACGGGTCCCAGTCCCCGCCCACCACCACTTCGGTCCCGAACCGCCCGGTCACGCGCGCCGGTTCGCCGCTGGTCACGAGGTGGGCCGTGACGGGGTGCCCCATCCCGGCGGCCGCGCCGAAGACTTCGAGTGGCCCGATGAAGTCCAACTCCTCAACCCCGTCGAACGCGATGACGTGCACGCGCAGGGGCTTCGGCCGCACAGGATTCTCGCGCTCGGACTCCTCGGCTGCGGCGCTCCCGCCGCCACTGCCCCAGGCGCCCGCGGCTCCGGCTCCGGCCGCCGCCGTCGACTTGAGCAGACCTCTGCGATTGATCGGTGTCATGTCTGGAGCCCTCCGTCGTACGACCGTTACCGCCATGTGGTCGGAGGGGCCGGAGTGCAGGTTCCGCAGCCGGTGCTCGTCGACCAAAAACGACCGGGTTGGCCGGATGCCTCGGCCGAGGCTCCGGCCGCTTCGGCCCGTCTTGGCCCGCCTCGGCTCGCCTTGAGTGGACGGTCGGCCGCCCATCGCACAGTTGCTCTCCGCCGTTTGCGTCCCTGACACCCACCCGATGCGCCGGGCGGACACGCTCGGGTGTCATGGCATCCGACCGGACCACGTCGGCGAGCCCAGGGCTGCCGTACGCCATCGCTCAGGTCACGCCGCTCGCGGCAACAGCCGTCGTGCTGCTGGACACCGCGACCGACTTCTTTCCCGACGACCCGCTGTTCGCGGTCGTGACGCCGCTGCGGCTCGCCCTTTTCGCCGGGGTGGCCGCGCTGCTGATACCGGTGCGGGGTCTGTCCCGCCCGCGGCTCGGGGACTTCCGCACCCGCCTCGATCTCCCCATCGCACTGCTGCTGTTCGCGTCGGTGGCAACCACCTACGTCGGCGGGCACCCCACCTCGCCGCTGCGCGGACTGCTGACCGCAGTCGCCTGCTACTACCTGATCGTCGGGCTCCGGCGCAGCCGGCCCGAGTCCTGGCGGTCGATCGGGCTGCTCGTGCTGGTCGCCGTGACAGCCGCGAGCACATCGGCGTTTTCCCAGGTGACGAACCAGACTCCGACCGGATTCTGCCGCACCGGGTTCCTCACCGACGTGTCCTGCGACGCCGGTGCCCCGGGCACCCTGATACGGGCCATCGGCACGTTCTCCAACCCCAATCTGCTGGCCGTGTTCCTCGTCCTGCTGATCCCGTTCACGCTGCTGGCCGCTGTCTCCGTCGACGAGCGATCGGCCCGGATCACCGTGGCCTGCGCGGCGGTCATCGCGTACGGCGCGGTGCTCACCACCTTCTCCCGGGCCGTGTACGTCGCCGCCGCGGCGGGTCTCCTCGTGCTCGGCACCGCGTACTGGCTGGCTCCCCGGATCGTCGACCGAGCCCAGCGCCGCCTCGTGGGGACGCTGGGACTGGTCTGCCTGACCGCCGGGGCAGCGGTGATCTGGGCGGTGTCGCGGGCCGGCAATTCGCTCGGTGTTCGCGGCCAGGCGTGGGAGGCGGCCCTCGGGCTGGCCGCCGACCATCCGCTGGGCGTTGGACTCAGCCGGGCGGGCGCGGCCGTGTCCGCTGCCGCGCCCGGAGACCGGGTCTTCGCCCACTCCCACAACCTCTGGCTGAACTGGCTCGTCGAGACCGGTCCGCTCGGCCTGCTCGCCCTTGTCCTCGTGACCGTGATCGCGTGGACGTCCGCGGCCCGCGCCGCCCGCGAGAAGTCGGTCATCGGCACCGCCGGGCTCGCCGCGCTGACCGGGTTCTTCCTGATGGGCATGATGGATCATCCGGCCAATCTGGACCGGATCGAGATTCTGTTCTGGCTCGTCCTGGGTCTGGTGATGGCGGAGGCCCCGGCCTCATGGCGCAGCTCCGAACCCGCGCCTCCGCGTACCGTCCGTCCCCGGCACGGCCCGCATCACCGCAAGCCGGTCCCGGTCCCCGTCCCAGCCCCGGGCCCGGCGCCGTCTCCGGCGCCGTCCCCGGCCGTCTCGTCGTCCTGGCCCGACTCCCGCGCCGCGCGCCGCCGCCTCCGCAGGGGTGCGGTCGCCCACATGACGACACCGACCACCGACAGCACCACCGCACCTCCCACGACCGCGACGCCGCCTCCGGTTACGAGGAAAATCACGATGAGTTCCCACCAGGATGGTTCCTCGGCCATGCCTCTCCCCGTGTGCGACTACCTCCCACGACGTACGGCGTAGACGATCCGTTCCACGGCGGACACGCCAACACCCGCCGCCCCCGGGCACGGTGGGCTCACGGAGGACTAGCGGGTGAGCCCGGCCGAGATGGTGGCCAGGGTCTGCTCGATGACCGCGTCGCGCTGCTCGGCGGGGAGGCGGGCGAGCGGGCCGTCGAGGATGAGCAGGGAGAGGCCGTGGACGGCCGACCAGGCGGCGACCTCGGCCCCGGGCCGGTTCTCCGGCCGCATCCGGCCCGTGGCCACGAGCGTGTCGAGCGTCTCCGAGAGCAGCACGAACGCCGCGAACTGCGGTCCCTCGGGGGCTTCGAGGCCGGTGAAGTCGCTGTTCTGCATCATGGCTGTGCGGCAGAAGGCGGTGCGGTAGAGCCCCGGGTTCTCCATCGCGAACCGGACATATCCTCGCCCGATCGCCTTGACCCTGCGAACGGCCTCCTCACCCGGGTCGTCGAGCTCCGGGCGTATGTGCGTGGCCCCGCCCATCGAGTCGGCGAGCGCCTGCTGGCCGCGGATCTTCACCGCCTCGAGGAGATCTCCCTGGCCGGTGAAGTGGCGGTACGCGGCGGTGGGTGACACGCCCACGCTGCGGGCCGCCTCACGCAGTACGACCCGTTCGGGGCCGCCTTCTGCCGCGAGTCCGACGGCGGCCTCGATCAGCGCGTTGCGCAGGTCGCCGTGGTGGTAGCGGGGCTTGCCGCCCGTGGTCGGTCCCATGAGTCCATCCTGCCCGATGTTGACGCCATTAACATTGTGTGCCACCTTCGATGTTAATGGCGTAAACATCCAGAGGTGATGACCATGTTCGGCCGAATTTCGGAGCTGGCCCTCCACCGGGGCCGGCTTGTACTGACACTCGCCGCGGTGGCCGTGGTCGCCATGGCGGCCATCGGCTTCGGGGCGTTCGGCAAGCTCCTGGGCGGCGGTTTCGAGGATCCGAGCGCGCCCTCGGCCCAGGCGCAGGAGCTCATCGACGAGAAGTTCGGCGGCGAGAGCAATCTGGTCCTGCTGGTCCGGTCCGACGACGGCACCATCAGCACCCCCGCCGCCGAAAGCGCCGGACGCGCCCTCACCGCGGAGCTCAAGGGGGAGCCCACCGTGGCGAACGTGATCTCGTACTGGGACACCGGCGCCTCCGCGCTGACCTCCCGGGACGGGAACGAGGCGCTGGTCCTGGCCCACGTCAAGGGCGACGAGACCGAGCAGGCCGACAACGCCTCGGTGATCATCGACGAGTACACCGGCGACCGGAGCGGGCTCACCGTGCAGGCCGGCGGAGCGGCCGCGGTCGGCGACGAAGTGCCCACCCAGGTCGCCAAGGACCTCGCGCTGGCCGAAATGATCGCTGTGCCCCTGATCCTCATCCTGCTCGTGATCGCCTTCGGCAGCGTCGTCGCGGCACTGCTGCCCCTGGTCATCGGACTGATCGCGATCGTCGGCACCTTCGCCGAGCTGTATGTGCTCGGCAGTCTCACCAGCGTGTCGGTGTTCTCGATCAACCTCACCACCGCCCTGGGCCTGGGCCTCGGCATCGACTACGCCCTGCTCATGATCAGCCGGTTCCGCGAACACCTCGCGGAGGGCGCCGAGGTCCCTGAAGCGCTCCGGCACACGGTACGAACCGCCGGGCGGACCATCACCTTCTCCGCCGCGACCGTGGCCGCCGCACTCGCCGCGCTGCTCGTCTTCCCGCAGTACTTCCTGCGATCCTTCGCCTACGCGGGCATCGGCGTCGTGGCCATCGCCGCCGTCAGCGCCCTGATCGTCGTTCCGGCGCTGCTCGCCGTGCTGGGCCACCGGGTCAACAACGGCCGACTGCCCTGGGCGAAGACCGTGCGCAGCGCCGAAGCCCCCTTCTGGGGCCGGCTCGCCCGCACGGTCATGCGCAGGCCCGCCCTGACCGCACTGCCGGTCCTCGGGATCCTGCTGCTCGCCGCGAGTCCACTGCTCGGCGTCACCTTCGGCACACCGGACGAGCGGGTGCTGCCGGAGAGCGCCCAGAGCCGGCAGGTCGCCACCGCGGTCCAGCGCGACTTCGCCGGCAGCGACGAGTCGGCGGTGCAGATCGTGACGACCGGGCCCGTCGCGCCGGCCGAACTGCGTTCGTACGCGACCGACATCTCGCGGCTGGACGGCGCGGTACGGGTCGAGACCTCCGCCGGCACGTTCAGCGACGGCCGGTCCACCCCGCCCGGGCCCGCGAACGCCGCACTGGGCCGGCCCGACGCCCAGCGGATCGCCGTCATCACCGACCTCACGCCCAAGTCCGACGAGGCTCAGAACCTGGTCAAGGACGTACGGGAGATGGATCCACCCGCCGGAACCGAGGCACTGGTCGGTGGCACGGACGCGCGACTCGTCGACTCCAAGACTTCGATCGCCGACCGGCTCCCGGCCGCCATCGGCCTCGTCGCGGGCACCACGTTCGTGATCCTCTTCCTCTTCACCGGCAGCTTGATCCAGCCACTGCGGGCGCTGGTCCTCAACGCCATCAGCCTCAGCGCGGCCATCGGCGTCATGGTGTGGATCTTCCAGGACGGCCATCTGTCCTCGCTGCTCGGCTTCACGCCACAGCCGATGGACACCTCGATGACGGTGCTCATGTTCTGCATCGCCTTCGGTCTGTCGATGGACTACGAGGTCTTCGTGACCAGCCGGATCAAGGAACTGCACGACGCGGGTGCCGACACGGAGACCGCCGTCACCAGCGGGCTCTCGCACACCGGACGGATCGTGACCATGGCAGCCGGTCTGCTCGCGGTGAGCTTCTTCGCCTTCGGCACGGCCAATGTCAGCTTCATCCAGATGTTCGGGCTCGGCAGCGGTCTGGCGATCCTGATCGACGCGGTGGCCGTTCGCGGAGTGCTCGTGCCGGCGGCCATGAAGCTGCTGGGGCCCACGGCCTGGTACGCACCGAAGCCGCTGCGCGCGATGCACGGTCGACTGGGCCTCACCGAGGGCGAGACGCCGCCCACCGAGCAGGAGCGAACGCCCGCCAAGGTCTGACCCGGGAACGGCTCTGGGAACGGCTCCGGGAACGGCTCTGGCCCGGTCATCCTCAACGGATGACCGGGCCAGAGCCGGTGCTTCAGCCGGTTCTGGTGGTCACTGGCCCACTCGCCCGTCGATCCGCTCGCGCAGGAGGTCGGCGTGGCCGCAGTGTCGCGCGTACTCCGCGATCTGCGCCACCAGGAGATCGCGAAGCTCCATGTCCCCACCGGGTTCGGCGCCGAGGTCGGAGAAGCCGGCGTTGCGGGTGCTGAGGTCGGTGACGCCGGCCAGGTACTGGTCGGTGAGTTCCATCTCTGTCCGCCACTGCTGCCAGGCGTCCTCCGCGACCGCCGGGTCGGCGATCGCGCCGTTCCAGTCGCCGTCGCGGTCTTCCTCGGTGCGGTACAGCCTCGGCGTGTTCTCGCCGGCCATCACCCGGCGAAAGTGCCGTTCCTCCTCGGCCATGTGCCGCACCAGCCCGAGCAGGGACATCGTGGACGGGGGTACGGAGCGCCGGGCCATATGTTCGGCGTCCAGGCCGGCGCATTTCATTTCCATGGTGAGGCGGTAGTTGCGCAGGTAGTCGAGGAGCATGCCGCGTTCATCGACGACCTCGGCGTCGGTCTCGCGCGGGTCGTCGCCCGGATCAACCCACATGTCGGGATGATGGTTGACTGCGTCCACCGAGTCACCGACGTGTCACCGGACTGCTCACCTGAGATCATATGAGCATGGTGGACAGCGCCGGAACGGCCCGCCACTGAATATTCGGCAACTGCGTCGACCGCCGGTCGGCCACGCCGGCACCCATTCCTCACGCAACCGTGGCGCCTGCGGTGCACGCAGGACGCGTTTCGGGCCGGTCGAACTTCGGTGGCCGCTTGCAGATCAATCCTTGAAGGCGCTCACCTCTCCGGGCTCGGTCTCCAGCGCCTCACGGTTGAACTTCAGCATGAGAAGGAAGAACAGCCCGCCCGCGCCGAGCAGGCCGACCACGATCACGACGGAAACGAGCGCCTCCCGGGGTGCCGCAAGAACGAACAGCGCGACGACCGTCCACACCAGCGCGCAGATCGCGACCGGCAGCTCGAAACGCCCGAGGTCGAACGCGCCCTTCTTGCGAGCCAATCGTTTACGCACCGCCAAGTAGAGGACGATCGTCGAGCCATAGGTGATCGCCGGGAGGATCGTGGACGCCGTGACCAGCTCCAGCAGTGCGGCACCCGGCAGCACGACCATCAGGATGACCCCGATGGCGAAGATCAGGATCGTCGCCGGGATCGGCGTCTGAGTGCGCGGATCGACCCGCCGCATCAGCTGGTGGGCCGGGAAGCGCGAGTCGCGCGACATCGCGAAGATGATCCGCGAGCACGCCACCATCACCACGATCCCGGCGCCGAAGAACGCGATCGTGATCGCGACCAGCAGCGTCCTCTCCACCGCCGGACCGAGCTGATCGCGCATGATCGCCGCGACCGGTGATCCGCTGGCGGTGATCCGCGGGATGTCGTCGATCGCGATCGTGAGCGTGATCAGGAACAGCATGCCCAGCAGTCCGGCCGCCACGACCGATCCCACGATCGCGCGTGGGACGCTGCGTTGGGGATCCTTGGCCTCCTCGGCCAGGTTCGCCGCGGAGTCGAAGCCGACGAGTGTGGCGAGGCCCATGATCATTGCAAGCATCACCCCGCCGCCGACCGCGAAGTAGTCGGAGGCGTTCTCTGTGACGCCGCGCGAGGTGAGGTTGCCGGCTGCGCCGTCGCCCGTGACCGCCACGGCAATGACGAGCGCGATCGCCACCACCACGACGAGTGCCAGTTCGAGCCCGACCGCGACCGAGTTGATCAAGCTGACGATGCGCGTGGAGGCGATGGCGAGCAGGGCCTGGACGAGCAGCACCACGATGGTGATCAGGCGCGCGGTGCCCTCGTCCGGCTCGATGCCGACGAGCGGCATGAACGCCTGGCTCGCAAGCGCATTGTCGACCGCAACCACGCCGATCGCCAGGTAACAGAAGGTCAGCCACCCGAACCCCCAGCCGATCTTCGGGTTGGCCAGCCGCGAGGCCCATTGATAGGAGGAGCCGCTGAGCGGGATGCGGGCGGCGAACTGCGCGACCACCAGCGCCACCAGGGTCTGCCCCACTGCCGCGACAATCCAGAGCCAGATCCCGACCGGCCCCGAGGTCAGCAGCACTTCGTCGTATGTCGCGAAGATGCCGACCGCCACCGAGATGAACGCGAACGAGATCGCGAACACCTGAAAGGAGCCGAGCGTCCGTTTCAGCTCTTGCTGGTAGCCGCCGAGCTCGACGGAACTGTCGCCACTCTCGCCGGCCTGACTGTCCGTCGGAGCTTCCACCACCTCAGCCACCACACCTTCCTATGGGGCCGTCCGACCACCCGTACCCCTGCACGTTTCACGGCCAATGCCCCATCTTCACCATCTGTGTCACGTCTTGTTCGTATGCGACACGAGGTATGAGAGCTGCGCACGCGCGATGGTCGCTCAGGCCGAGCGTTTCGTGATCACTGTGGTGGATCGCCGAGGTCGTTGCTCGCACTGCGGCCGCATGGTCAGCCGCTGACGTGTGCGGTAGACACATCCCTTGTGGATCAGGGAGTAGCAGCATTACTCGGGGCGACGGTTGGAGTGGCAGGCACCGTCCTCGCATCGGCGATCACGGGTTGGTCAACACGCCAACAGGTGCAAGCACAGGCGAGGGCCGAGCATGCTCATTGGCGTAGACAGGTGCGCCGTGATGCATACAGCGCCTTCCTCGCTCCAGCCAGTGAGTCGCGGAACGCTCTGAAGATGGCCGGACGTGCGTTCGTAGGGGAGCGGGACACGGCGGAAGGCGATCGCAAACTGCAGCAGGCCCAAGACCAACTGGCCTTGGCGCAGGCCGCTTGGGCCAATCTGGCTGTTGAAGGGCCGGAGTCAGTGGAGCAGGCCGCTCGGAGCGTCTATACAACGCTTAAGTCCATGCAGACGACCCTCCTCGTATTGCGCGACTCCCCGGCGGACGCCCCGGACCGTAACGTCGGCTTTCTGGAACGCCATGCCGTTGAAGTGGCTCGACTCTCTGAGCGGATAGGCGAGTTCGCTGCGGCAGCACGGTCGGCCTTGGATGATGTTGGGGGACTGGATGTCTTGCCAGCCGATAAGAGGCGTTGAATCGAGCGGATCGCCTTTCAAGACCAGCCCATCCCTCGGCCTTTCAGGCACCTGACCTGGGCAGATGAGCGTCGAACGGCTGCCATCCCGGAAAGTTGGCCACAGTTTGGGTTCGTGGAAGGTGCATCGCAAGACCACGCTGGCCGGGCGTAGGGCGAGGCGGAGCCGCGGCCGTACGGGATGCGGTGCCGTGAACATGCCGAGAGCCGGCGAGCGGGCAGGGCACGGCTGTCGGGGTGGCGGGACTTGAACCCACGACCTCTTCGTCCCGAATAATGCGCGGAAGGTTCGCTGGTCAGGGGCACTTGACTCCTGTGCAGGTCAAGGCGTTGGTATGAGTTGGTTCCGGTGGGTGGCGATCCGCACGGCTTTCTTGATCCACTCACCGCTCACTCCCCAGGGCCGACCGTCACGACTCTTAGCGGGCTGGAGTCGGCAGAGCCGACGGCCGCCACTCTCGCTTGATCAACCCGAACACCCATGAGTCGGATACCTCGCCGTTCACCACGCAGTCTTCCCGCAACGTCCCTTCGCGCACGAATCCGATCTTCTCCAGGACCCGGGCAGATGCCACGTTGCGCGTATCGGTCTCGGCCTGAACTCGATTCAGATCCAGTGTGTCGAATGCCCACTGCAGCACGGCGTGCGCGGCCTCCGTCGCGAAGCCGTGGCCCCACATCGCATCGTTGAGGACGTAGCCCAACGACGCGCTGCGGTAGTCCGGGTTCCATCCGGTCAGACCGCACCAGCCGACGAAGGCTCCGTCAGAAGCACGGTCGATGGCCACCCGCGCCCCGGTGCCTTCGTCCGCCATCGTCCGGCACATCGCGATGAAGCGCTCGGCGCGGGCCCGTTCCGTCCACGGCGGGGAGTCCCAGTAGCGCAGCACGTAGGTGCTGCTGTGCAGCGCGAAGAGGGAGTCCGCGTCGGCGTCGGTGAAGGGCCGCAGTCGCAGGCGAGCGGTGTGCAGTACGGGGGAGGCCAGACTCATGCGCACCATCCTGCGTCCTCAGGGGGCGGGCAGAACACCGAATATCCGATCACGGTCCGGCCCTCACGACCAAGGCACCGCCTACCAGCATGCACGCCTTCAACCAGCACCCCGACCAGGCATTCGGGGTCCGCGAACGGGACGACTCCTTGACCTGCCCACCGACGACCCAGACATGAACGTCACCCGCAGCCGCCTCGAACGCCTCGCCGGCCTCGCCGCCTTCGGCAACGGTCATCTCCAGACAGCGCCGGTGGAGCTTGCCCCAGCGGTCAAATGAACGAAGCGAAGGTGGCGCGCCAACTCGTTGACGGCACGTTGTGACGGCGTGGCCTCGGGTGGGTTGGGCAGGAACGAAAGCCATCCTTCTGTCGCGGCTGCTTCGGCCACGAGGTGTGCCAACCGTTCGATGAGTTGGAGATATACGAGGTCTTCTATGGGCTCACTGGACACGTGCAAAGCATGGCCGTCGGCTGGGTGCGCGGACCACTGCTTTGCAAGCGTGGCGCCGACCTCAAAGCGGTCGTGCCAGGTCAGCAGGCCCGCAGGGGTGCTGAACCTGCCGGCGGGTGCTTGCACCTTCCCGCGCCCAACTGACCGTGAACGACCGCACGATCTGGCACGCATCTGGCACGTGACTACCGGTCGGTCCCCGGATCGCCAGTGGTAGGGTCACGCTCTTCGCCAGGCTCTCCCTGTGCGGAGTCCCCGTGGTAGGTCGTGCCATGTCCGATCCTCTTGACCTCGATCTGTACGCAATGTGGCGGCACGCGCTCGCCGAGGCTGACCGGGTCTTCGCGTCACCTCCCGAACTCGACCGCCCGGTGGACGGCTGCACGTACTGCACCCCGGAGCCGGAGCTGCACATTCTCGGTGGCGATCCCGCTGCCGTACCGGATGATCTCCTCGGGCATTTCATGCGCGAAGTCGTCAGCCACTGGGACGCGGACCAATACCCCGTCCTGTGGCGTCGCCTCATGCCCCATGCGCTGCGCTATTGGGGGCCCGAGGGCCATGGCGTCGATCCATCCCGGGAAATCGGTCATCTCGGCCAACACGGGGCTAAGTTCGTTGACTGGCCCGCGCCCGAACGTGCCGTGGTAGAGCAGGCCTTCCGAGCGCTGCTGGCCCTCGCCCTGGTTGATGGCACTCCCGGGGACATCGCTGAACTCTTGGAAGGAATCGCCCACGCAACGGGTGATCTGGAGCGGTGGTTGGAGCACATCGCCGGGCTCTCCGGCTCCGAGGCGGACGCCGGCCTCGTCCGCCTCGCCTTCGACTGGGCCACCGACCTTCTCTGGGAAGAGCTTCAGTTCACCTGGTGGTACGACGGCGACCCCCAGGTGATCGCTGCCTGGCTGCCCACCCAGCGCTCCCGCATCGCCACCTTCGCCACACAGCACCCGCGCTGCAAGACCGCGGCGGACGCGCTGATCGCGATCGACCGACTCCAAGCCGGTGGCCATAGCCCATGGCTGTACCCGCACGCCATGAACGAGTTCCTCAGACTGGCCCCATGAGCAAGACCGGTCGATGTTCCAGCACAGACGACATCGGCCCCGGGTACCCCCGCTTTAGGAGCGAGGTGGGGCGAGTTGATGCCTGACCTGCGGCATGTCGACTTCGACGAACGCGGGTTGCGCGCACAGTCGGCGACCGCAGTTCCCCGTGGCTCCCCGCTCGATCTGGCGCGGTTGTGGCACGGGGAACATCTGATCCGTAGCTCTAGCCGGATCGGTCAGCGACGGTCATACCAGCCGCTAGGAGGCCCCGGAAAGACGCTACCGGACAGGGGCGGTTGCTGAGGTTGCGGTACGCGGCTGCTGTACGCCTACGGAGAGTCTCGTTGGCCGCGTCGGTCGGCGGCTGCTTCCACTTGGCTTAGGACAGCCCCGGGACGGCACAGGCAAGTAGTGTTCCGGATCGCAGGGACATTCGACCTACGGGGGATCATGGCGCAACACCTGGGGCCGCTGGAACTGGTGGGGGACCGCTGGGTCATCGGGGACCCGAAGCGCAAGGACGGCTCCTGCCTGGTGCTCACCGCCGCTGGCATCGAGCACCACATGCGCGGAGTGCCGGAACCCCAGGCCGTCGTCCCATGGGCCAGGTTCACGGGGGTGGGGGTGACGGCCACCTTTTCGGCGTGGGAGGCCACCCGTGCCTGGGGCTTCGTTGGCGCGTTCGGCCCGAGCCATATCCCGGCAGGGCGCGGCGGATGCTCGGTGAGCGGACTCCTTCGCCATCCGTACGAGCCCTGGTCGGTGAACTACACCCACCACAAGCACCGCTACACGGGCGCCCACGTCTTCCTGGTGAAAGCCCTGTTCCGCGAGGTGTCCGACGCGAAGGCACTGTACCGCCTCGGTGACGCGGACTGGCTGGGCGCGGCGGTCGCGCGGCTGGCACCGTTGCCTGCACGCTGGGCCCCCTCGACACGTCGCCAGGTGAGCGAGATCATCGAGGACCTCTGCACCTGACAAGCGTGGCCGGCCCTCGTCTAGAGCACCAGTTTGGAAGACGCCGGATGCGGAGTCCTGCTGAGCTGCGGAGACACTGACCTGGGACACAGCGGCTACATCGCTCCGATTCCCCGTGGTTCCCCGCTCGGCCCCGACTGATCGGGCACGCATGGGGCACGACGATCAACGTTTCTGGCCCGGTACCGATTGAGGAGAGCGGTGATCTTCTCGTAGTCGGCAGCGCCATTCAGTTCAGTCAGAAGATCATCAGGGCAGAGCTCGTAGTGGTCGCCCCACCATCGACGTCCCTTGTTGTCCCAGATGCGGTAACCGCCTGGGACGCCCCTGGCCACGTATCGCCTTCTACTCACGCTGCGCTCCCCCTTGCACATCTCCTCCTTGTGCCGCGATGGCCCGCGCCGCACGGTACATCGAGGTCGGTGGAACGGCTTTGGCCGGTCTCCTGCCCGGTTTGGGGTCGTGCATGATCAGGCGGCCGTACGCTTGCTGGCTGCTCGGGCAGTCTTGTCCCCTGCCCGCAATGTGTCCGAGTGGCCCCCTGGTCTTGCTCGACGCGGGTCCCGGATCGGGGAGGTGGGTAAAGCCGTGGAGCCGTCCGTCCCCGCCCCCGGCCGGCGCCGCCGCGCTGTGCGCGGCACCTCTGATCTCAGCATCAGACTGCTACCGCAGTTCAGGAGGCCGGGAAAGCAGACGCCTGAGCGTCAACTGTGGTGTACTCCCGAGCTTCCACCGCGGTATTCCGGTGCTGGTGGCCTGCTGTTGTTGCTGCCTTCTGGGGCCACTCGGGCTCATGGCTGCATGGGGAGAAACCCGGGGCCGTTGTGCTGCGCGGCGGCTGGCTGGCACTGCCTCGCTGCCCGAACCCCGGTCGGGCCAGCGAGCGCAGCGAGCCTTGACGCGACCAACGTTCGGCGGGCCTTCCGCCAGGCGCTCAAGGATGCCGAGGACGTCAATGCCGACGAGCGGACGCCTCGGGAGCTCCGGCACAGCTTCGTGTCCCTGCTCTCGGACCGCGGGGTGCCGCTGGAGGAGATCTCCCGTCTCGTCGGCCACTCCGGCACGGCCGTGACCGAGGAGGTGTACCGGAAGCAGATCCGGCCTGTGATCCAGACCGGCGCTGTGGTCATGGACGGCATCTTCAAGCGCGATCCGGAGCGCTAGTCACGCAGATAGACACGCAGCAACGTCAGAGGGCACCTACTCATTTCAGTAGGTGCCCTCTGACCTGCTACTTAGCTGTCGGGGTGGCGGGATTTGAACCCACGACCTCTTCGTCCCGAACGAAGCGCGCTGCCAAGCTGCGCTACACCCCGATGTCCCCGACGTCGCGGCGACATCGATTACTTTAGCCCACCCGCGCTCCCAGACGAAATCCGGTTTTCGCCGCCCCAGCAGCGGCCTCGCCAAGGCCGACCAGGGCCCCACCAGCGGCCTCGCGACCGCCCCCGGAACCGCCTCAGTCCCGCCCCACCAACGTCAGCAGCGTCGCCTCCGGCGGACAGGCGAACCGCACCGGCGTGTACCGGCTCGTGCCGCAGCCCGCCGAGACGTGGAGGTAGGAGGTCCGGCCCGCCGAGTCGTGGGTTGAGAGGCCCTTCACGCGGTCCGTGTCCAGGTCGCAGTTGGTGACCAGGGCGCCGTAGAAGGGGATGCACAGCTGGCCGCCGTGGGTGTGGCCCGCCAGGATCAGGGGGTAGCCGTCGGACGTGAAGGCGTCCAGGGTGCGCAGGTACGGGGCGTGGACCACGGCCAGGGAGAGGTCGGCGTCGGGGGCCGGGCCGCCTGCGACTTTTTCGTAGCGGTCGCGCTTGATGTGCGGGTCGTCGAGGCCGGTGAACGCCAGGTCGTAGCCGTCCAGCTTCAGGTGTCCGCGGGTGTTGTTCAGGCCGACCCAGCCCGCCGCGTCGAACGCGTCCCGCAGGTCCTGCCACGGGTTGTGGACGACTCCCACTGCGGGTGCGTTGCCGTTCAGGCCGTGCTTGCCCTGGGCCTTCTCGATCAGGTAGCGCGCGGGGTTGCGGAATTTGCCGCCGTAGTAGTCGTTCGAGCCGAAGACGTAGACGCCGGGGAATCCCATCAACGGGCCCAGCGCGTCGAGGAGTTCGGGCACGCCCTCCGGGTCCGACAGGTTGTCGCCGGTGTTGACCACGAAGTCCGGGCGCAGGCCCGCCAGGGACTGCAGCCAGGCGCGCTTCTTGTGCTGGCCTCTGACCATGTGGACGTCCGAGACCTGTAGTACGCGCAGCGGCCGCATGCCCCGCGGCAGGACCGGGACGGTCAGCCGGCGGAGGCGGAAGGAGCGGGCCTCGAAGGCGGCGGCGTATGCGATGCCGGCTGCGCCGACTGCCGTGATGCCTGCCGTTACTTTCAGGGGGATCCCGTATCGCTTGCGCATGCGCCCATCGTTGCAGACCCCGCCGGGGTCAGAGACGGGTGGGCGGCAGCCTCGACCGCGACGCCGCGCACCGGGAGCGTGAGCAGCAGGCCGAGCGATATCCACACGTACGTATTGCTGCCGAGGAAGCCGTCGACGCCGGTGGCGTCCCAGCTCCACAGCCATACGACGCTGCTGCACAGCAGGACGTAGATCGCGGCAGCCCAGCGCAGCAGGCGGCGTCGGCGCGGGTCGTCCTTGTCGTGGTCGAGGCCGGCGGAGACGAGGACCGCGAGGGCCGGGAAGACCCACACCAGGTGGTGCACCCAGGTGACCGGGCTGATCAGGCACGCGGTGAGGCCGGTCAGCGCGAAGCCGGCGAGTTCGTCGCCGGCGGTGGCCGCCCGGCGGGCCCGCTTCGCCCAGACCGCGAGGATCACCAGGACGCCGATCGCCCACACCAGGCGGCTCGGCTGACCGGGTTCGGAGAGCCGCGCCAGTACGCCCTGCCAGGACTGGTTGGAGACATACGCGAGCGAGCCGACGCGGTCCGTGTTCCACATCGCCTCGGTCCAGTACGTACGTGACGCGGCCGGCGCCACCCACATCGCGAGGAGCGTGGCGCCGGCCGCGACGCCCGATGCGGTGGCGGCGGCCCGCCAGCGGCGGGTGACCAGGAGGTAGCCGATGAAGATTGCGGGGGTGAGTTTGATCGCGGCGGCGAGGCCGATGCCGAGGCCCGCGTACCGCGTGCGGCCCGTCGACAGCAGCCACGCGTCCGCCAGCACCAGCGCCAGCAGCAGCAGATTGACCTGGCCGAAACTGAACGTGTCGCGGACCGGTTCCAGCAGCGCGAACAGGCAGAACGCGACGGCGAAGGTGTACCAGCGGCTCCACCCCTGCCGCCGCACCACCGCGCCGGCGCACCAGTACAGCACCACGAGCCCGGCCGCGACATTGGCCAGCACGCTGATCGCGACCGCGCTGTTGAAGCCGACGAGCGTCATCGGCAGCATGCACACGGCGGCGAACGGCGGGTAGGTGAAGCCGTAGTGGGTGCCCGGCACCAGGTAGTCGTAGATGCGGCCGGTGTCCCGCCAGTGCTCGACCGTGCCGTAGTAGACGCCGAGGTCGAACCAGTCGCGGTGCAGCGGGACCGTCGCCAGGAAGAGCGCGGTCGCGGCGGCCAGGCCCACCACGAGCAGCACCCGCCCCCGGGTGGTCGTCGGCCATCGCCATCTCGTGCCCTGCTCCACAAGGCTCATGCCGTACTCCCCAAGGGGTCGGAACCGGCGCGGGAGTCCGTACGGCCCGCGATGCGGTGTGCGCACCACAGCGCAAGCACCGCGAGTACTCCGCCGAACGTCGCCAGCGCCACCTGCGGTCCCTCGGGCGCGAAACCGTTGGGCAGGACGGCCAGGGCCAGGACCGCGCTGCCCGCTATCACCGCGCGGCGTACGGATCGGCCGGGTCCGGCCGCCGCTATCAGGAACAGCCCCCACAGCACGTACCAGGGCCGGATCGCCGGTCCGAGCACGGCCACCGCCGTCAGGCTCAGGCCGAGTGCGTAGACCGGACGGCTCAGATGGTGCTTCTTCCAGGCGAGCAGTATCACCAGCGCGGTCGCCGCGAGTCCGGCCAAGTGCCAGGCGGGCGCGGCGAATTGGGCGAAGTCGGCGAGGCCGTTGCCGGTGCTCTCCAGCAGCGCGCCGGTCATCCGGCCGAGCGAGGAGGTAAGAGACCAGTTCTGCGGGGAGACCGGAGTGTCCAGCGCGGCTATCCAGCCGTATCCGGTGCCGGTCACCGCGGTCGTCGCCGCGGTGGTCCCGGCCGAGACGCCGAGTACGGCCAGTGCGGCCGTCAGCCGGGGTGCTCTCAACGGTGGCTCACGGGAGGCGAGTTGTTGCCCCCAGAGCAGCGCGACGGCGAGCAGACCCATCGCGGCCGGCGCTTTGACCAGCGCGGCGAGGGTGATCAGTACGACGGCGAGTACCGGCCAGCGGCCCAGCGCGGCCACCAGTCCCGCACCCAGCAGGCCGAGCATGATCGCGTCGTTGTGGGCGCCGCCGACGAGATGGAGCAGGACCAGCGGGTTGAGCGCACCGAGCCAGAGCGCGGTGGCCGGGTCGGCGCCGCAGCGCTTGGCCAGTATCGGCAGGCAGTACACCATCGCCGCGACGCCGAGCAGCGCGACCAGGCGCATGCCGAGCACTCCGGTGAACACCTCGGTGCGGGAGAAGTCCGTTATGGCCGTCGCGCAGGCGAGGAAGAGCGGGCCGTACGGAGTCGGGGTGTGCTGCCACAGCGGCGCGACCTCGTCGGTCAGCGGCCCGCCGAGCCGGGACGGACCATGCGTGTACACGTCGATCTGCGCGTCGACCATCGCGCCCTGCGCGAGATAGCTGTAGACGTCACGACTGAACAGCGGCGGCGCGACGAGCAGCGGCGCGGCCCACAGTCCGAGCGTGAGCAGCAGCGTCCGCCGCGTCGGCGGCCGCGGCCCGCGCACCGCGCGCCCCAGCAACGCCCAGGCCGCCACCAGCAGTACGAGCCCGAAGTACGCGCCGACCAGACCGACCGCCGCGAGCCCCGACTCCGGTGCGAGGACATCCCGCACGGGCAGCGCGCCCGCGGTAACGCCACCCGCGGCCAGCGCTGCCGATCCCACCAGTCCCAGCAGTTGGCAGCGACGGGTGTCGAGGGCGACGGGGAGGGCCAGCATCTGAGCAGACTGTCAACGGGCGGTGTCCGCGAGGCGACGCGGTCATCGCCGCCGAGCGGCCGCAGTATGTCGGCAGTATTACGGACGCCACGTCGGACGCGCCCGACCCCGTACGCAACGCCCGGAGCCCGCGCCACCGCTTTCGGCCCCGCCGTAAATCCGAGGACCTGTAGGCCCCGTGCCGCGAAATGCGTGGGCGAGTAACGCGCCGTACCTGCGACACTGGGCCCATGACCACGCTCAAGTCCCAGCTGAAGGACGACCTCACCGAGGCGATCAGGGCGCGCGACGAACTGCGCTCCGCCACGCTCCGGCTGACCCTGGCCGCGATCTCCAAGGAGGAGGTCTCGGGCAAGACGGCCCGTGAGCTCTCCGACGACGAGGTGCAGAAGGTGATCGCCAAGGAGGCGAAGAAGCGCCGTGAGGCCGCGGAGGCGTTCACCCAGGGCGGGCGTCCCGAGCAGGCCGAGCGTGAGCTGGCGGAGGGCGTGCTGCTCGACGCGTATCTGCCGAAGCAGCTGACGGACGACGAGCTGAACAAGATCGTGGCGCAGGCCGTGGACGAGGCGAAGGCCGCCGGTGCCGAGGGGCCGCGCGCCATGGGTGCCGTCATGAAGATCGTGAACCCGAAGGTGGCGGGCCTGGCCGAGGGCGGCCGGGTGGCCGCCGCGGTGAAGAAGCTGCTCGCCGGCTGAGCGAAGCAAGAAGAAGGAGGGGCCCGGGTCGTCCAGCGACCCGGGCCCCTCCTTCGTACAACCGCTCAGTACAACCGCTCAGTCCCGCGTCCTGCCGCCGATCACGCCGCCGCTGTCCTGCCCGCCGTTGGACTGGCCGGAGTTGTTGCCGCCGCCGATCAGGTCCGGCGGGATCGAGATCCCGGGCCACGGCTCCTGTCCGCCGTTGCCCTGACCGCGGTCGTCACCGGGCTTTCCGTCCCCGGGCTTCTCCGGCTTCTCCTTCGGCGGGTCGGGGATCACCACGGTGTTGAACGGCGGTGCCTCCACGCCCTCCAGCGCGCCGGTCATCGCGTCCTTCCAGATCGGTCCCGGGACCTGTCCACCGAAGACCTTGCCGTGGTACTGGCCGCCGATGGTGATGTTCACCATCTTCACCTGCTGCGACGGACTGCCGACCCACACCGCGGCGGACAGGTTCGGTGTGTAGCCGACGAACCAGGCGTTCCTCCGCTCGTCCGTCGTACCCGTCTTGCCCGCGTTGTCACGGCTGGTGAGCCCGGCCTGCTGACCCGTACCGGAGTCGACCACGCCACGCAGCAGCGTGTTGATGGTGTCGGCCGTCCGCTCGCTCATCGCCTTGTTGCAGGTGCTCTGCGGCACCTCGAGGCTCTTGCCGTCGGCCGTGCGGATCGACTCGATCGCGGTCGGCGTGCAGTACGTGCCGCGGTTGGCGAAGGTCGCGTACGCGCCGGCCATGGTCAGCGGCGAGATGCCGGTGGAGCCGAGCGTGAGCGCCGACGGCTCCTCGGGCAGCTTCTTGCCGTTGCCCTGGACCACGCCGAGCTTGTTGGTCATGTCGACGACCGGGCACATGCCGACGTCGGCGATCATCTGGACGAAGTAGGTGTTGACCGACTTCTCCATCGCCGTCCTGAGCGGGTACGGGCCGACCTCGGACTCGTCCTCGTTCTCGAGCGTGAAGCCCTGGTTGCGCCACGGCTGGCCGCTGCACGTCTGGATCGAGTCGGGGTACGGCATCTGGTACGGCGCCGGATACACCTGCGTCGGCGGCTTGCCCTGCTCTATGGCCGCGGCGGCCACGTACGGCTTGAAGGTCGAACCGACCGGGAAGCCGTAGTTCGAGCCGCCCATCTTCTGGTTGACCGAGTAGTTGATCTGCGTCTCGTTCTTCCCGAAGCCGTACGGCCGCGACTGGCCCATCGCCATGATCTTGCCCGTGCCCGGCTGGACCATCGTCACCGCGGAGGCGACGTCGTCCGTCTTGTAGACGTGGTCCTTCAGCGACTGCTGAGTCGACTTCTGGGCCTGCGGGTCCAGCGTCGTCTTGATCGTCAGGCCGCCCTGGTTCCAGACCTTGGCCCGGTCCTCCTTGCTCTTGCCGAAGACCGGGTCGGAGAGGAACACCTCGCGTACGTAGTCGCAGAAGAAGCCCGAGCCGTTCACGGCCGTGATGCAGCCGTTCTTCGGCTGGCTCACCTTGAGCTTGAGCGGCGCCGCCATCGCCTTGTCGGCCTCGGCCTGCGAGACGTCGCGCACCTGAACCATGCGCTGCAGCACGATGTTGCGGCGCTTGGTCGCCTCTTCCGTGTCATTGACCGGGTCGTAGCGGCTGGGCGACTGGACGATGCCCGCGAGCAGCGCCGCCTCCTCCAGCTTCAGGTCCTTGGCCGACTTGGAGAAGTAGCGCTGGGCCGCCGCCTCGACGCCGTACGCCTGCTGACCGAAGAACGTGATGTTGAGGTAGTTCTCGAGGATCTTCTTCTTCCCGAGCTCCTCCTCGACCTGGATCGCGTACTTCAGCTCCTGGATCTTGCGGCCGAGCGTCTGCTGGGTGGCCTGGGCGACCTTGTCCGGGTCGTCGCCGGCCTCCTCGACGAAGACGTTCTTCACGTACTGCTGGGTCAGCGTGGACGCGCCCTGGGAGACGCCGCCCGACTGGGCGTTGCGGTTCAGTGCCCGCAGCACGCCCTTGAGGTCGACCGCGCCGTGCTCGTAGAAGCGCGAGTCCTCGATGGCGACGATCGCCTTCTGCATGTACGGCGAGACGTCCTTGAGCGTGACCACCGTGCGGTCGCGGGAGTAGACCGTCGCGATCTGCCCGCCCTTCGCGTCGAGGATGGTGGTGCGCTGGCTGAGCGGGGGCGTCTTGAGGTTGGCAGGGATCTCGTCGAATCCCTTGACCGTTCCCTTGGCGGCAAGTCCCAGTACTCCGGCCGCGGGCAGCGCGATGCCCGCCAGCACTGCTCCTGCGAGCACGCTGACGCCGAGGAACTTGGCGGCCTGCTGGGTCCCGGTCAGACCTCCGCCCGAACGCTTCTTTGACATGGGGGCAGCCTAATCCGTAGTTAGCGGCATCCCGCAGGGGCAGGTGCTTCTCGGGATGTTCGAGTACCAGACCGTGACATCCAGGTGCAGCCGGGCCGTCGAGGCGGCGGCAGCCTGACCGGCGAAGACGCCTTGCTGGCGGTGACGAAAGCAGCCGATCATTCGCCCATGAGACCCGAAGTGCAGACGTTCGTCGCCGACGGCCCGCTTCCCGACTGGGACGCGAGCGAAGAAGAGATTGACAGGCGTGACCAGCAGCTCCGCGCGATCCAAGGGCCGGTCACGGGAGAAGAAGCGAAGGCGCTTGTCTCCTGCTTCGGCCCGGACGACTGCTACGGCGTCGCCTGGACGCTCCTGCACCTCATCGAGACCGGCCCGAATCCCGTGCTCACAACCGAGCTCGGACCAGGCGCCAACGAGTGGCACCAGCGGCTCTACGACCGCGCCGTGTTCGGAGGACTCATCCCGAGAACTTGACCGCATAGCAACGTGAGGTGTCTACGTTCTCATTCGCCGGACACGCGTATAGGCCTTGGCCTAAGCTGCTCTCAACTGTCACAGCAGTGCGGTTCTGCATCAAGCACTCCCCAGAAACCCGCGGTTGCGGGATTCCGGCATGGCCCTGCCCGAATCCGCCTCATGCGTCGGGCGGCGTCCGTTGTGACCCAACTGAAATGCCCCGGTTTGACCGGGATTGCGATGTATGCCCCCAGCTCACTCCCCTGGGTGATCTGCCGCGTACGCATAGTCCGTTCGGGCCATTCAAGATTGGGCCCGAAGGGGGTGTTGCGCTGTGCCCACCTTCCGTAACGTCCTCAACTGGCAGCGGTGAATATGCCTCTGCCGCCGTGGGGGAGCCTCGATTCGGGAGAGGACGGCGCCGGCATGGGCTGGGTAACCGACTGGAGTGCGCAGGCAGCCTGCCGCACTACCGATCCGGATGAACTGTTTGTACAAGGGGCAGCGCAGAACAGGGCCAAGGCGGTGTGCACCGGTTGCCCGGTGCGGACCGAGTGTCTGGCCGATGCCCTCGACAACCGCGTGGAGTTCGGTGTGTGGGGCGGAATGACCGAGCGGGAACGGCGCGCTTTGCTGCGCAGGCGTCCCACGGTCACCTCCTGGCGCCGACTGCTCGAGACCGCACGCACGGAGTACGAGCGCAGCGCGGGCATCCTGCCTGTGGGCCTCGACGACGACGAGACATACGAGACGTACGCAGCGGTGGGCTAGCCCACCGCTGTTGTTGTCTACACAGCTCCGGCCGGAGCAGCACCACCGGTCGCGAGCCGGTCACCGATGGCCCGCAGGCCGGCGAGATCGTGCACGTCGCCGGGCAGAGCGGCCACTTGGGCCACCGCCACTTCGGGGTGGAGCGCTGTGAATCGGTCGCGCGTTCGCTGTTCACGCGCGAGCACTTGCATCCGTTCGGCATGCAGACGCAGCAGACCGGCCGTCAGCTGCTGGGTGGTGTCGTCCGCAGGTGCCGGATCCGCCGGGGCCCGGTCATCCACTGGGGCTTGATCGTCCGCTGGGGTGTGATCCACGGGCGGGGATTCGGGAGAGGCGGCCGTGGCGTCACGAACACCAGCCTTCCCGGACCCCTGATCCACAATGCGGCCCTCGTCAAGATTTTCTGCGGCGGCAAGAGCCCGCTCCGCGGAGAGCCGGGCGGCGCCGCTGCCATGGACCCGGTTCAGGACCAGACCGGCCAGCGGCATCTCCTCCGCCGCCAGCCGTTCCACGAAGTACGCCGCCTCACGCAGTGCGTCCGTCTCCGGCGCCGCCACCACCAGAAAGGCGGTGCCGGGCGCCTGGAGCAGCCGGTAGGTGGCGTCGGCCCGGGTGCGGAAGCCGCCGAACATGGTGTCCATCGCGGTGACGAAGGTCTGCACGTCACGCAGCAGCTGCCCGCCGAGCAGCTTGCCCAGCGTGCCGGTCATCATCGACATACCGACATTGAGGAACTTCATCCCTGCCCGGCCGCCCATCTTCGCCGGGGCCATCAGCAGCTTGATGAACTTGCCGTCCAGGAACGACCCGAGGCGCTTGGGCGCGTCCAGGAAGTCCAGCGCAGAGCGCGACGGCGGAGTGTCGACGACGATCAGGTCCCACTCCTCGCGGGCCCGCAGCTGGCCCAGCTTCTCCATCGCCATGTACTCCTGCGTGCCCGCGAAGCCTGCCGAAAGGGACTGGTAGAAGGGGTTCTCCAGGATCGCGCGGGCCCGCTCGGCGTCCGCGTGCGCCTCGACGATCTCGTCGAAGGTGCGCTTCATGTCGAGCATCATGGCGTGCAGTTCACCTCCCGCCGCGTCCTCGATGCCCTTGACCCTGCGGGGCACGTTGTCGAGCGAGTCGATGCCCATGGACTGGGCCAGCCGGCGGGCCGGGTCGATGGTCAGCACGACAACCTTGCGGCCGCGCTCCGCCGCCCGTACCCCGAGCGCCGCCGCGGTGGTGGTCTTTCCGACGCCGCCCGCGCCGCAGCACACGATGATGCGGGTGGCCGGGTCGTCGATGAGCGGGTCGACTTCCAGAAGGGCCGACGCGTCCAGGGTCATGAGCCGGTCCCTTGCTTCCGCAGTTCCTTGGACAGCCGGTAGAGCCCGGCCAGGTCGACTCCCTCGCTCAGCAGCGGGAGTTCGTACGAGGGCAGCTCCAGGCCGCTCAGGACGGCCCGCTGCTCGCGCTCCAGCTCGACGCGCTGCGCGTGGTCGGAGGCCTGCTCCAGGAGCGGAGCGACGAGCTTGGCCGAGCCGCTGACGCCGGCCGCAGTGAGCGCCTTCGCGATGTCCGCGCGCCGGTCGCCGGCCGCGCTGCGCACCGCCTCGTCGTCGAGGACGTGCGGGCGCACCATGTTCACGATCACCTTGCCGACCGGGAGTTCGGCGGCGCGCAGCTCGGCGACGCCGTCCGCGGTCTCCTGGACCGGCATCTCCTCGAGCAGCGTCACCAGATGGACCGCGGTCTCCGGGGACTTGAGCACCCGCATCACGGCCTGGGCCTGGTTGTATATCGGGCCGAACTTGGCGAGACCGGCCACCTCGTCGTTCACATTGAGGAAGCGCGTGATGCGGCCGGTGGGCGGGGCGTCCATCACCACGTAGTCGTACGCGAAGGTCCCCTGCTTCGTCTTGCGGCGTACGGCTTCGCACGCCTTGCCGGTCAGCAGCACGTCCCGGACGCCGGGCGCGATGGTCGTCGCGAAGTCGATCGCGCCGAGCTTCTTGAGCGCGCGGCCGGCGGTGCCGAGTTTGTAGAACATCTGGAGGTAGTCCAGAAGCGCCCGTTCGACGTCGATGGCCAGCGCGAAGACTTCGCCGCCGCCTGAGGCGACAGCGATTTTCCGCTCCTCGTAAGGGAGTGCCTCCGTCTCGAAGAGCTGTGCGATGCCCTGCCTCCCCTCGACCTCGACGAGAAGAGTCCGCTTTCCCTCGGTCGCGAGGGCGAGCGCGAGGGCGGCGGCGACCGTGGTCTTACCGGTACCACCCTTGCCGCTGACGACCTGGAACCTGCTCACGTATTCGAGCCTAACCAGTCGGGCTGCGTAGTAGGCGACCCTGGGTAGGTCTGGGCGGGAAAAGGAGCGGGTCGAGGGCCGAGTCCGGCAAGGCGGAGGAAGGAGTCCACGCGGAGCGTCGGCGACTGGCGACAACGCAGCCGGGCGACAGCCATCGGCTCGCGACGCCGCCCAGACCCACCCAGGGTCGCCCAAGCACGAGGTCGCGTGCGGGCTGCGTCACGCAGCACGCGTGGTCCCCGCGCGGGGGCGCATTCCGGTGCGGCTACAGTCGGCTCCATGACCAAGTGGGAATACGCGACCGTGCCCCTTCTCGTGCACGCGACCAAGCAGATTCTGGACACCTGGGGCGAGGACGGCTGGGAGCTCGTCCAGGTCGTTCCCGGGCCGAACAACCCCGAGCAGCTCGTGGCGTATCTGAAGCGGGAGAAATCCCTGTGAGCGCCGTCGAGGAGAAGCTCGCCGAACTCGGGCTGACGCTTCCGGCGGTCGTGCCGCCGCTGGCCGCGTACCAGCCGGCCGTGGTCTCCGGCGCGTACGTCTACACCGCCGGCCAGCTGCCGATGGTGGAGGGCAAGCTTCCGGTCACCGGCAAGGTGGGCGCAGAGGTCACTCCCGAAGAGGCCAAGGAACTCGCCCGCACCTGCGCCCTGAACGCGCTGGCCGCCGTGAAGTCGGTCATCGGCGATCTGGACAAGATTGCGCGTGTTGTGAAGGTCGTCGGCTTTGTCGCCTCGGCCTCGGACTTCACCGGTCAGCCCGCCGTGCTCAACGGCGCGAGTGAACTGCTCGGCGAGGTGTTCGGCGAGAAGGGCGTGCACGCGCGCAGCGCGGTTGGCGTCGCAGTGCTGCCGCTGGACGCGCCGGTCGAGGTCGAGGTCCAGGTGGAGCTCGTCCAGAGTTGACACGAGCATGTCCGGCACTGAACTGCCGGTCAGCACCCATAAGGCCCCTTGCCTGCCGATTCCGCGGCGGACAAGGGGCCTTGCCCGTCTGTGGCAAACGCTTGCATCTCTCTTGACGTGGACGCGCCTACGGGTGTGACCTGTCCATGGTTAGGAATGTTTCCTAACCATCTGAACGCAGGAGGGATCCGTGGCACCAACCCCCCGCCGGGCGCGCAGATCGGTCTGCGCCGCCCTCGTGGCCGCGGCCACCGCAGCGTTATCCGTGGCCCTGCCGACCCTGAGCAACGCCCAGCCCGCCGCAGAGACCAGCACCGCACAGACCAGAGCCGCCGCGCCCGTACGGTACGAAGCCGAGGCGGCGACCGTCTCGCAGGGCGCGGTGGAGTCCAACCACACCGGTTTCTCCGGCACCGGCTTCGTCAACTACACGAATGTCAGCGGCGGCTATGTGGAGTTCACCGTGAACGCCACTGCCGCCGGCAACGCCACCCTCGCACTCGGCTTCGCCAACGGCACCACGGGCAACCGCCCGCTGGACATATCCGTCAACGGGGCCGTCGCCGCCGGCAATGTCGCCTTCCAGCCCACCGGCGCCTGGACCGCCTGGTCGTCCGTGACCAGCACGGTCACACTCAAGGCCGGATCGAACACCATCCGCGCCACCGCGACCGCGGCCGAGGGCGGCCCCAACCTCGACTACATCGACGTCACTTCGGCCGACGGCCAGGCCGGCACGGACTACGAGGCAGAGTCCGCGACGATCTCGCAGGGCGCCGTCGAGTCCAACCACGCCGGTCACTCCGGCACCGGCTTCGTCAACTTCGCGGCCGTCAGCGGCGCGTACGTCGAGTTCACCGTCGACTCGACGCAGGCGTCCGACAGCAAACTCGACTTCCGCTACGCCAGCGCCACCGCCAACCGCCCGCTCGACATCGCCGTCAACGGCGTCACCGTCGCGGACGACCTCTCCTTCCCGGCCTCCGGCGCCTGGACCACCTGGAACACGGTCTCGGTCAACGCCGCGCTGAAGGCCGGCAGCAACAAGGTCCGCGCGACCACCTCCGGCGCCGACGGCCCGAACCTCGACAAGCTGACCGTCACCGCGACCGGGCCCGCCGACACCGAGCGGCCGAGCGCGCCCGGGAACCTGCGCAAGGACAAGGAACCGACCGCCAGCACCGTCTCGCTCGCCTGGGACGCGGCCACCGACAACGTCGGCGTCACCGGCTACGACATCTACCAGCACGGCCAGTTGATGAAGAAGGTCGGCGGCACCACGCTCGCCGCGACGGTCGAGAACCTCGACCCGGAGACCTCGTACGACTGGACCGTCTTCGCCCGCGACGCGGCCGGAAACGCCTCCGTCGCGAGCAATGCCGTCACCATCGCCACCCTGCCCGCACCGCCGGACGACCAGCCGCCGACGGTCCCGGGCAACCTGCGCTCGCCGGGCAAGACGGCGACCACCGTCGACCTCGCCTGGGACGCCTCCACCGACAATGTGAAGGTCACCGGGTACGAGATCTACCGCGACGGCGCGCTGTCCGGCACCGCCGATTCCACGACCACCACCGTCGCGGGCCTGACCGCCAACACCGCGTACAAGTTCAAGGTCAGGGCGTACGACCTGAAGGGCAACAAGTCCGCCTTCACCCCGGAGATCACGGTCACCACGTCCGGCACCCAGCCCGGCGGCACACCCGATCCGGGCACGGTCTCCACCATCGCCAGCGGCGTGGACGTGGCCTGGGGCCTGGGCTTCCTGCCCGACGGCACCGGCATCTTCACCGAGCGGAACACCTTCAACGTCTACAAGCTGACCAAGTCCGGTCAGAAGACGCTCGTCGGCAAGGTGCCCAACTCGCAGACCACGGGCGGCGAAGGCGGCCTGATGGGCATCGAGATCTCGCCGACCTTCACCACCGACCACTACCTGTACTTCCTGCACACCTCGTCCGAGGGCAACCGCCTCGCGCGGATGACGCTGGAGAACAACACGCTCAGCGGCTACAAGGTGCTCCTGCAGGGCATGGAGAAGAGCCGCTTCCACAACGGCGGCCGGCTGCGCTTCGGTCCGGACGGCAAGCTCTACGCGTCCATGGGCGACGCGCAGACCGAGTCGCGGGCGCAGGACAAGAACTCGCTCAACGGCAAGATCCTTCGGATCAACGCCGACGGCACCATCCCGTCCGACAACCCCTTCGGCAACGCCGTCTGGTCGCTCGGACACCGCAACCCGCAGGGCCTCGACTTCGACTCCAAGGGCCGGCTGTGGCAGGCCGAGTTCGGCAACAGCGTCATGGACGAGGTCAACCTGATCCAGAAGGGCGGCAACTACGGCTGGCCCAACTGCGAGGGCACCAGCGGCAGTTGCTCCGGCTACATCGCGCCCAAGAAGACCTGGTCCACCGCGTCGGCCTCGCCGAGCGGACTGACGATCATCAACGACCATGTCTTCGTCGCCACGACCCGCGGCGAGCGCGTCTACCGCATGCGGATCGACTCCTCCTCGAACCTGGTCGAGCAGAAGACCTACTTCCAGGGGACGTACAACCGGCTGCGCACCGTCGAGGTCGACCCCGACGGCGACATCTGGCTCACCACCTCCACCGACAAGGACGGCACGAACGGCAACGACCGGATCCTGCTGATCGACATCAACTACTCGGGCGGCAATCCGTCGCCCGGCGACTTCAAGCTGACCAGCAGCGCCTTCAACGACAACGCGACCATTCCCAACAAGTACACCTGCGCCGGTGACGGCACGGCGGGTCAGGATCCGTCGCCGCCGCTGGCCTGGGGCGCGGGCAGCACCGCGGCCAAGAGCTATGCGGTCGTCTTCGCCGACGTCGCCAATGGCGGCAACAAGCTGCACTGGGCGATCTGGGACATTCCAGCCGCCAAGCTGGCGCTGCCCGAAGGGCTGGGCTCCGGCTTCGACGTCCCGGGCCAGGACGGCGCGAAACAGAAAGCCATGGGCAGCGGTGCGAACTCACAGAAGTTCTTCGGACCGTGCCCGGGCGGCTCCTCGCATCCGTACACCTTCACGCTGTACGCGGTGAACTCGGCGACCGTGCCGGGGCTCACCTCGAGCTCGTCGATGGCCCAGATCGAAACGGCCGTCAAGAACGCGAGCACGGCGAATGTGAAGCTGCGCGGCAACTCCAGCGCCGGCACATAGGCGCGGACGGACCGGCGGCTCACGGGGGGAGCTGACCGGGGGAGAGGGGTGGCCGGTGATCCGGCCACCCCTCGAACATCCGCCCGTGAGCGCATAGCATCCGCCCATGTCCAATGGTCAGTGGTACCCGCCGGAGTGGCCGGACCGCATCCGCGCGCTCGCGAGCGGCGAGCTCAGCCCCGTGGAGCCCAAGCGGGCCGCGACCGTGATGCTGCTGCGCGACACGGCGGACGGTCCCGCCGTGCACATGCTGCGCCGACGCGCCTCGATGGCCTTCGCGTCGGGCGCGTACGTGTATCCCGGCGGCGGCGTGGACGCGCGTGACTCGCGGCCGATCCGCTGGGCCGGACCGCCGCTGGACGCCTGGGCCGACCGGCTCGGCGTCGACGAGCAGTCCGCGCAGGCGGTCGTGTGCGCGGCGGTTCGTGAGACGTACGAGGAGGCGGGTGTCCTGCTCGCGGGCCTCACGCCGGACAGCGTCGTCGGCGACACGACGGGCGACGACTGGGAGGCGGACCGGCAGGCGCTGGTGGACCGGGAGCTGTCCTTCGCCGACTTCCTGGACCGGCGCGGCCTGGTGCTGCGCTCGGATCTGCTCGGCGCCTGGGCGCGCTGGATCACACCGGAATTCGAGCCGCGGCGCTACGACACCTGGTTCTTCGTGGCCGACCTGCCCGAGGGCCAGCGGACGCGGAACGCGTCGACGGAGGCCGACCGTACGGTCTGGATCCGCCCGGCGGAGGCGACCGCGGGCTACGACAAGGGCGACCTGCTGATGATGCCGCCGACGGTCGCCACCCTGCGGGTGCTTCAGGCGTACGCCACGGCCGCGGACGCGCTCGCCGCGGCCGCCGAGCAGGACATGACGCCCGTACTGGCCAAGGCCCGGTTCGAGGACGGCGAGCTGGTGCTCAGCTGGCCGGGCCACGAGGAATTCACCAAGCACGTGCCGACGGAGGGCTCGCGATGACCGAGGCCGCCGCGGCACACCGGCAAAGCGGAGGTGGGCGATGACCGAGGCAGCCGCTCTGCCCGGGCAGCCCCGTGGCGGCGTGCTCTCCGGGCCCGCCACCGCACGGGCCGTGAACGTCCTCGCGCCCAACGCCTCCGCGATGACCCTGGACGGCACCAACACCTGGATCGTCTCCGAGCCGGACTCCGAGCTCGCCGTCGTCATCGACCCGGGCCCGCTCGACGACGCCCACCTGCGCCAGGTCATGGCCACGGCGGAGAAGGCGGGCAAGCGGATCGCGCTGACCCTGCTCACGCACGGCCATCCCGACCACGCCGAGGGCGCGGGCCGCTTCGCGGAGCTGACGCGCACGAAGGTCCGCGCGCTCGATCCCGCGCTGCGGCTCGGCGACGAGGGGCTGGCGGCGGGCGACGTGATCCGGGCCGGCGGCCTGGAGCTGCGGGTCGTCCCGACGCCCGGCCACACCGCCGACTCGCTCTGCTTCCATCTGCCCGCCGACCGTGCCGTGCTGACCGGCGACACGATCCTGGGCCGCGGCACCACGCTCGTCGCGCATCCGGACGGTCGTCTCGGCGACTACCTCGACTCGCTGCGCAGGCTGCGTTCGCTCACGGTCGACGACGGCGTGCACACGGTGCTGCCGGGCCACGGCCCGGTGCTGGAGGACGCGCAGGGGGCCGTGGAGTTCTATCTGGCCCATCGCGCGCACCGCCTGGCACAGGTGGAGACGGCGGTTGAGGCCGGGCATGTGAGCGCGTCCGAAGTGGTGGCGCAGGTGTACGCGGATGTGGACAGGTCGCTGTGGCCCGCGGCGGAGCTGTCGGTGCGGGCGCAACTGGAGTACCTGCGCGAGCACGGCCTGATCTGACCAGGCCTTTTTGCCCTTCCTGTTTTCCCGTCCTGCGGCTGAAACCGCTGGTACGCCCCCGGGCGTCGGGTCCATTGACCCGTGTTTTACGCTCCGCTTACTTCTGGCACACGTTCCTGGGGGGAACCAGCGTGTTTGTCCTCTGCATCCTGCTCGTCATAGCGGCGGCCGTGCTGTTCTTCGTCGGCCGTAGCAACGAGCGCCGCGGCTTCAAGCTCGGCTCGCTCGGCGCGCTGCTGGCCGGCCTGTTCGCCGGTATCGCCAGCTGCGTGCATGTCATCAGCGCCTACGAGGTCGGCGTCCCGGTCACCTTCGGCAAAGTCGGCACGCCGATGACGCCGGGAATGAACATCACCTCGCCGTTCACCAACATCACCACCTTCTCCACCCGCCCCGTCGACCTCAACCTCTCCGACAAGGACGTCGTCGAGGTCCGCTCGTCGCAGGGCGGCGTGATGTACGTCGAACTCACCGTGAAGTGGGCGGTCACACCCGCCAGGGCCGTCGAGCTCTACCGGCTCGCGGGCAGCGAGGACGCCATCCAGCAGCGCCTGGTCTACCCGGACAGCCGGGAGATCATCCGCAATGTCTTCGCCCGCCACACCAGCGAGCAGGGCTACAGCTCGGCCCGCGAGAAGATCAACACCGAGATCGGCGACCTGATCAAGGAGCGGCTGGCCCCGCGCGGCATCGCCGTCACCACGGTCAACCTGCGCAATGTGAAGCCGTCCGACCGCCTGCAGGACCAGATCGACCGCAAGATCCAGCAGCAGCAGGCCACCGAGCGCGCGACCGAGGCGGCCCGCACGGCCAAGGCCGAGGCCGAACGGCGCCGCATCGAGGCTGAGGGCATCGCCAAGGCCAACAAGATCCTGAACGACTCGCTCAGCGACAAGGTGCTGGCCAACCAGTGCATCGACGCCTTCAAGGAGGCATCGGCCAAGCACCCGGTGTACGCGGTTCCGTGCGGCGGCGGCAGCGCGAACCCGCTGATCGTGGACGGCACATCGAAGAACTGACGCCCACGCCAAGCAAGAAGGGCCGCCCCGGAGGGATCCGGGGCGGCCCTTCTCGTACGTCCGAGGCTCAGCGCGAACGCTTGGCCAGGCGCTCCACGTCCAACAGGATCACGGCCCGCGCCTCCAGGCGCAGCCAGCCGCGCTGGGCGAAGTCCGCCAGTGCCTTGTTCACCGTCTCGCGGGAGGCGCCGACCAGCTGGGCCAGCTCTTCCTGGGTCAGGTCGTGCACCACGTGGATGCCCTCCTCCGACTGCACGCCGAAGCGGCGCGACAGGTCGAGGAGCGCGCGGGCCACGCGGCCCGGCACATCGGAGAAGACCAGGTCGGACATCTGGTCATTGGTCTTGCGCAGCCTGCGGGCGACGGCGCGCAGAAGGGCCGTGGCCACCTCCGGCCGCGCGTTCAGCCAGGGCTGCAGATCGCCGTGCCCGAGACCGAGGAGCTTGACCTCGGTGAGCGCACTGGCGGTCGCGGTGCGCGGGCCCGGGTCGAACAGCGAGAGCTCGCCGATCAGCTCGCCGGGGCCCAGGACGGCGAGCATGTTCTCGCGGCCGTCCGGGGACGTGCGGTGGAGCTTGACCTTGCCCTCGGTGACCACGTAGAGGCGGTCGCCGGGGTCGCCCTCGTGGAAGAGCGCGTCGCCGCGGGCGAGCGTCACTTCACTCATCGAGGCGCGGAGCTCCGCGGCCTGCTCGTCATCGAGCGCCGCGAAGAGCGGGGCGCGCCGCAGAACGTCGTCCACGAGTTCACTCCTTGTCGACCTGCTCAGGGACCATGGCCCCCCATGATGCCGGACCGCACTGTGCCCGCCCGGGGGACACCGCGTACAGACCTTTGTCGCGGCCGGTCCCTGGCAAGTAAATATTCGTGCGATCAATCACAACAAGTTTGACGCACTGGAGCGCCTGTTCGTGCGCCTGGGGCCCGATTGGGTCCTGATTACTGGTGACCGGGGCGGATGTCAGTGGTGGCCCGTAGGCTGGCCGGGTGTCCAATTCGCCGGTGAGAGCGCAGGCCAAGGGGGCTGGAAGAGTGTCCGGAGAGCAGAATTCCGCTGTGGGCGAACAGCCCCCTGCTCGCGTGCGAAAAGCCGCAAAACGACCCAAACCGGAATCAAGGCTCGCGATGGTCCGCCGTGCGCGCCGGATCAACCGCGAGCTGGCCGAGGTTTATCCGTACGCCCATCCGGAGCTGGATTTCACCAACCCCTTCGAGCTGCTCGTCGCCACGGTGCTGTCGGCCCAGACGACGGACCTGCGGGTGAACCAGACGACGCCCGCCCTCTTCGCGAAGTACCCGACGCCCGAGGACATGGCGGGGGCAGTGCCCGAGGAGCTGGAGGCGGTCATCCGCCCGACCGGCTTCTTCCGGGCCAAGGCCAGGTCGCTGATAGGCCTGTCCGCCGCCCTGCGGGACAACTTCGGCGGCGAAGTGCCCGGCAGCCTGAGGGACCTGGTCACGCTGCCCGGCGTGGGCCGCAAGACGGCGTTCGTGGTGCTCGGCAATGCCTTCGGAGTCCCCGGCCTCACGGTCGACACGCACTTCGGCCGCCTGGTGCGCCGCTGGAAGTGGACCGAGCAGGAGGACCCGGAGAAGGTCGAGGCGGAGATCGCCGCGATCTTCCCGAAGTCCGAGTGGACGATGCTCTCGCACCGGATCATCTTCCACGGCCGCCGCATCTGCCACGCCCGCAAACCGGCCTGCGGTGCCTGCCCGATCGCGGAGCTGTGCCCGGCGTACGGCGAGGGCGAGACCGACCCGGAGAAGGCGAAGAAGCTCCTGAAGTACGAGATGGGCGGCCAGCCCGGCCAGCGTCTGAACCCGCCTCCGGACTATCCGGGCAAGCCCGCGCCCGCCCTGGGCGCGGCCGGGTGACGCTCACGCGACAGCGGAACGATCCACGCGCCCCGAGGCGTTGTGAACGAGGGGGTGCCCATGCGCGCTGGAGAAGAGACGTACGAGAAGCACGGAGAGTCGTACGACGGTGAGGTGACCGTCACGACCGACGGCCTGCCCGGGTGGCTGGCACCCGTCGTGCGCGCCGCGGACACCGTCGAGCCCGAGCAGCTCAGCCGCTTTCTGCCGCCGGAGAGCGGCCGCGGCCGGCAGTCCGCCGTGCTGATCCTGTTCGGCGAGGGCGCGCGCGGGCCCGAACTGCTGTTGATGGAGCGGGCCGGCAGCCTGCGTTCCCACGCGGGCCAGCCGTCCTTCCCGGGCGGCGCGCTCGACGCCGAGGACGGCGACCCGGACAGCACGGGTCCGCTGCGCGCGGCGCTGCGCGAGGCCGAGGAGGAGACCGGGCTCGATCCTGCGGGTGTCCAGCTCTTCGGCGTCCTGCCGAAGCTCTACATCCCGGTGAGCAGTTTTGTCGTGACGCCCGTACTGGGTTGGTGGCGCATCCCGAGCCCTGTCGGCGCGGTGGACCCCGCGGAGACGGCGCGCGTTTTCACCGTGCCCGTGGCAGATCTCACGGACCCGGCCAACCGCGCGACGGCCGTACACCCCAGCGGTCACCACGGTCCGGCCTTTATGGTCGAGGGAGCTCTGGTCTGGGGTTTCACAGCCGGCGTGATCGACCGCATCCTGCACTTCGCCGACTGGGAGCGCCCATGGGACCGCGCCAGGCAGGTGCCGCTCGACTGGCGCTCATGACAGGCTGACCCCCGGAAACCGGGCCGGACGAGCACCCGGCGAAGAAACTGCGAGGCAAAAGACGGTGAACGTGCTGGACATCCTCTTGCTGGTCGCCGCCGTGTGGTTCGCGATCGTCGGCTATCGGCAGGGCTTCGTCGTCGGCATCCTGTCCGTCATCGGTTTCCTCGGCGGCGGACTCGTCGCGGTGTATCTGCTGCCCGTGATCTGGGGCCAGCTGACGAACGACTCCGACGTGTCCACCACGGCCGCGGTCGTCGCCGTCGTGATCGTGATCGTCTGCGCCTCCGTCGGCCAGGCCTTCACCACCCACCTCGGCAACAAACTGCGCCGGTTCATCACCTGGTCCCCGGCCCGCGCTCTGGACGCCACCGGCGGCGCGCTGGTCAATGTGGTCGCGATGCTGCTGGTCGCCTGGCTGATCGGCTCCGCGCTCGCCGGGACCTCGCTGCCCACGCTCGGCAAGGAAGTACGCAACTCCAAGGTGCTGCTGGGCGTCTCGCGCGTGATGCCCACTCAGGCCTCCACCTGGTTCGCGGACTTCTCCTCCGTCCTCGCGCAGAACGGCTTCCCGCAGGTCTTCAGCCCGTTCGCCAACGAGCCCATCACCGAGGTCAAGGCCCCGGACCCGGCCCTGGCGGGCAGCCCGGTCGCCGCCCGCGCCAAGCAGTCCATCGTCAAGGTGGTCGGCACTGCCGAGAGCTGCGGCAAGGTCCTGGAAGGCACCGGCTTCGTCTTCGCCGAGCGCCGGGTCATGACCAACGCGCATGTGGTCGGCGGCGTCGACGAGCCGACCGTGCAGATAGGCGGCGAGGGCAAGCTGTACGACGCGAAGGTCGTGCTCTACGACTGGCAGCGCGACATCGCCGTACTGGACGTACCGGATCTGCGGGCGCGGCCGCTGCAGTTCGCCGACGCGGACGCGCGCAGCGGAAACAGCGCGATCGTCGCGGGCTTCCCGGAGAACGGCTCGTACGACGTGCGCTCGGCGCGCGTGCGCGGCCGGATCAACGCGAACGGTCCCGACATCTACCGCCGGGGCACCGTGCAGCGCGATGTGTACTCGCTGTTCACGACGGTCCGTCAGGGCAACTCCGGCGGCCCGCTGCTCACGCCCGACGGCAGGGTGTACGGCGTCATCTTCGCCCGCTCGCTGGACGACCCGGACACCGGTTACGCCCTGACGGTCGACGAGATCACCGAGGACATCTCAGCCGGCCTGGCGGCCAATCAGCAGGTCGACAGCCAGGGGTGCGCGCTGTAGAGCCGGGTGTGCCGAGTGCTCGTGCGGCGCTCGGCCGTCAGTCGCGGGTATGCCGCAGGCGCGCGGACATCCAGCGTGCGCGGCGCCTCAGGATCCGTGGAATGCCGATCCCTTGGCCCGTATGTTCTTGGCCCTGGCCTTCGGGGCCACCCCTGTTGTGGGAGATCGGCCCATTGGCCGAGCGACGGTTGCGTGCTGTGTCACCGTAGTCGTGCGTCCAGCCCATACGGGGACGTGTGCCCGTGGCCCAAGGTCGGTAACCGTGTCAGGGGCGGCCAATTGGCCTATGCGTCAGGCATTTGGCCGTTCGTAGGACAAGTGTTCCTTGGGGAGGGAGAGGCACGGCGAAGACCTGAACCTGTCGCCCGGATTCAGGCCCTAGCGGTCCGGCTCCGGGTCCTTGAGCCAGCTGATCAGTTCTTTCGAGAAACCGGCCGGGTCTTCCTCGTGCGGGAAGTGGCCGAGACCGTCGAACAGCCGCCAGCGGTACGGCGCTTCCACATACACACCCGAGCCCGCCGCGCTGCGCGTCCGCATCGCCGGGTCCAGCGAGCCGTGCAGATGCAGCGTCGGCACCCGCACCGGCCGCTTCATCCGGCGGTTGAACTGGATTCCGTCCGGCCGCGCCATCGACCGCACCATCCACCGGTACGGCTCGACCGAGCAGTGCGCCGTGGACGGGATGCACATGGCCCGCCGGTAGACGTTGACGGCGTCCTCGTCCGGCAGTTGGGGCCCGGACCAGTCCTGGATCAGCTTGCCGACCAAGGCCGCGTCGTCCGCGACGAGCTGACGCTCCGGCAGCCACGGGCGCTGGAATCCCCAGATGTACGAGCCGGCCCGGCTCTGCGCGAAGTCGGAGAGCATCGCCGAGCGCCAACGCCGTGGATGCGGCATCGAGGAGACCGCGAGACGGCGCACCAGCTTCGGCCGCATCACCGCCGCCGTCCACGCCAGATACCCGCCCAGGTCGTGCCCGACGAGCGCCGCGTCCGGCTCGCCGAGGGACCGTACGACTCCGGTGATGTCGAGCGCGAGGTTCGCGGGGTCGTAGCCCCGGGGCGTACGGTCGCTGCCGCCCACGCCCCGCAGGTCCATCGCCACCGCGCGGAAACCCGCGTCGGCGAGCGCGGTCAGCTGATGCCGCCAGGTCCACCAGAACTGCGGGAAGCCATGCAGCAGCAACACCAGCGGCCCGTCACCCATCTCAGCGATGTGGAAGCGCGCACCATTGGCCGCCACGTCGCGATGTGTCCAGGGACCATCGATGCGTACGGGGCTGCCAGAACCGGTATCAGGGGCCGTCATGCAGACGAGCGTGCCACACCGGAACACCTCGCGGACGCCATGCCCGCCACCGGAAGCGGCGGCGGGCCGTCCGAAACGGTCGCTCAGCCGAGGCTGACGTCAGGCTTCCAGCTCCGCGGCCGTTCCCGCCGGGGTCAGGACTTTGTCCTGAGGTGTACGCGTATGCGGCTTGACGTTCTGCAGTACGGCAGCCGTCTGCTTGGTCGAGGCGATGGTCTTCTCCGGCGGCTTGACCTTCTTGAACTTGGCGACGGCCAGCAGTCCGAGCAGCGCCGCCAGCAGCAGGAACGCCACGCCCACGATCAGGAACGACCAGGCGAGACCGAGGCCCAGATTGTGGATTCCGTACGCCGCCGCGAAGCTCAGCACCGGCAGCGAGAAGAGCGCGAACACCGCCGCGATCGAAATCGCCGCGCCGCCAGTCACACCGCGCTTGACGTCCTGCCGCAGCTCCGCCTTGGCCAGCGCGATCTCGTCGTGCACGAGCGCGGACATCTCGGCGGTCGCCGAGGCGACCAGCTGGCCGAGGCTGCGCTCGGCAGTGCTGCCGGGGTCGCTCATCGCTGCTCCCTCACATCTCTCCTGTGGTCCGGCCTCTGATCATGCCGGACTGTCGCCGTCACCGCGCGACGCACCCGCCAGTTCGGCACGGCGACGGTGCTCGGCGGCCTTCTTCTCGTAGATCTCCGCCATGCGCAAGTGGTAGGCGGGGTTGTCCTGTTCGTAGATGTCGGGGATGCCGTCCAGGTCGTCGTCGCGCTCCTCCTCGTCGATCAGTGCCCTGTACTTGCGTACCCGCAGCTTGAGCAGGGTTGTGGCAAGGATGGCGGCGATCAGCGAGCCCATCAGAACGGCCGCCTTGACCTCGTCGGTCAGCACCGCGTTCCCGGCGAAGGCCAGTTCACCGATCAGCAGCGAGACCGTGAAGCCGATGCCGGCGAGCGCGGCGACGGCGAAGACGTCCGGCCACGACAGATCGTCGTTGAGCTCCGCCCTGGTGAAGCGGGCCGCGAGCCAGGTGCCGCCGAAGATGCCGAGCGTCTTGCCGACCACCAGGCCGAGAACGACACCGAGGGTCTCGGGCTTGGTGAAGACATCGGTGAGCGAGTCGCCGGTGACGGTGACGCCCGCCGAGAACAGCGCGAACAGCGGTACGGCGAGCCCGGCCGACAGCGGTCGCACGAGGTGCTCGATGTGCTCGCCCGGCGACTGCTCCTCGCCCTCCCTGCGCGTGCAGCGGAGCATCAGGCCCATCGCGACACCGGCGACGGTGGCGTGGACGCCGCTGTTGTACATCAGGCCCCAGATGACCAGGGCCAGCGGCACGTACACGTACCAGCCGTGCACGTCCATGCGCAGCAGCAGCCAGAAGACGGCGAGGCCGATCACGGCGCCGCCGAGCGCCGCGAAGTTCAGGTCGCTGGTGAAGAAGACCGCGATGATCAGGATCGCGAACAGGTCGTCGACGACGGCGAGAGTCAGCAGGAACGCGCGCAGCGCGGACGGCAGCGAGGTGCCGATGACCGCGAGGACGGCGAGCGCGAAGGCGATGTCGGTGGCCGTCGGGACCGCCCAGCCGTCGGTGGAACCGTCGCCCATGACGACGACCACCAAGTAGACGAGCGCGGGCACCGCCATGCCGCAGATCGCGGCGATCACCGGGAGGGCGGCGGCCTTGGGCTCGCGCAGCTCACCGGCCACCAGCTCACGCTTGAGCTCGATGCCGGCGACGAAGAAGAAGATGGCGAGCAGCCCGTCCGCGGCCCAGTGCTCCAGGGACAGGTCCAGGCCGAGGGAACTGGGGCCTATGTGGAAGTCGGTGACGGTTTCATAGCTGGCGCCGACCGGGGTGTTCGCCCAGATCAGCGCGGCGACGGCGGCCAGGAGGAGGAGGACGCCGCCAACGGTCTCGGTCCGCAGCGCGTCCGTCACAAACGTCCGCTCGGGCAGTGAGAGTCGTCCGAGGAACTTGCGGGGAGTGGTGGGGCTGGGCGCGGCCACGGCGGGGGACCTCCGGTCGGGTAGGCAGGGCGAAGCACATGCCGACCAGACTTCCCGGCGCACCTAGGTCTTCTTGTCGCGTCGTTGACGCGATCCTTACTCTACCTAACGGCGCAAGGGTGATATCCGGCGATCTTTACTTTAAGTGCAAAGAGGGCACCCGGCGCGCCATCGTGATGGCTGCCGGGTGCCCCTGCCTGTGCCGCGTACGGCGGGTGATCAGTCCTCGGACGGTGCGCTCGGCAGCCGCGACTGGATCAGGTCCATCACCGAGGAGTCGGTCAGCGTGGTGACATCGCCCAGCTGACGGTTCTCGGCGACATCGCGCAGCAGCCGCCGCATGATCTTGCCGGAACGGGTCTTCGGCAGCTCCGCCACCGGCAGGATCCGCTTCGGCTTGGCGATCGGGCCGAGCGTCGCGCCGACGTGATTGCGCAGGTCGGCGACCAGGTTCTCGTCCTCGGACGCCGTGCCGCGCAGGATGACGAAGGCCACGATCGCCTGGCCGGTCGTCTCGTCGGTCGCGCCGACGACCGCCGCCTCGGCGACCTTCGGGTGCGAGACGAGCGCGGACTCGACCTCGGTGGTCGAGATGTTGTGGCCGGAGACCAGCATCACGTCGTCGACCCGGCCCAGCAGCCAGATGTCGCCGTCGTCGTCCTTCTTCGCGCCGTCGCCCGCGAAGTACTTGCCTTCGAAGCGGGACCAGTACGTGTCGAGGAACCGCTGGTCGTCGCCCCAGATGGTGCGCAGCATCGACGGCCACGGCTCGGTGAGGACGAGATAGCCGCCCCCGCCGTTCGGCACTTCGTTGGCCTCGTCGTCGACGACGGTCGCGGAGATGCCGGGCAGCGCGCGCTGGGCCGAGCCGGGCTTGGTCTCGGTGACGCCCGGCAGCGGCGAGATCATCATCGCGCCGGTCTCGGTCTGCCACCAGGTGTCCACGATCGGCGTCTTGCCCGCGCCGATGTGCTCGCGGTACCAGATCCACGCCTCCGGGTTGATCGGCTCACCGACCGAGCCGAGGACGCGCAGCGACGACAGGTCGAACTTGGCGGGGATGTCGTCGCCCCACTTCATGAACGTGCGGATCGCGGTCGGCGCGGTGTAGAGGATCGTGACGCCGTACTTCTGCACGATCTCCCAGAACCGGCCCTGGTGCGGGGTGTCGGGCGTGCCTTCGTACATCACCTGGGTCGCGCCGTTGGCCAGCGGCCCGTACACGATGTACGAGTGGCCGGTCACCCAGCCGACGTCGGCGGTGCACCAGTAGACGTCCGACTCTGGCTTGAGGTCGAACACCGCGTGATGGGTGTACGCGGTCTGCGTCAGAAAGCCGCCGGAGGTGTGCAGGATGCCCTTCGGCTTTCCCGTCGTACCGGACGTGTAGAGGATGAAGAGCGGGTGCTCCGCGTCGAAGGCCTCCGGCGTGTGCTCGGCGGACTGGCGGGCGACGATGTCGTGCCACCACACGTCGCGGCCCTCGGTCCAGGCGACGTCCTGGCCCGTACGGCGCACGACGAGGACGTGCTGGATGTTGTCGACCTTGTCGATCGCGTCGTCCACCGCCGGCTTGAGCGCGGTGGGCTTGCCGCGGCGGTAACCGCCGTCGGCGGTGATGACCACCTTGGCGTCGGCGTCCTGGATACGGGTGGCCAGCGCGTCCGCGGAGAACCCGCCGAAGACCACCGAGTGCGCGGCGCCGATACGGGCGCAGGCCAGCATGGCCACGGCCGCCTCGGGGATCATCGGGAGGTAGATGGCGACCCGGTCGCCCTTGGTAACTCCGAGCTCCGTCAGCGCGTTTGCGGCGCGCGACACCTCGTCCTTGAGTTCCGCGTACGTGACGGCGCGGCTGTCGCCGGGCTCGCCCTCGAAGTGGATGGCGACGCGATCGCCGTTGCCCGCCTCGACATGGCGGTCCACGCAGTTGTACGCGACGTTCAGCTTGCCGTCCGCGAACCATTTCGCGAAGGGCGGGTTGGTCCAGTCGAGGGTCTCCGTCGGCTCGGTGGCCCAGGTGAGCCGCCGTGCCTGCTCGGCCCAGAAGCCAAGCCTGTCCGTCTTGGCCTGCTCGTACGCCTCCGCCGTCACGTTGGCGTTCGCGGCCACCTCGGCCGGCGGCGCGAACCGCCGCTCTTCCTTGAGCAGGTTGGCCAGGCTTTCGTTGCTCACGACATCTCCCTTTCCCAGGGCGTCCTATGTGCCTATGTGTCCCAGGCCATAGCTCATCAGCCAGATGGCCGGGTGACAAGAGCCTTCCGGAAATTGGTTTAGACCTATTGGGTAAATTGCGTCCTGTGGAACGGCCCCTCCTCCCCGGGCGGCGGGAAGGAGGGGCCATACGTTCTCACGGACGCGGCGGCCCCTCGGTTCAGACGCGCGCTTTCTCCAGGGCCGAAGGGGCCGGCGCGACCCGGTCGAAGACCGCGTCGATCGCGTGCTCCTCGGTGTTCGCCAGCAGATACGCCTGGGCCTCTCCGACATGGAAGTACATGCCGTGCAGCTCCAGCGTTCCCTCGGCGAGCCGCCTGGCCACCGACTCATGGGCGCGCAGATGCTCCAACTGCTGCACCACGTTGGTCAGGCACAGCTGCTCCATCACGTCGGCGGGCAGCCGCCCGGAGATCCTCGCCCAGGAACGGTGCCTGCTCCGCATCCGCTCCAGGCTCGGCAGCCCGTGCCGCAGCCAGCGCCGCAGCGGACTCTGGCCGCCGCCGGGGGTCAGCAGCGCCTGCATCGCCCCGCAGCCGGAGTGCCCGCAGACGGTGATCGAGTTCACCTGCAGCACCTCGACGGCGTACTCGATCGCGGCGGCCACCGAGTCGTCGCCGCTCTCCTTACCGGGCAGCGGGACCAGATTGCCCACATTCCGTACGGTGAACAGATCGCCGGGACCGCTCGCCGTGATCATGCTGGTGACCAGGCGGGAGTCGGCGCAGGTGAGGAAGAGCTGCGAAGGCTGCTGGCCCTCGCGTGCCAGCCGCGACAGCTCGTCACGCACCAGCGGGGCCGTATTGCGCTGGAACGAGCTGAGCCCGCTGGCCAGTTGGTGTGCGGTGGCGCGGTGCGGCGGCTCGCCGCAGTGGTGGTTGCGCCACGGTGTCCACGGCCGGCAGCAGCCGTGTGTCTCGGAGGCGGGCTCGCTGATCCTGGCTCCTGCCCGGCCGGTGAACTCCGCCGTCCCGCCGTGCGTGGCATGCGAGGTCCGCCAGTCGTGCAGCGCCTCGTGCGCGGCGTGATCCATGAAGGAGCCGTCCAACTCGACGACGCAGTCGGTGCCATGAGGCACCTGGCCCAGCATCCGGCTCAGCCGTGGCACGGCCAGGAAGGTCAACTGGCCACGTACTCGCACGCGCACCCGGTACGGCGCGTCGCGCTCCTCCTCCACGGTGATCCGGGTCCTGGTCAGCCGGTGCAGCGCGACCGCGACTGACACCGCGACCCCGATCACCACGCCTTCCAGCACACCGGTGAGCACGACCGAGGCCAGCGTCGCCGCGTACACCAGCATCTCGCGGTTCCGCTTCACGTTGCGCAGATGCGTGATGCTGACCATCTGGACGCCGACGACCATGACCAGCGCGGCGAGCGCGGCCAGCGGGATCAGATCGAGCACGGGCACCAGGAGCAGCGCCGCGAGCACGATCCACAGTCCGTGCAGCATGGTGGAGTTACGGCTCACCGCGCCGGCCGACACATTGGCGACGCTGCGCACCGCGACCCCGGTGATCGGCAGACCTCCGAGCGCGCCGGAGACGACATTCGCCGCGCCCTGGCCGGCCAGCTCGCGGTCGAGCCGGGCGCGCGGAATGCGGACGTCCGGCTCCTTGCGGGCGGCGACCAGCCTGTCGACCGCGACCGCCGACAGCAGCGACTCCACGCTGCCAACCAGCGTGATGGTGAGCACGGCCGCGAGGAGGCCGAGGACCGGCCCCTGCGGCAGCTCGGGCAGGGCGTGGCTGCTCCAGGACGGCAGATCGACCCGCGGCAGGTGCAGTCCGGCGAGCACGGCGCATGTGGTCGCGCCCGCCACCGAGGCGAGAGCGGCCGGGACCTTCCGTACGATCCGGCCCGGCCGCCCGGGAATCCGCGGCCACAGCAGCAGTACGGCAATGGTGAGGACGCTCACCGAGAGCGCGGCCGGATGGAGATCGGCCAACTGGGCAGGCAGGGCACGGACGTTGGAGATCGCTGAGCTCTGCGGGGTGCCGCCGAGCACGATGTGCAGTTGCGCGAGGGCGATCGTGACGCCGATGCCGGCGAGCATGCCGTGCACGATCGCAGGGCTGACGGCAAGTGCCGAGCGGGCCACCCGCAGGGCGGCCAGCCCGAGTTGGGCGAGTCCGGCGAGGACGCTGATGGCGCAGGTGGTGCGCCAGCCGTACTGCTGGATCAGAGCGGCGGTGACGACGGTCAGTCCGGCGGCGGGGCCGCTGACCTGGAGCGGTGACCCGCCGAGCCGTCCGGCGACGATGCCGCCGACGGCGGCGGCCACCAGTCCGGCCTGGATCGGGGCGCCGGTGGCGAGTGCGATGCCGAGGGAGAGCGGCAGTGCGATCAGGAAGACGGCGACCGATGCGGACAGGTCGGCCCCGGCGATGCGGAAGCGGCGGCTGCCGTCCTTGTGCGGCGGCGGGCTGTGCGGGTGATGAGCGGTGTCGGTGCGAGTGGGGACGCAGGCAGACATGGTTTCCCGTCTCCTCCGGGGCGACGCGGTCGCGGAATGTGGGGCGCGGCCGTGGGCACGGCGTACTACGGCGGGATTCTCAACTCTCAGTAAATGGATCGTAATCCAGAGTAAAGACTCTGGCATGATTTTCGGCGCAAATAGGGCAATCCTTCACCCAGTCGGGTGATTAGTGCTTTGAATGCGGCTCGTCGCGCGCCCCTCCGCGACACCGCGATGCGACCTTGGCGCAGCCATCCAAACCGGTCGTAAAAGCATTTAGTCATACGAAAGAGGGTGGGCGGATGAAAGCCGCCACGAGGAGGGTCGCCGTCGGCTCAGTGGCCACGGCACTGATCGCGGGACTAGCGGGCTGCTCCGGCTCCGACGGCCCGGGCACACTGGGCGCACCGGCGCCGAAGAAGGCCGCCCCCGCCCCCCACGGCGCCGTCCGCCTGATCGGCGACGGCTCCACCGCGTTCACCGGAGTCCAGCCGGGGCTGCTCAAGCCGGAGCGCCTGAAGCCCGGTCAACAGCCGCCGCAGTTCGTGGTGTTCTCCTGGGACGGAGCGGGTGAGGACAGCCAGAAGCTCTTCTCCCACTTCCGTAAGGTCGCCAAGAAGTACGACGCGACGATGACCTACTTCCTCAGCGGCGTCTATCTCCTGCCCGAGGAGAAGGCGAGCCTGTACGACCCGCCGCAGCACGCGGCCGGGCGCAGCGACATCGGCTTCAATGACACGCAGGGCATCAAGGACACCGTGCGCGAACTGCGCGGCGCCTGGCTGGAGGGCAACGAAGTAGGCACCCACTTCAACGGCCACTTCTGCGGCAAGAACGGCGTCGACAACTGGTCGGTCGCCGAGTGGAAGAGCGAGATCAGCCAGGCCAAGTCCTTTGTGAAGAACTGGCGGACGAACTCCGGCCTGAAGGACGAGAAGCCGCTGCCCTTCGACTACGACGAGGAGCTCATCGGCGCCCGCACCCCCTGCCTGGAGGGCCGCACGAACTTTGTGCGCGCCGCGAGCCAACTCGGCTGGCGCTACGACACCAGTGGCATCAACGACCAGCTCTGGCCCAAGAAGGACCTCGGTCTGTGGGACCTCTCGCTGCAGATGGTCCCGGTGCCCGGCCGTGCCTTCGAAACGCTGTCCATGGACTACAACTTCATGGTCAACCAGTCCGGGACCGCCAAGGGCGCCCGGTCGATGCACGAGCGCTGGGGCGACCAGATGCGGAACGGCCTGGTGCAGGCCTTCAACCGCGCCTACAACGGCAACCGCGCCCCGCTGATCATCGGCAACCACTTCGAATCCTGGAACGGCGGCACCTACATGCGGGCCGTCGAGCAGACGATCGCCACGGTGTGCGTGAAGCGGGATGTGAAGTGCGTGTCCTTCAAGCAGCTCGCCGACTGGCTGGACGTCCAGGACCCGCAGGCCATCGCGAAGATGCGCACGCTCGGGGTCGGTCAGGCGCCGAAGGGCGGCTGGGCGGCCTTCCTCGCCACCCAGCCCGCCGCGCCGGCCGCCTCACCCGTGGTCAAGCGGGAAGCGCGGCCCTGACGTCGGCCCAACGCTCCCCGAGCACGAAGGCGGGGTCGACCTGCGCTGCCAGGTCGGCCCCCGTCTTCGCGTTGCCCCAGCTCTCCGCGTTCTTCAGATGGAAGTGCACCATCTGGCGCGTGTAGCGCTCCCAGTCGCGGAGTTCGTACGAGTCCTCTGCGGCGTTCTGCAGGGCCTGCAGGGACATCCGGTTCTCGGCCTCGAGCCCGTCGAAGCGCTGCGGCCGGCCCTTCTCCATCGACCGCACCCAGTCCGAGTGGCCGACGGTGACCAGCAGATCTTCGCCGACCTCCTCGCGCAGGAAGTCCACGTCGTCCGGGCCCTGCACCTTGTTGCCGACGACCTTCAGTGCGACGCCGAAGTCCCGTGCGTACTCCTTGTACTGGCGGTAGACGGACACTCCCTTGCGGGTCGGCTCGGCCACCAGGAACGTCATGTCGAAGCGGGTGAACATCCCGGAGGCGAAGGAGTCCGACCCGGCGGTCATGTCGACGACCACATACTCGTCGGCCCCGTCGACCAGGTGGTTGAGGCAGAGCTCCACGGCGCCGACCTTGGAGTGGTAGCAGGCCACTCCGAGGTCCGACTCGGTGAAGGGGCCGGTGGCCATCAGCCGGATGTCACCGTCGTCGAGGTGGACGGTACGGGCGCAGGCGTCGTAGACCGGGTTGTCTTCGCAGATGCGCAGCAGTCGTGAGCCCTCGCCCGGCGGAGTGGTCTTGATCATCGTCTCGGCGGAGGCGATCCGCGGGTTCGAGCCCCGCAGATAGTCCTTGATCAGCGGCAGATGTGCGCCCATCGCGGGCAGCGCGGCGGTCTCGGACTCATCGAGACCGAGCGCCGCCCCCAGGTGCTGGTTGATGTCGGCGTCCACCGCGACGACGGGGGCTTCATTGGCGGCCAGGTGGCGGATGAAGAGCGAGGACAGCGTGGTCTTGCCGCTGCCGCCCTTCCCTACGAAAGCGATCTTCATGTTCACGAAGGCTAATGGCTGGACCACCGAGAGTCGGCAGGCTCCGTGAAGAAGACCACTCAAAGGTGGGGTGCGCGCCGCGGGCGCGTAGCCTCGCTACCTATGAGTACGAATGCCTCGTCGGTCGACCCTCTTGCCGCTCTCGGCTCCCTGCCGGGCGTCGCCGACTCCGTGGACTCCGTACGCAAAGCTGTGGACCGGGTCTACGGGCACCGGGTCATGCGGCGGCGCAGCACCGAGGTCACCGCGGAGGCGGCACTGCGCGGAGCGCGTGGTTCAGCCGCGCTCTCCGGCGCGGACTGGGCACTGGAAGAGGTCCGCAGACGCACCGACTTCAGCGGCGAGCCGGAGGCCCGCACGGTCGGTGCGGCACTGCGACTGACCGCCGAGGCCGGTCAACTCCTGTCCGTCTGGCGGCAGTCGCCGCTTCGGGTGCTGGCACGGCTGCATCTGGTCGCGGCGAGCGGCGCGGGCGACGACGAGACGGTCGGCCGTCCGCGGCTGGCCGGTGAAGCGGTCGACGAGCCGCTGATCGAGGCCGCGCTGCCGGACGCCGCCGAGGTGAACGGCCGACTGGACGGACTGGCCGGGCTGATCATCGCGGGCAGTTCGGCGCCGGCTCTGGTGACCGCGGCCGTGGTGCACGGTGAACTGCTGGCGCTGCGCCCCTTCGGCTCGTACAACGGCCTTGTCGCGCGCACCGCGCAGCGGATCGTGCTGATCGGCAGCGGGCTCGACCCGAAGTCCATCTGCCCGGCGGAGGTCGGGCACGCGGAGCAGGGGCGCGCGGCCTATGTCGCCGCCTTCGAGGGGTATCTGTCCGGGACGCCGGAGGGGATGGCCGCCTGGATCGCGCACTGCGGGCGCGCGGTGGAACTGGGTGTCAGGGAGTCGACGGCGGTCTGCGAGGCGCTCCAGCGCGGAGCTGCCTGACCGGAGCTGAGCTGGGAAGCGCTGCCTGAACAGGGTTGCGGCGGTACCGGAATTGGTACCGCCGCTGGCACGTCCACCGAGTTACCATGCGTCCTCGAAATATTGCCCATCAGGTCGGGAACTTCTGCCCGTAACCTGGTGCGGCTGGCCCGTAATCGACGGGTCGACGTCGCGTGGGTACTCCGTTTTCATGCTCGGTCCGTGGGGCCTTAATGCGTTTCTAGGTGATCCTCTCGGACGTCCTTGGTCTCGCGGGCCGTTGACTCCTTTGTACTCCAGCGCAGAGATAAGCGGAAGGCCTGGCTGCACTTCTTTACTTTTGGGTTCAAATACGGGCGAATTGGTCAATGGCGGCGGTTGTGGTGCGTGTCGCCAGGGCCTGAGCTGCGGCGCTGCGCCGTCGAGTGGCGTACCAGACAAGGCCGGCCGTCGCCGCCGCGGCGCCCACCGCGGCCGCCGCGACCAGTGCGGGGCGCGGCGGCATGGAAAAGGCGGGCAGCCGCTGTTTCAGCCGGACCGGGCGGTTGAAGACAAGAATCGGCCAGCCGCGCGCGATTGCCTCACGGCGCAGCGCGCGATCCGGATTCACCGCATACGGATTGCCGACCGACGCCAGCATCGGGACGTCGGTGGCGGAGTCGCTGTAGGCGAAGCAGCGCGCCAGGTCGTAGCCCTCGGACTCGGCGAGCTCCTGGACCGCCTCCGCCTTCGTCGGCCCGTACGCGTAGTACTCCACCTCGCCCGTGAAGCAGCCGTCGTCGCCCACCACCATGCGGGTGGCCACCACGCGGTCCGCGCCGAGGAGCTCGCCGATCGGCTCGACCACCTCCGCGCCGGAGGTGGAGACGATGACCACATCACGGCCGGCCGTGTGATGTTCCTCAATCAGCGAGGCGGCCTCGTCGTAGATGATCGGGTCGATCAGGTCGTGGAGCGTCTCGGCGACGATCTCCTTGACCTGCCGGACGTTCCACCCCTTGCAGAGGGCGGAGAGGTACTCCCGCATCCGCTCCATCTGGTCGTGGTCGGCGCCGCCGGCAAGAAAGACGAACTGGGCATAGGCGGTCCGCAGTACGGCCCGTCGGTTGATCAGGCCGCCTTGGTAGAAGGACTTGCTGAAGGTCAGAGTCGAAGACTTCGCAATGACCGTCTTGTCCAGGTCAAAGAACGCCGCTGTTCGAGGCAAGGAGTGGTTTTCCACGAGCCGAGCATAGGTGCCCGCCATTCGGCGTACGCTGTGGCGCGTGGGTTTGCCTGAGAAGGCTCTCGGGTACACCATGGAAGTCACGGATCGTTCGCGACCGTGCTAACCCGGTCCGGCTCCTCCCCCCCCGAGTCGGCCGGAGAGACGACCCCCGCTCTCCCCCCCGGCGGGGGTCGTCGCATGTCCGGACGTGTTTTCGTCCCTGGGCCGAGATCCATTTCGCTCCTTCCCTCTTCGCGTGCGCCGCACGGGCTGCGGCCTTCCACCACTCTGCATCGTCACCGTGCGTAGCGGAAGAGGTGCTCTCCGGGAGTCACCGGTATGAGCGAGCGGGTTATTCACAAGTGGCTAGTTGTCCACAGTTTTTCAGCAAGATCCACACGATTTTTAGGTGCGTTGCACCGTGATTCCACTCGCGTAGTTCGCGCACCGCAGGAATCACAGATCTCGTTACGACGCGAGATCGAAGTAGTAGGGGGTGGAGATCGTGGCTGGATCCATCACATCGCAGCGGCCGCCGGTCGTCGAAGGGCGGCGGGACGGGCCTCTGATCGTCACCGAGGACATGGAACTGCTCGACGATCTGCTGAGGCTGTGTGCCGCGGCGGGAGCCGAGCCGGACGTCCATCACTCGGTGCCGGAGCGCAGGGGCAGCTGGGAAGGCGCGCCACTGGTCCTTGTCGGAGACGATGCCGCCGCGCGGTGCCGGGGAGCCACCCGCCGGCGAGGGGTGCTGCTCGTCGGCCATGACCAGGACGACCCGGACGTATGGCGGCGCGCTGTGGAGATCGGGGCCGACTGCGTGCTGCGGCTGCCCGACGCGGAGAGCTGGCTCGTCGACCGGCTCGCCGATGTGGTCGAGGGCGTCGGACAGCCTGCGCTGACCGTCGGAGTGATCGGCGGCAGAGGCGGGGCCGGGGCGTCGACGCTGGCCTGCGCGCTGGCGGTGACCGCGGCCCGCACCGGTCGGCGCACCATGCTGGTCGACGGCGACCCGCTCGGCGGCGGCATCGACGTGCTGCTCGGCGGGGAGCAGACAGAAGGACGGAGATGGCCGGATTTCGCCGCTTCCAAGGGACGGGTCGCCGGCGGCGCGCTCGAGGAGTCGCTCCCCGAGCTCCACGCGCTGCGCGTTCTCAGCTGGGATCGCGGCGACTCGGTGGTGATCCCGCCCGAGGCAATGCGGTCGGTTCTGGCCGCGGCACGCAGGCGCGGCGGCGTGGTCGTCGTGGATCTGCCGCGGCGGGTCGACGAGGGCGTGGCCGAGGCGCTGGCCCAGCTGGATCTCGGGCTGCTGGTGGTCCCGGGCGAGCTGCGCGCGGTCGCGGCGGCCAACCGGGTGGCGTCGACCGTCGGCATGGTGCTCCAGGACCTGCGCGTGGTGGTGCGCGGTCCGTACGCGGCAGGGTTGGACGACCAGTGGGTCGCGGACGCGCTGGGCCTGCCGCTCGCGGGAGAACTGCCGCTGGAGGCAGGGCTGCTCGCGACCCTGGACGAGGGCGCACCACCGGGCAGGGCCCGCGGGCCACTGGCGAGGTTCTGCACGGCCTTCTGGGACCGGGCGCTGGCCGGAGGTGCGGTCTCATGAGCGCCGGACTGCTGGACGCCGTACGGCAGCGGCTCGCGGAGAGCGGCGCCGAGCCCACACCGGCACGGGTCGCGGCCGCTCTGCGGGCACAGGGACGGCTGTTGGGAGACGCCGAAGTGCTCGGCGGCACCGAGGAGTTGCGCTGCGAACTGGTGGGGACGGGACCGCTGGAGCCGCTGTTGGCCGATCCGTCCGTGACGGATGTGCTGGTGTCCGCGCCGGACCGGGTGTGGGTCGACCGGGGCGGCGGCCTCGAGCTCACCGGGATCACCTTCGCGGACGCGGCATCCGTGCGCAGGCTGGCCCAGCGGCTCGCCGCGGTGGCGGAGCGGCGGCTGGACGACGCGAGGCCGTGGGTGGACGCCCGGCTGCCGGACGGGACGCGTATGCACGCGGTGATCCCTCCGGTGGCAGTCGGCTCGACCTGCCTGTCCCTGCGGGTGGTTCGGCCCCGGGCCTTCTCGATGGACGAGCTCGTCGCCGCGGGGACGGTGCCGCCGGGCGGGGATCGGGTGCTGCGGGCGCTGATCGACGCGCGGCTGTCGTATCTCATCAGCGGTGGCACGGGATCGGGCAAGACGACCTTGCTGTCGAGTCTGCTCGGGCTCGTCGGGGAGCGCGAGCGGATCGTGCTGGCGGAGGACTCGGCGGAGCTCCGGCCCGAACATCCGCATGTGGTGCGGCTGGAGTCGCGCACGGCGAACCAGGAGGGCGCGGGTCTGGTGACCCTGCGGGATCTGGTGCGGCAGGCGCTGCGCATGCGGCCGGACCGGTTGGTCGTCGGCGAGGTGCGAGGAGCGGAGGTCACCGAGCTCCTGGCCGCGCTGAACACCGGGCACGAGGGCGGCTGCGGCACCGTCCACGCGAACGCGGCGGCGGACGTCCCGGCACGGCTGGAGGCGCTGGGGACGGCCGCCGGTCTCGATCGGGCGGCGCTGCACAGCCAGTTGGCCGCGGCGCTATCGGTGGTGATCCATCTCGTACGGGACCGGGGCGGGCGGCGGCGGATCGCCGAGGTGCATGTGCTGGAACGGGACGCGGCCGGACTGGTGATGACCGTTCCGGCGCTGCGGTGGGGCGCGGACGCCTTCGCGTACGAGCGGGGCTGGGATCGGCTGCGGTCACTGATCGGAGGCGCCCTGTGATGGCCGGGGAGCCTGCGTACGCGGCGGCGGTGTGTGCCGGGGCCGCGGCATGGCTGACGGTGGGCCGGGACCAAGGCCTGGCGCGGGCACGGCTGTTGCTCGCGGGCGGCGGTGCGGTGCAGACGGCCCCGCGGTGGTCGTGGGAGCGGCTGCGGGCAGCGGTCCGGTTACGGCCGGAGTGGCTGTGTCTGCCGGTGGGACTGGTGCTGGCCGTGCTGGGGGAGTCGATGCTTCCGCTGATCGCGGGGGCGCTGGCGGTGCCGCTGGTGCAAAGGCGGCTCCAGGCCCGGAAGCGGATGCGGGAACAGGAGCAGCGGGCCGAGGCGGTGATCACCTTGTGCGGGGCGGTCGCCGGGGAGCTGCGGGCGGGCCTGCAGCCGGGACAGGCGCTGCTGTTCGCCGCAAGGTCCACCGAGGCACTCGGCGGCGCGGAGTCGGCGGTGCTGGCGGCGGCGAGGTTCGGCGGCGATGTGCCCCAGGCGCTACGGCAAGCGGCCGGGGAGCCGGGTGCGGGCGGGCTGGCCGGAGTCGCGGCCTGCTGGCGGGTGGCTGTGGACAGCGGGGCGGGTCTGGCCGCGGGGCTCGACCGGCTGGAGGCCGCCTTGCGGGCGGAGCATGAGCAACGTCAGGAGCTCGCAGCCCAGTTGGCGGGTGCCCGGTCGACGATCGGGCTGCTGGCGGGGCTTCCGGTGGTGGGCCTGGCGATGGGCTGGGCACTGGGCGCGGACCCGCTGAGGGTTCTGCTGCACACCCCGGCAGGCCTGGGCTGCCTGGTGGTCGGCGGGCTGTTGGAGACCGCCGGGCTCTGCTGGGCCGGGCGGATCGTGTCAAGGGGGAAGGAGGGATGACCGACTTCGTTGTCCACAGGCTGTGGGCCGTGGTGTTCGCGCTGGCCGTGGTGGCATGCCTCGGCCTCACGATCGCGCGCCGACGGCACCAGCGCAGGGTGCGCAAGCGCATCCAGGCGCTGTTGGCGATGGAGCGCGACCGGCGGAGGTGGCGGCCGGAGTTCGGGGCGTGGGGGAGGCGCTGGGCGGCTCCGCTGGGCGCGCTGGTCACGGGCTGTGTCCTCGTCGGAGGGGTGATCGGCTGGGCCGTCGGGCTCGGCGCGGCGTATGGCGTACGGCGCTGGCAGCTGACCCGCGAGCCGGACACCGGTTCGGCGGACCGGGACGAGGCGCGTCAACTACCGCTCGCAGCCGACCTGCTGGCGGCCTGCATCTCGGCCGGGGCAGGGCCGCGCGAGGCGGCCGATGCGGTCGGCGAGTCCCTCGGCGGGCCGGTCGGCGAGCGACTGGTGCGGGCGGCGGCCGAGCTGCGGCTCGGCGGTGAACCGGCACAGGCCTGGAGCTGGTTCGCGCGGATACCGGGCGCGGCGGAGCTGGCTCGCTGTCTGGAGCGGGCCGACTCCACGGGCGCGCCGGCGGCGGAGCCGGTGTCGCGACTGGCGGAACGCCTCCGGGCGGACCGGTCACGTACCGCCGCGGCCCGGGGCCGCAAGGCCCAGGTTCTGATCACCGCACCTGTGGGGCTGTGCTTCCTGCCCGCCTTCTTGGCGATCGGGGTGGCCCCGGTCGTGATCGGTCTGGCGGACGGGCTTCTGAACGGCAACTGAGCTGCCGTGCCCGTGTGCTCACACGCTCACACGCTCACGGGCTCAAGTGAACGAAATCTCTTGGGGGTTGAAATGCGGGTACAGGTTTGTCTGCGGAATCCGATGCTGTGGAGTTCGATGCGGCGATGGGTGCGCGGGCTGTCGCGCAGGATGCGCGAGGACTCGGGCATGACCACTTCGGAGTACGCGATGGGGACGATCGCCGCCTGCGCCTTCGCGGCGGTTCTGTACAAGGTCGTCACCAGTGGGGCTGTCTCAGGGGCGCTCCAGAAGGTGATCGGCAAGGCGCTCAGTGCCCAGTTCTGAGGCGTGTTGCGAGTCGGGTGGCCCGGGGCGGGACCGGGGGTCGGTGACAGCGGAGGCGGCCGTCGCGATACCGGCTCTGGTGGTGTTCGCCATGGCCTTGGTCTGGGCTCTGATGGCGGCCTCGGCGCAGATCCAGTGCGTCGACGCGGCGCGGGCGGGTGCCCGGGCCGCGGCCAGATCCGAGCCACAGGCAGCTGCCGTGGCCGCTGCCCGCTCGGCCGCCCCGGACGACGCCCGGGTGACGCTGGCGCGTGCCGGGGACCTGTGGCGGGTGCGGGTCGAGGCGGAGGCTCCGGGACCGGGCGCTCTGACGCTGACCCTGAGCGCGGAGGCGGCGGCCCTGGCCGAGGACACGGTGGGCCGGGAGGATCCGGCCGGTCCCGACGATGAGGGCGCGGGGGAGGCAGCGCCATGAACCGGGACCGAGGTAGAGGCCGGCGTCGAGAGTCCCGAACCCACCAGGGCCGGGACGGGCGTCGCGACTCCCGCTCCCGCCAGGATCGGGATCGTGGCTCGGCGACCGTTTGGGTGGCCATGGCGACGACCGTGCTGTGTGTGGTCTTCGCGGCCGTGCTGGCGATGGGGCAGGCGGTGGTGGCCCGACATCGCGCCGGCTCCGCGGCGGACCTGGCAGCGCTGGCCGCGGCGGACCACGCGCTGCGGGGCGCGGCCACCGCCTGCGCGAAGGCGGCCGCTGTGGCCGGGACGCAGGGCGCGGAGGTGGTCCGATGCGCGGTGCGCGGAGAGATCGCGGAGGTGACGGCACGGGCCCGATTCGGCCCGTACGGCCCAACGGTCAGGTCCCGGGCGGGACCTCCTGGCCCTCCGGGACCTCCGGCACCCCCGCCGGCGGAGCCTCCCGGCCCTCCGGGACCTCCTGGGACGGAGCCTCCTGCTCCCCTCCGGGAACCTCCTGGGACGGGGCCTCCTGTCCCTGGGACACCTCTCGGGGCGCGGGCTCCCGGCCCGGTGCCCCGCGGCCCTCCAGGACCTCCCCAATCCCGTCCACGGCCCCCTCCGGCGCTCCCCGCAGCAGCTCCGTGAGGAGCCGCACCGCGCCGCGCTTGTGCAGTGGGTCGTTGCCGTTGCCGCACTTGGGGGACTGGATGCACGACGGGCAGCCCGCCTCGCACTCGCAGGAGGCGATCGCCTCCCGCGTGGCGGTGAGCCAGGCGCGCGCGGTGTGGAAGGCCCGTTCGGCGAAGCCCGCGCCGCCGGGGTGGCCGTCGTACACGAAGACCGTCGGCAGCAGCGTGTCCGGATGCAGCGGCACGGATACGCCGCCGATGTCCCAGCGGTCGCAGGTGGCGAACAGCGGCAGCATCCCGATGGAGGCGTGCTCGGCGGCGTGCAGGGCGCCGCCCAGCTGCTCCGGGTTCACCCGGGCGGCGTCCAGCTGGTCCTCGGTGACCGTCCACCACACGGCCCGGGTGCGCAGGGTGCGCGGCGGCAGGTCGAGTTTGGTCTCGCCGAGCACCTCGCCGGTGATGAGTTTGCGACGCAGGAAGGAGACGACCTGGTTGGTGACCTCGACGGAGCCGTAGCAGAGGCGTCCGTCGCCCCACGGGATCTCGGTGTCGGTTTCGAGTACGGAGACGGAGGTGGTGTCGCGGGCGGTGGTGGAGTACGGCGGGTTGGCCTCCTCGACGAGGGCGGCCGAGTCCTCCAGGTCCAGGTGTTTCACCAGGTACGTACGGCCCTGGTGGAGGTGGACCGCGCCGTCGTGGACCGCGGTGTGCGCAGCCGATTCGTCGACCGTGCCGAGCAGCCGGCCGGTGGCGGCCTCGACGATCTGGACCGGGCGGCCGCCTTCGCCCCGGATGTCGGTGAGGTCGGCGGCCCGCTCCCGGCGGGTCCAGTGCCAGCCCGATGCCCGGCGGCGCAGGAGCTTGGCGGATTCCAGCTGGGGCATGAGTTCACCGGTCGCCGGGCCGAAGAGCTCCAGGTCGGCCTCGGTGAGCGGGAGCTCGGCAGCGGCGGCGCACAGATGCGGGGCGAGGACGTACGGGTTGTCCGGGTCGAGGACGGTGGACTCCACCGGCTGCTGGAACAGCGCCTCGGGGTGATGGACGAGGAAGGTGTCCAGCGGGTCGTCACGGGCGACGAGGACGGCCAGCGCGCCCTGGCCGGAGCGTCCGGCGCGGCCGGCCTGCTGCCACAGCGAGGCTCTGGTGCCGGGATAGCCGGCTATCACCACGGCGTCGAGCCCGGAGACGTCGACGCCCAGTTCCAGGGCGGTGGTGGCGGCGAGGCCGAGGAGCTCGCCGGAGTGCAGGGCACGCTCCAGGGCCCGGCGCTCCTCCGGGAGGTAGCCGCCGCGGTACGCGGCGACACGCGCGGGCAGCGAGCGGTCCACCTCGGCCAGGCGTTCCTTGGCGATCACGGAGATGAGCTCGGCGCCACGCCGGGAGCGTACGAACGCGACGCTGCGGACACCCTGCACGGTCAGATCGGTGAGGAGGTCCGCGGTCTCGGCGGTGGCGGTGCGGCGGACCGGCGCGCCCCGCTCGCCGTGGAGCTCGGTGAGCGGCGGCTCCCACAGCGCGAAGACGAGCTCGCCGCGCGGTGAGGCGTCGTCGGACACCTCCTGGACCGGGAGACCGGTGAGGCGTCCGGCGGCCACGGAGGGTTCCGCGGCGGTGGCCGAGGCGAGGAGGAAGACGGGGTTCGCACCGTAGCGGGCGCACAGTCGGCGAAGGCGGCGGAGCACCTGGGCGACATGGGAGCCGAAGACACCCCGGTAGGTGTGGCACTCGTCGATCACGACGTAGCGCAGGGCGCGCAGGAAGGAGGACCAGCGGGGATGTGAGGGAAGTATTCCGCGGTGCAGCATGTCGGGGTTGGTCAGGACGTACGTGGCGTACTGGCGCACCCATTCGCGTTCCTCGACGGGTGTGTCGCCGTCGTAGACCGCAGGTCGGACGCGGTTGCCGAGCGGTGCGGAGAGCTCCTTGACCGCGCGGCACTGGTCGGCTGCCAGGGCCTTGGTCGGCGCGAGGTAGAGGGCCGTCGCGCCGCGGCCGTTGGGGGCCTCGGCGCCGTCGAGGAGGGCGGTGAGCACGGGGGCCAGATAGGCCAGCGACTTGCCCGACGCGGTTCCGGTGGCGATGACCACCGATTCGCCGTCCAGGGCGTGCTCGGCGGCGGCCGCCTGGTGGGCCCAGGGGTGCTCGATGCCGGCCTGCTGAATGGCGTTGATCACTTCGGCGCGGATGCGGTCGGGCCAGACGGCATGGCGGCCCGGCCTTGGGGGCAAGTGCTCCGTATGAGTGATGCGCGTAGCCCGGCCTGCCCCCGCGGCGAGCCGGTCGAGGACCGTACCGGGGGAGGGGCGGGTTTCCCCGCTCTCGGGTGGTCGTCTGGGACGGTGATTCATGGCCATCGGCACCGAGTGTGTCACTGGCGTGACGGACAATGGTCCCAAGGCGTCGTGCATGGCTGCTGGTAAGTGATTGAATGCCATCGCGGCTGGCGACCGTCCTCCGGCTCCGCCGGGGAGACCTGCGGGGGCGGCCGCTCGATAGCAAGGTGCTGGAGGATCCGTGGACCTGTCCCTGTCGACTCGCAATGTGTCCGGCCCTGGTGGCGACCGTACGGTCGTCGAGGTCGGTGGCGAGATTGATGTGTATACCGCGCCCAAGCTGCGCGAGCAGTTGGTCGAGTTGGTGAACGACGGCAGCTACCACCTGGTTGTCGACATGGAGGGCGTGGACTTCCTCGACTCCACCGGCCTGGGTGTGCTGGTGGGCGGCCTGAAGCGCGTGCGCGCGCACGAGGGATCGCTGCGCCTGGTCTGCAACCAGGAGCGCATTCTCAAGATCTTCCGGATCACGGGCCTGACCAAGGTGTTCCCCATCCACACCACGGTCGACGAGGCCGTCGCGGCCACCGACTGACGGTCGGCCGAGACTGCCGGAAGAAGGAGAGGGGTACCGGGCATCCAGCCCGGGCCCTTGAGATGCACGCCCGTACGCGCCCGTACGTCCGAGGGGGATCGCCATGGCCACCGTTGAACTCCGCTTCAGCGCCCAGCCGGAGCACGTCAGAACTGCCCGGCTGGTGGCCGCTGCCGTCGCTCGCCGTGCGGGGGTCGACGAGGCCGTGCTGGACGAGGTCCGGCTCGCGGTCGGCGAGGCATGCAGCCGTGCCGTCGGGCTGCACCGCAGCTATGGCATCACCGCCCCGGTCAGGGTCGTGCTGTCCGAGGAGGAGAAGACGTTCTCCATCGAGGTCGTGGACGAGATCCCGACCGCGGGCGCCGAGGGGTCCGAAGGGGCTCACGGAGCGCGCGGCGTCGCGGACGAGGACATGGACTCCGAGGGCGAGGACGGGATGGGTCTCGCGGTCATCAGTGGTCTCGTCGACGACGTGGAGGTCAGCTCCACCGAGGAAGGCGGCGTGATCCGGATGAGTTGGCCGACGACGCCCGTCACCGTGTTGCCCTGACGCAGGTTGATCGTCAACGCGCCGGGAACACCGGCAGGTTGACGGTCTGCCGCCTGGCACGCACATAAGAGGCCCTGCTGAGCAGGGCCTCTTTGCTTTTTCCGGCACATTTTCTAGATCATTGATCAAGAGTCAATGCCTTTGTCCCGTTACCTCTTTCGGGGGGACTTTCGGAACTCGATCATTTGCTGAGTAGCAACTCAAGGTCAATTTCAATTGCCGCCCACTGTTTTGATCAGGTTCCGCTCCCTACAATCCGTCCACATCTTGAGCTCTGAGCGTCAAGGAGGACGAATGGCGGGGCTCGTCAACCCAGAACTGTCCGACCGACCCATTTCCCTGGCTGCCGCGGTACTCACCGACGACAACCGACTGATCGTGATCGTCATCGCTGCGGTAGCGCTGGCGGCGCTGGTCGTCGCCCAGCTGCTGGTGCGCCAGGTACTGGCCGCCGGCGAGGGCACCGATTCCATGAAGAAGATCGCGGCGGCGGTCCAAGAAGGAGCAAACGCCTATCTGGCACGGCAGTTGCGCACCCTTGGCGTCTTCGCCGTCGTGGTGTTCTTCCTGCTGATGCTGCTGCCCGCGGACGACTGGTCGCAGCGTGGCGGCCGTTCGGTGTTCTTCCTGGTCGGTGCGCTTTTCTCGGCGGCCACCGGATACATCGGCATGCGTCTTGCCGTACGGGCCAATGTGCGCGTGGCCGCGGCCGCGCGTGAAGCGACACCGGCGGAGGGCGAGCCCGAAAAGGATCTGACGGCCGTCTCGCACAAGGCCATGAAGATCGCTTTCCGGACGGGAGGCGTGGTCGGCATGTTCACGGTGGGCCTCGGCCTGCTCGGTGCCTCCTGCGTCGTTCTCGTCTACGCGGCCGACGCGCCCAAGGTGCTCGAGGGCTTCGGCCTCGGCGCCGCGTTGATCGCCATGTTCATGCGTGTCGGCGGCGGCATCTTCACCAAGGCCGCCGACGTCGGCGCCGACCTCGTCGGCAAGGTCGAGCAGGGCATCCCGGAGGACGACCCGCGCAATGCCGCGACCATCGCGGACAACGTGGGCGACAACGTCGGCGACTGCGCGGGCATGGCGGCCGACCTCTTCGAGTCGTACGCCGTCACGCTGGTTGCGGCGCTCATCCTCGGCATGGCGGCATTCGGCGACGCCGGACTCGCCTTTCCGCTGATCGTTCCGGCGATCGGCGTGGTCACCGCGATGATCGGCATCTTCGCGGTCGCCCCGCGGCGCGCCGACCGCAGCGGGATGACTGCCATCAACCGCGGATTCTTCATCTCGGCCCTGATCTCGCTCGGCCTGGTTGCGGTGGCGGTGTTCGTCTATCTGCCGTCCTCGTACGCCGAGTTGGAAGGTGTCACCGATGCGGCGATCAAGACGCACGCCGGAGACCCGCGGATTTTCGCGCTCGTCGCCGTCGCCATCGGCATCGTGCTGGCGGCTCTGATCCAGCAGTTGACCGGGTACTTCACCGAGACCACCCGGCGTCCCGTGCGGGACATCGGCAAGTCCTCGCTGACCGGGCCCGCCACGGTCGTGCTGGCCGGCATCTCCATCGGTCTGGAATCCGCCGTCTACACCGCGCTGTTGATCGGCCTCGGCGTGTACGGCGCGTTCCTGCTCGGCGGTACGTCGATCATGCTCGCCCTGTTCGCGGTGGCGCTGGCCGGCACCGGTCTGCTCACCACGGTCGGCGTCATCGTCGCCATGGACACCTTCGGGCCCGTCTCCGACAACGCCCAGGGCATCGCCGAGATGTCCGGCGACGTCACGGGCGCGGGCGCGCAGGTGCTCACCGACCTGGACGCCGTCGGCAACACCACCAAGGCCATCACCAAGGGAATCGCCATCGCCACCGCCGTACTGGCGGCGGCGGCGCTCTTCGGCTCGTACCGCGATGCCATCGCGACGGCGGCCGGCGAAGTGGGCGCGAAGCTCGGCGACGGCGCTCCGATGAACCTCGTGATGGACATCTCGCAGCCCAACAACCTGGTGGGCCTGATCCTCGGCGCCGCGGTCGTCTTCCTCTTCTCCGGGCTGGCGATCAGCGCTGTGTCCCGGTCGGCGGGCGCGGTGGTCTACGAGGTGCGGCGGCAGTTCCGCGAGCACCCCGGGATCATGGACTACACGGAGAAGCCGGAGTACGGGCGCGTCGTCGACATCTGCACCAAGGATGCGCTGCGCGAGCTCGCCACACCGGGTCTGCTCGCCGTGCTGACGCCGATCGCGGTCGGTTTCTCGCTCGGCGTCGGAGCCCTTGGCTCGTTCCTCGCGGGTGCGATCGGCACCGGCACGCTGATGGCGGTCTTCCTCGCCAACTCCGGTGGTGCGTGGGACAACGCCAAGAAACTCGTCGAGGACGGCCATCACGGCGGAAAGGGCAGCGAGGCCCATGCGGCGACCGTGATCGGCGACACCGTCGGCGACCCGTTCAAGGACACCGCGGGTCCCGCGATCAACCCGCTACTCAAGGTGATGAACCTGGTGGCGCTGCTGATTGCGCCGGCGGTGATCCAGTTCAGCTACGGAGACGACGCGAGCCCCGGAATCCGGGCGGTGGTGGCGGTGCTCTCGATCCTCGTGATCGTCGGCGCCGTGTACATCTCCAAGCGGAGGGGCATCGCTATGGGTGACGAACCCAATGCGGCGGAGCGAAGCGCGGCGTCACCGGATCCCGCGGTGGTTTCGTAGCTCCTGCTCAACAGGTGGGCGGACGGCGCACGTTGTGCGCCGTCCGCCCGTTTGCATGCCGCCGCGCCCGCTGTCGTGAGCCTTGTCTCTCCTGGTGCAAATCGCTCCAATGAGTAGTATTTCGGACGTACGAGGTGCGAATGTCGCGCACATGGCGTGTATGTTCCGGGGCCGAGAAGCCTTGGAAGGGACCAAACCGGTGAAGAAGAAGCTTGCGGTCGCAGTGTCCGGCGCTGCGGTACTGGTACTCGCGCTTTCGAGCTGCACCAGTGACGACGCGGACAAGTTCACGGCCGACGACTGGGCCAAGAAGTACTGCGACCAGGCTCAGCCGCAGCTGAAGAAGAAGACCGACGCCGAGCAGACCATCCGGCAGACCGCCGTGGACAGTAAGCCGGCCCAGATCCAGGCCGCGGACTCCAAGGCCTTCCAGGACCTCTCGGACGTGAACAAGGCGCTTGCGGCCGCCCTGCGCGGCGCCGGAACGCCGCCGGTCGACAACGGCGAGAAGCTGGTGCAGGACGCGGCCGCCGAACTCGACGCCAACTCCAAGTCCTACCTCGATCTGAAGAAGCAGATCGACGCGCTCGACGCCAAGAACCAGCAGAAGTTCGCGGACGGGCTGCAGCCTGTCGCGACCGGGCTGGGCAAGATCGAGAAGAACGAGGCCGCGCGGAAGCGGCTCAACCAGGGCGACACGGGCGAGGCGATCGCCAAGCAGCCGGGCTGCAAGGCTCCGGTCGTGTCCAGCCCGCCCGCCGCCTGACGGTCGCAGGGCCGCTCGCAGGGCCGCTCGCTGGGCCGCAGGGCCGCAGACCCGCGTAGTACGCGCCGCGGTGCGGCGATTGTCAGTGGCGGCCGCCACAATGGGCAGGTGAGTACGACCAGTCCCGCCTCAGGCCTTCCCTCGCCCGACCACGCGCCCCGGCTGCGTGAGGCGCTTCTCTCCGGCGCCTTCACCGTCGACGGGCTGCTCGACCGGCTCGGCGCTTCCGCGTACGCCGCGCTGGCCCGCAGCGAGACCGTGCCCGCTCTGCGCGCCACCCGCGGGGACGGCGTACTGGACACGCTCGTGCGGCTGTTCCTGCTCCAGCAGCCCACTCCGTACAGGCAGGCGGTGGCCGCTCTGCCGCTGGAGGAGTGCCTGGCCGACGGCTGGGTGGCGCGCGACGGGGACGAGATCCGGGCCGCCGTGGATCTCCGGCCGTACGGCGGGCCCGAGGGGCAGGACTGGTTCATCGTCTCCGACCTCGGCTGTGCCGTCGGCGGCGCCGCGGGCGCGGGCGGACAGGGCGAAGGCGTCGTCCTCGGCGTCGGCGGCGCGTCCACCACGCTCGCCGGAATCACCGTGCGTACGCCGGTGGCCTCCGCGCTCGACCTGGGCACCGGGTCCGGCATCCAGGTGCTGCACGCCGCGCAGCACGCCACCAGGGTCACGGCCACCGATCTCAACCCCCGTGCCCTGCACTTCGCCCGCCTCACACTGGCGCTCTCCGGCGCGCCGGAGGCCGAGCTGCGCGAGGGCTCGCTCTTCGAGCCGGTGCGGGACGACACGTATGACCTGATCGTGTCGAACCCGCCGTTCGTGATCTCTCCCGGCGCCCGGCTGACCTACCGCGACGGCGGGATGGGCGGCGACGATCTGTGCCGCACGCTCGTCCAGCAGGCCGGCGACCGGCTGAACGACGGTGGATACGCCCAGTTCCTCGCCAACTGGCAGCACGTGGAGGGCGAGGAGTGGCAGGAGCGGCTGCGTTCCTGGGTGCCGCGCGGCTGCGACGCCTGGATCGTGCAGCGCGAGGTCCAGGACGTGACGCAGTACGCCGAGTTGTGGCTGCGCGACAGCGGCGACCACCGCGGCGACCCCGAGCAGTACGCGGCGCGGTACGACGCATGGCTGGACGAGTTCGAGAGGCGTAAGACCAGGGCAGTCGGCTTCGGCTGGATCACGCTGCGCAGGTCCGGTTCGGACCGTCCGTCGATCGTCGCCGAGGAGTGGCCGCACCCGGTCGAACAGCCGCTGGGGGCCGGCGTTCAGGCGCACTTCGAGCGGCAGGACTACCTGCGGACGCACGACGACGCGGCCCTGCTCGCCGACCACTTCGCGCTGGCGGCGGAGGTCGTGCAGGAGCAGGTCGGGCTGGCGGGCGCGGAGGACCCGGAGCATGTGGTGCTGCGTCAGAACCGGGGCATGCGGCGCGCGACCAAGGTGGACACGGTGGGCGCCGGGTTCGCCGGGGCGTGCGACGGGACGCTGAGCGCGGGCCGGATCCTGGACGCCATCGCTCAGCTCCTCGACGAGGATCCGGTGCTGCTGCGCGACCGCACGCCGCAGGCGCTCCGGCTCCTGGTGGAGGAAGGTTTTCTGGAGCCGGTGGCTCCACTCGGACGGTAGCTGCCACGCCAAGAGGCGGATCCGGCCAATGTTCGGTTTCCGGGCGGCCGCGTGGTGTCGTGCCGCGCCGACCGTATAGAAGGGGAGCGTCCGGATCCGCGCGGGTGAACCCACGCCACGTTCACCCGGAATTCGCGCCCACGACGCCGGGAGCTGCCAGCCTCGGCGTCACTGAGGACGGAAGACGGGACAGGGCATGGAGAGCGGGCCGGCGATCTTCGCGGGAGCGGCGTTCACGCTGTTCGGAGCCGCGCTGCTGCTGTGGACCGGAGTGCGCGTGCTGCACCGCGCACCGGTCGCCCACGGAGTGAGTCCCGCCACGGCGGTCGCTCTCGCCACACTCTTCGGCGCGGTGTTCCTCGCCGCCGGCGTCTGGTGCTTCGGCCGGGTCTGACCGGGGGCCCTGAGCGTCTTCGTGCCGGTCCGGGCGGCAGGAATGCCCGGACTCGGGTTACCGTTCGAGTGGCCGTTGCGGGCTTTTGCCGTTTGACACGGGGGCGGGTTGTACCGTCACACTCCGCAGCGACAGCAGCGCCACAGCAGTGCGCCACCCCGTGCCGCACTGCCGTGTACGCACACCGAGCGTCGACCGGAGAGAAGAGCGAAGTTGTCCCCGACCAGCGAGACCGCACAGGGCGGCCGCCGACTCGTGATCGTCGAGTCGCCTGCCAAGGCGAAGACGATCAAGGGCTACCTCGGCCCCGGCTATGTCGTCGAGGCGAGCGTCGGGCACATCCGCGACCTCCCGAACGGCGCCGCCGAGGTGCCCGAGAAGTACACCGGTGAGGTGCGGCGCCTGGGTGTCGATGTCGAGAACGACTTCCAGCCGATCTATGTCGTCAATGCCGACAAGAAGGCCCAGGTCAGAAAGCTCAAGGAGCAGCTCGCCGAATCCGACGAGCTCTACCTCGCCACCGATGAGGACCGCGAGGGCGAGGCCATCGCCTGGCACCTGCTGGAAGTCCTCAAGCCCAAGGTCCCGGTCCACCGGATGGTCTTCCACGAGATCACCAAGGACGCGATCCGCGACGCCGTCGCCAACCCGCGCGAGCTCAACCAGCGCATGGTCGACGCCCAGGAAACCCGCCGTATCCTCGACCGTCTCTACGGCTACGAGGTCTCGCCGGTCCTGTGGAAGAAGGTCATGCCGCGGCTGTCCGCGGGCCGCGTGCAGTCCGTCGCGACCAGGCTCGTCGTCGAGCGGGAGCGCGAGCGCATCGCCTTCCGTTCCGCCGAGTACTGGGATCTGACCGGCACGTTCTCCACCGGCCGCACCGGTGACGCCTCCGACCCCTCGACCCTCACGGCCCGCCTGAACACCGTCGACGGACGGCGCGTCGCCCAGGGCCGTGACTTCGGTTCGGACGGCCGGCTCAAGTCCGACCAGGTGCTGCACCTGGACGAGGCGAACGCCCGGGCGCTGGCCGCCGCGCTCGAGAACGCCTCGTTCGCCGTCCGCTCGGTCGAGTCGAAGCCGTACCGCCGCTCTCCGTACGCACCTTTCCGTACGACGACGCTGCAGCAGGAGGCCTCGCGCAAGCTGGGCTTCGGGGCCAAGGCCACCATGCAGGTCGCGCAGAAGCTGTACGAGAACGGCTTCATCACCTACATGCGTACGGACTCCACCACGCTCTCCGACACCGCGGTATCGGCGGCCCGGGCGCAGGTCACGCAGCTGTACGGGGCCAACTACCTGCCCGAGAAGCCCCGTGTGTACGCCGGGAAGGTCAAGAACGCGCAGGAGGCGCACGAGGCGATCCGCCCTTCGGGTGATCGTTTCCGCACCCCGGCCGAGACGGGCCTGAGCGGCGACCAGTTCCGGCTCTACGAACTGATCTGGAAGCGGACCGTCGCTTCCCAGATGAAGGACGCCGTCGGAAACTCCGTCACCGTGAAGATCGGCGGGCGGGCGAGCGACGGCCGTGACGCCGAATTCACCGCGTCCGGCAAGACGATCACTTTCCACGGCTTCATGAAGGCGTACGTGGAAGGCGCCGACGACCCGAACGCCGAGCTCGACGACCGCGAGCGGCGGCTGCCGCAGGTCGCCGAGGGCGACGCGCTCGCCGCCGAGGAGATCTCGGTCGACGGCCACGCGACCAAGCCGCCGGCCCGCTACACCGAGGCCTCGCTGGTCAAGGAGCTGGAAGAGCGCGAGATCGGCCGCCCGTCGACGTACGCCTCGATCATCGGCACCATCCTCGACCGCGGCTATGTCTTCAAGAAGGGCACCGCACTGGTCCCCTCCTTCCTGAGCTTCGCCGTGGTCAACCTGCTGGAGAAGCACTTCGGCCGGCTCGTCGACTACGACTTCACCGCCCGCATGGAGGACGACCTCGACCGCATCGCGCGGGGCGAGGCGCAGGCCGTGCCGTGGCTGAAGCGCTTCTACTTCGGCGCGGGCGACGACCGCGGCGCGGCCTCCGGTGCGGGCAACGGCGACGGCGACCACCTCGGCGGTCTGAAGGAACTGGTGACCGACCTCGGCGCGATCGACGCCCGGGAGATCTCCAGCTTCCCGGTCGGCGAAGGCATCGTGCTGCGCGTCGGCCGGTACGGCCCGTACATCGAGCGCGGCGAGAAGGACTCGGAAGGCCATCAGCGCGCCGACGTCTCGACCGATCTCGCGCCCGACGAGCTGACGGTGGAGTACGCGGAGGAGCTGCTGGCCAAGCCGAGCGGCGACTTCGCGCTCGGCACGGACCCGGTGTCCGGGCACGAGATCGTGGCGAAGGACGGCCGGTACGGCCCGTATGTCACCGAGATCCTGCCCGAGGGCACCCCGAAGACCGGCAAGAACGCGGTCAAGCCGCGTACCGCCTCGCTCTTCAAGTCGATGTCGCTGGACACGGTCACGCTCGAGGACGCGCTCAAGCTGATGTCCCTCCCGCGGGTCGTCGGCACCGACGCCGAGGGCGTGGAGATCACCGCGCAGAACGGCCGGTACGGCCCGTACCTGAAGAAGGGCACGGACTCGCGCTCGCTGGAGACCGAGGACCAGCTCTTCAGCATCACGCTGGAAGCGGCGCTGGCGATCTACGCACAGCCGAAGCAGCGCGGGCGGGCGGCCGCCAAGCCGCCGCTGAAGGAGCTCGGCACGGACCCGGTCAGCGAGCAGCCGGTGGTCGTCAAGGACGGCCGCTTCGGTCCGTACGTCACCGACGGCGAGACGAACGCGACCCTGCGCACCGGCGACAGCGTCGAGGACATCACGCCGGAGCGCGGCTACGAGCTGCTCGCCGAGAAGCGCGCCAAGGGACCCGCCAAGAAGACGGCGAAGAAGGCTCCCGCGAAGAAGGCCCCGGCCAAGAAGGCGGCCGCCAAGAAGACGGTGGCGAAGAAGACCACCGCCAAGAAGACGGCTGCCAAGAAGACGACGGCCGCGGCGAAGAAGGCTGCCACGCCGGCTTCCACCGACGAGTAGTCGGTTTCGCCGTCGCTTTACGGCGCTTTGTGCGGGGTGTGTTGGGGGAGTTCTCCGACGCTTTGCACAAAGCGCCCATGTGTTCGGACAGCCCTCCGGGGAGTGGTTCGCTCCGGATAGGCTGGGCGGATGACGCGAGCCGAGCAGCCAGCCGAGCAGCAGGCGGTCCTGAGAACCGCCTCAGAGACTGCCTCAGACTCCAGCGCCCATTCCGAGGCCCTTGTCGCGGACTCCCGTGAGCGCGCCCTGCGCGCCCTCTTGCGCTTCCCTCCGCTCCGGCGGCTGTGGAACGCACAGATGGTCGGCGGTATCGGGGACGCGGTCGCCGTATTCGTCCTGCTGCTGCTGACCCTGCAGGCGGCGGTGGCGGACGGCACGTTCGGGGCCGGTTACCGCGGGGCGGCCTTCTCCGTCGCCGCTGTGCTCGGCGTGCGCGTACTTGCCACCCTGCTCTTCGGAGCCGTACTGCTCGGCCCGCTCACGGCACTCACCTCGGCCAAGGGTCCGCTCGACCGGCGCTGGACCATGATCGGCGCGGACGGGCTGCGGGTCGCCCTGCTCGTCGTCGCACCGCTGTGGATCGACTGGACGCCGGGCAACGCGCCCGCGATCCTGCTGGTCACCGTCTTCGTCACCGGTGCCGCCGAGCGTTTCTGGACCGTCGCGCGGGACGGCGCGGCCCCCGCGCTGCTGCCCGCGCCGCCGCTGGAGGGCGCGGCCGTGCGGCCGCTGCCCGACCACCTCGACGCGCTCCGCAGGCTCTGGCTGCGCACCAGCTTCGCCGTGATCCCGCTCGGGGCCGCTGTTCTGCTGGCAGCCACGCTCGTCGGCAATCTGCTGGGCTCGGGCATCGAATGGTTCTCGCTGCACCAGGCGGCCCTCGGGTCGTATGTCGCGGCCGGTCTCTTCGCCGCCTCCGTGTCGACGCTGTACTTCGTCGAACTGCCCAGTACGCAGACAGCGCGGCCGCGTTCGCCGCTCGAAGGCCTGCGCCGGCCGTCCACCTCGGCCGCCGGAGGCGGCCTGGACAAGGGACGTACGGGCGCCATACCGCTGTTCGTCCTCGGCTGCGCCGCGGTCGCCGCGGCGATCTCCTCGGCCGTCGCCGTCGCCGTACTGCACGCCTTCGACCTGCGCGGCGGTCCCGCCGCCTTCGCTCTCCTCGTGCTCGCGCTGACCGGCGGCACCGCCATCGGCATCCGCGGCGCGGCGTCCGTACTGCCCACGCTGTCGCGCCGGCGGCTGCTCGCCCTGGCGCTGGCGGTCACCGGAGTCGCGCTGCTCGCCATGGGGCTGGTCCCGGACACGGCGACCGTGCTCTTCATCGCGCTGCTCGCGGGCCTCGCGGCGGGCGTCGCCGCGGCCACCGGGCACGCGCTCATCGACCAGGAGTCCGAGGACTTCCGACGGGCCCGCATCACCGAGCACCTCCAGGCCGTCGTCCGCGTCTCCATCGGCCTCGGTGCCATCGCCGCGCCGCTGCTCGCCGCGGCGATCGGGCCGCACCGGCTGGCCAACGGCGACTTCGTGTTCGCGCACGGCGGCGCGGCCTTCACGCTGATGCTGGTCGGCGCGTTGCTGCTGCCCGTCGCGGCGATCGTCCTCGCGAAGACGGACGACCGGGCGGGCGTGCCGCTGCGCCGCGACCTCGGCGACGCGCTGCGCGGCGGGGCCGACCAGGCGACGGCACCGGCCGCGACCGGTTTCTTCATCGCCATAGAGGGCGGCGACGGGGCCGGGAAGTCCACGCAGGTCGAGGCGCTCGCGGAGTGGATCCGCGCGAAGGGGCACGAGGTCGTCGTCACGCGCGAGCCGGGCGCGACCCCGGTCGGGAAGCGGCTGCGGTCGATCCTGCTCGACGTCTCGTCGGCCGGTCTGTCGAACCGCGCGGAGGCACTGCTGTACGCGGCCGACCGCGCCGAGCACGTCGGATCGGTCGTACGGCCCGCGCTGGAGCGCGGCGCGATCGTCATCTCCGACCGCTACATCGACTCGTCGGTCGCCTACCAGGGCGCCGGCCGCGATCTGTCGCCGACCGAGATCGCCCGTGTCAACCGGTGGGCGACGGACGGGCTCGTACCGCATCTCACCGTGCTGCTGGACGTCGCGCCGGAGACGGCCCGGGAACGGTTCACCGAGGCGCCGGACCGGCTGGAGTCGGAGCCGGTGGAGTTCCACCAGCGCGTACGGGCCGGGTTCCTGACGCTGGCCGCGGCCGACCCCGGCCGGTACCTGGTGGTCGACGCGGGCCAGGACCCGCAGGCCGTCACGACCGTCGTACGACACCGGCTCGACCAGCTCCTGCCGCTCTCCGACGCCGAGGTCAAGGCCCAGGAAGAGGCCCGGAAGGCAGCCGAGGAGGAGGCCCGCCGGCGCGCGGAGGCCGAAGCCGCGCGGAAGGCGGAGGAAGAGCGGATCGAACGCGAGCGCCAGGCGCAGCTCGCCAAGCTCCGTGCCGAGGAGGAGGAGCGCAAGCGCCGCGAGCTGGAGGAGGCGCGGCAGCGCGAGGCCGAACGGCAGGCGGAGGAGGCCCGGCAGCGGGCCGAGGAGGCACGGCGGCTCGCGGAGGAGGAGCGGGCGCGCCGCCTCGCGGAGGAGAAGGCGGCCGCGGCGGAGCAGGAGCGACGGCGCAAGCAGGCCGAGGAGGAGGCCCGGCTGCGGGCCGAGGCGGAGGAACGGCGCCTGGAGAAGCAGCGCAAGGCGGAGGAGGCGCTGCTGAGGGCGGAGGAGGCGAGGAGGCAGGCGGAAGCGGCTGCCGCTGCCGCGTCTGCTTCGGCTGCCGCTGAGTCCAAGGCGTCTGCTGCTTCGGCTTCCGAGGTGACCGTGCCCACGCCGGTGGTCAGGCCGGACGAGGAGACGCAGGAGGTCCCGAAGCCGGCGGCTCCCGCGGACGCCGCTGAGACGGCGGTGCTTCCGCCGGTCGCTCCTCGGGACGCGGACGAGACGGCGGTGCTTCCGCCGGTCACGGAGTCGGACGACCGTACGAGGGAGCTCCCCCAGGTCGGCGAGGAGTCGGACCGCTCGCGCCGCCGCTCGGACTGGGCGGAGGAGACTCCGCTGGACGACCTCCCGACGCTGGCGGACGAACTGCTGGGTCCGCACGAGGACGAGGACGACCGCCGCAGGAGGCGCTGACACCGGGGCTTCGCCCCGGACACCGGTCCGGGGCGGCCGCGCCGGATCGTCGGCTCCGCACCGGGCGTGGTCATCCGCGCCGCTGGGGTTCGGGGGCGTGCGCCCCCGCCTCAACCCCCGCCTCACACCCACGCGTCCAGGTGCGCGGCCCCGACTGTCAGACCCCTGCCCCACAATGGGAGATCCCGTAGGAAGGGCAGGTGACGGCACATGGCCGTGTGGGACGACCTCGTCGGCCAGGACCGGGTCCAGGCGCAGCTCAGCGCCGCCGCCCGGGATGCCGATGCCCTCGTCACCGCGGGCAGCCTCGGTGAGCCGTTGCCGGACACCTCGAAGATGACGCATGCGTGGCTCTTCACCGGACCCCCAGGTTCCGGCCGGGCCACCGCCGCCAGGTCCTTCGCCGCCGCCCTGCAGTGCGTCAGTCCCGACCGTGCCCTCGGCGGTGCACCCGGCTGCGGCTTCTGCGACGGCTGTCACACCGCTCTCGTCGGTACGCACGCCGACGTGGACGTCATCCGCACCGACCTGCTGTCCATCGGCGTCAAGGAGACGCGCGAGCTGGTCCGCCGCGCGCAGCTGTCGCCCGCCGTCGGCCGCTGGCAGGTGATCATCCTGGAGGACGCCGACCGCCTCACCGAGGGCGCGGGCAATGTGCTCCTGAAGGCCGTCGAGGAGCCGGCGCCCCGCACCGTATGGCTGTTGTGCGCGCCGTCGCTGGAGGATGTGCTGCCGACGATCCGTTCGCGCTGCCGCCACCTCACCCTTCGTACGCCACCGGTCTCCGCCGTCGCCGATGTGCTGATCCGGCGCGACGGGATCGAGCCCGATGTCGCGGCCGCCGCCGCCCGCGCGACGCAGGGCCACATCGGCCGGGCCCGCCGCCTGGCCACCGACGAGCGGGCCCGGGCCCGCCGTGCCACCGTGCTGAAGCTGCCGCTGCGCGTCGAGGACATCGGCGGCTGCCTCAAGGCCGCGCAGGAGCTGATCGACGCCGCGGCCGAGGACGCCAATCAGGCCGCGGACGAGGTCGACGCGAAGGAGACGGACGAGCTCAAGGCGGCACTCGGCGCGTCGCAGGGCGGCCGGATGCCGCGCGGGACCGCGGGTGCGATGAAGGAGCTGGAGGACCGGCAGAAGCGCCGCAAGACGCGTACGCAGCGGGACAGCCTGGATCTCGCGCTCAGCGATCTGACCGGGTTCTACCGCGATGTGCTGGCCCTCCAGCTGGGCTCGGAGATCGCGCTCGCCAACGGCGACGTACGGGACTCACTCGACCGGATCGCCCGCGCCTCGACGCCGGCGGGCACGCTGCGCCAGATAGAGGCGGTGGTCGCCTGCCGTGAGGCGCTGGAGGCGAATGTGGCGCCGCTGCTGGCGGTGGAAGCGATGACGGTGGCTCTGCGCGCGGGCTGAACGTCCCGCGTCGCCCGGCGACGTGACGTGATTGACCGGCTCACCCGTACGGGGACGGACGGGCATCATTCCGCGCCGTCGCCTACGCTCCGGGCATGGACACCTGGCGCTTGTTCCGCACCTCCGCCCTCGCGCTGGCTGCCGCCGGCCTGCTGGTCTCCGGCTGTACGGACGGGAGTTCGTCGCCCGACGCCACCGCGTCCACCGCCGGCGGAGCCGCCGCGCCCGACGCCTCTCCCGACGCCGCGCTCGAGCCGTACTACGCGCAGCAGTTGAAGTGGCGGGGTTGTGGTGTCCCCGGGTTCGAGTGCTCGACGATGAAGGCTCCGCTCGACTACGCCAAGCCCGGCGGCGAGTCCGTCCAGCTGGCCGTGGCCCGCAAGAAGGCCACCGGCCCCGGCAAGCGGCTCGGCTCGCTACAGGTCAACCCGGGCGGTCCCGGCGCTTCGGCCGTCGAGTACCTCCAGGGCTACGCGGGCATCGGCTACCCCGCGCCCGTCCGCGCCCGCTACGACATGGTGGCCGTCGACCCGCGCGGCGTCGCCCGCAGTGAGCCCGTCGAATGCCTCACCGGCAAGCAGATGGACGCGTACACGCAGGTCGACCAGACCCCGGACGACACGGCCGAGACAAACCGCCTCGCCACGTCGTTCAAGGGCTTCGCGACGGGCTGCGAGCGGCGTTCCGGCGAGGTGCTGCCGCATGTCTCGACCGTCGACGCGGCCCGTGACATGGACATTCTGCGCGCGGTGCTCGGCGACGAGAAGCTGAACTACGTCGGCGCTTCTTACGGCACGTTCCTCGGCGCGACGTACGCCGAGCTGTTCCCGAGCCGCACCGGCCGCCTCGTGCTCGACGGCGCGATGGATCCCTCGCTCCCGGCCCGCCAGCTGAACCGCGAGCAGACGGCGGGCTTCGAGACCGCTTTCCAGTCCTTCGCCGCCGACTGCATCCGGCAGCCGGACTGTCCGCTCGGCACCACGTCCGTCGCCGACGCCTCCCGCCGCCTCAAAGCCTTCTTCACCGAGCTCGACGCCAAGCCCGTCCCGACCGGCGAGAGCCGTCCGCTCGGCGAGTCGCTGGCCACCACCGGAGTGGTCGCCGCGATGTACGACGAGGGGGCCTGGCCGCAGCTGCGTGAGGCTCTCACAAGCGCCATGGCCGGCGACGGTGCGGGGCTTCTCGCGCTCGCCGACAGCTACTACGAGCGGGGGGACGACGGCTCGTACGCGAACCTGATGTTCGCCAACGCGGCCGTCAACTGCCTCGACCTGCCGCCGGCGTTCAACGATCCGAAGGCGGTCGAGTCGGCCCTCCCGGCGTTCGAGAAGGCCGCGCCGGTCTTCGGTCGCGGCTTCGCGTGGGCCTCACTGAACTGCGGGTACTGGCCGACACCCGCCACCGGAAAGCCGCACCGCATCGAGGCGAAGGGCGCGGCCCCGATCCTGGTCGTCGGCACCACCCGCGACCCGGCCACGCCGTACAAGTGGGCACAGGGTCTGGCCGGGCAGCTGTCGTCCGGGACGCTGCTGACGTACGAGGGCGACGGCCACACGGCGTACGGCCGCGGCAGCGACTGCATCGACACGGCGATCAACACGTACCTGCTGGAGGGCAAGGTCCCACCGAAGGACAAGCGCTGCTCCTGACCGCCGACGGGGCGCGGCGGAGGGTCCCGGACCTGCTCCGGGACCTGGTTCGGGGCACCCGAAACAACCCTGTAGACTTGGCGCCGCTGCGGATGCGAACGTGTCCTGCGAGGACCGGTATATCCGCAGCTTGCCGCCTTAGCTCAGTTGGCCAGAGCAACGCACTCGTAATGCGTAGGTCTCGGGTTCGAATCCCGAAGGCGGCTCAGATGGAAAACGGCTGGTCAACGGCCGTATGAGATGGGCCCCCCGGAGATCACTCCGAGGGGCCCATACGCATTTCGTACACCCTGGTTTGATCACCCAGGCTGAGTGAGCGACGCACCAGCCATAGCCAGTGCGACCTTTCGGCCTACGTCGAGGGCGTCGGCCACCTCGTCCAGTCGGTCGGGGAACAGGTGCCCGTAGATGTTCAGCGTCATCGACGCGTCCTTGTGTCCGAGCATGAGCTGAATCACCTTCACATCCGCCCCGGCCGCGATGGCGAGGGACGCCGCGGTGTGCCGCAGCTTGTGCGGCGTGACGCCCATGCCCTCGAGTCCTGCCTCCCGCACCGCCGGATCAAAGACCCTGTTGCGGAAGTTGTTGTACCGCAGCGGTCCGCCCTCGGGCGCAGTGAACAGAAGGTCGCTCTGCGCCTTCGGCTTGGCCAAGGTGCCCAGCTCGTCGGCGAACGAGCGCGGCAGGGGCACAGAGCGCTTCTCGTGGTTCTTCACCGGGCCCAGAGCCAACTCGCCCTTGACGTCGGTGTAGTTCTGCACGATCCGTATGCGCCGCTGCGGGACGAGCAGGCGGCCGGCCTTGATGGCGGACGCCTCGGCCCACCGGATACCGCAGTACCCGAGGGTCAGGATCATCAGCCGGTACTCGCCGGCCGCCAACGCCAGCTGCTCGAGCTGGTCGTAGGTGAGGTAGACGTGCTCGTCCTCGTCGTCCGGCCGCGGCAGGTCGTGGTCGTGGGCGGGGCTGGTCGAGATCCGCTTCGAGAACACCGCGTGCTTCATGACCATCGAGAACACGCGGTACGTCTTGACGATCCGGGCGGGGCCGAGGATCCGGCCCGACTTCCCCGGCTTCGTACACAGCTCCGTGAGCCAGGCAGACACGTCCTCCCACTGGATCGCGGACACCTGCCAGTCGCCCCACTTCGGGATCACGTACAGGTCCAGGATCTCCCGGTAGTCGTGGCGCGTCGTCCGCCCGACCTTGCGTTTCGAGGAGAACCACTCCTCGGCGACCAGCTTCACCGCGGCCTTGCCCGACTTCGGGTCCCGGTACGAGCCCTTGTCGAGGCGGGCCGTGATGGCGTGCACCTCGGCCTCGGCCTGTGGCAGCTTGCCGAACGTCAGCGCCTTCGGCTTCCCGTCCGGCCCGTACCAGCGGACCCGCCAACGGCCCGGCGGCTGGCGCTTGGAGCCCTCACGCTTCGCTGCCTGCCACTTCTCCATGGCCGTCTGGTAGTCGGCGTGGTTCTCCCGGTCCTCGATCCATACACGGGCCATCAATCCTCCTCCGACTGGTCCGGCGTCGGGCCGCGCCAGATCTCAACGCCGGCCGGAGTGCGCAGCACCCATGTTCCGTCCGCCTCCTTGGACCACTCGCCAGTCTGGCCAACCAGCGCCTCTCGCTGAGCCGCCCCCGACAGCATCTCGTTGTACATCTTCCGGATCGGGTCGCGGTCCCAGGCCGGCCTCGAGTCCAGGCGGAAGCGCAGCAGGTCGCCGTGCGGGTCGCCCTCGGACCGGGTCAGAGGCTTCTGGCCATCCGCCCACTCCCAGGCCGCGGCAGCGGTGACCTCGAGGTCTTCGGCGAGCCGCACGCCCTCCTGTCCACTGCCGACGGTCGGCAGCAGGAGCGCCAGAGGGCTGACGTCGAGCGCTGCAGCCAGGGCAACAAGGTCGTCGACGGTCACTTGCCGCTGCTGCTTCTCGATCTTTGCGATGGCCGACGGGGTGATGGGCCGGCCGATCCGGGCGAGGACGCCCGACAGGGCGTAGATCGTCATGTTCCGGCGATTGCGCAGGGTCCTGACGTTGAGCGCGACCGCCTCGCCGGTCGGTCCGTACTGGGCTGCGGGGCGCGGGCGGCGCTTCTCGTCGGTCATGAACAACAGCGTAGGCGGTCGCGGTGTCCATTCCTGTACCTGGGGTGCTACTTTCATTGCGGTCATGTGTCCACTGTAGCTATGATGGTGGTCAATGTGAACACCAAAGGAGAGATAACGGTGGCTGAAGAACTCCTCAGTCCGAGGCAGGTACACGCGATGTACGGCTTCAACCCGCAGACGCTCGCCAACTGGCGCTGGACCGGAGTCGGCCCCGACTACATCAAGACGAGCCCCGGCCGCGGTGGGCGCATCAGGTACAAGCGCAGCCGCATCGAGGCGTGGCTCGACGCGCGCACCGTCACCGCCGCCTGAACGTGAGCGGCCCCCACCAGGACGGCAATCCAGGCAGGGGCCAGAAGCATCCACTGACCAGACAAGCCAAACGGCGGCGCGGGCCGAGAACCCGTATGCGCCGCCGTCGAGGAGCTTCCCTTGAAGCCTACGACCGATCCACCCAAGACCACCAGTCAGCAACTGCAGGCGCGCCGAGAAGCAGCCTCCCGCCTCGAGCCCCTCGAGTGCGGACACCGCGACCCCCTCGACTGCACAGCCTCATGCACAGGCGAGACGCGTGAAACGGAAGTTTCACCAGAGGCCCCAGAGTTCGACCCGGGCGACATCGCCGGCCTGTGGGCAGACGCCCGCAGCCTCTGGTACGCCCGCGACTTCCCGCCCTACGCCAGCACGGCATGGCGCGAGCTCCACCCCGACGACCCCAAGCGGCTCGCCGCCGCCCTCGAGGCCGCGGAGATGTGGCGCAAGTACGGCGACGACGTCACCCAGTGGCTGAAGGACGCGTTCGCGCCCCACGCACCCGTATGGCAACGGCCAACCCTCGCTGAACGCGACGCCGCCGCCCACCCCCAGCCGCCGCACCAGCTGCGGGCCACCCCCGGCTGGCCACCCATCCAGATCCCCGGCAAGCCCGGCCGGTACCTCACCCACCGTCAGGAGCTGGCGGCTTGACCACGAACCATGTGGAGGCTCCGCCGAGGGAAGACCCCTTGGCGGAGCCTCCGCGCGATCAGGGCGACCCCGCCGAGCAGCCCGAGGACCGGTTCCCCAGCCTCGACTGGAAGCAGGCATTCGCCACCGACTTCACGCACATCGACTGGCTGCCCGGTCGGTTCATCGAGCGCGGCCAGCAGGTCGCCATCGTCGGCGACGGCAAGGTCGGCAAGAGCCTGTTCGCCCACGACTGGCTCTGGCGGGCAGTCACCGGCCGCTCGTTCCTCGGGGATGAGCGGCGAGACCCGTTGCGCGTCTTGTACTTCGACCGGGAGAACGGGCTCCGCGACGTCGTCACCCGCATGCAAGCCCTCGGCGCCACCCCCGACGAGCTCGAGGGCTTCGACTACCGCATGTTCCCCCGCTTCAGCGGTGGGCTCGATGCCGCCCCGATCGCCGTCCAGGAGCTGCTCCGCATCGTCAGCGAGATCGACCCCCACGTCGTCATCTTCGACACCGTGAGCCGGTTCATCACGGGAAAGGAGAACGACTCCGACACGTGGCTGCAGTTCTACGGCCGCGTGCACGCCCCCCTCAAGGGCATGGGCGTCGCCGGCGTCCGCCTCGACCACATGGGCAAGGACGCCGAGAAGGGGAGCCGCGGCTCCTCCGCCAAGTCTCAAGACGTTGACCACGTGTGGGAGATGACCCGTCTCAACGAGAACCACAGCCGTGATGACGACGGAATCCAGACCGTCACCACCGAGATCAAGCTCAAGCGGACCCACACCCGCACCGGCCTCGGCGACGACCTGATGCACCTCACCCGCCGGGGCCGCAAAGGCTCGGCGGGCATGTGGCTGACCGGCCAGACCCGCCATGAGCTCGCCGACAAGGGCACCGTCCGCGAGGCCAACCAGCTCGTACAGAGCTACGTCGACGAGCTGCTGGCCAAGGACGTACCGCCCGGAATCGGCAGAGAGAAGCTGAAGGAGTGGGCTGCCTCCCGCGGGATCACGCTGCCTGGCAAGACGGGCACCGTCAGCCAGATCGCCGCCGGAGTGAAGGCGTACTACGCGGCAAAGGGGGATCAGCGGTGAGCCGGATAGCCCCGAACTGTCTGTCCCCTTCCGAACTGTCCGAACTGTCTGTCCCCACGCCTGTCCCCACCTGTTCCCGGATCAAGAAGAACAGCAGGTCAAGACTGTCCCCGCGATTGTCCCCAACTGTCCCCATGGCGACCAAGACACCTGTCCCCTCCTACTCCCTACCTAGGGAGGGGACAGGGGACAGCCCGCAGGGACACCCCACCCCGAACGGAGAACCCATGGCCACCGACGTCAAGTTCCGTGTCATCGACGTCCGCCCCACGGACGGATGGCGCGTCGCCCTCATCACCCCGAACGGCCTCAGTCTCGAGCCCATGCCCGGCTGGCTCGTACAAGAAGAGGTCGAGTACGACGACCACACCCTCGAGGACACCGGCCTCACCGGCTTCCGGCAGATCGTCGCATCCGTCTGCGTCGACGGAGACCTACAGCCGATCGACGACGTGGGCGGCTTCTGGCTCGTCATCGGACCCGGCCAGCTCGAGCCCACACCGGACGAGGTTGCGAAGGAAACCGACCGCCGGCGCCGCGCCCTCGAGAGGAGTCAGTCATGAACGTCGACGACATAGTCCGCGCCAAGGTCGAAGCAGCACGCCGCAAGATCGCAGCAACGAAAGAAGCCAGGGCCGCTTTTGCTGCTGCCCGTTCCAAGGGTCTGGCCCGCCGACACGCAGCCAAACTCCAGCAGCGACCACGCCCCACCCCGGACACGAAAGAAGGCCCCGGGGGCATCCACTCCCGGGACCTTCAGACCGCCGCACCCAACCACCCAGACCCATAACCGAAACGGATGGACCCTCCGTTACAGGATAGGGCGCGCCTATGACACGCGCCAGTGTTGCCCCGGGGTGGGCTCCGTTGTCGCAACGCCCGCCCACAGCAACGAGGTACCGGAGGCCACCTCCGAATGCGGGAAGCCCACAAAGATTCGCCACCCCGATTGGCCCAACCGGACAGCACATTCCGCGACCATAGGAGTGGGCCAATTGCCCACCCACCAGACAGCAGGTGACCGAATGACCCAGTACCCCCGCAGCTGGCGCATCAGCAGCCGCTCACCCCAGGCCAAGACCCTGGCCGAACCGTCCGGCCGGCAGTGGTACCGCATCAGCAACGCCACCGCCGCAACGGCAGAGGTGGCCATCTACGACGAGGTCGGGTTCTTCGGCACGAACGCCGCGGACTTCACCCGCGAGCTGAAGGGCATCACGGCCTCGAGCATCGACGTCCGCCTCAACTCCCCCGGGGGCGAGGTGTTCGACGGCATCGCGATCTACGAGGCGCTGCGCCAGCACCCGGCGAAGGTGACCACGTACATCGACGGCCTCGCCGCCTCGATCGCCTCCGTGATTGCCATGGCCGGCGACCGCCGGATCATCGGCCGGAACGCCACGATGATGATCCACGAGGCGAACGGTGTGTGCATCGGCGAGTGCAGGGACATGCGCGAGCTCGCCGACCTGCTCGACAAGACCAGCAACAACATCGCCGACGTGTACGCCAAGCGCTCCGGGCGCGGCACCGTCGCCAGCTGGCGCGCCCTGATGAAGGGCGAGACCTGGTTCGTCGGCGCCGAGGCGGTAGAGGCCGGCCTCGCCACTGAGCAGACCGACCCCGACGAGGGCACGGACTTCGCCGCGCTCGCCGCCAACCTGACCAGCCCGCAGCGGCAGTCCGCCGAATGGGCTGCCGTCGTCGCCCGACTCACCCGCAACCAGTAAGGAACCCAGCCATGCCGAAGACCAACAAGGCGGGCGCGTCAGCCGCCGTCCCCGCGTCCGTCATCCGCAACGTGCTCGAGATGCGCGCCGCCGGCGACAGCCTCACCGCGATCCAGGTGCAGCTGAACCGGTGGGCCATCCCGTACACCCCGCCCGGTGGCGTGCCGAGCGTCGGGGCGTGGACCACGACGGCAGTTCAGCACCTCATCACCGCGAACACCGAGGAGGCGTGATGATCACCCAGGAGGACATTGCGCGCGTCGCCCTCGAGCTCGAGCAGGCCGAGGACACCGTCACCAAGCTCCGGCTGAAGCGGTACATCACCAGCGCAGCCGGCGCGTCCTACGCCGCCGCGAAGGGCCGTATCGAGCTGGTCCGCGGCGAGCTCGAGCGGCTCAACGTCCAGTACGAGGCGGAGCAGCAGGCGTTGGCCGACCGGCCGGACGTGGAGAAGGCAGCGGCGAAGGAGATCGGCGCGGCGAAGAAGGAACTCGAGGCGTCTCACGACGCGCTCGCCACGGCGGCCAGCACGGCGCAGCAGGCGCTGTTGGACCTGTACGGCGCAGCGGAGGCCCACAACGCGCTGATAGCCCGGCACAGCGCCGCCCTGACGGTACGTGGCCTGGCTGTCGAGGAGGGTCGCGACCATCAGACCGGCGGCGGGCGTGACGGGCTGCGGATCCGCGGCGTCTGGTGGGTGCCGGTTCAGTCGGTGGCGCTGCTCACTTGGGTCACGGACCAGGTGGCTGCTGTGTGTTGGCCGCGCGGCACCGGGATGAGGTCGGCGACGGGTCGCCATGCCCTCGAGCGTCGCAGCGACGGGCTGCTCGGCAAGGTGGCCAAGCTGCCCGCGCCCGCGCCGGCCGAGCCCCGGCCGAAGCGCGCCAAAGCACTGGGCGCGCCCGTGTACTTCCGCAACAGGCACGAGGCGGAGGAGGCGGCCAGCAGCGAACTGCGCGACTGGGGCCGCGACGTTCCGGCGAACGTCCGGGCGAGTGTTGAGCGGCGGCTCCGCCAGCTCGAGGAGGACATCGCATCCGGGCAAGTCATCCTGCGGTCGTCATGAGCGGCGAGGGGTCCACGTACAGCGTGGTGCGCATCGCCCAGGGCGACAACAAGGGACTCCCGGTACTGCTCCTGAACGTCACCGACGACGACGTCGAGACGGCGCGGCAGCGGGTACGGGACGGCGACATCGGGTGCATGGCCGTGCTGCGCGTCGTCATCTCGCTGCTCGTTGCGCTGGGCGTGGACCCGTCCGCGTACCAGTGGAGCGCCGGCGAGTACGTGGAGCTCCTCGAGATGCTCGGCATGCCGCCCTACGAGTGGTCATCGGCGGAGGACGTGGAGCTCACGGGGCTCCTCGCCGCGGGGATGCTGCGCTCGAGCGGGGGTGTCAGCGATGGCTGATGACGTGAACATCGTCGTCCGCGTCCGCGACTCGACCCGGGCGGGTATCGCCTCGATCAACGCCTCGCTGAATCGGCTCGTGCAGTCCGCGAACAGCATGGATAAGTCGTTTGGCAGCGCGGCCGGTACAGCCATCAGCCTCGCCCCGGCGTTGATCCCGATCGCCTCCGCAGCCGCCCCGATCGCGGCCGGCCTCGGCGCGGCGACGGTAGCCGTTGGTGCGTTCGGCGCGGCAGTGGGTCCTCAGGTCGTGGCGATGGGCGAGGCAGCCAAGGCGGAGGAGGAGTACACCAAGGCGATCGAGCAGCACGGCAAGACCTCCCAGGAGGCGGTCAAGGCGGAGGTGGCGTACCTCGCGGCGCTGAAGCAGCTGCCGCCCGCCACGCGGCAGGCAGCGGCCGGCCTGTCTGTCCTGAAGGAGGAGTACAAGGCGTGGTCGGACGGCTTGGCCGACACCACCATGCCCGTGGTCACCAAGTCGTTCGCTGTGTTCGGCGCGCTGTTCCCCAAGCTCACGCCTCTCGTGAAGGGCGCCAGTGGCGAGCTCGACCGGTTCATGACGATCGTCGCGGGCGGGATCCAGTCCCAGGGCTTCGACAAGTTCATGCAGTCGTTCAGCGCGTTTGCGACCGGTGCCCTTGCCAAGGCGAACGACGGTCTGATCCGCCTCACCCGCACGCTGGACACGGGCAAGGTGGCCGGCGGCCTGTCGGAGTTCATGACCTTCGCCAAGGAGAACGGGCCCCTCGTCGGCGACACGCTGAAGAACGTTGCTACGGCTCTCACGAACATGGTGAGGGCGGCAGCCGATACCGGCGTGGGCCTGCTCACCGTCGTCAACGCCTTTGCCAAGCTGGTCGCTTCACTCCCGGTGGGCCTCATCTCCACGCTGCTGCAGATCGCGATCGCGTTCAAGGCAGTGAAGATGGCGTCCGCCGGCATGGCTGTCGCAGCAACAGCGCTCGCGGCATTCAGGACTCAGGCGATAGCAGCGGGGACGGCGGCAGCGGCGTCCGGGACATCGCTGCAGGCGCTCCGCGGGGCGTTCATGGCCCTGTCGCGCACTGTGCGGCTGGCGGTCGCGGGTACCGGTATCGGCCTGCTGCTGATCGCCCTGTCGGAGCTGTCGCAGATGGGCCGGTCGACGCCGCCGAATGTCGACCGGCTGACGACGTCGCTCGGGAACCTGGCCCGTACCGGCAAGGTGTCGGGCGAGGCGGCCCGCGCGTTCGGTAAGGACCTGGGCGGTCTGACCGAATCGCTGAACCTGCTGATCTCCCCGAGCAACGGGCAGAAGATCGACCGGTGGATCAGCGACACGTTCAGCTGGGACACGGATCCGCTGAAGAAGGCCAAGGGCGACATCGACGCCGTCGACAAGGCGTTGGCGCAGCTGGTGTCCAGCGGCAAGGGCGACATGGCCGCGGTCGTGTTCAAGCGGATGAAGGAGGAGATGGCCGCTGCCGGGCACTCCACCAAGGGACTCGAGGGGAAGTTCGGCGAGTACAAGGCCGCTGTCGCTGATCTGAAGTTCGAGCAGCAATTGGCAGCCGAGGCGATGGGCCTCTTTGGCGCCCAGGCGCAGGCCGTGCAATCCAAATTGGAGCTGCAGAAGCAGAGCACCGACGGCCTGCGGCAGTCCATCCACGCCCTGAACGAGGCGTACCTGATTGCGCGTGGCGGGGTACGCGGCATGGAGGCCGCCATTGATGCGGCGACCGCGGCGTTCAAGGAGAACGGGAAGACCCTCGACAACAACACGGAGAAGGGCCGCGCGAACAACCAGGCTCTGGATGATCTGGCTGGCGCGACGATGAAAGCCGTTGAGGCGGTGCGGGACTCCGGCGGGTCGTGGGAGACCGCGAGCGCCATCTATGCCCGGGGCCGTGGGGAACTCATCAAGTCCGCCACGCAGATGGGCCTCACCAAGGCGGCGGCGGCACGGCTGGCGGATCAGATCTTGAAGACGCCGAACAAGACGGCGTTCATCAAGGGCAACATGCAGGATCTGCAGCAGAAGCTGGCGCACGCGAAGAACCAGTTGGCGCGGGTGCCCGACAGCCGTAAGGCGTCGGTGCGGGCGAGGATCGACCAGCTGACAGCGGCGATCGCGAAGGCGAAGCGGGACCTGGCGTCGCTGCACGACAAGTCCGTGAACATCAATGTCCGCTACAACTACAGCGGCAAGATGAAAGACCTCACCGGCCGTCTCGCGACCGGCGGCGTCGTCGGTGCAGCGGGCGGCGGACCCCGGTCCCGCATGACGCTGGTCGGCGAGCAGGGCCCCGAACTGGTCGACCTGGCCCCCGGGTCACGGGTGCACTCCAACCCCGACACCCGCCGCATGATGTCCGGCTCGGACGGTCAGGTCGAGATGATCCAGGTCAACCTGCACCTCGAAGGGAAGCAGGTGGCCCAGGTCCTCATCGACCCGCTGCGCCGGGAGGTCAGCAGCAGGGGCGGGGTAGTCAACACGCTCGGGAAGCTCTGAGGCGGGGAGGGAAGCAGCGAAGGGGAGCCCAGAGGCCCATATACGGGCTTCCGGGCTCCCCTCGCGGGTGCCTCCCTTGCCTCCCTGACTGGCCATTTCCGCAGGTCATGTACAGGGAGGCAGGGTGAGGAGGCGGGTAGGGAGAACTCCCTCTACTCTTCGGTGCCTCCCTCGTCAGGATCGTCGTCGTCACGGGCCGCGATGGCGTCGAGAATCCGGTCGAGACTGACGTGCATCTTGCCGCCGTTCGTCTTGTACTCGCCGTGCCCGGCGTCGTCGAGGACGCCCTTCAGGTCGCGGAACGACCAGCTGCCGTAGACGACCGGGTTGCGGTCCTGGAGCCCATGCAGAACGTCCTGTGTCCGCATCCGCGGCTCGTGCCCGAGGACGGCCGCGATGTCCGCGAGATGGTCGACCGGGGCGAACGCGGGCGCGTCAGCCGGCCCGCCCTCGTACAGGCCCATCGCCCGCTCGACGACCGGCGTCACCTCGTCGACGCCCTTCTCCGGGTCGCGGGCGACGTAGTGGGACCGGATGATTTCGAACGGCTTGGAGGTGAACCCGTAGGTCACGGCGGTACCGACGTCCTGGCCGGGCACCAGCTCCGTCGCGCGGACGCCGGCCTTGTACTTGCCCGACCCGAGCAGACCGTCGTTGGCGACCTGGTCGCCCACCGCGAACGCCACACGGTGCGACGTGTTGCGGGTGACGTCCCGCGGGATGCTGTCCGCGGTCGGCGAGACGGTGACCCAGATCAGGGTGATGCCCACCTTGCGGGCCTTCTTCATCACGCGGATCGCCAGCTCGGCAGCTTCCTTGCCGTACTCCTTGTTCATGAACAGCTCGTGGCACTCGTCGAAGACGACGACCTTCGGGCGCATCCTCTGGTCCTTCAGTGCCAGCTCACGCGTCAGCTTGGTCGACTCGCCGCCCAGTTCCTCGAGCAGCTTGCCGCGCACGGTGACCTCGTTGGACAGGCCGCGCAGCGCGTCCAGTGCGGCCCGCAGGTCTTCGGGGTCGTCGCCCTTGACCAGCTTCCGCAGACGCGGCCGTAGCGGGTCGTAGTCCACGTTCGCGGCCATCACGTACACCTCGGCGATAACCAGCGGATCGAGGATCGCACCGAGCAGCAGCGACACCACGATGGACGTCTTACCCGAGCCCATGATTCCGCCGACGATCCAGTTCGCCGCCATCAGCTTCCCGATGATCGGCTCACCCCGCTGCGACACGGCGACCGGCACACCCTTGAAGTAGTCGGTCGTGCCCTCGTGCAGCAACGGCCAGGCGGGCACCGGCCCGTTCAGCGAACCCTGGTCGGCCACCCACAGGTCAAGGACGCCAGGCTGGTTGGGCGGCTCCGTCGGCCACGTCTCGACCGGCTTGCGCATCAGGTTGTGGGCCAGCACATTCTTCTTGCCGTTCACCATTTCGACGGTGACACCCAGCGGCAGCTGCACCTGCGTGTGGTAGCCGTTGCCGAGCCGGGTCGTGGGCTGCACCCAACGGGGCTTCCAGCCCTCCTTGATGGCCGTGTTGAGTTGCGGGATCGACAGCTTGCCCAGCGCCCGCAGGATCGCGTTCTCGTCGGGCAGCACGTCCAGCTCACCCGCGTCTGCGGGCAGCGCCCACACGGGTGCGGTCTTCTGGTTCTTGCCGACCGCCCACGCGCCGGCCAGGAGCAGGGCCGGCAGGGAGTACAGCAGCGGCTCCCAGATGATCCCGGCGATGAACGCCACCCATCCGACGAACTCGATGACTGCGTTCGTCGGGGCCAGGACGTCGCGCATGTCGTGGTTGTAGACGGCCATCATGATGCCCACCATCAGCAGCGCACCGCCGACGCCGACGAGGGCGGAGGCGAGCGCCCGCGGGGCGTTCATCGCCATCTGCAGCAGGTCCATGCGCCGCTTGTGCCGGGCGAACCGGAAGGCGTAGGCCCGCTGCTCCCACTTCTGCACCATCTCCTCGTTGCCGGACGCTTCGGCGACCCGCATCATCCGCGCGTGCAGCGCGGTCGTGCGGGCCTCCCAGGAGCGGCGGGTGATGATCCGGCTGCCGCCCCACACGTAGGCGCCGTGGCGGACGGTGAACCGGTAGGCGGGGTGCTGGCGGGTGTCGACGAACATCCGGCGCAGCGAGTCGATACGGACGCGGCGCCGGGGCCGGCGTGCCTCGGTCTCGGTCGGTTCGGGTACGGGCGTATCGGGTGTGCCTGCCTTGTCGAGTACGACGGGTACCTGTAGATCCGTCATGCTTGTGTCTCCTGCTCTCTGATGAGTGGCGGGGTACACGGGGCGGCCGGCGTCCTTGGTCGGTAGACGGCCGCCCCGTGGCGGAACTACTCGCCCTTGCTGCTGCTCTCGTCGAGCGCGGCGGAAGTGGCGAGCTCGGCCCATACGGCGGCCTCGGCCACCTGCTCCGGTGTGGGCCGCAGGCGCCGGCCTTCGGGCGTCAGCAGCTCGACGGCGCGGGCCCGGTATTCGGCACTGGTCACGGTGGTATCTCCTTCGACGGGGCTACAGGTAGCCGTTGGTTCCGTTGGTCTGCAGGCCGCGGCGTTCGCGCCGAACGGTGGCGGCGACGCTCTCGGCGTTGGCGTTCGGGATGCGGCGCAGGATCTCCTCGGCCGCGTCCTTGTTGGTGGCGCCGTCCTTGATCTGCTCACGGGCCAACTCGGCGATGCTCGGCATCTGCACGCCTGCTGTCCGAACAGGGTTCGTGCTGGCCAGCGGCACCGGCCCGGATGCCGTGTCTGGACTTCCAGACACCGGCTCGGCGACCAGTTCGGGCTTGCTCGGCAGCTGTTCGGCCAGCTCGTCGACCTCCCGCAGGACCCGCTCGGCGGCCAGCAGCTCCAACCGTGCACGCGCCTCAGCAGCCGCGGCCTGACGCCGCACACCAGCAATCGCCAGCTTCGCGTTCGACTTGCTCATCTCCGCCGCGACCCACTGCGCATCAGCGGGAGACAGGTCACGGTGAACGAAGCCCATGACCACCAGCCACAGAACCTTGCTCACCACCGACACCGCGGCACCGACGACAGCCAGGGCTACCGTCCCGGTCTCCATGCCATGCCAGAAGATGGCGCCGGCCGCGCCAGCGACGAGCAGCCACCCCACCGTGCGCGGGACCTCCCGCTTCTTCGCGTTGAACCGGGCCATCCACTCGACGATCAGGACGACCAGCCACGACACGTCGAACACCACGGCCGCGGCGTAGCCGACACCACCACCCAGCAGCGAGCCGATGCTCACCGTGGACCAGACGACCGCGACAGCAGTGAGAGCCAGCACCAGCGTGGACGCCGCGCGGATGGCGGCCTTGTCCCAGTCGCGCGGCAGCACCGGCGTCTTCACGGGGAACGACTCGGTCACCCGGTGGGTGACGCCCTCGACCGTGTGCGGAACGGTGCGCGTCCGCTGCTCGGTACGGAACTTCAGCATGAGTCTTCGACTCCTTCGGCGATGCGCACCACACGGTGCGCGCACAAGTTGACGCCGTGCCGGTCACCGGCACGGTTGGCAGTGATGAGGGCCGCCATCAGGCGGGTCAGGCAGAAGTCCGGCCAGGACGACGAGGACGCCGCCGCAACAGCGGCGTCCTCAGTCGGCCGGCGCACCATGGATGCGCTCACCGGCCGGCCTCCTTGTCGAGCGCGTTCAGCAGGTCGCGCAGCACCATCTCCAGGCCGGTCGCGGCGCGGATCATCTCGTCCCGGTCGTGGATGTTCGCCGCGGCCTTCTCGTCGAGGACCTTGCGGGCCCGGTCGATGGCCACGTCCAGCGGCGGCGTCCAGGCGTGGGCGTCGCTGGCCGGGTCGTGCAGCGGGTTGTAGGAAGTCGTCACCGGCCGGCCTCCTTGTCGGTGGCCAGCTCGTCGATGACGGCCACGGCAGCGCGGATGGCCTGCTCCAGCTCACCGACACGGGCAGCGAGGATGCGCACCGCGGTCGTCGGCGTCCTCTGTGCACCAACCGCGTCGGTCAGGATCCGGCGGGCCAGCACCAGCGCCAAAGCCTCGGACGCGCTCATGCCTGCCGCCGCGCGGCGTACTCGGTGCGGGTGCGGACCAGCTCGGCGTGCGCCTCGCGTAGGTCGTCGAGCCGCTCGGCCAGGGTGCGGATGACGGTCTCGAGTCCGTCCGGGTCGAGGTCTTCGATCCAGTGGTCGTCGATGATTTCGAGCGAGACGAACGGCAGGCGGGCCGACACCATCTCGTCGAACGGGCGGACGTTGAGAGTGCTGCTGAGGACCCGGTACTCCTCGGGCGACCCGTTGGAGTTGATGGGCAGCGTCACGTCCTGGCGGGGTGCCTGGCACCAGATGTCACCCGGGTACGACGGGGTGGCGATGTCGTTCGTGTGGTCGAGGATGCAGCCCGGCATGCAGGTCACGGTCATCGGCTGGCCGGTGCCGCGCTCGGTGAACGTCCACGTGGTCGGCTGCTCGGGGTGCTGCTTCGCGGCCTGCTGGGGCGGGAGGCCGGGCAGCGTGTCGGACGGGTTGACGGTGGGCGATACGGTTTCGTACATGGTCTGACTCCCTGGTGATGAGGGTTGTCGGGTCGTAGGCCCTGGGCCGGCGTTGGTAGCGCCGCCCGGGGCCGTTGTGCGTTTAGGCCGCGTCGTGCTCGACGGGCTCGCGGTCGTACAGGTCGCTGTAGTACTCGCGGTCATCGCGGGCGATCTCGCGGGCGGTGAGCTCCTCCGGCGTCCGGATGATGACCGGCGCGATGGGCTCGACGTCGGCGGTCTTCTCGACGCGGGGCGCGGTGCGGTGGACGGTGTAGAACCGGATGCGGTCCAGCCGCCAGGTGCGGGACTCCCAGCTGTCGCGGTCCATCGCCTTGATGATGATGTCGCCGGCCTTGGTGGTGAGGATCTGGAAGATTTCGATGGTCCGGATCGTCTCGGTCCCGTCGGCCTTGGTGTACGTGATGGTCACCGGGTGCTCGTTGTCCGTCGCCTTGATCAGGCGGGCGAGAGTGACGTCCTGCGCGACCTTCGAAGTGCTGTACATCCGTGCCCCCTAGCTGAGCGGAAGCCCCTCTCTTTGGAGCTTCTGGTGTCCACTATACACAGGCAGGTGTTCAAAGTGAACACTGAAGTGGGGACAATCTTGGGGACCTCCCGCAGTGCCGCAGTACACATGCCGTACACGCGAGCGCGGGAAAGGTAGAGATGGCACGGGACAGTCGCAGATGATAAAAGGCCAGGTCAGCGGGGCAATCGCGCGTCACCGCTGGTCCGGCAGGTCCCTTGAAAGACCTCGTAATGCGTAGGTCTCGGGTTCGAATCCCGAAGGCGGCTCTTTTGAAGCCCAGCTCCGACTCTGTCTGAGCTGGGCTTTTTGGTTCAGCGGATGCGTCGGCGGCGGCGGGTGCGTGCTGCTTGCGTGCCCGCGGTTCAGTCCTGGTCTCAGTTGGGGGTTCGGCGCGGCCGGCGGTTTGGCTGATCTGGGTGTGCCTGAGGTCAAGCAGCTCTTTGAATCGAGGGCACAAGGCTGGTCGATCAACTCCCGGGCCGGCGGGCCGAAATGGTGGCTTCCGCGTGCTGTACGACGCGGGGTACCGGCAGCCCTCAGGTTGCGTACGGTCGCGCGGTGGCTCACCGACTCCCTTGGGCAAGGCAGCCTTGTGAGGTCTGGCTAGGCGCTCCGCTCAAGCACGCCCTTGAGCTTCTGCTCGTTCCTCGGCAACTCCTTCCGCACCTGCGGACGTGCGACGAGCGGGACGAGCAGCTTGCCGATCCCGTGCGACTCGAAGTCGAGGGACAGCGTCACCCGCGACCGCTCACCGTCGCCGAGCGGCTCGACCGTGCCCCTCACATGGCCCCTGACCGGCCCATCGACCCCGTCGAGCCGCCAGCTCCTCGGAGGATCCAGCTCGGTCATCTCCATGGTCATCGGCATCTCCCGACGACCGATCCGCCGCGTCACAACAACCTTCTCGCCCACGGCGTGTGGCACACCGCCCGCCGGGCTGACCGACACGGCGCTCTCCTGCCACTCGGGCAGGTGAGAGGGGTCGGTGATGTAGGCGAAGACGTCCTCGGGACGACGCGAGATGTCAATGCTTTCCTCGATGGCAGACATTTCAGCCCCTTGTCGTCGTTCTATACAAATCGTCCCACCGGGCGGGTCGCCGCGCACACGGGCATCCCCAGGTTGCTGGCCGCCCACCTAGGACCACGGCCGTAGATCGCGCCGGTGACCTGCGGTGACGCTGGACGCAGGGCAGCCACCCAGTTGGGGCGCGGCCTGTGATCCATCGTGAGCGGGGAGTGCCGGTGCGGCGTCCCGGCCTGGTGGCGTAAGGCAGGGCACCATGCTGCGCGCTTCAAGATCGGTCGGCATGTGGCCGATGTACCGGGCGAGGCGGTCGACGAGTACGAAGCCGGGTGCCGTCGCAGCGATGAGTTCTGCCGACGCCCACAGGTCTACCTCCCGACCGGGACAACCAACTCATCGGGAGTAAGGCATGGGCCTCATCCACATCGAGCTGTTCGCCACCCTCGACCTCGTCGGCCAGGCGCCCGGCGGCCCCGACGAGGACCCGGTGGGGTTCCCGTTCGGAGGCTGGCAGGCACCCCTGCTGGACGAGGTCGCCGGGGCGCAGGTCGGTGCCGCGTACGAGGGCACGGACGCCCTCCTGCTCGGCCGGCGGACGTATGACATCTTCGCCGCCTACTGGCCGCACCAGGAGGGCGGCGAGGACAACGAGATCGCCACGCTCTTCAACAGCGTCCCGAAGTACGTGGCCTCCCGCGGCAGGCCCGACCTCTCGTGGGCCGGGTCCACGCAGCTCGGCCCGGATCTGGCCGGCGCGGTGCGCGAGATCCGTGACCGGCACGAGCACGTGAAGGTCGTCGGGAGCCTGAACCTGGTGCAGACCCTCCTGCGCGAGAAGCTCTTCGACCGTCTCGACCTCTGGGTGCACCCGATCGTGCTCGGCGTCGGGAAGAAGGTCTTCGACGGTGGCGGGGTGCCCACGAACCTCACACTCCTCGAACCGCCCGCAGCCGGCCCGAAAGGCACCGTGTACCTGCGCTACGGACTCGCCGACGGCACGCCCAGGACCGGCGACATGAGCGCACCCGACCGCGGTGCCGGGCACGACGACTGAAGCCGCCGGTCCGTTCAGCGACTGCACCCAGTGCAGCTCCGCGCTTGCAGATTCTCGTGCCGTTTCGGCAAGGTGGCCCGTATGGACGAGCTGACCGACGTGCTGGCCGCTGTAGGACCCCGGCTGCGGGAGATCCGTCGGCAGCGGGGCGTGACCCTGGCCCATGTCGCGGAGGCGACCGGGATCTCCGGGAGTACGTTGTCGCGGCTGGAGAGTGGTGGGCGGCGGCCGAATCTGGAGTTGTTGTTGCCGTTGGCGCGGGTGTACGGCGTGCCGTTGGACGAGTTGGTGGGGGCTCCGCACACCGGGGATCCGCGGGTGCACTTCCGGCCGGTGCACCGGTACGGGCTGACGTTTGTGCCGCTGACCCGCCGGCCCGGCGGGATGCAGGCGTACAAGCTGGTGATCCCGGCCAAGGACGGCGACGCCGATCCCGAGCCGAAGACGCACGAGGGGTACGAGTGGGTCTATGTGCTCAACGGCCGGCTGCGGCTGGTTCTCGGGGAGCGGGAGCTGGTGCTGAAGCCCGGTGAGGTCGCGGAGTTCGACACCCATGTGCCGCACTGGCTGGGGGCGGAGGGGGCCGAACCCGTCGAGTTGCTGGTGCTGTTCGGGCAGCAGGGGGAGCGGGCGCATCTGCGTGCCCGGTCGACCTGAGTGGCGGTGGGAGTTCAGCGGTACATGCGGGTGACCAGGGCGTCCCAGCCGCGGTCGCCGAGGAGGCGGCGGGTGGCGATCAGGGCCCTGGCGTGGGCGGTGACGACATAGCGCGGGCGCGGGCGGGTGGCTGTGAGGGCGCGTTCGACGGCGAGGGCGACGTCGTCGGGGGAGCCGGCCATGCGTTCCATGGTGCCGCCGGAGTTGACGAGGCTGTCCTGTGCCTTCTTCAGGGCCGCGTACGGGCCCGAGTCGCCGGCGGTGTTCTTGGCCGTGTTCTCGGAGAGGGTCGAGGTGATCGTGGAGCCGAATCCGGTGCGGATGACGCCCGGTTCGATGAGGCTCACTCCGATGCCGAACGGCTTGACCTCGGTCCGCAGTACGTCGGTGAAGCCTTCGACCGCGAACTTGGAGGCGTGGTAGAACGCGCCGAGCGGGAAGGTGACCTTGCCGCCCATGGAGCTGATGTTGACGATGCGGCCCCGTCCGGCCCGTCGCATCCCGGGCAGTACGAGCTGCACGAGATGGGCCAGGCCGATGACATTGGTGTCCATCTGGCGGCGGATGCGGTCGAGTGGCACCTCTTCGACGGGCCCGTACTCGCCGTAGCCCGCGTTGTTGACCAGCGCGCCGACCGCGCCGTGTTCCGCCTCGACGGTTTTGACGGCGGCGGCCATCGACGCCGGGTCGGTGACGTCCAGTGCGAGGACGCGGGCACCGGTGTCGGCGAGGTCCGCGATGGATTCGGCGCGACGGGCGGTGGCGTAGACGGTCAGTTCGGGGCGGCGTGCCAGTCGTTCGACGGTGGCGCGGCCGATGCCCGACGACGTACCGGTGATCAGGACGGCTGTGGTCATGATGACTCCTGGTGGTCGCTCTTCGGGTGGAGGCCCGCGACGAGCAGCGCGACCCCTCGGCCCAGACGCCGGGTCGGTGCGTCCGGGTCGGACAGGTCGGCCTCCAGGCCGCGGGTGAAGGCGAGAAGGATGTCGGCGAACTCGGCGGCCTCGTTTCGCGACATGGCGGTGTCGGCCGTGGCGACGGCCTTCACCAGCAGATCGCGCATCGCTGCGTTGTAGGTGTCGATGTGCTCCGCCGAGAGCCGGGCGTCCTCGCCCAGCAGTTCGGCGGCGTGCGCCGGGCTGTCGCGCCACACCCTCAGCGCCAGATCGAGCTTCGCCTGCAGGATGGCCGTCAGCTGGCCGGTGAGTCCCGCGCCGGACTTCGCGGCGAGGTGTGCGTCGGCCAGTGTCGCGTCCAGCAGACGCGCGGCCATCCGGCGGAAGGCGTCTTCCTTGTTGCGTACGTACTGGTAGACCGCCGGACGGGACATTCCGGCCTCACGGGCGATGTCGTCCATCGTCGTGCGCCGCACGCCGTGCCTGGTGAAGCACGCGTACGCGGCGTCCATGATCCGTTTCACCCGTTCATCCTCCGACATTCTGACAATCTATGCATGGAGTGTCAGAACGTCAAGGTCGCGGATCCCGCTGACCCGCCGCTCGCCCGGTCTCTACGCCGGCGACGCCAGCCGCGCCGCGACCGTCTTCGCCGCCGCGCCCAGCACGATCGTGTAGTGGTTGCAGTCCGGCACCTCCTCCACCGCCAGCTCCGGAGCCTGGGCCTTCCAGTGCGCCACCAGTTCAGGCGGGTTCATCGCAGGGGTCTGGTCCATCAGGCCTTTCGGCGCGTACAGCAGGCGGGCCGGGACCGTCAGGCCCGTCAGGTCCGCGCCGAAGGAGGCGGCCGAGGTGAGCAGTTCGCGGCCGTCCTGGCGAACGGCTTCCTGCTGGGCGCGAGAACGGCGGGCGCCTTGAGGGCCGGTGAGGTCGTAGCGGACGTACTCCTCGATGTCCTCGTTCCAGTACGGGCCGAGCCCGGGGTGTGCGCGGAAGAAGTCGACGTACGCCTGGTCACTCGGGTACGTCATCGAGAGGCGGGCGATCGACGGGCCGAGCGTGGCGTCCAGGATCGCGTCCGGGTCGGCGCCCGGAGGCAGCGGCAGTGGCATGCCTCCGTCGACGAGCAGCAGCCGGTCGAACAGCTCCGGCCGGCGGGCCGCGGCGCGCAGTGCCACGTACGCGCCCATCGAATGGCCGGTGAGCGCGACCGGCCGGCCACCGCCGAGCCGGGCGGCGGCCGTGCAGATGTCCGCCGCGTGGATGTCGACGCCGTACGGGCCGGGGACGGTGTCACTGCCGCCCCGGCCACGCAGGTCGAGGGCGAACAGGGACCAGCCCGGGGGCAGTTGGCGCGCCACGGCCGCGAAGGACATCGCGGACGCGGAGATGCCGTGTGCGGCGACCGCCGCGCGCGGGCCCTCGCCGAAGCGCAGGACGCGCAGCTTCGCGCCGCCCTCGACGGGGAGGTCGAGCTCCACCGGCTTGGTCATCTGTGACTCCCTCGAATGATCGGCCATGGGTTGCGGACTTCCGGCCCATAGTTTCCGCCCGTGCGGCCCCACCAGTCCCGCCAGCCCCGCGAGTTGCCGCGGACCAGGCCGAAACCGGTCTGCGGAGGAATCCTCCACAGCGCACGGTGAAGTAATGGAGAGCCCATCCATCACCGGGGCGCAGCGGATGTGAGGTATCAAGGGCCGCGTGACCAAGACGCACACACCGGGCACCGGCTCGGCCACAGGGTCCCTGCTGCGACTCCTGCGGGAGGAGGCGGACGAGGCGGAGTTCCATGCCGTGGGCGCGGACGGGCCGTTGGTCGGCGAAGCGCTGGAGATACGGTCCCGGCTCGCCGCCCACCGCCGCCGCGAGGCCGCGCTCGCCGCGCTCTGCGAGACGGCCGCGGACCTCGCCTCGCTGCCCGACCTCCAAGACGTGCTCCAGGCGATCGTCCGGCGGGCCCGTGCGCTGGTCGGGACGGATGCCGCGTATCTGCTGCTCCACGACCGGGAACGGGGCGACACCTATGTCCGGGTCACCGACGGCATCACCACGGAGGCCTTCAGGACCGGCCGGTTCGCCGCCGGTACGGGTCTCGGTGGCCTGGTGGCCGAGACCGCGCAGCCGTGCCGCACCACCGACCATCCGAACGACGACCGCTTCGCGCACTCCGGCCACGGCTACAGAGCCGACAGCGTCGTCGGCGCGGAAGGCCTGGTGGCGATCCAGGGCGTGCCGCTGAAGGCCGGCGACCAGGTGTACGGCGGGCTGTTCGCCGCCGACCGCGCGCCGCGGCCGTTCTCCACGGACGAGGTCGAACTGCTCGTCCCGCTCGCCGACTTCGCCGCGCTGGCCATCGAGAACGCCACGCTCGTCGAGCAGGTGCGCAAGGCCTCGGCCGTCCATGAACGGCTCACCGCGGTCGCGCTCGACGGCGGCGGCCCGGCGGAACTGGCGCACGCACTCGCCGATGTGCTGCGCGGCAGCGTCCTGGTGCTCGACTCGAACGACCGGCCGCTGGCGTGGGCCGGTGACGCTCCGCCCGTACCGGCGGAGCTGGTACGGGAGTTGAGCGAGGCCCGTCGGCGGCGGGTGTCGGTGGCACGGGGCGGCAGCTGCGTGACGCCGATCGTCGCCGCCGGGGAGAACTTCGGCACGCTGTTCTTCGTGCGCGGCGGACTCGACGCCTCCGACGTGCACGCCCTCGAACGGGCCGCGCAGGCCGTTGCGTTGATGCTGCTCGGCGAACGCACCGTCGCCGAGGCCGAGCAGCGGCTGCGCGGCGAAATCCTCGACGACCTGCTGGGCGCGCCGGACCGCGACCCGGAGGGCCTGCGCCGCAGGGCCGCGCTGGTCGGCCTCGACCTGGAACGCGCCCACACCGTACTCGTGGCCCGCGGCGACGACGGCGACCGGCGGCGCAGGATCACGGAACTGGCGGGGGTGCATGCGGCACGGACCGGCGGCATCGCAGGAGAGTACGGCGGCAACACGGTGGTGGTGCTGCCGGGCCCGGCCGAGCGTGCGGGCGCCGGAGGGCCTGGAGCTGTCGCGCGGGTGCTCGCGGAGATGCTGACCGCCGGGGCCGGCGGGGCCGTCACCGTCGGCGGCGAGGCGGCCGGGCCCGGAGCCGCGGCCGTGGTCGAGGCGCATCGGGACGCCGCGCGCTGTCTCGACGTGCTGTTCGCGCTGGGGCGGGCGGGGGACGGCGCGTGCCGTGACGAGCTCGGCATCCACGGCCTGCTGCTCGGCCGCGCGGACCGCGAGGAGCTGGACCGGTTCGTACGCCGCACCATCGGTCCGCTGGTGGAGCACGACGCCGCCCGCGGCAGCGAACTGGCCCGCACCGCACTGGAGTACTTCGCCCGCGACGGCAATCTGGCCCGGACCGCGGCCGCGCTGTACGTCCATGTCAACACGCTCTACCAGCGCATCGACCGGATCTCCGCGCTGCTCGGCAAGCAGTGGCGGCACGGCGACCAGGCGCTCCAGGTGCATCTCGCGCTGAAGACGTACATGACGTCGCATTGACTTCATTCAACCGTGTTGGTTGAGTGGCTCATCCACTGAGCCACTCATTCAGCACGAGCCGCTCAACAGCACCGTCAGTCATCAGCAAGAGCCAAGCAACTCACGGAAGAGGACGGCGTGGAGGCACTGCCCCGCGAAACCATCGTCGATGTCCTGGAGACCCGGCTGCGCGAGGACATCCTCGCCGGACGCCACCCGGCCGGCAGCTATCTCCCGCCCGAGCGCCGGCTCGCCGACGGATACGGCGTCACCCGCACGACGCTCAAGCACGCCTTCGGCCGGCTCGTCCAGGCCGGACTGCTGGAGACCCGGCACGGCGTCGGCACCCGGGTGCGCGACTACGCGCGATTCGGCGGCGCCGATCTGCTGCCGATGCTGGTGCGCCACAGCCCGGACTGGATCGGCGAGATCTTCGAAGTGCGGCGCAGCGTCGGCGCGTTGATCGCCGCACGGGCCGCGGCGTGCGCGACCGAGAAGCACCGGGCCGAGCTGCGCACCCTGCTGGACGCGGTGCGCGAGGCCGACGACGGGGACGCGGTGCAGCTCGCCGACATCGAGGTGCACCGGGCGCTGGCCCGCGCCACCGGCAACCGTGTCTATGTCCTGCTGACCAACACGCTCTTCAATGCCTATCTGCCGGTGCGGTCCGCGCTCGTCGGGCCCTTCACCGACGCCTCGATCGCGCACGGCCGGCTGGCCCCGGTGGTCGACGCCGTGGCGGCGGGCGACGAGAGCGGTGCGCGGCGCGCGGCCGACGCGTATCTGACGGCGACCGAACGAATCATGCTGGAGGGACTCGCATGAGCACACGAGGCACGTCATTTCGCGAATCGATGCTCGGGACGGTCCGGCTCGACGGCGAGTCCCGTACCCGGCCGGTGCGCCTCGACCTCACCGCGTCCGCGGACCGCGTGCTGCGTCTGCGCGGCACGACCGAGGCGCGGATCTCCGGCCGGATCCGGATCGCGGGCTGGGCCGACGACCCGGACGCCGAAGGCGAGTTGGAGATATCACCGCTGGCCCGGCGGCGCATCCGCTACCGGATCTCCTTCACCGCCGACGGCCGCCGGTACACGCTCGACGGCTGGAAGTCCGTGACCCCGCGCAGGCCGCTGACGTCGATGACCGTGCTGCCGTACACCCTCTACGAGGACGGCGCGCGCACCGGCGAAGGCACGCTGCGCTTCCCGGTGACGACCGGACTCGTGCCGTTCCTGGCCAGCTTCCGCTTCCCGCGCCGCGAGGACGCGGCCCCGCTGATGGCTCCGCGCTGGAACGGCGAGCCCGGCCGTACCGAGGTCTGGTACACCACCGCGACCGATCCGGCCACCGGCACCGGCCTGTGGCTGCACCATGAACTCACCGCGCCCGCCGACGGATCCGAGCCCTATGCCCACGGCTGGGCAGCGGTCTTCCCCCAGGACGGCCCGGTACGTCACGCCCGCTTCGGCCCCGCCAAGTGGACCCGCAACGAGGAGGGGTTCGTCGCGGACGGCGTATGGGCCACGCCCGGCCGGCTGACCGGGACGGCGGGAGAACTGCGCTGGAACCTGGCCGAACGGGCCGCGGACACCCCGCTGTTCACCTTCCCCCGCTGGTCCTGGGCCCGTCCGCTGCTGCCGGCCGCGCAGATCCTGCCCGCCGCATCGGCCTCGTACGGCGGCACGGTCTCGTACGACAGCACGACGCTCAAGCTCGCCGACGCACCCGGAGCGTCCGCGCGGATCTACGGGCACGGCAACGCGCGCCGCTGGGCATGGCTGCACGCGGACCTCGGCGGCGGGGACGTGCTGGAGATCGTCGCGGCGGTCTCCATGCGGCCGGGCCTGCGCAGACTGCCGCCCCTGGTCTTTCTGCGCCTGCGCCGGCGTGGCCGCACCTGGCCGCGCCGCCCGGAGCGCACCGCGATCGGCTGGGCCGGACTCGGACGCTTCCGCGCCGACGTCGGCCTGCCGACATGGACGGTGACGGGCCGCGCGGGCCTGCGCCGCATCCGCGTCGAGGTGACCCAGCCCGACGAGCGCACGCTCGCCCTCGACTACACCGACCCGGACGGCGCGCAGGCGGTCTGCCGCAACAGCGAGAGCGCGGACGCGCATGTCCTGCTGGAACGCTGGTGGGGCGGCTGGCGCACGGAGGCCGAGTGGACCCTGTCGGGCACGGCGCACGCCGAGGTCGGCACGCGATGACACCGTCTCGCAGCCTCGGCGGGCTCGTCGCCGCGCTCATCGACGACGACGGGAGCGAGACGTGGCCGGCCCGGGTGCCCGGGCGGCTTGACGGAGTGCTCGCGTCGATGCCGCTGCCCGCGCGCGCCGGGATGCGGGCCGCCGCGGCCGCCCTTGACGCGTACGCCGTCGCCCGCGCCGGACGCAGGCTCGATGCGCTCACCGGGCCCGAGCGGGACGCGGTCCTGGGCTCGCTCGGGGCGCGGCCCGCTCTGTTGCCGCTGCTGGATGTGCTCAAGGTGCCGGTGCTGCTGGCCGCCGGGACGGAGCGGATGCTCCAACAGGGCGTACGGACGGCGCAGTTGACGCGCCAGGATCCGCCGCTCGACTGCACGCCCGCTGACGCCTGGCCCGCGCGTTCCAGCGCCGACGCCGTGGTGATCGGCTCCGGCGCGGGTGGCGCGACGGCCGCGCGGACGCTGGCACGCGCCGGGCTCGATGTCGTCGTGCTCGAGGAAGGACAGCACCACTCCACCGCCTCCTTCGGGCGGCGCACCCCGCTCGACCGGTTCGCGGAGCTGTACCGGGACGGCGGTGCCACTGTCGCTGTCGGCAACCCGCCGCTGCTGCTGCCCGTGGGCCGGGCCGTCGGCGGCACCACCGTCGTCAACTCCGGCACCTGCTATCGCACTCCGGACCATGTGCTGGCCCGGTGGACCGGCGACTTCGGATTCTCACTCGCCGAGCGCTTCGGCCCGTACCTCGACGAGGCCGAACGCACCCTGCAAGTCGCCACCCAGCCACTGGACGTCCTCGGCAACAACGGCCGCCTCGCGCTCGCCGGCGCCGAACGCCTCGGCTGGCAGGCCGCGCCACTGCGCCGCAACGCGCCCGGCTGCAAGGGCTCCTGCCAGTGCGTGGTGGGCTGCCCGACCGGCGCGAAGCAGAGTGTGCAGCTGTCCGTGCTGCCGGACGCCTGCGCCGCCGGCGCGCGGATCGTCACCGGCGCACAGGTGCGGCGGATCCTTGTCGACGGGGACCGGCCCGGAGGTCCGCGCGCGGCGGGTGTGCTCGTACGGCGCGAGAGCGGCGCCGAGTTCGAGATCCTCGCGCCGCTGGTCGTTCTCGCCGCGGGTGCGTTGCAGTCGCCGCCGCTGCTGCGCCGCTCGGGCCTCGGCTCTCATCCTCGCCTCGGCCGGAACCTCAGCGTCCACCCGGCCACCAGCGTCGCCGGACGCTTCGCCGAACCCGTCACGGCCTGGGAAGGAGTCCTGCAGAGCGTCGGCGTGGAGGAACTGCACGACGGCGGCGTACTGATCGAGGCGACCGCGACCCCGCCGGGCATGGGCTCCTTCGTGCTGCCCGGCCTCGGCAGCGAGCTGCGGCGCGAACTTGAGGACTCCGACCGGCTCGCCACCCTCGGCGCGATGATCGCCGACCGCCCGTCGGGACGAGTGCTCGGCCGCGAACGGACACTGCTCCGCTACGACCTGGACCCGCGCGACTCGGGCTGTCTGATGCGCGCCGTACGGGCCATGGGCGAGCTGCTGTTCGCGGCGGGTGCGGAGGAGGTTCTCACCGGAATCCCGGCGGCGCCCCGGGCCCGCAACCTGCCCGAACTGGACGAGATCCTGGCGGGAGTGACATCACGTCAGCTGCACCTGTCCGCGTACCACCCCACCGGCACGGTCGCCGCCGGATCCGATCCGCAGCGCGCGCCGGCCGATGAGGAAGGCAGGCTGCGCGGCGTCGACGGCGTGCTGATCGCTGACGCCTCCGTGCTGCCCGGATGCCCGGAGGTCAATCCGCAGCTGAGCATCATGGCGGCGGCGCTGGCGGTCGCCGAGGCACATCTGAAGCGGTGAGCGGCTACGCCGAGAGGACGGCGCGGGCGAGGGCGGCGACTCCGCCGCGGATGCGCTGAGGAGGAGTGCCGCCGGCGGCGAGATGCTCGATGAGATCGCTCCGTACGGCGGCGAGCAGCGCGTGCGCGAGGAAGTCGGCGTCCTGCTTGCCGCGCACCTCGACGAGCAGCTCGGTGAGCCGGCCGTGCCAGAGTTCGTACGAGTCGTTCTGGTACGGGCTGCCGCTGCCCGCGCTCTCCAGGGCGAGCATCAGCGGCCGGGTGCCCAGCTTCAGCCGCACCACGGCATCGAGCAGCGCGAGAATCCGTTCGTCGGCCGGCGCGCCGGGGCCGAGCGGCGGAGGCCCCTCGACGAGATCGGCCCTCAGCTCCTCCGTACGCCGCTCCACCAGCGCCTTGATGAGGCCGACACGGTCACCGAACCGCCGGAAGAGCGTGCCCTTGCCGACACCGGCGGCCGCGGCGATGTCGTCCATCGACACACGGTCGGGATCGCCGCGCTCCTCGAAGAGCCGCGCGGCGGCGGCGAGCACGGCTTCCCGGTTGCGGGCGGCGTCGGCGCGCTCCTTGCGTACGGCCGGGGGCACGGTTCCTCCTGGCGGTCGGTGCTTCGGTGCTTCGGTGCGCGCTCGGCGCGGAGAATCGGACTGTCGGTCCGCAATCCTACTGCGCGGAGCCGCCTGCGGTTCTGACGGCACTCGGGTTTCCTATGAGGACGGACGCTGTGAGCGGGCGCGGTCGCAGCGTCCGACAGCCGCGCCGACCGCGCCCGCCGGAAGGAGCCGAACCGTGAATGGCAGCCCGTACGTCCTGCGGCCCATTGGCCGGGTCGAGTCACCGCTGACCGACCCCGAGACCGCCCCGAAGCAGGGCGACGAAGGTGCGCCCGACGCCTGGATCGTGTTCGAGGAGAGCATGAGCGAAGCACTCCGCGGCCTGCGGGCCGGATCGGACGTCCTGGTGCTGACCTGGCTCGACCGCGCGCGGCGCGACGTCCTGACCGTCCACCCGCGGGACGATCCGGCGCGGCCCGAGACCGGCGTCTTCTGCACACGGTCGGCGGATCGCCCGAATCCGGTCGGGCTGCACCGCGTCACCATCAAGTCGATCGACGGTACGAGGGCGCAGGTGCAGAATCTGGAAGCACTGGACGGCACGCCCGTCATCGATGTGAAACCCGTCCTGGACCCAGGAGTTGAACGGTGAGAACCCCGAAGCAGCGCAAGCAGGACAGCCTGGACCGGCTGGAGCAGGACACCGACGCGTGGGTCGCCACGGCGGATGCGGGCGGGACGCCGTACATGGTGCCGCTGTCCTTCCTCTGGGACGGCAGCACGCTGCTGATCGCGACCCCGGCCGCCAGCCCCACCGGCCGCAATCTGCACGCCAGCGGCAAGGCCCGGATCGGCATCGGGCCGACGCGGGACCTCGTCCTCATCGAGGGAACGGTGCGGGCGCTCGGCGACGGCGAGCTGACGGACGAACTCGGCGACGCGTTCGAGGCGAAGACCGGCTTCGATCCGCGCGGGCTCAGCACGGTGTACCGGTACTTCCGGGTGTCGCCGCAGCGGCTCCAAGCCTGGCGCGAGGCGGACGAGTTGGAGGGGCGGGAGCTGATGGCGGAGGGGCGCTGGCTGGTGGACTGACGGAACGCTGGTCGGCGCGACCGGTCGAACGGCATACTCAGGGCACCGCTTTGGGGAGGGCGCCGTGGCACGCGTGCGGAGCGAGGAACGGTATCCGGGGTTGTGGGTGCGGCTGTTGATGCTGCGGCGGCTGCTGTTGGTCCAGTCGCAGCCCTGGGAAGGCTCGGCCGGGCTGATGAAGAACGGGCAGCGGATCTTCGTGTGCTCCGACCCGGCCTGCCGTGCCGGTGCCAAGCGTGTTCGCAAGGTCTCCTCGAACGCGGACCAGTGGTGCTGCGGCCGGAGGATGGACCGGGCGCTGTACCGGTCGGCCGAAGTGAGCGGCCGGCTCGGCACCCTCGCGGGCGCGACGAATCTGGATGTCTTCATCTGCGTCGGCTGTGCCAACTTCGCCATTGAGGCGGCGAACGTGGACCCCGGGCGGTCGTGTCCCGCGTGCCGTCGGCGGCTCGTGGTGAAATTCGGTACCTCGAGGAAGCCCTGAGCATGCTCGGTGGACTGGTCTCGGCGAGTACCAAAGCCCTCGGCGGCTCGCGCTTCAGCCTGCTGAACATCCTTCCGGCGACCGTCGTGGTCACCACGGTCGCCGTGCTGGTCCGTGCGGGCGCGTACTCGCCCGACGGACAGGTGCGGTTCGACCATGTCCTCCCGGAGGGCAAGCGGGACGCGCTCGCCATCGCCCTCTTCGGGCTGGCTGCCCTGCTCTGCGGGATACTCCTCCGTCCCTTCGAGACGGCTCTGGTCCAACTGCTCGAGGGCTACTGGGCCAACCCGTCTCCACTTGCCCCGCTTGTGCCTGCCGCCGTGGAGCGGCACCGGCGCCGCAGGGACGACGCCAAGACCGTGGCCGAGTCCGGTCACTCCGTGCCGCCGCCCCGAACAGACGCCACCCTTCAGGAACTTGCCCGCCACGATCGCCGGGCATCGCGAGCGGTGCGCAGGAAACTGCGCGCCGAGAGCGTGCGTGACGCGTATCCGAACGACGACAGGCTGGCGGACGAGCCTGTTGAGGCGGAGACTCACCCGACGGACGTGATGCCGACCCTGCTCGGGAACGTTCTCAGACGCGGCGAGAGGGTGGCGGGAGACCGGTACGGCCTGGACATGATGGTCGTGTACCCGCGGCTGTACCCGTACATCTCCGACCGGCTCGAAGGCGCGGTGGGCCGCCAGTTCGAACTCATCACCTCCACCGCCTCCTTGAGCATCTCCTTCGGTCTTCTGTCGCTGGCCACGACCCCGCTGCTGGCCCGCCTCGACCCCTGGTCAGCAGCGCCCTTCCTGGCGGCGGCGCTGTCCGTGCTCGCGTACAGAGGTGCGGTCGCCGCGTCCCGCGGCCATGCCAGGCTGCTGGCCACCGTCTTCGACCTCCACCGGTTCGACCTGGCCGCGGCGATGCACTACGAACTGCCCAAGACGCCGAGGGAGGAGTACCAGCTCAACAAGGACATCACCGACTTCCTCGGCCCGGGTTCGGTAGCGCCTCTCCGCGACCACGAGACCCTCCACGACAAGCAGTTCAAGCATCCGGTGAGCGGGCCGGACACGTCACAGCGAACGGATCGCCACCGAACCGCCGACTCCTAGGACGTTCAGTACGATCTGCCGGTCCGATCCTGCCGGCGGCGTCACATGCACGCGGACCCGCTCGGCGAAGTGGACCGCCGGACTGTTCTCCACATTGCCCTTCACCACGACGCACGCGGCGTCGACGACCAACTCGACCCGGCCGAACAGCACGCTGACATCGACCTGCAGGACATGCCGTCCGTTCGCTCTGGGGTCCGGCGCGAACGGTGCGCTGGACAGATCGATCCGCGCGTCGCCGAAGTAGGACCCGACGCCGACCTTGACCAGCTCGGTCGAGCCCGGCATCACCGTCCGCCGCACCGGCAGCAGCACACTCCGGTACCGCCTCAACGGATAGTCCTCGCCCGCCCGGCCGGAACCCCCGCCCGCCAGCGCCAGCCCCGCTCCCACCGCGATCACCAGCGCGGGCAGCACCTTGCCGCCCGCCGTGCCGCCCAGATACCCGAGGTCGTACGCCGCCCACAGCCCGCCGCCCGCGATCAGTGCGAGCGGGCCGGTCAGCAGGCCCCTCGGCAGGGCCGCGCGCAGGACCAGCAGGAGGCCCAGGGCGATCAGGACGTACGGGAGCGCCGTGAGGAGCCAGCGGCCGCCGGAGCGGAGGGCCGAGCCGCCGCCGAGCAGCCAGGCGGTGCCCATGACCACCACGACAAGGCCGAACGCTATGCGCAGCCGGTCCATCGGCGCCCCCTCCCGCGATGCGCTGAAGAGTACTGAAGGGTGAGCCTCAGAGCTGCAGCAGCGCCCACACCCCGGCCCCGGCGACCGCCGTCACATACGCCGCCGACGCCGCGACCACCACCCGGTGGCTGAACAGCCGTGCCAGCACCGGCAGGACCAGGATCGCGTGCAGCGACACTCCGTGCAGCGGCTTCAGCGCCTCGGTGGAGTGGTAGGCCGCCTGCTGGCCGTCCGTACCGGTGATCACCACGCCGTACGCGATCATCGCCGCGCCCGTCGCGAGGGCGATCAGCAGCATGGCGAAGCCCGTTCGCAGCGCGAGGGCCATGCCCGGTCCGCCGTCGGGGCGGTGCCGGAAGGAGGCGACGGCGAATGTCGTCAGGATGACCACCAGCAGCACACCGCCGACCGCGAGCGCCGTCGCGACCGTGCTGTCGAACGGGGTCTCACGGTTGAAGTGGGACGGGACACCGCGCCACGCCTGGACGGTGATTCCGGCGACTTCGAGCACGCAGTCGGCGGCGAAGAGGCCGAGCAGTGCGGTACGGGCCCGGTCGCCGATCCGCAGGTACGAGGTCACCCAGGCGAGCGCGATCAGCGTCAGCCCGAACGAGAGGCCGAAGGTGACGGGCTTGCGCCAGGAGACCGGGCCGTTCCACGGGCCGCCGTCGACGAAGAAGACCACCAGGTGAAAGAGACCGGCGGCGACGAGGACCGCGCCGGTCACGTACGAGAGGGTTTCGGGGGCGCGGGGCCGTCGGACGGTGGTCCGGGTGGTCACGGAAGTCATGGACGAAGCATCGGCGCGGGACGGGACGGTTCGCGTCGTACCTGCGGAGACACCGTCCGTACGACGTGCGAAGTAGCCGATGGACGCGACGTCCGCAAGCTGCCAGATCCGGCCGCGGCCGTGTCACTCCCCCGAGTGTGGCCCGCACGTGCCGAGCACCACCGTGGCCGGATCCATACCCTCGATCCAAACAGTTGCCCCCAACAGATCGCTAACATGTGGCCAACGCTTGGCTCCCCCCACTGTTGGACCCCATGTTGGAGACGATACGGATGCGGTTCGGGCTGCTCGGACCTCCGGCGCTGCACGACGCCGCCGGTGAGCCCCGGACCCTGAGCAGTGGCAAGATCCGTGCCCTGCTCGCCGCGCTGCTGCTGCGGCCGAATCGCGTCGTTCCGGTCGATGAGTTGAAGGACGCGCTCTGGGGCGACGAACCGCCCGCGTCCGCCCATGCCTCGCTCCACAACCATGTGACCCGGCTGCGCCGGCTGCTCGCCGAGGACGACAGGCTGCGGGCCGTGCCGCCGGGCTATCTGCTGCGGGTGGAGCCGGGTGAGCTGGACGCCGAGGTCTTCGAGGCGCAGGTGCGCGTGGCCCGTGCCGCGCACGCCCGGGGCGACTGGCATGCCGTCGCCGATGCGGCGCGCACCGGCCTGGCGCTCTGGCGCGGCACGCCGCTTTCCGGCGTCCACGACCCCGACGCCGGCACGCCCGCGCTGGTGCAGCGGCTGCGGGAGTCTCGGCTGCTGATGCTGGAGTGGAAGTACGACGCGGAACTCGCGCTGGGCCGCGAGCACATGATCGGCCCCGAACTGGCCGCGCTGGTGGCGGAGTTCCCGTTGCGGGAGGCGTTCCACCGCCAGCTGATGCTGACCTTGCACCGCACGGGCCGCCAGGCCGAAGCACTCGCCGCGTACCAGTCGCTGCGGGTGACGCTCGTCGACGAACTGGGCGTCGACCCGGGCGCGTCGGTCCAGGAGGCGTACGAGGACATTCTTCGCGCACCGACGGATCACCGGGCCCCGAGCCCCGCCCAACTGCCGCCCGCACCAGGGCACTTCACGGGCCGCGGGTCTCTCGTCGCCGAACTCCGCGCGGCCCTGACGGCCGAAGGCGCAGATCCCGCCCGCAACCCGCTCGTCGTCGTCTCCGGCATGGCCGGCGTCGGCAAGTCCGCCGTCGCCCTGCATGTCGCCCACGCCCTGCGTGCCGACTTCCCCGACGGCCAGCTCTATCTCAATCTGCACGGCGCGACCCCCGGCATGAGCCCGCTCGAACCCTGCCGCGCACTCTCCGTCCTGCTGCGCGATCTCGGTGTCGAGCCGCGGCAGATCCCCGACGACCCCGACGCCGCGGCCGCTCTGCTGCGCTCCACCCTGGCGCCCACCCGCACCCTTCTTGTGCTCGACGACGCCGCGTCCGCCGCGCAGGTGCGGCCGTTGCTGCCCGCCGGGCCCGGCTGCGCGACCGTCGTGACCAGCCGTTCTCCGCTGACCGCGCTCGACGGTGCGGTCCGTTTCCCGCTCGCGCCGTTGTCGGCGAAGGACAGCCGGACGCTGTTGCGGGCCGTGTCGGGACGCGGTCTCGACGAGGGTCTTGAGCGGCTGGTCGAGCGGTGCGGGCGGTTGCCGCTCGCGTTGCGCGTGGTCGCGGCCCGGCTCGCCGCCCGTCGTGCGCTCACCGCAGATGTGCTCGCCGGACTGCTGGACGCGGAGGCGGGCCGACTCGACCACCTCGACTACGACGATCTGAGCGTCCGCGGCTCGCTGGCCGTCGCGTACGCCGGACTCGAAGCGGACGCAGCCCTCGCGCTGCGCCGCCTCGGCGCCGTGGACCTGCCCGAGTACGGCGTGCCTGCCGTCGCGCGGCTGCTGGACTCCGACGAACGCCGGGCCGCCGCCGCGCTGGAGCGGCTCGTCGATGTGGCGCTGCTGGAGGAGGTCTCGTACGGACGCTTCGTGCCGCACGACCTCGTACGCGACTTCGCACGCGAACTCGCCGAACGCGACGACGGCGGGCCGGAGTCCGCCGAACGCGTGCTGCGCTGGTACGCCGAGTCCGCGCGCCAGACCGGTGTGGCCCTGCTGCCGCACGGACTGGAGGCCGAGCTGCGGCTGCCGCCGGTGATCGGCGAAGCGACGCCGTTCGCGACGGTGGAGGCGGCGCTGGCCTGGGGCGACCGGGAGCTGTGCAATGTGGTCGCGCTCACCGAGCGGTACGCGCACACGTCCCGGACCGTGCTGCTGCTCGTACGGGCCTGCTTCACCTACCTCCAGCACCGCGGCCGCCCGCGCGAACTCGCCGCTCTCAACCACATCGCTCTGGAAGCCGCGCGCGCTTCCGGCGACCCCGAGGCCGAAGGCCATGCCCTCAGCGATCTCGCCGGCACGAACTTCCTCGCCGGCAGGCCCGAGCGCGCCCTCCCGCTGATCGAGGAGGCCATCGCCGTCTGGCGCGCGCTCGGCGACGAACGCCGTCTCCAGCGCGGCCTCGGCAACCGCGGCATGCTGCTGGAGAGCGTCGGCCGCCACGAGGAGGCCGCCGACGCACTGGAGTCGAGCCTGGCGCTCGCGCGCCGGCTCGGCGACGCGTACGCCGAGGCGATCGTCCTCAGCCACCTGGGCAATCTGTACGAGCACACCGACGCGCGGGCCGCCATCGGCTACCACGAGCGCAGCCTCGAAGCGGGCGTGCGGCTGGCCAGCGAGATGCTCCAGGAGACCGCCCACTGCAACATCGGGTACGCGTATCTCACGCTCGGCGAACCGGCCGCGGCTGCCGCGCACTTCGACGAGAGCCTGCGCATCCTCGGCGACGACGGCAACTGGCACGGCCAGTCGCAGACCCGGATCGGCAAGGTCCGCGCGCTGCGCGGCCTCGACCGTACCGAGGAGGCCGTGCGCGAATGCGCGCTGCTGCTGGAACGCGCCAAGGAGCGCAACGACGCGTACATCGTCGGTCTCGCCCGTCACCAGCGCGGTCTGCTGCTGCGGTCACAGGGCCGCGTGGCCGAGGCGCGCACGCAGTGGCGGCTGGCGGTCGAGACGTTGCAGGGATTCGACGGCGCGCTCGACGCGACCCTCGGCGAACTGCGTGCGCTGCTGGCCGCCGCCGGTCCCTGAGCGGGTGAAGCCGGGTCGGTGAGGCGGTGCGGTGAAACATTCCGGGCTGTCCATCGCGTCAATGAGATGTAAGCGTCGGCGGCGCGAGAGTGGGGGAGGGCAGGAACGGGATGAGCAGTTCCCGCGCAGAGGAGTTCCGGGAGTTCGCGTCCGGCAGGGCCGGTCATCTCTTCCGCTCCGCCACTCTCCTGACCAGCGGCGATGTCCATCTCGCCGAGGATCTGGTGCAGGAGACGCTGGGCCGGATGTACGCGCTGTGGGGCCGGCTCTCACGGATCGACAATCCGGCGGGCTACGCCCAGACCGTTCTTGTGCGCACCTATCTCACCCATCGGCGGCGGCGCTCAGCCGACGAGCGGCCCGTCGGTGAACTCCCCGACACCGTCCTGCACTCCGGCGACGACCCGGCGCTGCGCATCGCGTTGCTGGACGCGCTGGCGCAGCTCGCACCGAAGGACCGGGCGGTGGTGGTGCTGCGGTACTGGGAGGACCGCAGCATCGAGGAGACCGCCGACGCGATGAACGTCAGCTCGGCCGCGGTACGCACCAGATCGGTGCGGGCGCTCGCGAGGCTCCGCGAACAACTCGGCGGCAGCATCGCGGAGTTCGCCGCCCGCTGATCCCCGTGACCTGTCCCTGATCGGGACACCAAGACCTTTTCCGTACCTTTTCGATCTGGGAGTGTGGTTCCCCATGCCTTTCGAAGACGAACTCGGCGATGCGCTGCACCGCACCGGCGACACCATCCACCCGGCCGACCGGCCCGCACTGGTGGAGGGCGGCCTGACGCGCGGCCGCCGCCGGCTGGCCCGGCGGCGCGCGGCGGCGGTGACCGGCAGCGTGCTGGCGCTGGCGGTGGTCGGCGTCGGCGGGGCGTACGGCGGCGGACTGCTCGACGGGTCCGGCGGCTCCGGCACCACCGGCTCGGTGGCCTCGCCGCCGAAGCCCACCGCGCGCGGCGGCGCCACCGCCGAGCCGGTCACCAAGGAGCAGATGATCTCGACGCTCAAGAGTCTGCTGCCGGAGGGGGAGACCACACAGGAGACGGGTCGCGGCGGCGAGGACGATGTCCCGTCGATGCCGTACGCCTCCGTCGTGTTCGACGACGGCAAGGGCGCGGGAGCGATCGGCCTGAGCCTGAACCGCGTTGATCCGGGCGGCGAGGGGGCCGCGGAACTCACCACCTGCCCGTCCAAGTCGCTGGTGCAGTACGACGCCTGCAAGGCGGAGACGCTCGCCGACGGGTCGAGGTTCATGATTTTCCAGGGGTACGTGTATCCGGACCGCCGTGAGGAGACCAAGGAGTGGCGGGCCACGCTGGTGACGCCCAAGGGGATCATGGTCGACGCGAGCGAGTTCAACGCGGCCGCCGAGAAGGGCGCCGAAGTCACGCGTCCCGCCCCGCCGTTGACGGTGGCGCAGATGAAGGACCTGGTCACGGCTCCGGAGTGGCAGAAGTTCGCGAGCGCGCCGAGGAACGCCGACAAGGGGGCCGACAAGGGAGCCGGGAAGGGAACGGACAAGGGAGCCGTCCCGCCCGCGGCCACCGGCGACTCCGTCCAGCGTGCGCTGATCTCCCTGCTGCCCAAGGACCTCAAGGTGGCCGACAAGGGTGGCGGGGGCGAGTACGCGTTCGTGGTCGTCAACGACGGCAAGGGCAAGAGCATGATCGGGATCAACGTGCAGCCCGACATGTCGGACGTCAAGGACGATCTGATCGGCGCGGGTGGCGATGTCACCACCCTGCCGGACGGCACCACGGTCATCCAGCGGCAGGAGGCCGACCCTGACCAGAAGGGCGGAGAGGGCGCCGTGGCGTGGACGGTCGACACCATCCGCAAGGACGGCTTCCGTGTGGTGATCATGGCGTTCAACTCGGGCGCTCAGGGCACGGACGCCACCCGCGCCGAGCCCGCCCTCACCATGGCGCAGCTGAAGGCCATCGCGCTCGACACGAAGTGGCGCACGCTCAAGTAGCCGCCGGTTTCCTCATTTCGCGTCGCCGTAGCACTCCACCACCGCCGTGGTGAAAGGAAACCGCACCGGCGTCTCCCCGAAGGCGATCCGCCCGGCCAGCTCACCGGCCTCGCGGATCGCCTTCACGACGTCCTGGGCCTCCTCCTGCGGGCAGTGCACGATCACCTCGTCGTGCTGGAAGAACACCAGCTCGGCGCGCATCCCCGTGAGCGACTGCCGCAGCGCCGCGAGCAGCAGCAGCGCCCAGTCGGCCGCGCTGCCCTGCACCACGAAGTTACGGGTGAAGCGGCCGCGCGCCCGCGCGTTCGACGACGCATAGCCGGGCGTGAACTCGCTCTCGGAGGAGGCGGGTTCGTCGCTCTCCTGCGGGAGGCCCGCCTCGTCGTCGTCGCCCGACCCGGCCGCCTGCGGGCTGGTGCGGCCGAGCCAGGTCCGTACGAGCCGGCCCTCCTCGCCCGCGCGCGCCGCGTCGTCCACATACGCCACGGCCAGCGGGAATCGGCGGCGCAGCATGGCCAGGTTCTTCAGGCCGTCGCCGGACGTCTGGCCGTAGATCGCGCCCAGCAGCGCGACCTTGGCGTGGTCGCGGTCTCCGGAGAACGCCCGGTCGGACAGCGCGGAGTACAGATCGCCGTCGTGTCCGGCGACCTCCATCAGGCCCCGGTCGCGGGAGATCGCGGCCAGCACACGGGGCTCCATCTGGTCGGCGTCGGCGACCACCAGACGCCAGCCGTCGTCCGCGACCACCGCGCGCCGGATCACCTTCGGGATCTGAAGTGCCCCGCCACCATTGGTCGTCCACCGCCCGGAGACCGTGCCGCCCGGCAGATACTCGGGCCGGAAGCGGCCGTCCCGCACCCAGTCCTGGAGCCAGCTCCAGCCGTGCGCGGTCCAGATCCGGTACAGCTTCTTGTACTGGACCAGCGGCCGCACCGCCGGGTGGTCGATCTCCTCCAGCTCCCAGCGGCGGGTGGACTTGACCTTGATGCCGGCCCCCGCGAACGCCTTCACCACATCCGCGGGCAGATCCGGCCGCACCCGTCGCCCGAAGGCCGCCGACACCTCGTCCGCGAGCTCGGCGAGCCGGCGCGGCTCGCCGCCGCCCGCGTACCGCTCGCCGAGCATTTCGTGCAGCACGTCGCGATGGACGTCCGCGCGCCACGGCAGTCCCGCGCGGTTCATCTCCGCGGCCACCAGCATCCCGGCGGACTCGGCCGCCGTCAGCAGCCGCATCCGTCCCGGGTGCTCGGCGGCCCGGTGCCTTCGCTGCTGGTCCGCGTAGACCTCGAGAAGTCCCTCGAAGGGGACCGTCACCGGTTTCGGCTCGAAGAGCGAGGACTGCGAGCCCGGCTCGGCCTGGCGCTGCGGCGGATCCGGCGGTACGGGACCGTTGCGCAGCCGGGCGAGCGCGGCCGCGGCCGACCTCGGCTCGCCGAGCCGTCCTTCGTGGCCGAGCAGCAGCAGCTCGGCATCCTCGATGTCGTAACACCGCTCGACCCGGACGCCGGCCGCCAGCAGACGCGGATAGATCTCGGTGGTGGAGCGCCACACCCAGCGCGCCGCATCGGGCCGGGAGCGTACGGCCTCGGCCAGGTCCGGTTCTTCCTGGACGGGCCCGGAGGGCAGCCCGTCGGGGCCGAGGGGGACGAGTCGTGCCCCGTCGCCCTCCGCCGCCGCCAGAGCCCACCGTTCGCCCATGACTGCGAGTGTCGCAGCCGCGTCTGACAACGGCCGCCGTCTGTGCGACCCGACGGTGCAACCTGTCTGCGCGACCGCTGTCTACGCGACCGCGTGGAACAGCGCCGACGCCTCCCCGCGCGACGCGACCCCGAGCTTGGTCAGGATGTTCGCGACATGGAACTTCACCGTCGACTCGCTGATGTGCAGCTCCTGAGCGATCGCGCGGTTGCGGTGCCCGCGCGCCAGATGCGTCAGCACCTCCAGCTCGCGCGCCCCGAGCGAACCCAGCGGATCGGCGGGCGCCGCCTGCGCCGTGCCGAGCGGGATCGTCGCCGTGACCGTCGTGCCCCAGCCCGGCACGGCATCCAGGTCCAGCCGCCCGCCGAGCGCCTCCAGACGCTCCTTGATCCGGTTCGCGCTCAGCACGCAGGAGGAGAGCTCGCCCGGGCCGTCGTCCCGTACGGTCGCGCGCAGTTCGTTCTCGGTGAGCTGCCAGCCGACGTGGATCCGGCCGAGGCCGTCCTGCTCAAGGACGGTGAGCAGGACGGACCGTACGATCGCGCGCGCCGCGTGCGCCACGTCGGCGGCCAGCGGACGGGCCGAGTCCGGTGCGCCGAGCTCCAGCCGGACCGGGCTGTGGTGCAGCAGCAGCCGCAGTGAGTCCGCGAGCCGGGCGAACGCCTGCCCGGCCGGTTCCTCGGCGATCTGCTGGTCCAGTTCGCGCTCGGAACGCAGGTCGATCAGCGCGGTCGCGGCCAGATCGACGGCGGCGGCACGAGCGGCGACGTCGTCCAGACCGCGGCTCCGCAACACGCCCAGCAGCCCGGACAACGTGGCGGCGTGAGCCTCGGTCAGCTCGGCGATCACTCGGGCCCGCTCCCCGGCGGCGGCCCGCGACTGGGCGAGCGGCCCCGGCACAGCCTCGACGGCGAGCCGGTCGAAATGGCTGGTCACCAGGTCCCACATGGCCTGAACGACGCCGGTGACGGACTCGTCGATCGGGCCGTCCCCGACCCGTACGGAATCCCGCCCGGGATCCCTGACGAACACGATCAGCGCACCGCGCGGCGTCGCGTCGCTGGCCACCGCGAGCACCGGCCGCTCGGCCCCGCCGATCCTGACCGTGCCCTGCCAGGGCCGTCCCGCGGGCACCGACGCGACCAGCGGATGCAGTTCCGGCACAGTGATCCGGCCTGCCAAGGCGCTGTCCCCGTACGTCTTGAACGGCGAGTGCGCGCAGTGCGTGGACAGCTCCGCCGCTGCCACATGCGGCACGAGGGTGTCCACGGTCTCGGACAGCTTCGGCAGGATCTTGCCGAGCGGCTGCCGGATCACCTCGTAGGCGGCGGCCAGCGCGGGCACGACGGGCGCGGATCCGGTGAGTTCCATGACCGCCAGCGTACGACCGCGGTCCGCGTCGGCGGCTGTCCCTTCGGCCAGGTCGAACCGTCCGAAAGACGGGCCGTACCGGGCGGGCCGGGAACGGAGGATTGATCCTGGCGCAGGAGCCAGACATGCCAGACATGGAAGGTCGAACAGATATGAAAGCGATCGTCTTCGAGGAGTTCGGCGGACCCGAGGTGCTGCACCTGGCGGACACGGAGAAGCCGCAGCCGGGACCGGGCCAGGTCCGCGTGAGAGTCAAGGCGGCGGCGGTCAACCCGATGGACTACAAGATCCGCCACGGCTGGATGCAGCAGGTCTTTCCGACTCCGCTGCCCGCGACACCCGGCATCGAGTTCGCCGGGATCGTCGACGAGCTCGGCGAGGGCGTGACGCAGACGGCGGTCGGCGACGAGGTGCTCGGCTGGACCGTCACCGGGGCGTACGCGCAGTACGCGCTGGCCGAGTCCTTCGCGCCGAAGCCCCAGGACCTGGACTTCACCGAGGCCGCGGCCCTGCCCGTGGCGACGGACACCGCATCGCGGGTCCTCGGAATGCTCGGCGTGCGGTCCGGCGAGACCCTGCTCCTGCACGGGGCCGCGGGCGCGGTCGGATCGGCGGCGGTGCAGCTGGCGGTGGCCGCGGGCGTGACGGTCGTCGGGACGGCGTCCGAGGCAAGCCACGCTTATCTGCGGGAGCTCGGCGCGATCCCGGTGACGTACGGCGAAGGCCTCGTCGCCCGGGTGCGCGAGGTCGCTCCCCAGGGCGTGGACGCGGTCTTCGACGCGGCGGGCCGGGGCGCACTGCCCGCCTCGATCGAACTCCGCGGCGGCACCACCGACCGGATCATCACGATCGCGGACCCCGAGGCGGCGGCCCACGGCGTGACCTTCTCGGCGGGCGGCGGCGAACGCCCCGAGGCGCGGCTGGCCGACCACGCGAAGCTGGCGGCGGAGGGCGGTCTGCGGGTCCCGGTCGTGGAGGTGCTCCCGCTGGCGCAGGCGGCGAAGGCGCAGTCGCTGAGCGAGGCGGGCCATGTACGGGGGAAGGTCCTGCTCACTCCGTGAGCATCCGGCATCCCACCTGCGGTGATCGCATCCGGCATCTCTAGGATCGGTCGGGCTTGTCCGAACTGAACCAGGGGTGGGGATTCGTGGTGCGAGGTCTGATGCGCGGCGTGGGCGCGGGAGTGCTCCCGGCGGCGCTGGTGGTGGGACTGCTGAGCGGCTGTGCCGCGGAGGCGGAGCCCGGGAAGGCCGAGAAGGCCTCGGCGACTGCCGGTGCCACGGACACCGAGGCGGTGCAGAAGGGCGGCTCCGTCGGCGCCGCCGGCTCGCCCTGCCCGCTCCCCGTCTCCTTCGACCTCGCCGCCGCATGGACGGCGGAGGCCGTCAAGGACGATCCCACCTTCGGGACCGTCCAGCAGGGCCCGGTGAAGCTCGTCTGCGAGATCGACGCGAAGCCCGCCGGGCACATCGGCTTCATCCGCGTCTGGACCGGCGGCGCCGCCGGCGACGACCCCCGCAAGGCGCTCGAGGCGTTTGTCGCGGACGAGGCGAAGGACCGGGACAAGGTCGCCTACACGCCGACCAAGGCGGGGGAGTACGCCGCGGCCGAGGTGACCTACCTCAACACCAACGAGTTCCTGGACGAGCCCAAGAAGGAGCGGGCCGTCGCCTTCACCACGCCGCGGGGCCTGGTCGTCCTGCACCTCGGCGGCTTCGACACCGGGGAGCACGAGCAGATGCTCCCGGCGTACGAGCTCGCCAAGAAGACCGTCCGCGCCGCCTAGGACCCGTCGCCCGGCTGTCGCCCGGCGGGCCCGTCTCCGGACGGGCCCGCCTCGGGGTGCCCCGTCGCCGTGCCGCTGCGAGGCTTGGTCCATGCGAGTGGCAATGGCACAGACCGACTGCGTACTGGGCGAGGTGGACCAGAATCTCGAGACGGCCCGCGAGCAGATCGAGCAGGCCGCGGCACAGGGCTCCGATCTCGTCGTCTTCCCGGAGCTGAACCTGCACGGCTACCACCTGGGCGCGCTGCACCGGGACGCCTCGGTGGAGGCGCGCGATCCGCGGCTGCTGGAGCTGGGGACGCTCGGTACGGACGTGGTGGTCGGCTTCCACGAGCACACCCGCCTGCGGGCGTACAACACCAGCGCGTACTACCGCGACGGGGAACTGCTGCACGCGCACCGGAAGCTGTACCTGCCCAACTACCTCGCCTGGGAGGAACGCAAGCACGTCAGCCCGGGCCAGTCGCTGCGCGCCTACGACCTGCCGCTCGGCCGCGGCCGGGCCGCCACGCTCGTCTGCAACGACGCATGGCAGCCGGTGCTGCCCTGGCTCGCGGTCCAGGACGGTGCCGAGGTCCTGCTCGTCCCCGCGAACAGCGCGGCCAGCCTCGATCCGGAGGCAATGGACACCGGCCTGTACTGGGACAGCCTGCTGTCCTACACGGCCCGGATGCTGCAGTGCTGGGTCGTGTTCGTGAACCGGGTCGGCAACGAGAACGGCGCGTCCTTCTGGGGCGGTTCACGCGTCGTCGACCCGCGCGGCAACGTGGTGGCGCAGGCCCCGAAGTGGGAACCGGCCCTGGTCACGATCGACATCGACGCCCACGAGGCCCGCCGCCAGCGCCGCTCGGTCCCTCTGGTCGCGGAGGCCCGCCTGGGCCTGGTCGACCGCGAGGTGCGCCGCCTGATCGACGAGGGCGGCGACAGCTGACGGCCGCGTCCGGAGGCGGGAGCCCACCGGACACGACGGCCGGCTGTCGTCGCGCCCTGACCGGCGCCCCCGGCGTCGGCGTGAGCACCGGCACGGCGATGATGAATCTGTGCCGTGTGCGCAGAGCGGGTTTCTCCCCGGCGTGCAGGGGTGCGCGAGAGTGACTGCGAGTCGATCAAGGCAGGTACGCCCCCGTCGGGGGCCCGGGCGGCACAGGGAGAGCGGACGTGAGCAGGGTCGATGAGGCGCTCGCGGGGGTGCTGTACTCCGAGGACGACGCGGCGCTCGACGCGGCGGCATCCCTCCTCGCCGCGGCCCCGGAAGCGGACGGTCAACTGGCCCGGCGCGGTGAGGAGTTCGTACGCCGCGCCTGGGAGCGGGGCTGGCAGCCGGCCGACGTCGTCCGGCTCGTACGGCGCGATCTCGACGAACACCATGTGCGGCTGGTCTCCGTCCTGATCTCCGCCGAGACGAAGCAGTACACGCACCTCGCTCCGCGCTGGCGGGCGCAGCTCGACGAGCTGGAGACGCCACAGTGGCGCGCAGACCGCTTCTCGTACGCCACCGCCGTACTCGAGCTCTACCGCCTGCTGGCCCGCCTGCCCGCGATCGAACCGGTCGGCCCGCCGCCGGGCACAGCCCTCAGCGCCCCGCCGTCCCCGCACGAACCGCGCATGCTCACGCGGATACGCGCGCTGCTCGCCAAGGCGGAGGCCACCGGCTACCCGGAGGAGGCGGAGGCGCTCACCGCCAAGGCGCAGGAGCTGATGGCCCGCCACAGCGTCGACGAGGCGGCACTCGCACACCGCACGCACGCGAAGGACGCGCCGGCCGCCTGCCGGATCGGCGTGGACGCGCCGTACGAGACCGCGAAGGCGATCCTCCTCGACGCCGTGGCCTCCGCGAACCGCTGCCGCGCGGTCTGGAACAGCGCCTTCGGCTTCTCCACGGTCGTCGGCTTCGAGAGCGACCTGGAGGCGGTCGAGCTCCTCTACACGTCACTGCTGGTCCAGGGCACGACGGCGATGACGCGCGCGGAGGCGACCCAGCGCGCGGCCGGCCGCAAGCGCACGAAGACCTTCCGCCAGTCCTTCCTGATGGCCTACGCGAGCCACCTCGGCGACCGCCTCGCCGCCGCGACCCGGAGCGTGCCGACCCCGGACGACCTGCTCCCGGTCCTCGCCTCCCGCGACGTCGCGGTCAGCTCCCGCGCGGACGAGATGTTCCCCGAGACGACGACCACCCGCGTCCGCGGAGCCACCGACGAATCCGGCTGGACCCACGGCCGCTCGGCGGCGGCCGGCGCCGAATTGCCCGGCCACAAGAAGCTGCCTTCCTGACGGGAACCTGAAAGCCCAGTGTTTCTGGAACGACGGCGGGCCGCGAACCCCTGGAGGTCCGCGGCCCGTTGGCGATGCCGTGCGTCAGGCTGTCAAGGTGTCAGGGCGTCGGGAGGTCCGTCGGCAGACCCGTCGGCAGGCCCTCCGGCAGCTTGCCCGAGGCCGACTTCGTGAGCGTGTCCTTCGCTCCCGCGTCCCATGAGATCACCAGCGTCTTGCCGTCGTTGGACTCGATCGAGCCCATCGTCCGGTCCGTGTTCCCGTCGGCGCACTTGAGCGAGAGCATCGGCTCGCCGCCCATCTCCGTCACATCGCCGGTGCAGGCGTGGCCGTCGGCGACGAGGACCGCCTTCTTGCCGGTGACCGCCAGGTCGACCTTCTTGCCGTCGGACTCGCCGGTCCAGGCGCCCTCGATGTCGCCGTTCGCGGCCGCGTCGCCCTTGCCCGCTTCCGTGGGCGCGGTCGTGGCCGAGTCCTTCGACGTGTCGCCGCTGTCGTCGCTGCCGCAGCCGGTCAGTACGAAAAAGGCCGCCAGAGCGGCCGCGGCGGCCGAAGTACGCACCGTACGTACGCGCTTGTGCACGTGACTGTCCCCCTTGTCGGTTTCAAGACCGCGCCAAGCTACCAGGAGGACTTCCGCACGCCGCGGCAAGATCCGCGGCCGCGGTGACGAGCACTGGCTTCGACGTCACCGTCGACCGGCAGATGCCGCCCGGCCGCTGGCTGCAGGTCGCCCCGGCCGGAGCCCAGACCGTGTTCACCCTTTCCGGTCCCGGTATGGGCGGCTTCACCCCCGGTTCAGCGCAGGGGATCATGCTGGTGACGACCGATGTCGACGCGGACTGCGCGAAACTCGCCGCGGCCGGCGTGGCCGTGGACGGGCCGGACGACCTCCCGTGGGGGCGGATGGCCGCCTTCAAGGACCCGGACGGCAACGGTCTGATGCTGCTCACGGAAGCGACCGAGTGACCGAGCGACCCGAGTAGGAAGGCCGGTAGAACGGCGATGGCTGCCACCGATGTGCGCGAGGTGGGACGCGAGACGGAAGAGGACCGCGTCTTCGCCGCGCTCGCGAACACCACCCGACGCGAAGTGCTGCGGCTCCTGCGCGAGGACGGCCCGCAGGCCGTGCAGGCCATCGCCGACCACTTCGACATGCGCCGGCCGAGCCTCTCGGAGCATCTCAAGGTGCTGCGGGAGGCCGGTCTGGTCTCCGAGGAGCGTTCGGGCCGGCAGCGGATCTACCGTCTGGAGGCCGCCCCGCTCGCCGAGGTGCAGGACTGGCTCCATCCGTACGAGCGGTTCTGGCGCGACAGGTTCAAGGGGCTCGGCGAGCTTCTGGACCGTATGCCCGACGATGAGTCATGACGTTCCCGTACGAGCCCGATGACCGGCGGCCTGACCACCGGCGCGATCTTGAAGGTGACGAAGACCTCACGACCATCCGGGTCGACCACTTCCTGCCCCATTCGCCCGCGAAAGTCCGGCGCGCCCCGACCGAGCCCGAGCTGATCGCCCAGTGGCTGATGCCTGGCGACTTCCGGCTCCTGGTGGGCCATCGGTACACGATGACCTCGGTGCCGCGGCCCAACACCAACTTCTCCGGCGCCGTCGAGGCCGAAGTGCTCGGATACGAGACCGAGCGCATGCTCAAGGTCCGCTGGGCCGATGCCATGGGCGGTCCGACCAGCGCGGATTGGACAATCACCTGGACATTGGAGCCAGAAGGGCGCGGCACACGTCTCTTCCTTGTGCACGAAGGATTCGATCCTGACGACCCGGCTCAGCTGATGGCGCACAAGATCATGGGCGGTGGCTGGCGTTCACAGGTACTCGTCGCGCTGCAGGAAACGCTGGCGAAGCTGTAACCAAGGGACAACACCGCGTGCACGTGCATCTGCCCGTGCAATCGCTCATGCATCTGCATTTGAACAGAGCTATGATCCGGGACAGTTGACACATGCACCTTGTCACCCGGGAGCGGCTCGTGCACCACGCGTACAACGGCATGGCGGCCACGGAGCTCCATGGGGTCGTCTGGCAGAAGAGCAGACACAGCAACTCGCAGGGTTCGTGTGTGGAGTTCGCCAAGCTGCCGAGCGGGAACGTCGCCATGCGCAACTCGCGGCACCCGGACGGTCCCGCACTCGTATATACGCCTGCCGAGATAGAAGCGTTGCTTCTGGGCGTCAAGGACGGCGAGTTCGACCATCTGATCGCGGGCGCCTAGCCCGCCTCGAGCGCGTGGGCCGATCGCCCGACAGCGCATTCCCGGGGAGCGGCCCGCCGGTTTTCCGGCGGGCCTGCTCGACCCGTAGGCCTTCCCCCGAAGGCCTAGCTCAGCCGGAACAACGCCCACACGACCTTGCCGTGCAGCGATCCGGCGAGCGGGTGCCACCCCCAGCTGTCGCTGAAGGAGTCCACCAGAAACAGACCCCGGCCCGACTCGGCGGTGCCACAGGGGTCAGGAAAAGGGGCGCCGTCGCTGTCGACGGACGCCCCGGGGCTTTCATGGCTCGGATCCCGCACCGCACAGACGAGCCGGTTCGTCCAGCGCATCAAGTGCAGCCGAACGGGCGGTTCCTGTATCTCCCGCGGAGCGTCCTCGGGCAGGGCGTGCCGCAGAGCGTTGGTGACGAGTTCGGAGACGACCAGCGCGACATCGTCGAAGCGGTCGCCGAGATCCCACTGGGTGAGCGTCGACTTGGTGAACTGGCGCGCCCCGCGCACCGCTTCGTAGCGTGCGGGCAGAGAGCACGAGGCCGAGCTGGAGACCGCTGCGGGCTCGATGGGGGGAAGCCCCTGCCGTAACGGCTCGAGCATGGTCGATCCATTCGTCCCCATGCGAGGCACTCCCAGGAATCGCGGCTGTGACGCTACAACACGAACGAGCACGCAGGTGCGTGAGGACCATGGTTCCGAATGCGTAGAGCAGATGCAAGGGCAGATGCACGTGCACGCGCCGGTTCTGTCCGATCACGCGACGGTTCTTGCTCATTTCTTCCCACGATCTCTTTCGCGCCCCTTCCCAAGGGCTTCTCATTTCTGTAACCGAATGAGTACGGGCTGAAGCGTTTTGGTGGCAGAATCCGGCACTTGAGGATGCGGGGGTGCCTCAGGCTGTAGGCGAAGACGTATGGACGGCCATGGATAGGGAGGGTTGGAGTCGTGACTGCAGGCGAGTCGTGGGCCGAAGGGCCGGGAGGCGGGTCCGTAGTGCGGCGCATCCTGTTGGGCTCGCAGCTGAGGCGACTGCGCGAATCGCGCGGCATCACCCGTGAGGCGGCCGGCTACTCGATCCGCGCATCCGAATCCAAGATCAGCCGCATGGAGTTGGGACGGGTGAGCTTCAAGGCCAGGGACGTCGAGGATCTGCTGACTCTCTACGGAGTCTCCGACGACACGGAGCGCGGACCCTTGCTCGGCCTGGCCAAAGAGTCGAACGTGGCCGGCTGGTGGCACACCTATGGCGATGTCCTGCCGGGCTGGTTTCAGACATATGTAGGTCTGGAGGGGGCGGCCTCGCTCATCCGGATCTATGAAGTCCAGTTCGTACACGGCCTGCTGCAGACCGAGTCGTACGCCCACGCGGTCGTCGCCCGGGGCATGCCCGACGCGCCGCGGGCCGAGATCGACCGCCGGGTCGCGCTCCGTCTGGAGCGGCAGAAGATCCTGGTCTCGGAGCGCGCGCCGCAGCTGCACGCGATCCTCGACGAGGCCGCGCTGCGCCGGCCGTACGGCGACCGGGCCGTGATGCAGGGTCAGCTGCGCCATCTGATCGACGTCTCCGAGCAGTCCAACATCACCCTGCAGGTGATGCCGTTCAGCTTCGGCGGGCACGCGGGCGAGAGCGGCGCCTTCACCATGCTGCGCTTCCCGGAGTCCGACCTGTCGGACATCGTCTATCTGGAGCAGCTCACCAGCGCCCTGTACCTCGACAAGCGGGAGGAAGTCGCCCAGTACGAAAGGGTGATGAAGCGCCTCCAGGAGGACAGCCCGGATCCTGCCGAGAGCCGGGACGTTCTCCGTGGTCTGCTCCAACTCACATAAAACACAAGTACGATGACGCGACGTCAGGCATCTGCTTCTGAGTTAGGAATCGGATCACATGTCCTTCTTCACCGAGCTGGCCCACCAGTACATCGATGGCGAGTGGAGGCCTGGTAGCGGCTCCTGGGACATCATCGATTTCAACCCGTACGACGGGGAGAAGCTGGCCTCCATACCCGTCGCCACGGCGGCCGAGGTCGACCAGGCCTACCGCGCCGCCGAGCGGGCGCAGGTCGCCTGGGGCGAGACCAATCCGTACAGCCGGCGTGTGGTGTTCGAGCGCGCGCTGCGGATCATCGAGGACCGTGAGCAGGAGATCACCGAGGCGATCATCGCCGAGCTCGGCGGCACGCGTCTGAAGGCCGCCTTCGAGCTGCACCTCGCCAAGGAGTTCCTGCGCGAGGCGGTGCAGCTGGCGCTGCGGCCCGAGGGCCGGATCCTTCCTTCGCCGGTCGACGGCAAGGAGAACCGCGTCTACCGGCTGCCGGTCGGCGTCGTCGGTGTCATCAGCCCCTTCAACTTCCCGTTCCTGCTGTCGATCAAGTCGGTCGCGCCCGCGCTCGCGCTCGGCAACGCGGTGGTGCTCAAGCCGCACCAGAACACGCCGATCTGCGGCGGAGCGCTGGTCGGCAAGATCTTCGAGGAAGCCGGACTGCCCGCCGGGCTGCTGAACGTGGTGATCACGGACATAGCCGAGATAGGTGACGCGCTGATCGAGCACCCGGTGCCGAAGGCGATCTCCTTCACCGGTTCCGACAAGGTCGGGCGGCACGTCGCCACCGTCTGCGCGGCCAACTTCAAGCGCGCCATCCTCGAACTGGGCGGCAACAGCGCGCTGATCGTGCTCGAGGACGCGGACATCGACTACGCGGTGGACGCCGCGGTCTTCAGCCGGTACGTGCACCAGGGCCAGGTCTGCATGGCCGCCAACCGCGTGCTGGTGGACCGGAAGGTCGAGAAGGAGTTCTCCGAGAAGTTCGTCGCCAAGGTGCGCACGCTCAAGGTCGGCGACCCGGCGGACCCGACGACCCACATCGGCCCGCTCATCAACTCGCAGCAGGCGGACGCCGTCACCTCGCTCGTCGACCAGACGGTGGAGGCCGGCGCGACCGCGCTGCTGCACGGCGGCTCCGAGGGCAACCTCGTCTCGCCGTCGGTGCTGACCGGCATCGCGACGGACTCGCCGGTGCTGGGCCAGGAGATCTTCGGCCCGGTGGCGCTGATCGTGCCGTTCGACGGGGAGGACGAGGCGGTCAGGATCGCCAACGACACTCCGTACGGTCTGAGCGGCGCGGTGCACACCGCGGACATCGAGCGGGGTGTGCGGGTCGCGCAGCGGATCAACACCGGCATGATCCACATCAATGACAGCACGGTGCACGACGAGCCGATCGTCCCCTTCGGCGGCGAGAAGCACTCCGGCAGCGGACGGCTGAACGGCGAGTCGATGATCGAGGCGTTCACCACGCAGAAGTGGATCTCGGTGCAGCACGGCCGCTCGAGGTTCCCGTTCTGACAGCCGAAAAGTGTGCGGCTCCCGGACCCTTGCGGACAGAACCTGACCGCAAGGGTCCGTAGTTTGAGTGGTGTCAGGACGGCGGCACCCAGGCCCGGAAGGCAGACACCATGGTCACTCACGTTCCCGCAGAGGCCCACGGCGACGAGCGCGGCGCGCTCCTCTCCTTCGTCGAGGCGCAGCGCGGTGCGATCCGCCGCTCGGTCCTCGGCCTGACCGAGGAGCAGGCGGCGAGCCGTCCGAGCGCCAGCGAGCTCACGCTCTCCGGGCTGGTCAAGCATGTGGCCGAGGCCGAGCTGAACTGGCTGCGGATGGCCCAGCAGCAGCCGAACGAGAAGGCGCGCACCGAAGCGACCTGGTCCGACAGTTTCCGCCTGGTCGGTGGCGAGTCGATCCCGGACATGCTGGCGTTCTGGGAGTCGGTCGCCAAGGAGACCGAGGCGTTCATCGCCTCCGTGCCCAGTCTCGACGACACCTTCCCGCTGCCCGAGGCGCCGTGGTTCCCCAAGGACGGTGCGGTGTCCATGCGTTGGCTGCTGCTGCACCTGGTGGAGGAGATCGGCCGGCACGCGGGCCACGCGGACATCATCCGCGAATCGCTGGACGGCAAGGGCGCGTTCGAGCTGGTGGCGATGGAGCGCGGCGAGAGTTGGGGCTAGACCCCTGACCGGTGAGGCTAAGCCTCCTCGATTTTTGAACCGGCGGCCCGTGCACGCAGACGGGCCGCCGTTTCGTCGTCGTAGAGCCGCTCCGCGACCTCCGCGCGCAACTCCAGCAGCCGGACGAGCTGTTCGGGCGTGGGCCGCTCGTCCTCCAGGCCGAGTGCACGGTCCAGGATCTTCGCGGCCCCCTGGAGGTCCTCCTTCGAGTCGGCGAAGAGCGTCGCCATGTGCAGGGCGCGGGCGAAGGTCTCCTTGGGGGCCGGTCGATGGCTCATGTCGTCGCTGGTCGGCTGACCGACGCGGATGCAGTTGCCGCCGGGATCGGTCATCAGGAACTGCCGCACGCCGTACGACATGTCCTTGAGCGGCCCGATCCGCGGAAGACCGCGGTTCGGGATCCTTCCGTACGCTGCCTTCAGTCCGGTCCGGAAGGTCTCGTACAGCGTGTCCACGTCGTCCGTGACGACGTAGCAGGTGCTGATCGACGCGGCGGGGTCGTACTGCTTGCTGCCGAAGAACTGCAGCTCGATGCCGCCGCGCTCGACGACGGCGTAGGGATTGGGGCTCTTTTGCTGGAAGGTCACGTCGAACCCGAGCGCGGTGTAGAAGTCGAGCACCGGCTGGAGGGTCTGGCACGGCAGGATCGGGATCGTCTTCTCGGCCATGCCAGGTACTCTAGTCAAAGTTGAATAGAAAGGTGTGCGGATGTCAGCGATCCGGCTGCTGGTCCTCGGGGCCGTGCGCCAGCACGGGCGGGCACACGGCTACCAGGTCCGCAACGACCTGGAGTTCTGGGGCGCGCACGAGTGGTCCAACGCCAAGCCCGGCTCGATCTATCACGCGCTGAAGCAGATGGCGAAGCAGGGACTGCTGCACGCCCATGAGATCGCGCCGTCCACGGCCGGCGGGCCGCCGCGCACCGAGTACGAGATCACCGAGAAGGGCACGGAGGAGTTCTTCCAGCTCCTGCGGGAGTCGCTGACGGGCTACGACCAGAAGATGGATGTGCTCTCGGCGGGCATCGGCTTCATCGTCGACCTGACGCGTGAGGAGGCCGTGGCGCTGCTGAAGGAACGGGTACGCGGCCTGGAGGAGTGGCGGTCCACGGTGACCGAGTACTACACGCCGGAGGAGGGGCCCGAGTCGATCGGCCACATCGGCGAAATCATGGACATGTGGATCGGCTCCGCGGACTTCGGCGCGGAGTGGACGCGTGGCCTGATCCGGCGGATCGAGGGCGGGGCGTACACCTTCGCGGGGGAGGGGGAACCGTTCGTCGGCGTGCTGGGCGAGGGCGAGGAGAACCCGTACGCGACCGGTGTGCCGCATGAGGGAGATCAGGGCTAGCCGGGCTTTCGCGCTCGCTAATCAAGTTTGACTAATCGCGGAGCCTGGATTACTTTCGATCCTGTAGTCAAGTTTGACTACAAGGTGGCCCGGCGGCCGCCACGAAGGTGCTGGAGGAGACGAATGACGGACGCGATCGTCGTCGAGGGCGCACGGAAGCGGTACGGGGAGAAGCGGGCTCTGGACGGACTGGACCTGGCGGTGGCGCACGGCACCGTGCACGGAGTGCTCGGGCCCAACGGCGCCGGCAAGACCACCGCGGTTCGCATCATGGCGACGCTGCTGCGGCACGACGAAGGCCTGGTGCGCGTCGCCGGGCACGACGTACGGACCGAGGCGGCCAAGGTACGGCAGCGGATCGGGCTGCTCGGGCAGCATGCGGCCGTCGACGAGGAGCTCGGCGGGCGGCAGAACCTGGAGATGTTCGGCCGGCTCCACCATCTGGGCGCGCGGCGGGCCGGGGCGCGGGCGGACGAACTGCTGGAGCGGTTCGGCCTCACGGACACCGGAAGCAAGGCGGTCAAGCAGTACAGCGGCGGCATGCGCCGGCGGCTGGATCTCGCCGCCTCGCTGATCACGGAGCCGGAGGTGCTGTTCCTGGACGAGCCGACGACCGGGCTGGACCCGCGCGGGCGAGCCGAGGTGTGGAACTCGGTGCGCTCACTGGTCGGCGGCGGCACGACCGTCCTGCTGACCACGCAGTATCTGGAGGAGGCCGACCAGCTGGCAGACCGGATCTCGGTGATCGACTCCGGGCGGGTCGTCGCGGACGGCACCGCCGACGAGCTGAAGGCGAAGCTCGGCGGCGACCGGATCGACGTGGTGGTGCACGCCGCGTCGGACCTGGCGCGGGCGGCCGCGCTGCTGCCCGGGGACGCGTCCGTGGACGAGGACCGGCGGCTGGTCAGCGCGCCGGTCAGCGACCGGATGGCGGCGCTGACGGAGACGGTACGGGCGCTGGAGGCGGCCGGGATCGAGGCGGAGGACATCGCGCTGCGGCGGCCGACGCTCGACGAGGTCTTTCTGCATCTGACGAAGGATTCGGCCGAAGGTGCGACCGAAGGCGCGGCCGAGGATTCGGCCCAGGGTGCTGTCGCGGGGTTCACCGAGGAGGTGGCGGTGTGAGTACGTACGTACTGACCGACTCATGGACCATGACGCGGCGTGAACTCGCCCACTGGGCGCGGCAGCCCGTGCAGGTCGTCGTCGGCCTGGTCTTCCCGGTCATGCTGCTGCTGATGTTCGGCTATCTGATCGGCGGCGGGCGCGGCGTCGAAGGTGCGTACGTCGGTTTCCTCGTGCCGGGCATGCTCGCGCTGACGATGGCCTTCGGGCTCGAGGCGACGATGCTGGCGGTCACTCAGGACCTGGGCAAGGGTGTCATCGACAGGTTCAGGTCGATGCCGATGGCGGACTCGGCGGTGCTGGTGGGCCGGAGTGCGGCGGACATGCTCCAGTCGGCGCTCGGCCTGGTCGTGATGATCGCGGTCGGCCATGCGATCGGCTGGCGCTGGAACGGCGGATTCGGCGCGCTGTTGGGGGCGGTGGGGCTGCTGCTCCTGCTGAGGTTCGCGATGCTGTGGATCGGGATCCATCTGGCGATGGTGGCGGGCAAGCCGGAGATGGTGCAGGCGGTGCAGATCCTGGTCTGGCCGATCGGCTTTCTCTCCAACGCCTTTGCCGCGCCGACGTCGATGCCGGACTGGCTGGGCGCGGCGGTCGAGTGGAACCCGATTTCGGCGACGGCCACTTCGGTGCGGGAGCTTTCCGGCATCTCGGGCGTGGCGGACGGGTCATGGGCGGCGGATCATGCGCAGCTGATGGCGGTGGTGTGGCCGGTGGTGCTGGTCGGGATCTTCTTCCCGCTGGCGGTGGGCCGGTTCAGGCGGCTCAACCACTGAGAACGTCCTCACGGTGAGCGATGGAGACGGTCCTGCCGGTCAGTGGTGGAACGCTGTCGGCTTTCCCGTCTCGTCGCTCAACGGGTGATCCTGGCGGTGCAGTTCCGGCAGCAGCTGGGTGAGGTCCTGGAGCAGCAGCTCGCCGAGGTCGGAGGAGAAGCCGTTGCGGATCACCACACGCAGTACGGAGAGATCCTCGCGGTTGGCCGGGAAGGTGTACGCGGGCACCAGCCAGCCGCGTTCGCGCAGGCGTCGTGAGACGTCGAAGACGTCAAAGCTCTTCACGTCCGGCGCGGTGGTGAACGCGAAAACGGGCAACTCGTTGCCACGGGTGAGGAGCTGGAACTCGTTCATCGCCCCGATCCGGTCGGCGAGCCCGCAGGCGATGTCCCGGGAGGCCTGCTGGACGGCCCGGTAGCCGTCCCGGCCCAGCCGCACGAAGGTGTAGTACTGCGCGACGACCTGAGCGCCGGGCCGGGAGAAGTTCAGGGCGAACGTCGGCATGTCACCGCCCAGATAGTTGACCCGGAAGACCAGTTCCTCGGGCAGTTCCTCGGGCGAGCGCCACAGCGCCCAGCCGACCCCGGGGAAGACCAGGCCGTACTTGTGCCCCGAGGTGTTGATCGACTTGACCCGCGGCAGCCGGAAGTCCCAGACGAGGTCCTCGTCGAGGAAGGGCGCGACCATCGCACCGGACGCCCCGTCCACATGGACGGGGATATCCAGGCCCGTACGCTCCTGAAGGGCGTCCAGCGCGGCGCAGACCTCGGAGACGGGCTCGTACGACCCGTCGAAGGTGGACCCGAGCACGCTCACTACTCCGATGGTGTTCTCGTCGCAGAGATCGGCGGCCGCCTGCGGATCGAGGTGGAAGCGTTCGCCCTCCATCGGGACAAGACGCGCCTCGACCTCCCAGAAATTGCAGAACTTCTCCCAGCAGACCTGCACGTTCACGCCCATGACGAGGTTGGGCCGGGCGCTCGCCGGATAGCGGTCCGCGTTGCGCTGCGCCCAGCGGCGCTTGAGCGCCATCCCGGCGAGCATGCAGGCCTCACTGGAGCCGGTGGTCGAGCAGCCGACGGCGGTGGACGGGTCCGGCGCGTTCCAGAGGTCGGCGATCATCGCCACACAGCGCCGCTCCAGCTCTGCGGTGCGCGGGTACTCGTCCTTGTCGATCATGTTCTTGTCCCGGCACTCCGCCATCAGCACCCCCGCCTGCGGCTCCATCCAGGTGGTGACGAAGGTGGCGAGGTTGAGCCGGGCGTTGCCGTCGAGCATCAGCTCGTCATGGACCAGCTGGTACGCAGGCATGGGCGGCATCGGGCCGTCCGGGAGGTGGTGCTTCGGCGGGGCCGTCGTCATTCCGCTGACCGGGTCGGCAGCCGCGTAGAAGGGGTTGACCGAGAGCTCCCGCTCCCGGTCCGCGGATGCGTCCTCCGCACCTTTGTGGAGTGCCATCAACTCGCCGCCTTCCTCGCCGGGGGCTGTCGGTGCCCAGCTCTCAGGCTCATACCGGCTGGCACCTCCTGCAACGGGAGCGAGCCCGTCCGCCTCACGTGTGCTGCCTCACGTACGCGCGATGACGACCGCCGTGCCGTATGCGCAGACCTCCGTGCCCATATCCGCCGCCTCCGACACGTCGAAGCGGAACATCAGCACGGCATTGGCGCCACGCGACTGAGCCTGTTCGACCAGCCGCTTCATGGCCTGGTTGCGGGTCTCGACGAGGGTCTTGGTGAGGCCCTTCAGCTCGCCGCCGACCATCGACTTCAGGCCCGCGCCGATCTGGCTGCCCAGATGCCGGGATCGCACGGTGAGCCCGAAGACCTCGCCGATGACCTGTTGCACCTGATAGCCGGGTACGTCGTTCGTGGTGACGACCAGCACATTGGACTGCGGTCCCTGTCCGCCGCCGTACTCCTCGATGCCCATCCGAATCCACCTTCCGTGCTGCTGAGCCGGGGTCTTTGACGCACAGCTTTGTCCCAGCGCGGGCACAGTGCATCCTGAGCAGACCGGTGGAACGTGGAACCGTCGCGATCCGTTGATAACTTTGGGCGGCCGACCACGCCGACGACCATGGCGATCGACGATCGACCGACCTATCGACTCAGGAGCCCGGACCTCGTGAATACCCTTGCGCTCGGACCGAGCTGGCTGGACCCGGACTATCTGATCGGGACGTTCGGCCTCATCGGGGTCCTGGTCATCGTGTTCGCCGAATCCGGTCTGCTCATCGGCTTCTTCCTGCCGGGTGACTCGCTGCTGTTCACCACTGGCCTGCTGGTGACGACCAACAAGCTGGACTATCCCCTGTGGCTGGTCTGTCTGCTCGTCGTACTCGCGGCCATCATCGGTGACCAGGTCGGCTATCTCTTCGGACGCAAGGTCGGCCCCGCGCTGTTCAAGCGACCCGACTCCCGGCTCTTCAAGCAGGAGAACGTGGAGAAGGCGCACGACTTCTTCGAGAAGTACGGTCCCAAGTCGCTGGTGCTGGCCCGCTTCGTGCCCATCGTCCGGACGTTCACGCCGATCATCGCCGGTGTGAGCCGGATGAACTACCGCTCGTTCATCACCTTCAACGTCATCGGCGGCGTGCTGTGGGGCGCGGGCGTCACGCTGCTGGGCGCCGGGCTCGGCAAGATCGACTTCGTGCATGCGCACATCGAGTCGATCCTGATCCTGATCGTGCTGATCTCGGTGCTGCCGATCGTGATCGAGTTCCTGCGGGCCCGCTCGAAGAACAAGAAGCAGGCAGCGTCCGACGAGGGGCCGGGCACCGAGATCCCGCCGGCCCAGCGCGGCCGCCACGCCAAGCGCTGAGCCCGCCCGCGCTCGTACGCGTACGGCAGAAACCGCTGGACACCGGCGGAAACGGCAGAACCGCTAGAAGCCGCGGGTCCGCTTGGCCGCGCGGCGGGCGGGTGGGCCCTCGGCGCCCGGCACCCTGAGGAACAGCCGGGAGATCTCGCCGCCCAGGTTCACGCCGATCGCGATCGCCAGCGCCAGCGCGGCGGCCTTGGACAGTGAGGCGAGTCCCGCGTTCAGATCGTTTCTGGCGATCTCGAGCAGCCCGAAGTACGTCGCACTGCCGGGCAGCAGCGGTCCGATCGCGGCGGTGACATACGGCAGTGCCGAGGCGAACCGGTAGCGCGAGAGCACCTGGCCGAACAGGCCGACCAGACCGGCGGCCGCGGCCGTGGCGGCGACGGGCGGGACGTTCGCGGTGTCGGCGAGCGCGCCGTACACCACCCAGGCGACTCCGCCGTTCAGCGTCACCAGCAGCACGGTGTCCCGCTCCTGCTGCAGCATCACGGCGAAGCACAGCGACAGCGCCATCGCCGCCAGCGTCTGGATGACCGGCCGCTCCACGCTGTGGATGGCGGTCTCCGGATTGAGGCCCGCGTCCAGCGCCAGCCCCAGATACAGCACGCTCAGCACGCCGATGACGATGCCGACGACCAGATAGCCGACCTCCAGCAGCCGGGCGGCGGCGGTGATGTAGAAGCCGGTCAGACCGTCCTGTACGCCGGAGACCAGCGCCCGCCCCGGGATCAGCGCGAACAGGCCGCCGGTGATCACCGCGGAGGCGCGCACGTCCAGCGGCGACAGCGTCAGCGCCACGCCCATCGCGGCCGACGGCATGGCCGCCGCCACGAACTGGTAGAACTCCGGGAGCCCGCGGCCCGCGCACAGCCAGGCCAGCCGGTCGCCGAGCATCGCGCTGACCGCCGCCGCAAGGAACACCAGCACATCGCCGCCGACCAGCACGGAAGCCGCGCCCGCCAGCAGTCCGCCGGCCAGGGTCAGGGTCCAGCCGGGGTAGGGGTGCCGGTTGCGGCGGATCTCCGCGAGACGCCGGTAGGCCTCTTCCAGCGAGACGTCGATCTCTTCCGAGCTGATGTCCTGCACCAGCCGGTACACGGCGGCGAGCCGGGTGTAGTCGGTGCCCCGGCGGCGTACGGTCCGGTTCGCCGTGACCGGGTCGTCGACCAGCGACGGCTGGTAGGTGATCGACAGCAGCGTGAACGTGACGGTCGGTTCGCAGCGGTCGAGGCCGTACGAGCGCGAGATGGCGAACATGGCCGCCTCGACGTCCTCGGCGCCCTCGCCGCCGGCGAGCAGCAGTTCGCCGATACGCAGCGTCAGGTCCAGCACGCGCGGTACGGCGGGCCCGCCTTCCTCGGTCCGCTGCACGGCCTCCGGCACCGGCCGCTCGCCGACCGGGATCCGCAGCATCGCCCGCATCCGGTCCTGCCACGGGGCGTCCTTGGTCAGCCGGACCGCCGGGATGCCGTGCGCGGGCGTGAAGGCGGGCGGCGAGCTCTTGGCGCTGTAGGTGCGGGGCGGTGCGAAAGCGGAACCTTCCGGCTCGGCCGGCCCTTCGGTGCCGATCCCGGCCGGAACGGCGAACTCCGAGGACGGATGGTCCTCTTCGGGAACGTCCGGCTGACCGACCCCGGGCGGCGGGGTGAAGGCGCTGTGCGCCTCGTCGGACTGAGGCTTCCGGTCTTCCGGACCCTCCGCTTCCGGCACCACGTGCTGCCTCGCTCCCTCTTGTGTCGACGTGTCAGCTCAGTATGGGCACGACCGCGTGACCGCACGCACAACGGGCGGTGCACCCGCGGGTGCACCGCCCGTAAGAGCAGCTCAGCGGCCTGGCGGCCGCGACCGGACGGGAGCTCAGTGAGCGCCGCCCTGCGCCTCGAGGCGCTTGTAGGAGGCCTCGATCTCGGCCTCGGCCTCGGTGCGGCCGACCCAGTTGGCGCCCTCGACGGACTTGCCGGGCTCCAGGTCCTTGTAGACCTCGAAGAAGTGCTGGATCTCCAGGCGGTCGAACTCGGAGACATGGTGGATGTCGCGCAGGTGCTCGACGCGCGGGTCGGAGGCCGGGACGCAGAGCAGCTTGTCGTCGCCGCCCGCCTCGTCGGTCATCCGGAACATGCCGATCGCGCGGCACTTGATGAGGCAGCCGGGGAAAGTGGGCTCGTCAAGGATGACCAGGGCGTCCAGCGGGTCGCCGTCCTCACCGAGGGTGTTCTCGACGAAGCCGTAGTCGGCCGGGTAGCTGGTCGAGGTGAAGAGTCGACGGTCCAGGCGGATTCGACCGGTCTCGTGGTCCACCTCGTACTTGTTCCGCGAACCCTTCGGGATCTCGATGGTGACGTCGAACTCCACGGGTGGCTCCTCCATGATCAACACATACATCTGGTGGTTAAGTGTCCCTCACGCACATGTGTGATCGCGAAAGGGGCTGGTGCGAGGTGCCAGAGGTCAGGACGTGGCAGCTCGCCGCAGGCTCCGCCGTGGTCGGCCTTGCCCTCGCTGCCGGGGCTGTGGCCGCGGCCGGTCCCTGGGACTCCGGCCAGCGTAAGGCCGAAAGAGAGTGGGCCGCTGCACAGGAGCCGGTGGGTGGCGCACATCACGACAGGCCCGCGGCCAAGCGCCCGGCCCCCGCGCCCAGCGCCCCCGGTGTGCTCGTCGCGCTCGGCGCTCCGCGGACCGCCGCGGCCACCGCGCCCGCGGTCGTGCCCGCCGACGTCGACAAGGAGCTCGCCGGCCGAATCGCCGACGAGCTCGAACCACTGCTCGGCGACGGCGCGCTGGGCACCGTCCGCACCGCCTCCGTCGTCGACCTCGCGACCGGCCGGGAGCTGTACGGGAGGGGCGCGGTGGACCTGATGACCCCGGCCTCCACCATCAAGATCGCCACCTCGGTCGCGGCCCTGTCCGCACTCGGCCCCGACCACCGCATCCCGACCACCGTCGTAGCCTCCAAGGACGCCCGCACGGTCACTTTGGTCGGCGGCGGCGATCCGACGCTGGAGGAGGCCGATCTGCGCGCGCTCGCCGAACGTACGGCGCGCGCCCTGCGCGACCGCGGAGTCACCGCCGTACGTCTCGCGTACGACACCTCCCTCTACAAGGGCCCGGCCCACCACCCCATCGGCGCGGGGAACCCGAACCTCGCGCCGGTCACCGCGCTGATGGTCGCGGAGGGCAGGGTCGACCCCAAGAGCACCGGTTACGCGGCCCGCAGCCTCGACCCGGCGGGCGACGCGGCCCGCGCCTTCGAACGCCTGCTGGGCGACCGCGGCATCAAGGTCTCCGGCGCTCTCGCCGCCGGCCGTCCCGCCGCCGGATCCGCCCCGGTCGCCACAGCCCTCTCGGCCCCGCTCTCGGCCCTGGTCGAGCGGACCCTGACCGACAGCGACAACGACATCGCCGAGGCACTCGCCCGCCAGACCGCGATCGCGAACGGCGAGGAGGCCAGCTTCGCGGGCGCCGGCCGGGCCGTGACCGGGCAACTGAAGCGGCTGAAGCTGGCGTTGGCGGGTTCCCGCTTCGCCGACGGCAGCGGACTCGACCGCGCCGACCGGCTCTCCGCCCGGCTGCTCACCGCCCTGCTGGCCCGCGCGGCCGACCCCGCGCACCCGGGACTGCGCCCGGTCCTCACCGGCCTCCCGGTCGCGGGATTCAGCGGCACCCTCGAGTCCCGCTACACGGAGACCTCGCCCGGCACCGGTGTCGTACGCGCCAAGACCGGCACGCTCTCCGGCGTGAACACGCTGGCCGGCACCGTCGTCACCCCGGACGGACGCCTGCTCGCTTTTGCCTTTCTGACCGGCAACACGCAGTCCAAGGAAGCCGCGCAGCAGGCTCTGGACAGGCTGGCCGCCGCGCTCGCCTCGTGAGGTGGCCGGCCAAAGGGCTGTCGTTTTCACCTCACCGCTTGGCGAGCCCACCACGTACGGTTGACGCATGACGAGCATCGGTGGTGCCGAGATGGTCGACTGGAACCTCGCAGTGGCGACCGCGACCCGCTTTGTGCGGCCCGGGCCCGACGTGAGCCGGGACGAGGCGCGCGCCGTCGTCGCCGAGCTGCGCCGGCATGCCAAGGCCTCCGAAGAGCATGTACGGGGCTTCACCCGGATGATCCCGGAAATCCATGTGCCACAGGACACCCCCGTCCTCGTCGTGGACCGGGCGGGCTGGGTCAAGGCGAACGTCGCGGGCTTCCGCGAGCTGCTCAAACCGCTGCTGGAGAAGATGCAGGAGCGCAGGCCGGGCGGCGCCGGCGGCGCGATGCTCGGCGCGGTCGGCGGCAAGGTCACCGGCGTGGAGCTGGGCATGCTGCTGTCGTTCCTGGCCTCGCGGGTGCTCGGGCAGTACGAGACTTTCGCGCCCGCCACCCGGGAGATGCCGGCCGGGGACCCGTCCGAGACGAACGGCAGGGGCGGCGGACGCCTGCTTCTGGTGGCCCCGAACATCGTCCATGTGGAGCGCGAACTCGAAGTCGACCCGCACGACTTCAGGCTCTGGGTCTGTCTGCACGAGGAGACCCACCGCACGCAGTTCACCGGCGTGCCGTGGCTGCGTGACCACCTCGAGGGCGAGATCCAGTCATTTCTCGGCGAGACCGAAGTCGACCCGATGACGGTGCTCGAACGCTTCCGCGAGGCGGCGCAGTCGCTGTCCGGCGCCCGTCCGGAGGGCGAGGAGGACGAGAGCGGACGCTCCATCGTCGAGCTGGTGCAGACGCCGGCGCAGCGCGAGATCCTGGGCCGGCTGACCGCGGTGATGTCGCTCCTGGAGGGGCACGCCGACTTTGTGATGGACGGTGTCGGACCCGATGTCGTGCCGTCGGTCGCCGAGATCAGGGAGAAGTTCCAGCAGCGCAGGGCGCGCGGGGCGAGCAGGCTCGACCAGGCGCTGCGCAAGCTGCTGGGGCTGGACGCCAAGTTGAGGCAGTACCGCGACGGCGAACGTTTTGTTCGCTCGGTCGTGGAGGAGGTCGGTATGGATGGATTCAACCGGGTCTGGACGTCTCCGAACACACTCCCCACCAAGGCGGAGATCGCCAAACCGGCGGACTGGGTCGCGAGGGTGCACCGTAAAGCAGAGTCGTGAGCGAGGGGCGAACGACGGCAGGAGAACGCCCCCGTAATCACCCATCCGAGGGACCGTAGGCGGTGGGTAGGCGTGCAATGCTCGGGTAACGGCTCGGTTCTGTCACCATCGACGCACTCTCAGTGACTGCTGTGACTGATCCTCCGTTACGACTCCCGACCGAGGCACCCCCCAATCTCTTCACGAAGGGCACCGGACATGGGTCCCCATCCTGCGGTCGCGGCGATACGCCTGGCGGTCCGCCGCGTACTCCACGACGTACTCACCGAACACTCCGCACGCGCCGCGCGCTCGCTGAGCCACGCGGCCTTCGCGCACTCCGCATCCGCCGAGTTCTCCGCGACGACCTCCGCCTCCGCCGCCGCTCCCGTCGATGAGCTGCCGCTCGTGCTTGTGGCCTGCTCCGGCGGCGCCGACTCCATGGCCCTCGCCTCCGCCCTCGCCTTCGAGGCCCGCAAGCTGCCCGTCCGTGCCGGCGGCATCACCGTCGACCACGGCCTCCAGGACGGCTCCGACCTCCGCGCCACCGAAGTCGCCGCCCGCCTCGGCGCGCTCGGCCTGGACCCTGTCGAGGCCATCGCCGTACGGGTCGGCCGCGACGGCGGGCCCGAGGCCGCGGCACGCGATGCCCGCTATGCAGCGCTGGACGACGCCGCGGAGCGTCACGGGGCCTGCTCCGTGCTGCTCGGCCACACCCGCGACGACCAAGCGGAAACCGTCCTGCTGGGTCTCGCCCGCGGCTCCGGGATCCGGTCGCTGTCCGGAATGGCGGCCGTCTCGGGGGCGGCCGGCCGGTACCGCAGGCCCTTTCTCCAGCTCGACCGGCAGACCGCTCGCAAGGCGTGCATGGCCCAGTCGCTGCCCGTCTGGGACGACCCGCACAACGCCGACCCGGCCTACACCCGCTCCCGGCTGCGCCACGAGGGCCTGCCCGCGCTGGAGAAGGCGCTCGGCAAAGGAGTCGTCGAGGCTCTGGCCCGCACCGCACAGCTCTCCCGCGACGATGCCGATGCCCTGGACACCTGGGCCGCCGACGCGGACGCGACCGTACGGGACGAATCGGGCCGGCTCGAGTGCGCCAAGCTCTACGCGCTTCCTCCCGCCGTCCGCCGCCGCGTGCTGCGCAAGGCCGTCATCAAGGCCGGTGCGCCCGCCGGTTCGCTCTTCGCCCGGCACGTCGAAGAGGTCGACCGGCTGATCACCGGCTGGCGCGGCCAGGGGGCCATCAATCTGCCCGGCCGCGTCGAGGCGGTACGGCAGGGTGGCAGACTGGTCATTCGGCAAGGCTGACGCAGTCGCCCCCAAGGCACACAGAAAGCGGGCGCGTGAACGAGAAGGACATGGGCACCGACCTCCAGTCGGTGCTCATCACCAAGGAAGAGATCGACGCGAAGCTGGCGGAGCTGGCCGCGAAGATCGACGCGGAGTACGCGGACAAGGATCTGCTCATCGTCGGTGTCCTCAAGGGCGCCGTGATGGTGATGGCCGACCTGGCGCGTGCGCTGTCCACCCCCGTCACCATGGACTGGATGGCGGTGTCGTCCTACGGCGCGGGTACCCAGTCCTCCGGTGTCGTACGGATCCTCAAGGACCTGGACACCGACATCAAGGGCCGGCACGTCCTGATCGTCGAGGACATCATCGACTCCGGACTCACGCTTTCGTGGCTGCTCTCGAACCTCGGATCGCGCGAACCCGCGTCCCTCGAGGTGTGCACTCTGCTGCGTAAGCCGGATGCCGCAAAGGTCGCGATCGACGTGAAGTGGATCGGGTTCGACATCCCGAATGAGTTCGTTGTCGGCTATGGGCTGGATTACGCGGAGAAGTACCGCAATCTGCCTTTCGTCGGCACGCTCGCGCCGCACGTTTACGGCGGCTGAGCCTGTCGGGAACCACAGCCGCTCTCCCGCCGTTGGAGCATGGGAGGGCGGGTTTGTCAGCCGTACCGTGCGGTCGCGGTGACGATGCTGGGGTACCGTCCGAAGAACAGTTAGCTTTAAATTCAGAGCAGTCTCACAGCAGCATTTACTACGGGCAGGAGGGACGGGGCGAATCCGCTCCGTATGGATGGACGTGAAGCGATACTTCCGTGGGCCGGTCATGTGGATCGTGCTGGCCGTCCTCGCCGTGGTCGTGTTGATGCAGGTCGTCGGCTCGTCCGGCGGCTACAAGACGGTGGACACCGGCGAGGTCGTCCAGGCGATCGACAAAAACCAGGTCGACCAGGTCAAGCTGACCACTGGCGACGAACAGATCATCAAGGTTGATCTCAAGGACGGCCAGAAGGTCAAGGGCAGCGACAAGATTCAGGCGAGCTACATCGGCACCCAGGGCGCCGACCTCGCCGAGAAGCTGCAGACGAAGTACGAGGCCGGTGACATCGAGAAGGGTTACACCGTCTCGCCGTCGAAGCAGAGCCCGTTCGTTTCGGTGCTGCTTTCCCTGCTGCCCTTCGTCCTCATCGTCGTGGTCTTCCTCTTCCTGATGAACCAGATGCAGGGCGGCGGCTCCCGAGTCATGAACTTCGGGAAGTCCAAGGCCAAGCTGATTACCAAGGACACTCCGAAAACGACCTTCTCCGATGTGGCGGGTGCCGACGAGGCGGTCGAGGAGCTCCACGAGATCAAGGAATTCCTGCAGGAGCCGGCGAAGTTCCAGGCCGTCGGCGCCAAGATCCCGAAGGGTGTGCTGCTGTACGGCCCGCCCGGCACCGGCAAGACGCTGCTCGCACGCGCCGTCGCGGGCGAGGCGGGCGTCCCGTTCTACTCGATCTCCGGCTCCGACTTCGTCGAGATGTTCGTCGGTGTCGGCGCCTCCCGGGTGCGTGACCTCTTCGAGCAGGCCAAGGCGAACGCTCCGGCGATCGTCTTCGTCGACGAGATCGACGCCGTCGGCCGGCACCGTGGTGCGGGTCTCGGCGGTGGCCACGACGAGCGCGAGCAGACGCTCAACCAGCTGCTCGTCGAGATGGACGGCTTCGACGTGAAGGGCGGCGTGATCCTGATCGCCGCCACGAACCGGCCGGACATCCTCGACCCGGCGCTGCTGCGCCCGGGCCGTTTCGACCGGCAGATCGCGGTCGACCGGCCGGACATGCAGGGCCGTCTGGAGATCCTCAAGGTCCACCAGAAGGGCAAGCCGGTCGCCCCGGACGTCGACCTGGGCGCGGTCGCCCGTCGTACGCCCGGCTTCACCGGCGCGGATCTGTCGAACGTGCTGAACGAAGCGGCGCTCCTCACGGCGCGCAGCGACAAGAAGCTGGTCGACAACCACGCCCTGGACGAGGCGATCGACCGTGTGGTCGCGGGCCCGCAGAAGCGGACCCGGATCATGTCGGACAAGGAGAAGAAGATCACCGCGTACCACGAGGGCGGACACGCCCTGGTCGCGGCGGCTTCGCCGAACTCCGACCCGGTCCACAAGATCACGATCCTGTCCCGCGGCCGGGCGCTCGGCTACACCATGGTGCTGCCGGAGGAGGACAAGTACTCCACGACGCGCAACGAGATGCTCGACCAGCTTGCTTACATGCTGGGCGGGCGCGCGGCCGAGGAGCTCGTCTTCCACGACCCGACCACGGGTGCCGCGAACGACATCGAGAAGGCCACGACCACGGCCCGCGCGATGGTCACGCAGTACGGCATGACCGAGCGGCTCGGCGCGATCAAGTTCGGCGGCGACAACACCGAGCCCTTCCTGGGCCGGGAGATGGGGCACCAGCGGGACTACTCGGAAGAGGTCGCGGCGCTGGTCGACGAAGAAGTCAAGAAGCTCATCGAGACGGCGCACAACGAGGCCTGGGAGATCCTGGTCGAGAACCGCGACGTTCTCGACAACCTGGTTCTCCAGCTCCTTGAGAAGGAGACCCTCGGCAAGGAGCAGATCGCCGAGATCTTCGCCCCGATCGTGAAGCGTCCGGCCCGCCCGGCGTGGACCGGCTCCACGCGGCGTACGCCCTCCACGCGTCCGCCGGTGCTCTCGCCGAAGGAACTGGCGCTCACCAACGGTGCCGTCGGTACCAATGGCTCGGTGCCTACGGACACCACTCCGGCCGTCGAGGCGGTCCCGGAGGAGCGTCCGGAGAGCTGATCACGTCCCGTGCTCTGGTTCACAGGGCCCGGAATGAATGCCGCGCCCCCCAGGTTTTAGCCTGGAGGGCGCGGCATTCGTGTGTGACCGCAGGCCAGCAGGCCAGAGCAGACCGCAGCAGGTCGGCCAAAGCGGCCTGAGCAAGACCTGAAGCAAGAGGAACGAGGCACAGAATGACCGACCCGGTGACGCTGGACGGCGAAGGCACGATCGGCGAGTTCGACGAGAAGCGGGCCGAGAACGCCGTGCGCGAGCTCCTCATCGCGGTCGGGGAGGACCCGGACCGCGAGGGCCTGCGGGAGACGCCGACGCGGGTTGCGCGGGCCTACCGCGAAATATTCGCGGGGCTGTGGCAGAAGCCGGAAGAGGTCCTGACCACGACGTTCGACCTCGGGCACGACGAGATGGTGCTCGTGAAGGACATCGAGGTGATGAGCTCCTGCGAGCACCACCTGGTGCCGTTCCACGGCGTCGCGCACGTCGGCTACATCCCGTCGAACGACGGGAAGATCACCGGCCTGTCCAAGCTGGCCCGCCTGGTCGACGTCTTCGCGCGCCGGCCGCAGGTCCAGGAGCGGCTGACGACGCAGATCGCGGACTCGCTGATGGAGATCCTGGAGCCGCGCGGTGTGATCGTGGTCGTGGAGTGCGAGCACATGTGCATGACGATGCGGGGTGTACGGAAGCCGGGAGCGAAGACGATCACGTCGGCGGTCCGGGGCCAGCTGCGGCACCCGGCGACGCGCAACGAGGCCATGAGTCTGATCATGGCGCGCTGACCGAACGGCGCTACACGTGCGCCGTGCCGCCCTGGTCCTCGTCCTCGGGGAGTTTGCAGACCCGCTCCAGGAAGAACGCCGCCGCTATCACCGCGATCCCCGCAACCACCGCGAATCCCGCATAGATCGCCTGGTCACGGCGGGCCGGGACGTCGAGCGAGCCCAGCAGGTACACGCCCGTGCCGCCGTACATCCCGCTCACCAGAGCCGCCACCAGCGCGCTCGCCTGGCCGAAGACCACCGCGCGCGCCGCCATCAGCGGCTCCACGCCCTTCGCTCCCGGGCGGCGCTCCCGCTGGGCCTTCAGACGGGCGCGCAGCGAAAGTGCCGTCGCCGTGAGGATGACGGCGATCACCGCCAGGACGATCGGCGCGGCCAGCGGCACGCTCGGGAGTGTGCCGAACGACTCCCACAGGCGGGCGCCGCCCCAGGACAGCACCCCGGCCGCGATGAAGAGACCGGCCAGTACACCGAGCCGTAGTTGCTTCACCGAGTGAGCCGCCCTTCACCTGTCCTGCTTGCCGAGGCCGTGTCCGAGGCCGTGTCCCAAGTGTTCAACGACTACTCGGGGAGACGGAGTTCCAGGTCGGCCCGGGGAAGCACGCCGTCCTGGCCCACCTCCCGCAGCAGCTCGACGACCGGCCCGCGGCCCGGAAGCTGAGCCTCCGGCTCCACGTCGTACCAGGGCGCGAGCACGAACGCCCGCTGATGTGCCCGCGGATGGGGCAGCGTCAGCGCCGGATCGTCGGAGACCACATCCGCGTACGCCACGATGTCGACGTCGATCGTCCGCGGACCCCAGCGCTCCTCCCGCACCCGGTCGAAGGCCTCCTCGATGGCCTGGCCGCGCTCCAGCAGCGAGGACGGCGGAAGGGTCGTCTTGATCACGACCACCGCGTTGAAGTACGAGGCCTGGGAGCCCGGTTCGACGCCCCACGGCTCCGTCTCGTACACCGGCGACACCGCCTTGACCCGCAGTCCCGGAGTGTCCTCGAGCGCGTCGATCGCGCCTTGCAGGGTCTCCAGGCGGTTGCCCAGGTTCGAGCCGAGCGAGATCACCGCCCGTTTCGGATTGGACAGCGTGACGTCCGCCGCGTCGACCTGCTCCACCACGGAGGCGGGCACCGGCTGCACGGTCGGGTCCGTCGCCCCGAAGGAAGAAAACGCAGTCATACTCGGCTCCGGGTGATCGTGATGGTCACATCGTCGAAGGGCACCGTGATCGGCGCGTCCGGCTTGTGCACGACCACCTCGACCTCCTCGACGCCGTCGTGCTTGAGGCACTGCTGCGCGATCCGCTCCGCCAGTGTCTCGATCAGGTCGACCGGCTCGCCCTCGACGACCGCGACGACCTCCTCCGCCACGATGCCGTAGTGCACGGTCTTCGCCAGGTCGTCGTCGGCCGCTGCGGGGCGGGTGTCGATGCCGAGCGCCAGGTCCACGATGAAGGTCTGCCCCTCCTCGCGCTCCCGAGGGAAGACGCCATGGTGCCCGCGGGCCTTGAGGCCGCGCAGCGCGACACGATCCACGCGAATCACTCCTGCTGTCGTAGGTCTTGCGGGCACATGGGCCACGTGCGGGCGGCCCATCTCCCGAATCGAATCTACCTGCGAGCACCGACACCGCCTGCCGACGGGGCCCGGGTCCGGGACCCAGGGAGGCTGGTGGCAGCCCCTACCCGGAGCGCCGGATTCCAATCCCCACAAAGTCGCGTACCCACTTACGAGGGGCTCTCCTCGTCCTCTTCCTCGTCGCTTTCCGTCAGTACGGGTGATCCGTGATGTGACCAGATCTTCCACCCGTCCGATGTGCGACGGAACACGTTCGTGGCGACCACGAGCTGTCCGACGAGCGGGCCGAGTTCGCCGCTCTCCTCGGCGGGACCGCCGCTGAGGATGTTCTCCGTACAGGTCACAAGCGCGGTGTCGCCCGCCAGGCTCACCTTCACATCCGTCAGGAAGAACTGGATGTACTCGGTGTTCGCCATGATCAGGGCGTACGAGCGGAGCACCTCGCCGCGGCCCGAAAGCACCGGCCAGCCCGGGTGGATGCAGGAGATGCCCTCGTCCAGCCAGAGCTCGGACAGGCTCTCGAAGTCACCGCGCTCCATGGTCTCGTAGAACGTGGTGTTGGCCTCTTCGACCAGCTCGACGTCGGTACGGCTCACCGGGCGGCCTCGACGGCGCGCGCGACGCGGACGGCATCGGCAGTTGCGCGCACCTCGTGGACGCGGACGGCCCACGCACCCTCGTGCGCCGCGATCGCGGAGACCGCGGCGGTGGCGGCATCCCGCTCCCTGGCCGGTGGCGGCGCGCCCTCCCTGGCCAGTACATGGCCCAGGAACCGCTTGCGGGACGCGGCGACGAGGAGCGGGCGGCCCAGGGCGTGGAGCTCGGCGAGATGGGCGACGAGCGCGAGATCGTGCTCGGCCTGCTTGGCGAATCCGAGACCGGGGTCGACGACGAGACGCTCGGGCGCGATGCCGCCGGCGATCACGGCGTCCATGCGGTCGCGGAGCTCGGCGACGACCTCGGCGACGACGTCGGTGTAGACGGCGCGGCTGTTCATGTCCTGGCTGAAGCCGCGCCAGTGCATGACGACAAAGGGGACGCCGGCCGCGGCGACGGCCGGGACCATGGCGGGGTCGGCGAGACCTCCGCTGACGTCGTTGACGAGTACGGCACCGGCCGCGACGGCCTTGTCGGCGACGGTGGCGCGCATGGTGTCCACGGAGACGGTGACGCCTTCGGCGGCGAGACCGCGTACGACCGGGATGACGCGCCGCAGCTCCTCGTCCTCGTCGACGCGGCTGGCACCGGGCCTGGTGGACTCGCCGCCGACGTCCACGAGGTCCGCGCCCTCGGTGACGAGCTCGAGGCCGTGCTTGACGGCGGCGGTGGTGTCGAACCAGCGACCGCCGTCGGAGAAGGAATCCGGCGTCACATTGATGACGCCCATGACGGCACAGCGATCCCACTGGGGCAGGCCGCCGACCGTGCCGCGTCCACGCAACGTACTCATAGGCCCAGCCTAGGCCCGCACAGCGTCATGCCCACCCACAGGAGCCGCCCGGCCCTTAGGGCCTGTCGTTCGGATCTTGCCGGGCTCGCGTGCCCTGACACGCACACCTGCTGCGTTGTCGTCAGTCGCCAATGCTCCGCAGTGGCTCCTTCCTCCGCCTTGCAGCTGCACGCGCCAGACCCCGCTCGCTGATCCGGCCTGATCCAAACGACAGGCCCTATGCAGCGCGGACCTCGCGCTCCGCCGTGGCGGGAAGGATGTGGGCGCACGGGCGGGCCTGGCGCGGCGGGCGGCGGCGCGCGAAGAGACGCGGGAGGGCCAGCGTGACAAAGCCCTCGGCCTGCATCGCGGCGAAGCCGATGCGCGGCAGGTCACGGGTGTTGCGGAAGACCACGAAGCGCGGCTCCCAGCGCGGCTGGAACTTCGCGTTGAACTTGTACAGCGACTCGATCTGGAACCAGCGGGAGAGGAACACCAGCAGTCCGCGCCACATCCGCAGCACCGGGCCCGCGCCGATCTTCTCGCCGCGGGCGAGCGCCGAGCGGAACATCGCGAAGTTCAGCGAGACCCGCTCGATCTTCAGTGCGGGCGAGGCCTGCAGGGCGGCCACGATCAGCAGTTCGTTCATGCCCGGGTCGGCCGAGCGGTCGCGGCGCATCAGCTCCAGCGACATGCCGTCCGTGCCCCACGGGACGAAGTGGATGATCGCCTTCAGGTCGCCGTACGGAGAATCGGGGTCCGCCTTGTGCGCGGTGGCGATGACGGCGTCACCGTCCGCCGGGTCGCCTATCCGCCCGAGCGCCATGGAGAATCCCCGCTCGGTGTCCGTGCCGCGCCAGTCCTCCGCCGCCTGCCGGATGGCCTCCAGCTCCTCGCCGGAGAGGTCACGAGCGCGCCGCACCCGGGTCGTGTAGCCATTGCGCTCGATACGCTTCACCATCTGGCGTACGTTGCGCATCGCGCGCCCGGTGAGGGAGAAATCCGCGACGTCCACCACCGCCTCGTCGCCGAGTTCGAGCGCGTCCAGTCCGGGCTCCCGGGTCCACACCTCGCCGCCGGTCTCCGAGCAGCCCATGACGGCAGGGGTCCAGGAGTGCGCCTTGGCCTCGTCCATGAAGCGCTCGATCGCGCCCGGCCACGCCTCGACGTCGCCGATCGGGTCGCCGCTGGCGAGCATCACGCCGGAGACGACGCGGTAGGTGACCGCGGCCTTGCCGCTCGGCGAGAAGACGACGCCCTTGTCGCGGCGGGTCGCGAAGTGGCCGAGAGAGTCCCGGCCGCCGTGCCGGGCGAGCAGATCGCGCAGTCGGCGCTCGTCGTCGCCGGTGAGGCGGGCGGTCGGGTGTTCGGGCCGGAAGGCCAGGTAGATGGTGGTGACGGCGGTCAGCAGGCCGAGCGCGCCGAGCGAGTAGCCGACGGTCCAGGAAACCCGGCCCGCATAGTCGACCGGGCCCTCGAAGCCGAAGAGCCCGAACATCACGTGCTCCAGGCGGTCGGTCAGGCTGGGGCTGCCGACCTCCTTGCCCGGATGCGCGCTGACGATGACCAGTCCGAGGCCGAGGGAACCGGCGCCCATGAGGACGAAGTTGGCCACTGCCCGCCAGCGGCTGCGGGGATCGGGCAGCGCCGCGAACTCCCTCCGGTGACGCAGCAGCAGCGCGAGCAGCACCAGCGAGACCAGCGCGCCGATGACCGAGTGCCGGTAGACGAACTGCGCCACGGCCCCGGCGGGCAGCAGAATCACCGCGGCACGCCAGGCCCGGCGCTTGTGGCGCTTGAGGCCGTGCGCCAGCAGCAGGAGCAGTACGCCGGCGCTCAGCGAGAGCGCCGCGGCGAATGGACCGGTGGCTCCTGGGAGCACCTCGGCCATCGAGTGCATACGGCTGTGCCGGAACCGGGGGAAGACCCCGGCGGCGATGTCGATCAGGCCGACGAGTGTGCATGCCGTGCCGACCAGCGAAGGGACCCGCTCCGGGCTGGGGCCGCGCAGCACGCGACGTACCCGATCCGGAACCAACCCTGATTTGTCCCCATCTACCGTTGCAGACATCGCTTCCCGTGACTCCGCGAGAGATCCTGTGTCCGTGGGCCGCAGTCAGCGGACTTTGGACGATTTGCGCTCTCTAGGACGGGACTTCCGGGGGGCGGGTTCACTCACTCACAGGAAATTCTCAAGGAAGAAAGCTCACGCGACTCATGGGTCTGACCAGTAACAAAGTTCTGGCCTTGGCCGTCCTTCTGGCCGTTGTGCTGTTCGCCGCCACCGTCTGGCTCTGGCCGCGGCTGGCGAAACGCGGCTGGCGAGCCGTCACCGGAAGGATCGGCCTTCTGCTTGCGACCCAGTTCGCGCTCTTCGCGGCGGTCGGCCTTGCGGCCAACAACTCCTTTCTCTTCTACGGCTCCTGGTCCGACCTCTTCGGCCAGAAGCAGGAGCTGGGCGTGGTGGTGGACCACTCCGCGGCCGGGAAGCGGATCAAGGTCGTCGACCGGCAGCGGCTGGACGTGCCGGGCGGCGCGCGGTGGGCGGTGGGCGGCCAGATACAGAAGGTCGTCATTGCCGGCGAGAAGTCGAAGATCGACAGCCCGGCCTATGTCTATCTGCCGCCGGAGTATTTCCAGCCCCAATACCGGAAAAGCAACTTTCCGGCGGCTCTGGTGGTGACCGGCTACCCCGGCACCGCGGAGAACCTGATCAAAGGGCTGAAGTATCCGAAGACGGCGTATCAGCAGGCCAAGGACGGCAAGATGCAGCCGATGATCCTGGTCATGCTGCGGCCGACCGTCGCGCCGCCGCGGGACACCGAATGCGTGGACATACCGGGCGGGCCGCAGACCGAGACGTACTTCGCCAAGGATCTGCCGAAGGCGATCTCGGAGACGTACCGGGTGGGGACCAAGCCGGAGAACTGGGGCTTCATCGGGAACTCCACCGGCGGTTACTGCGCCCTGAAGATCGGGCTGCACCACCCGGAGCAGTTCTCGGTGGCCGCGGGCCTCTCCGCGTACTACAAGGCTGCCGAAGACCCGACCACAGGCGACCTCTTCCACGGCGACAAGAAGGCGAAGAGCCGCGCCAATCTGCTCTGGAGCCTGGACCACCTGCCGCAGGGGAAGTCGTCCTTCCTGGTCACCAGCTCCGAGTCGGGCGAGCACAACCTCAAGGGCACGCGGGAGTTCATCAAGAAGGTGAAGGCGCCCGCACGCGTCTCGTCGATCATGCTCGACAGCGGCGGGCACAACTTCAACACCTGGCGACGCGAGATTCCGCCGGCGCTGGTGTGGATGTCCGGCCGGCTCAAGGCCTGAAGTCCCGAGGCCCAAAGCCCCGAGGCCTGAAGCCCTGTGGCCAAAGCCCCGCGGCCTAAAGGCCCTTCGCGACTCCCGCCACCGTCTCGATCGACTCCAGGTCGACCTCCGTACGGGGGATGGCCTGGGCGTCCGCGTCGATCGAGCGGCGCAGCGCCTCGTGCAGCCGGGCCGGCGTGAGGACGCCGAGGAAGCGGCCCGTCTCCTCCTTGTCGATCACCGCGATCCAGCCCGCGTCGTGCTGGAGCATCGTGGAGAACGCCTGCTTGAGCGTGGCGCCGACCGGCAGCCAGGCCTCCATCCGGCGGGCGTGCTCGCGCACCGAGCCGCTGCCCCGCGTCTGTTCCTCGGAGATCCAGCCGTGCAGGTTGTCCTCGGCGTCCAGGACCACGGCCCAGCGGGAGCCGAGCTCGCGCGGCAGCGGGTCGTCGAGATGCACGACGGGCGGCTGCTCCAGGTCGCCCTCCTCGATGGGAGTGACGGAGAGCCGCTTGAGGCCGCGGTCCGCGCCGACGAAGTCCGCGACGTACGGCGTCGCCGGAGTGCCGAGCACCGCGGCCGGGTGGTCGAACTGCTCGATCCGGCCCTGTCCGTAGACGGCGATACGGTCGCCGAGGCGGACGGCCTCCTCGATGTCATGGGTGACGAACAACACGGTCTTGCGGACCTGCGACTGGAGCCTGAGGAACTCGTTCTGCAGATGCTCGCGCACCACCGGGTCCACCGCGCCGAACGGTTCGTCCATCAGCAGCACCGGCGGATCGGCCGCGAGCGCCCGGGCCACGCCGACGCGCTGGCGCTGGCCGCCGGAGAGCTGCTCGGGGTAGCGCGAGCCGTACGTCTTCGGGTCGAGGCCGACCAGATCGAGCAGTTCGGCGGCGCGCTCACGGGCCTTGCCGCGCTGCCAGCCGAGGAGATGAGGGACGGTCGCGGTGTTCTCCAGGACCGTTTTGTGCGGGAAGAGTCCGACCTGCTGGATGACATAGCCGATACGGCGGCGCAGTTGGACGGGGTCGATGGCGGATATGTCGGCCCCGTCGAGAAATATCCGGCCGTCGCTCGGCTCGATGAGGCGGTTGACCATCTTCATCGTGGTGGTCTTGCCGCAGCCGGAGGGTCCGACGAGCGTCACCAGCTCGCCCTCGGCGACCTCGAACGACAGGTCGTCGACCGCTGTCGTCCCGTCCGGGTATCGCTTGGTCACATGCTCGAAACGGATCATGGTTCCCCATTGTGACGGGTGTTGTGTGAAAGCCATGTTGCTGCAATGTGGCGGCTCTCGGCGATTGTCAGTGGCCAGGGATATGGTCGCCAGACATACGTTCGGCGTGGCAGGGGAGGTGGGAGTGCATGAGCTTGCAGCAGGCTGCGCAGGGCTGTCTGGCGGCCAATGACTGGATCTGCGGCGAGTACCTCCGCAGCCGCAGCCAGGAGTTGACCGACGCCACCGTCCAACATGTGTGGATCACCGTGGTGTCGGTGGTGATCGGACTGGCCGTGGCGTTCCCGCTGGCGTTGCTGGCCCGCGCGAAGCCCGCCTTCGCGGGACCCGTGCTGGGCCTCACGACGCTGCTCTACACGATTCCGTCGCTGGCGATGTTCTCGCTGCTGCTGCCGGTCTTCGGACTCTCGGCGGCGCTGGTCGTGACCGGCCTGGTGCTGTACTCGCTCACCATTCTCGTGCGGAACATCATGGCCGGTCTCGAAGCGGTGCCCGATGACGCGCGGGAGGCCGCGCGCGGGATGGGTTACGGACCGGGCCGGCTGCTCTGGGAGGTCGAACTGCCACTGGCGCTGCCCGCGTTGATGGCGGGCCTGCGCATCGCGACCGTCTCTACGATTGCGCTGACCACGGTCGGCGCGCTGGTCGGCAAGGGCGGTCTGGGCAATCTCATCGACGACGGCGTGCAGACCACCTTCAAGGCGCAGGTACTGACCGCGTCCGTGCTGTGCGTGCTGCTGGCCGCCGTCGCGGATCTGCTCCTGCTCGGAGTGCAGCGGCTGCTGACGCCCTGGACGCGAATACGCACGTCGCCGACGCGCACGGGGACGCCGGGCTCGGCGGCGACCGGCACCGGTACGCCCGGTGCGGGGGCGACCGTCACGGCGAAGGGGACGGCCTGATGGGCGTAGTGGCCGACGCGTGGACCTGGCTCACCACCGGGTCCAACTGGTCGGGGGAGAGCGGCGCCTGGCACCGGCTGGGCGAGCATGTCTACGTCAGCGGGGTGTCGCTGGCCCTGGCCTGCGCGATCGCACTGCCCATCGCACTGTGGCTGGGCCATCTCGGCAAGGGCGGCGCGCTCGCGATCAATGTCTCGAACGCGGGCCGGGCCATCCCGGTCTTCGCGGTCCTCGCCCTCTTCATGCTCACGCCGCTGCGCAGCGCCGGCTATGCGCCGACGATCATCGCGCTGGTGCTGTTCGCCGTGCCGCCGCTGCTGACGAACGCCTATGTCGGCATGCGGGAGGTGGACCACGCCGTGGTGGAGGCCGCGCGGGGGATGGGGATGTCGGGCGGGCAGCTCTTCTTCCGGGTCGAACTGCCACTCGCGTATCCGCTGCTGATGACCGGGCTCAGGTCGGCCGCCGTCCAGGTGGTGGCCACGGCCACGATCGCCTCGATGGTCGGCCAGGGCGGCCTCGGCCGCATCATCACGGCGGGCTTCAACACGTACAACACACCTCAGGTCGTGGCCGGTGCGTTGCTGGCGGCGCTGCTCGCGCTGCTCGTGGAAGGGGTGCTGGTGGCGGCCGACCGGCTGCTGAACCCCCTCCGTAAGACCGTGTGACAACACTTGGACGGAGAGAACCTGATGAGCAAGACCTCGCGCATCGCGGGTGCGGTACTCGGTGTGGTGGCCCTGACGGGTTCTCTCGCCGCATGCGGCGGCGACAGCCTGGAGAAGGAGAAGAGCGGTCCGGCACCGGCCGGTGGCTCGGGCAAGAAGGGCTCGCTCGTCGTCGGCGCCGCGTCCTTCACCGAGTCCAAGGTGCTTGCCGAGCTGTATGCCCAGCTCCTGGCCGACGCCGGATACAAGACGTCCGTGACCACGGTGAAGAACCGTGAGCTTTACGAACCCTCGCTGGAGAAGGGCGAGATAGACGTCGTGCCGGAATACGCCGCGACGATCGCCGAATTCCTCAACGCGAAGGCGAACGGACCGAAGGCGCCCGAGGAGAAGCCCGTGGCGTCCGGCGATGTCGACGCCACGGTCGCCGCGCTCACCAAGCTCGCCGAGCCGCGCGGGCTGAAGGTGCTGCCGGCCGGCGAGGCCGTCGACCAGAACGCGTTCGCGGTGAGCAAGGAATTCGCCGAGAAGAACAAGCTCAAGACTCTCTCCGATCTCGGCAAGTCGAAGCTCAAGGTGAAGATCGCCGCGGGTGACGAGTGCGAGGTGCGGCCCTTCTGCGCGCCCGGTCTGAAGAAGACGTACGGCATCGATGTGGCGGGCATCGACCCCTTGGGCGTCGGCACTCCGCAGGCCAAGCAGGCGGTCAAGGACGGCAAGGACCAGCTCGTGCTGACCACGACCACCGACGCCGTGATCGACGGTCTGGTCTTCCTGGAGGACGACAAGAAGCTCCAGAACGCGGACAACGTCCTGCCGGTGGTCAATGCGAAGGACGCGGGCAGCAAGGAGATAGCCGATGTCCTCGCCAAGCTCACCAAGGTGCTGACCACCGAGGACCTCGCTGAGCTGAACCGCAAGGTGGACGCCGAGCGGGCAAAGCCGGAGGACGCGGCGAAGGCATATCTGGAGTCCAAGAGCCTGCTCACGAAGTAGCCGGAGACTGCGTACTGGGGAGTAAGAAAGTGCTCACGGAGCGGTTAAGGTGCGGCCCGGCGTTCTTGAACCAGAGATTTGCCGGGCCGACACCCCATTCGGCGTCTACGCACGGTAAATTTCAGGCCATGCCACGTGGACGCCACCGCCATTCCCCGCCCCTTCACAGGCTGCTGCCGCCTTCCGCGGTCGCCGGAGCGTCGGTTTTGTGTGCCGCCGGCGCGTGGTTTCTGGCGGAGCCACTAGTGCTCCGCACGCTGGTCACGGCCGCGACAGCCGCCGCCGTCACCGGCGCGGTCATGATGCGCAGTTGGGACCGGGCCGCCGGACGAGCCGTCGCCGAGCTCACCCGCGCCCGTGCCAGCGACGCGTGGAAGACCGAGGAGCGCATAGCCGAACTCGAAACGGATATCGACGAATCGCGCGAGCTGCGCGTCAAGCTCGACGCCAAGCTGCGCGCCAAGCGCGTCGAGCTGGCCGCGCTGCGCGGTGAGCACGCCGCGCTGCTGCGGCGGTACGCGACCGCCGAGACCGAGCGGGCCGGCGTGCTCGAGGACCGCAGGCAGCTGGCGCTCGAAGCGGCCGCCCCGGCCAAGGCCCTGCCGCCGGCGGGGACCACGCCCACCCCGGCCACGTTCCTGCGCGCCAACAAGGCGCTGGACAACCTGTCGCGCAACGCGGCCGCGCAGGAGGCGCAGCGCACCGTCGACGAAGCCCGGCGCCGCGATATCGCGGAGCGATCCCGGGAGGCGGACGAGCCGCAGGGGAAGCACGCGGCGGCCGCCGGGGGAGAGCAGCACAGCCACCCGACGTCCGCCGTTCCCGCCAGGCGTCCCGTCCCGGCGGCGGCAGCGATCGTTCCGTACGGGCCGCAGTGCCGCCCCGCCAAGCGCCGTCCTGAGGGCGGCTTCGACTTCTTCGGCACGCAGAAGGCGATCGAGGCCGTGCAGGAGGAGGACCTCGCCGATGTGGTGGGCGAGGAGGCACTGGCCGAGGAGCGTACGGACCATGCGCGCGCGGTCGGCAAGGTGATCGACCTGACGGCGCACGACGAGACGGAGCAGCTCGACGTGGCCGAGCTGCGCAACGCGGTCAGCTCCTAGGACGGTCCGTTCCCGGGACTGCCTGTCGTCCGGGGCTGCCTGCCGTCGTCGGCTACTTGTCGATGTCGCCGACGACGAAGAACAGCGAGCCCAGGATCGCAACCATGTCCGCGACCAGCGTGCCCGGCAGCAGCTCGACGAGGGCCTGGATGTTGTTGTACGACGCCGAGCGGAGCTTCAGCCGGTACGGAGTCTTCTCGCCCTTGGAGACCAGGTAGTAGCCGTTGATCCCGAGCGGATTCTCGGTCCAGGCGTAGGTGTGGCCCTCCGGCGCCTTGAGCACCTTCGGCAGCCGCTGGTTGATCGGGCCGGGCGGCAGCTCGGCGATCCGGTCCAGGCAGGCGTCCGCGAGCTCCAGCGCGTTGTGCGTCTGCTCCAGCAGCACCTCGAAGCGGGCCAGGCAGTCGCCCTCCGAGCGCGTGACGACCCTCAGGGTGTCCTGCAGCTCTCCGTACGCCAGATACGGCTCGTCGCGGCGCAGATCGAAGTCGACGCCGGAGGCACGGGCGATGGGGCCGCTCACTCCGTACGCATGCACCGTCTCCGCCTTGAGGGTGCCGACGCCGCGGGTGCGGCCGCGGAAGATCTCGTTGCCGAGCACCAGGCGGTCGTACACGTCCATCCGCGAGTTGACCTCGGCCACGGCGGCCCGGGCACGGCCGAGCCAGCCCGCCGGCAGGTCCTCCTTGAGGCCGCCGACCCGGTTGAACATGTAGTGCATCCGGCCGCCGGAGATCTCCTCCATGACGTGCTGGAGGTCCTCCCGCTCGCGGAAGGCGTGGAAGATCGGCGTGATGCCGCCCAGTTCGAGGGGGTACGAGCCGAGGAACATCAGGTGGTTCAGTACGCGGTTGAGCTCGGCGAGGAGCGTACGGGTCCAGACCGCGCGCTCCGGGACCTCCATGCCGAGCATGCGCTCGACGGCCATGACGACGCCGAGCTCGTTGGAGAAGGCGGAGAGCCAGTCGTGGCGGTTGGCCAGCATCACGATCTGGCGGTAGTCGCGGGCCTCGAAGAGCTTCTCCGCGCCGCGGTGCATATAGCCGATGACCGGCTCGGCGTGCTGGATGCGCTCTCCGTCGAGGACGAGGCGGAGGCGGAGGACGCCGTGGGTGGAGGGGTGCTGGGGGCCGATGTTGAGCACCATGTCGGTGCTCTCCGCCGCGCCGCCGATGCCGACCGTGGTCTCCGTCATGGCGCCAGTATCTCTCGCCGGGTCCAGGCCCCGGCTACCCGGTCCCGGGGCCGGTCTTCTGGAACAGCCAGCCGAAGTCGCCGAGGCCGCCCAGGGCCGTCAGTTCCGACGCCTCGCTCGCCGAGGACAGCGCGCGGACATAGCCCGTGGGGTCCGTCGACGCGAGGGCCAGCGGCGGGCGGGTACCCGAAATGCCCAGGTTCCGTAGCGCGTCCCGCTGCGAGACCAGCTCCGCGCCCGGCAGCGCGCACGCGTCCAGTGCCACATGCGCCGTGATGTCGCACGTGCCGTCCGGGACCGGGCGGACCTCGCGGCCGTCGCGGAAGCCCGTCAGCGTGCCGAACGGCGGACGCGACCCGGCGGTGTGCGCGTAGTCGACGGCGACCGCGAGGCCCGACCGCAGCGTGCCTGCCGCCCGCGCCCACGCCTCGTCGCGCGGGCGGCCGATCTCCGCCCGGGCACCCGGCTCCGTCAGGGGCCACCAGCGCGCCAGCCACTCCGCGTCCGCGCCGGTGACCGGCTCTCCCAGGCGTTCCGTGCCGTCGTCGTGTACGAGGACCCGGCGCACCACCCCGTCCGGGTCCACTTCGGCGACGTCCACCGGGACGTTGTCCAGCCACTCGTTGGCGAAGAGGAGTCCGCTGACGCCGGCGGGCGGCTGAGGGGTCCACTCGATGCGCGGGTCCAGACCGGCAGGGCGGGCGGCCCGTTCGACGGCGTACGCCTGTACCGGAAAGCCGGACGGCAGGGCCGCGAGCACGCCGGTGATCAGTTCGCCGCGGCCCGCGCCCATGTCGACGAGAGCCATCTCACTCTCCGTCTTTTCGGCCGTGGCGAGCAGCAGCCGCGCCACGGCCGAGGCGAACAGCGGCGAGGCGTGGACAGATGTACGGAAGTGTCCAGCAGGGCCTTCGGGTCGCAGGTAGAAGCCATCAGGCCCGTACAGCGCGGCCTCCGAGGCTTCCCGCCAGCCGCGCCACTGACACGTATCAGCCGTCCCGTCATCCATCACGCGCCCAAGTCTCCACCTTGGGGAGTACCTTTCGGACCGCAGGATCGCTCCCCCGGTTGACCCCTGCACCTATCCGCCTTCCCTACGCTGGGTTACGTGCAGCTCCTCTATGACTTCCTCCGCAGACACCCGACGGGCGTCGACACCTTCTGGGGTGTTGTGCTCTTCGGGTTCTCTCTGCTGTGGGCCACGACGGTTCCGGTCGGGATCGAGGCCAAGTGGATCGCGGCCGGGATCGCGCTGCTGCTGAGTCTGGTCGTGGCGCTGCGCCGCCGGATGCCGGAGAAGATGCTGGTCCTCGCCGGTGTGCTGGGTCTGGCCCAGCTCGTGCTGGACATCGAGGTCAACCCGGCCGACTTCGCGATGCTGGTGATCATCTACACCGTGGCGGCGCACGACGGGCCGCGCTGGTCGGCCCGCTTCGCGCTGCTCGGAGGTCTTTCGGCGGCGACGCTGGCACAGGTGCGCTGGCCGGAGGAGAACACCGGCGTCGCCGGCAGAGTCTTCATAGTGATCGTGATGAGCGTGCCGTTCGCGCTGGCCTGGGTGCTCGGCGACTCGATACGCACCCGCAGGGCGTACTTCGCCCAGCTCGAGGAGCGCGCATCGCGGCTGGAGCGGGAGCGCGAGGCGCAGTCGAAGGTCGCGGTTGCGGCCGAGCGGGCGCGGATCGCCCGTGAGCTGCACGATGTCGTCGCGCACAACGTCTCGGTGATGGTCGTCCAGGCCGACGGCGCGGCCTATGTGCTCGACGCCGCGCCCGATCAGGCCAAGCAGGCGCTGGAGACCATCTCCAGCACCGGCCGCCAGGCGCTCGCGGAGATGCGGCGGCTGCTCGGCGTGCTGCGCACCGGCGACGTCCAGGAGGGCGGCGAGTACGTCCCGCAGCCGGACGTGCAGCAGATCGAGGACCTGGTCGAGCAGGTGCGCCGCGCGGGTCTCACCGTGGACTTCAAGATCGAGGGGACGCCGCGGCAGCTGCCGAGCGGCGTCGAGCTCACCGCGTACCGCATCGTGCAGGAGGCCCTGACCAACACCCGCAAGCACGGCGGCCCGGAGGTCGGCGCCAGCGTGCGGCTCGTCTACTTCGACGACGGCCTCGGCCTGCTGGTCGAGGACGACGGCCGCGGCTCGGCGCACGAGCTGTACGAGGACGGCGGCGCCGACGGCAAGGGCCACGGGCTCATCGGCATGCGGGAACGGGTCGGTATGGTCGGCGGCACGCTGGACGCGGGGCCCCGGCCCGGCGGCGGATTCCGGATCAGCGCACTGCTCCCGCTCAAGCCCGCCCACTAGCCCCTACAGACCGAGGACACCACTGACATGTCCATCCGCGTGATGCTCGTCGACGATCAGGTGCTGCTGCGCACCGGCTTCCGGATGGTGCTCGCCGCACAGCCGGACATGGAGGTCGTGGCGGAGGCGGGCGACGGCGCGGAGGCGATCGACATCCTCCGCTCGACGGCCGTCGACGTCGTGCTGATGGACGTCCGCATGCCGCGGCTGGACGGCGTCGAGGCGACCCGCCGCATCTGTGCGGAGCCGGACGCGCCGAAGGTGCTGATCCTGACCACCTTCGACCTGGACGAGTACGCCTTCTCCGGGCTGAAGGCGGGCGCGAGCGGCTTCATGCTCAAGGACGTGCCGCCGGCCGAGCTGCTGGGCGCGATCCGCTCGGTCCACAGCGGCGACGCGGTCGTCGCGCCGTCCACCACGCGCCGTCTCCTGGACCGCTTCTCGCCGATGCTCCCGAGCAGCGGCAGCGAGCCCCGCAACAAGGAGCTGGAGCGGCTCACCGAGCGCGAGCGCGAGGTGATGATGCTGGTCGCGCAGGGCCTGTCGAACGGCGAGATCGCGGGCCGTCTGGTGCTCTCGGAAGCCACGGTCAAGACCCATGTGGGCCGCATCCTCACGAAGCTGAACCTGCGGGACCGGGTGCAGGTGGTGGTGCTGGCGTACGAGTCGGGCCTGGTGCGGGCGGGCGGCGGGCCGGCGTCCTGACGCGACCGTCGGACCGGAGCGTTTCCTCCTTGCGCAGTGTTCGATGGCGCCCGTACACTCAAAGTGTTCGCTTTTCATTGAACACTCTCTGAGTGCTCCCGGCGGAGGAGTCCGGCATGCGCGCAATCCAGGTGACGGAGTACGGCGGCCCCGAAGTGCTGCGACTGGCCGAGGTGGATGCGCCCGAGCCCGGCCCCGGAGAGGTCGCCGTCGATGTCGCGTACGCCGGAGTGAACTTCGCCGAGATCAAGGCACGGCGCACCGGCTACCGCGTGCCAAGCCTGCCTTTCCGTCCGGGACTTGAGGTCTCGGGCCGCATCCGGACGCTCGGCGAGGGCGTCACCGGCCTGGCCGTCGGCCAGGAGGTCGCCGCCTTCACCGTGGGCGGCGGCTATGCGGAGGTCGCGCTCGCCCCGGCCGCGCAGACCTTCGCCGTACCGGCCGGGCTCTCGCTGCGTACCGCCGCCACCCTGCCGACCGTGCTGCCGACCGCGCACGCGCTCGTCCACGAGGCCGGCCGGCTGCGGTCCGGCGAGAGCGTGCTGGTGCACGGCGCGGCAGGCGGAGTCGGCACGGCCGCGGGACAGCTGGCCAAGCGGGTCGGCGAGGTCACGGTGTACGGAGTGGTGTCGTCGCCCGCCAAGGCCGAGTTCGCGCTGAAGCACGGCTACGACCAGGTCTTCGTCGGCGACGACTGGGCGGCGCGGCTGGCGGACGCCACCGGCGGGCGCGGCGTCGACCTGCTGCTCGACCCGATCGGCGGTGACGCACTGCGCCACGCGCTGGACTGCCTTTCGCCGTTCGGACGGGTGGTGTCCTTCGGCAACACGAGCGACGAGGCTGCCTGGCAGTTCGGCACGGCCGAACTCGCCCCCGGCGCACGGTCGGTGACCGCATTCTCGATCATGACGCTTGCGGGGACCGCGCCGCAGGCGCTGCGGACGCTGTCCGAGCGGGCCTTCCGGCTGGTCGCCGACGGCGAGGTGGAACTGCCCGTCACCGCCGAACTGCCGCTCGCGGAGGCGGCGGAGGCGCACCGGCTGATGGAGAGCCGCGCGACGACCGGCAAGCTCCTGCTGCGCATCGGCGCCTAGGCCTCTCGTCCCGAACAGGCCCTGGCGCAGGACCGCTCAGCACAGGACCGTTCAGCGCAGGACCGTCTCCAGGAAGTCGCTGCCGAGGCGGGCCACCGCGGCGACGTCCAGCTGGTGCAGTACATAACGGCCGCGCCGGCGCGTGGAGATGAGCCCGGCCTTCTTCAGCACGGCCAGATGACGGGAGACTTCGGGCGCGGTGAGGTTGTACACGTCGGCCAGTTCGCTCGTCGTGAACGCAGCGCGGGCGAGTTTGCGGCACAGGCGCATGCGCATGGGGTGGGCCAGCGCCTCCATCCGCAGCTTCAGCAGCTCGACGGGCGCGGGTCCGGGCAGCCCGGGCGAGGCGACCGGATAGTGGATCACCGGCCGCCAGCCGGGCGCGTGCAGCACCATCAGGTGCGGCCAGCCGAAGCTCGTCGGAACGAGAGTGAGCCCGGCGCCGACGGCCGGGTCGACCGCCGTCGTCCGGCCGTCCGCGAGCTTGTCGGCGCTGATACGGGTCCCGTCCTCGTCCACCGTGAGCGCCGGCGACACGGCGTGCAGGGCGTCGGCCAGGCCCTTGCGGTGCAGCACATCGGTCTTGTGGCGGGCGTCGGCCGCGAGCGCAGGGGCGACCCGGCGCCAGGTGTCGGCGAAGAAGGCCTGGTCGCAGTCCTCGAACAGGCGACGCACCCAGGCGCGTACGGAAGCGGGGTCGTCCAGCAGCCGCCGGGTGAAGGCCAGCTGCGTGGGTCCTCGGTTGGCGGCGAGTTCGAGCGCCCGCTCGCGGCGGGCGGGGTCGCTGAGGGCGGAGGGGGCGCCGGTCCCGTACCTACTGGCGCAGGTGAACTCCAGCGCGGCGGAGACGAACCGCTCGTCGTCGAGCCGGTCGAGCAGATCCAGCTCCTCGGCGATCGTGGCACCCGCACGCTCGCCCACGGCTCCGCCCGCGGGCAGTCCGGCGAACGGCATGAAGACGTCCGAGAACGTCGACCGCCACAGGAAGTCGGCCTCGTGCATCCGGTCGGCGAGATCGGGCTTGAGCGCGGCGGCGGTCGCGGTGGCCCAGCCGTGCAGCCCCGGGTGGTGCGCGGGCTCGGCGAGCGCGTGCAGCGCCACGCCGAGCTCGGCGAGTGGGGATATGTCGAAGACGACGCGCTCCTGGGGGAGCCCTGCGATGTCGATGGTCACGCTCACGCGCTCCATGGTGCGGGATCGGGGAGGCGAGCCCGCCACCACTTGACGGCCCGCGTCAATCGGAGGACGCCCAGGGCCTGATCCAAACGACAGGCCCTAGTACTGCAACGGTGTTTGCCGTGACGGTTGGGCAGTTCAGTCGTTGGTGTGGTTATGGGTGGGGACCTTGCTGATGTCAGGTTGTGGGCCGGG